>JARNMJ010000076.1 GCA_029432795.1 Pontiellaceae bacterium B12219
ATTGATTTCTATTTGAAGAATTGGTCTACCCATGCAAACCATCATACCATAACTTTTTGTAATGTAAATCTATTTACGGCTCAACACACTAGTTGCCGTTGATAAAATTCACCGCATTCTGGAAAAGCTTCAGTCCAAGCCCCTGCTCCGGCAATGTGCCCTCGAGCTTCTGCTGATCCCAGTTCGGATGATTTTCCGGAAAGAGATAGGCTTCCGGATGCGGCATCATGCCGAAAATGCGCCCCGTCGGATCGGTCAACCCGGCAATCGCATTCAACGACCCGTTCGGATTGGCCGGAAATTCCTGCGTCGGCTGGTTGTCGGCATCCACATAACGCGCCGCGGCACAGCCCGCCGCTTCGAGTTTTTCCAGCAGGGCCTTATCCAGCGTGAAAAATTTACCTTCACCATGGCGGATCGGCAGCGGAAGCGTTCCCAGACCTTTTGTGAATACACACGGCGAATGTTCCTCGAACCGGATATCACACCAGAAATTCTGGAACGTACCGCAATCGTTCTGCATCAGCGAAACCGTCGGCTCAAAATAGGCCCCGTCCAGCCCCGGAAGAAGCCCCATTTTGGTCATCACCTGGAAACCGTTGCAGATTCCCATGATCAACTTTCCGTCGTCGATAAATTTCTGAAGCTGCGCCTGCATGTGATGTTTCACCCGCAACGCAAAAACATGACCGCTGGTCATGTGGTCGCCATAGGAAAATCCACCGATAAACATCATCGCCTGAAATTCGTCCAGCTGATCCGGATGGTCCAGCAGATCGTTCAGATGCACCAGCTTCGGTTCAGCACCGGCCAGTGTCCATGCATGGGCCGACTCTGCTTCGCAGTTCACCCCGTATCCCGTAATAATCAAAACCTTTGGTTTGCTCATGGTGTGTTTCCCCTACTTGTTCATATCTTCGAGCATCGCTGTCGCAGCGGCAGTCGGATCTTCGGCCTGCATGATCGGGCGGCCAATCACCAGATGCGTTGCTCCCTGCTCCACGGCGAACGATGGCGAGGCCACCCGTTTCTGATCGCCCACATCGCCATCCGGCATCCGGATACCGGGCGTCACCAGAATGGCATCCGGAAATGCTTCGCGCAGCGCTTTGGCTTCGTGCGCACTGGTCACCATTCCGTCAATTCCGGAAGAGATGGCCAGATGGCCGAGAGCAACCGCCTGTTCGGAAACCGTACGATCAATTCCCAGATCCTTAAAATCATCTGCACTCAGACTGGTCAGTGTTGTGACCGCGACAATTTTGGGCGGGTTGTCGCAGGCCGCAGCTGCCGCGGCAGCCGCTTCCAGCATTGCGCGTCCGCCGATGGCGTGCACCGTCATCAGATTAACCCCGTGGCTCGCTGCGGTTTTAACAGCATTGGCTACGGTTTGCGGAATATCGTGCAATTTGAGATCAAGAAAGATTTTCTTGCCCCGTTTTTTCAGCGGCTCCAAAACCGCCGGCCCTTCGGCGCAAAAGAGTTCAAGCCCCACTTTATACCACTCGATAAAATCAGGCAGTTCCTGCAGTTTGGCTTCCATGGCCTCAACATTCGGCACGTCCAGCGCTACAATCAAATCAGCTTTATTCATTCTAAAATCCTTTCTGCGTTCCAAAGTTTGGAAACCTAGCAGAAAGTTTCCAGTGGCTGGAACTTTTAACGCCGCGTTTTTTCCAAGGATTGGAAAATAAAAAAAACGCGCTTCCGAATTCGGGAGCGCGCTTCTGTTGTTGGATGGAAAAATTAAACGAGTTCGCAGGAACCGCCCGCACAGGCAATTTCGCCCTGCAGGTTTGTCACATCTTCCTCTTCTTCCATGAGCGTATAGTCAACCGACTTAAACTTGGAGATCAGCTCATTCCAGAGCGTTTCATCCTGAGCCGTAACCACTTCTTCGTGCGGTGCCTGCTGATACATCTTGTCACCGGCGGCAGCCAGCATGCTGATGCCGGTAAAATCAGCCCTGTTTTCCCAGATGTAATCCGAAACCGCATCCCATTCGTCATCCCGAACCGTCAGCGTATTGGATACATTGTGATACAGACCGGGGTTTAATTCCGGACGGGCGGTGCCGGGAACAACCCAATTCTGCTGGGTCGAGTGCACGTGCTTCAACAGATCCATGGCCGACATCTCGCTGCGCAGAATCGCTTCTTCCGGGGCTTCAACACAGAATGTGATGACATCGTCGGTTTTATTGGCGCTCCAGACGGACTCTTCGCACATGTGCGGGTTGGTCTCATTGAAATGTTTGTAAACCGGATCCGTCTTATTGGCCTGCGCCCGGCGGAAATAGCGGCGGGCATGGCGCGGGTGAATTCCGGAGGCCGTACCCAGCAGCAGCGAAGTGGAGCCGGCCGGTTTCACACAGGTCAGACGGGCTGCCGGTTCGGAACCGATTTTCAGTGTAATTTCGCGGTTCACCTCAATCGCATACTTTGCCATTTTCTGCTGAAGAACGGGATCCAGTGTAATCGCCGGCGAATCCATCATTCCCGTAATGGAAACCCCCAGCAGCGCTTCACGACGGCAGAGCTTTTCCGTGGTTTCACCCAGATACGGGAAGGTGGTATAGGCCGCCTGTAGCGAACCGATAATCGTGGCTGCCCGAACCGCAATGCGGAAATCCTCTTCACTCAGAAGTTTCGCACCGTTGATTTCGGTCAGGTTGCAGAACTGCCAACCGGACTCAACCGTCACATTACCGTCGGCATCCGTGACTTCGAGATGCGGATTCAAACCGATTTCGCAACAGGGGTTGCAGCCATGCGACAAATCATTGGCGAAATAGAATCCCGGCTCGCCCCACTCTTTCTGCTTCTGGAAAATACGGAGGAACTGGGCTTTGGAAGTTTCGTTGCGAATCAGCTTCACGGAATTGTTCGAACGGCCGCGCTGCGGATTCGTTTCAAACCAGTTTCCACGCTTGGCATTCATCATTTCCCCGTCATCCGCCGAGAAAAGACAGATCGTGGCCGAACGGCGAACACCACCGGCAATCACAGCATCTGCCGCGTGCATCATAATATCGTACGCTTCAATCGGTTTCAGTTTGCGGCCGATGGCACTATCAAGAATAACGCGGGCGCGCTCCAGTGCACGGCGCAGCGGAACATGACCCGGTGCGCGACCTCCGGAGGTGCTCAGCGGAGCTCCACGCGGACGGATTGCAGAATAGTTGAATTCAACCAGATAGCCGTTGATGTAACTGTCCATCAAAGCCTGCATGGCATCCGCCCACCCTTCAATGGTGTCGGGAATATTGAAGTGAACCACCGAGCCTTCATCAATGGTCGGTGCCAAAGCCGGAAGTTTTTCAACATGTTCAAACTCAACACTGAAGCCGACGCCGGTTCCGCACAGCAACAGAAACAGCCCTTCTGCAAAAAATTCAGGACGGTCGCAAATGCCGAAGGTGCAGTTGTACATGCGGGCATGGTTGGTTTCGATGGCCTTTCCGCCGAACTGCATCGAACGCATGGAAGGCAGACAGCGCTTTTCAAGCACCTGATCAAACGCCCAGCGAATATCTTCTTCCGCAGCCGGAAATTGACGCAAATGCATATCGCGAACCCGGCCGACGGCTTCCGCATACGTTTCGCGCCGTCCAAGTTCCGGAAGAAAACGGGCATAGCGACTCGCCAGCATATAATCCTGAATGGCGGATGCATCGGGACGCAACCGTTGATTACGGGCCTGTTTATGCTCTTCGCGGTAGAGAATGTAGGCCTTGGCCACATCATAAAGTCCGGCTCCCATAAGCTGCTGCTCAACCAGATCCTGAATGTGTTCAACGTCGATTTCTTTACTGCCGCGACGTTCGTATCCCTTGATAATATTGTCCAGTTTGGAAGTAATGTCCCGAACGATGGTTACTAGATGTTGTGGTACACCATCATCATGCTGAACTGAACTTTTCAGTGCTTTTTCGATGGCCTTGTAGATTTTTGCTTCGTCGTATTCGACCGTCGCGAAATCGCGTTTCTTAACTTTTATGCCCATAGCAGGCCCCCTTTGCATTACTGCATCCGTTGTGGTTTTGGATAGAAAAACGGAAAGGAAACACCTGATATGATGCACCACATGTTGTATCCTCCCTGAAACATTCGTACAATATATAG
This sequence comes from Pontiellaceae bacterium B12219, assembly GCA_029432795.1. Classification (GTDB taxonomy): domain Bacteria; phylum Verrucomicrobiota; class Kiritimatiellia; order Kiritimatiellales; family Pontiellaceae; genus Pontiella. Next base: position 4,125 of record JARNMJ010000076.1, read on the forward strand.
CGAGTTACATCACATGAAGGAAAAAATGAAAAAAAGTCTAATGCGATAAATTTCGTACTGATTTTAACCGGCTTTACAGGATATGTTTACAAAAAATACAGACAGGCATGTTTTGGATCAACGCACACGAATTCTGCAGGCGTTCACCTCCTCGGTTTCGGGCGGCGACGCTCGGCAACAAATCCAAAGCAAAACAAACTACCACATTATATGGTATAGCTGATTTTACTCATCACAAGATGGGACAGCCCGATAGTTGAATACAAAAAAAACACAATGTGTTCGAAAAAGCTGACCGATCCAGATCCATTGTCCGCAACATAAGCCCAACACTAAAAACACAAATATGTATATATTTTAAAATATGAATTCATATTTGTTATAATAATTGTTTGCTGAAAAAGAATAAAATCAAGGTTCGGATTTTCTTTTCCCTTTAAAGCGTAGCACTTAGAATGTTTCACAACAAACCGCCCCGTTGAGGGGAACATCGGATGGCACAGTTGGTGCATTAAGCTACCTAAATTTGGTTGAGGGGATGTAATGACGTTTGAAGGATATGACACGGGCGGTTTCTTTGATGAGCTTTTTGACAACGCGGGACAGGCACGCGATTGCTCCAGATTACTGATAGCTGCAATTGAAAAATTGCCGAAAGGCGATTTACGAAGACGGCAGGAAGCCAGCGAACGCGCGATGCTGAGCATGGGGATCACCTTCAATGTGTACGGTTCGAACGAAGGAACCGAACGCGCTATCCCCTTCGATATTGTCCCGCGCATCATTGATGGTCAGGAATGGGATCCGGTCGAAGCGGGACTGAAGCAGCGAATCAAAGCCGTAAACCGCTTTATTGACGATATCTACCACAAACGTGAAATTATCAAAGACGGGGTCATTCCGGAATGGGTATTTACTTCCTCGAAAGGATACCTCCCCCAATGTCAGGATCTGAATCCACCCGGCGGCGTCTGGGCCCATGTGACCGGAACCGACCTGGTCCGGGATGAAAACGGAACCTTCTTCGTTCTTGAAGATAATCTGCGGGTTCCCTCCGGGGTTTCCTATGTTCTGCTCGACCGCACCCTGATGAAGCGTAATTTCCCGGAAGTCTTCCATAAAAGCGGCGTACGACGCGTGGTCGACTACCCCATTCAGTTTATGAAAATGCTGCACAAGCTCGCACCGGAGGGCATTGAAAAACCGAATGTGGCCGTTTTAACGCCGGGCGTCTATAACTCGGCTTACTTCGAGCATACCTTTCTCGCCCGCCAAATGGGCGCCCTGCTTGTTGAAGGCCGCGATCTGGTCTACGACGGGAAATATGTCTGCGCACGAACAGTTGACGGCCTGCAGCGTATCGATGTCATTTACCGTCGCGTTGACGACGATTTTCTGGATCCGGAAGTATTCCGCGCCGACTCTACCCTGGGCTGCAAAGGCATGATGAAAGCCTTCCGAGAAGGACATCTGACACTTGCCAATGCGCCGGGAACCGGCGTGGCGGACGATAAAGTGGTCTACGCCTTTGTACCCGACATGATTCGCTATTATCTTGGAGAAGAACCGTTGCTGCCCAATGTGCCGACGCATCTCTGCATCGAAGAGGAAGCATTGGAATATACCCTCGATAACCTCGAAAAACTGGTGGTAAAACCCGCCAGTGAATCCGGCGGCTACGGTATGTTGATCGGTCCGGCTTCAACCAAAAAAGAACGCGAAATATTTGCAAAAGCGCTCCGAGCCAATCCCCGCAACTATATTTCCCAGCCAACCCTTGCGCTTTCCCGGGCTCCGGTTCTGGTGAACAATCACTTTGAGGGCCGCCACGTCGACCTGCGGCCCTACATTCTGCATAGCGGCGATGATTCCTATGTATTGCCGGGAGGCCTCACCCGCGTGGCACTGAAGAAAGGTTCACTGGTGGTGAATTCGTCGCAAGGCGGCGGCACCAAAGACACCTGGGTCGTCGACCGCACCCCCGAACTGGAGGAAATCTAATGTTAAGCCGTGTTGCAGACCAGATCATGTGGATGAGTCGCTATATCGAGCGGGCGGCCAACACTGCGCGCTTTCTGGAAGTGAGCTACCACCTCAACCTTGACCTTCAGCAGGGAGGGCATGAACAGTGGAGTCCGCTTGTTGAAATTACCGGCGATATGAAAATTTTCGAGGCACGTTATGGCGAACCGACCGCCGAAAACGTAATGCATTTCCTGATGTTTAACCCGGAATACATCAACTCCATTCAGAGTTGTCTCAGCGCTGCCCGCGATAACGCCAAAGGGCTGCGTGAAAGTATGCCGGCTGAACTTTTCGAGGCGATTAATGATCTCGGGAAACTGGTTCCCGAGGCCGCACGTAAAAAAGATTTTTTTCATAGTCAGATTCTCGATCTCTGCCGCCGTGTTAAGCGCGAGTGCATGATGATTTCCGGCATGTTTTCGGAGATTATTGAACGCGGGCGCGGTTACCATTTCTGGCGACTGGGCGAATTCATGGAACGGGCCGACAAAACCTCGCGTCTGCTTCATGTAAAATATTTTTATATTCATCCGCAGCTTACAGACCTGGAAACGTCTATCGACGATATGCAATGGCTGGCGCTGCTGCTTTCGCTCGATGCCCGCGAAGCCTATCACCGGACCCACGGGTTGATTAAACGGGATAATGTAATCCACATGATCGTTCTCAACCCGGCCTTTCCACGCGCCATTTTGTTCTGCCTTCAGTCCGCACTGCAGAGCCTGAACCTGATCACCGGTCATGTGCAGGGCGAACCCCACAAAAAGCTGTCCGCTCTTTGCCAACAACTCGAGTCGATGAGCGGTGCTTCCATTATTGAGACCGGATTGAATGAGTTCATTGAGGACCTTCAACTCAACATGAACAACATCAACTCATCCATCTTCGATCACTTCAATCCCGACCCCACGCTTTCCACCGGAGCCTAACCTCATGGCCATACGCATTGCCCTTCACCACAAAACAGAATACCACTACGACCGCCTCGCTCAGCTCGGCCCGCAAATCATTCGGCTGCGCCCCACCCCGCATTGTCGCACGCCGATCGTTAGCTACTCATTACAAATTGAACCGGAAGACCACTTCCTGAACTGGCAGCAGGATCCGCAGAACAACTACCTTGCCCGTTTACTGGTCAACGAACCGACACGCAAGTTCAGCATGGAAGTCGACCTCGTTGCCGACCTCAAACCGATTAATCCCTTCGACTTTTTTCTCGAAGAAGACGCTGAAACCTACCCCTTTGAATATAACTATAAACTCCGCCGCGAACTCCGGTCCTATTTTGCCAAACAGCGCCTGACACCGCTCTTTCAGGAATTTCTTGAATCAATCGATCGCACCACCGAAATCCGCAGTATCGATTTTCTGGCCATGGTCAATGCCAAGGTCAATGCCAGTCTGCAATATACGCTGCGCATGGATCCCGGCATTTACACCCCGGAGCGTACGCTGCGCGAAGGCAAAGGCAGCTGCCGCGATTTTGCATGGCTGCTGGTCAATCTTTTCCGTCGCCTTGGTCTGGCCGCCCGCTTTGTTTCCGGCTATTCCATCCAACTCGCTGCCGACGAAAAACCGGTCGACCCAAACGCTCCGGCCGGTGTAAGCGAAGATGTCTGCGACCTGCACGCCTGGTGCGAGGTCTATCTTCCAGGGGCTGGATGGGTCGGGCTCGACGCCACCAGCGGGCTCTTCTGCGGTGAAGGCCATATTCCGCTCGCCACTTCTGCCGATGCCAAAGGTGCATCGCCGCTCGAAGGCGGTATTACGGAATGTAAAACCGAATTTAATGTGGAAATGTCCGTCACCCGCATCCACGAAGATCCCCGCGTCACCAAGCCCTATACCGACGGACAGTGGCAGGCTGTTGTTGAACTCGGCGATGCCGTTGACGAACGACTGATCAAAGGCGACGTCCGTCTCAGCATGGGTGGAGAGCCGACCTTCATTTCCGGCACTGACCTCGAAGGTGAAGAATGGAATACCGGTGCCGTCGGCCCCACAAAAAAGCCGCTTTCCGAAAAACTGATCCGCCGCCTGCGTGCCCGTTTCGGTCCTCAGGGCCTGCTCCATTACGGACAAGGAAAATGGTATCCCGGCGAACCCCTTCCTCGCTGGGCACTCGGCCTTTACTGGCGCAAAGACGGCCAGCCGATCTGGACCAACGACAAACTCATCGGCAGTGAAAATGAGGAATATGGCCACACCTATAAAGACGCGCTCCGACTGACCGAAGAACTCACCCGTCAGCTGGGTGTTGACCGCAACTACATCAATCCGGCCTTCGAAGATCCGGTTAAATTTTCACTCCGCGAACGGGAGCTTCCGATCAACGTCGACCCGTTCGACAGCAAACTCGACGACCCCCAGGAACGCGAACAACTGTTGAAAGTCTTCAACCGCGGACTCAATACACCCGTCGGCTATGTGCTGCCGCTCGAACGTTCCGGTTCCGGCTGGCAGAGCGGGCTTTGGATGCTGCGAGGAAAACAGCTCCATCTCGTACCCGGAGACTCGCCGCTCGGTCTCCGGCTTCCGCTCGAAAGCCTTCCGTGGGCCAAAAAAGAAGATCGTCCCGTGATGAGCCCCTCCGATCCGTCGGCCTACCACCCGCCGCTGCCCAGTCGCCGCGCCATTGTGGTCCCGCAAAATCGCGGCGATGCCCCCCGCGATGCCGGCATCTTTGAAAACAACGAGCAGACATCCGATCAGCTCCCGCAGCCCGGCGAGTCCGCCCCCTGGGTGGTCCGTACCGCCATGTGCGTGGAATGCCGCGAAGGGCGTCTTTATATTTTCTTCCCGCCGTGCAGCAAAATCGAAGATTATCTGGACCTCGTTGCCGCCGTTGAACACGCCGCCGAAATTACGGGCACACCGGTGCTCATTGAAGGCTATGAACCGCCGCACGATCCGCGCATTGAATACATGAAAGTCACCCCCGATCCCGGTGTGATTGAAGTCAATATTCAGCCTGCGTATTCCTGGCGCGAAATGATCAATAACACCTCCGTGCTCTACGAAGAGGCACGCGAATGGCTGCTGCGTACCGACAAATTTCAGCTCGACGGCCGCCATACCGGAACCGGCGGCGGAAACCATGTGGTCGTCGGCGGAGCAACCCCCGCCGACTCGCCCTTCCTCCGCCGTCCCGATCTGCTTAAATCGCTGATCGGCTACTGGATGAACCACCCCTCGCTCAGCTACCTGTTCAGCGGGTTGTTCATCGGGCCGACATCACAGGCGCCGCGCGTCGACGAAGGTCGTCCGGATGCCGCCTACGAAATGGAACTGGCCTTTCGGCAGATTCCGAATTCAAAAGATCCGTCCATTCCGCCGTGGCTGGTCGACCGTGTTTTCCGCCACCTGCTGACCGACCTGACCGGCAACACGCACCGCGCGGAATTCTGCATCGATAAAATGTATTCCCCCGACAGCGCCACCGGCCGGCTTGGCCTCGTTGAATTCCGTGGGTTTGAAATGCCGCCGCATGCCCGCATGAGCCTGACCCAGCAGCTGTTGCTGCGGGCCCTGATTGTCGACTTCTGGGAGAATCCCTACGACGAACCGTTGACCCGCTGGCTGACTCACCTGCACGATCGCTTTATGCTTCCGTACTATGTGCAGCAGGATTTCAGTACCGTAATTGAGCGCCTCAATGATGCCAACTTTCCGTTCCGTCAGGAATGGTTCTCCACCCACTTTGAATTTCGTTTTCCAGTCATTGGAACCGTATCGGTCGATGGCGTCACCATTGAATTGCGCCAGGCGATTGAACCGTGGCTGGTACTCGGAGAAGAGGCCGGCGGCGGAGGAACTGCGCGCTATGTCGACTCATCACTCGAACGGCTGCAGGTTAAAGTGACCGGACTGAACGAACAGAAACATGCCATTGCAGTGAATGGCATTGAAGTTCCGCTGACGGCGACGGATCAGCCGGGTGTTTTTGTGGCGGGCGTCCGCTATCGGGCGTGGCAGCCGCCCAGCTGCCTGCATCCCACAATTCCGGTGCATGCGCCGCTTGTATTCGATCTGGTAGACAGGCAGAATGCGCGCGCTGTTGGAGGCTGTACCTATTATGTCAGTCATCCCGGCGGAAGGAGCCATGAAATTTTCCCTGTCAATGCACTCGAAGCAGAAACCCGACGCGCAGAGCGTTTCCGGACGCTGGGCCATACGCCCGGACCGTTCCAGATGCGCCGCATTCCCCGTAATGCGGAAATGCCCGTCACACTCGACCTCCGCAGACTTTAATAACGGTTGCCCCCATCTATGAGTACCTTGACCGATTCCTTTCGGCCGCTTCCGGGCGCATACCCGGAAATGGTGGCGCCCGACGGGGCCATACGCCCGCACTGGCAGCCGATGCTCCGCCAATTGGAAAACTACGGGGCGATAAATATCGATGCGCGCTGGAAACGTGCGCAGCGAACCATTCGGGAAAACGGGGTAACCTTCAATGTCTACGACGATGATAAGGGCAGCAGCCACCCTTGGATGCTCGACCCGGTTCCTCTCATGATTGCCCCCGATGAATGGGAGAAACTTTCGGCCGGCTTGATTCAGCGCATGCAGGTGCTCAACCTGACAATGGCAGACCTTTATTCAGAACAGACACTGCTTAAAAATAATATACTGCCCAGTGAATTGCTCTTTTCCAATCCGCAATTCCTTCGTCCCTGCTGCCAGATCACCCCCCCGAACGGGCATTACCTCACACTGCACGCGGTCGATCTTGCCCGTACACCATCCGGAAAATGGAGTGTGGTCAAGGACCTTTCCCAGGCGCCTCCGGGAGCCGGGTACGCCCTGGAAAACCGTCTGGTGCTGTCGCGAACTTTTCCAACGTTATACCGCGATTGCGGTGTGGAACGGCTGGCTCCGTTTTTTTCCGCCCTGCGCAAGAGTCTGGAACAGCTGGCCTCCGGCCGAACGAACTCTCCGCACATTGTTGTGCTCACGCCCGGCTCCCACAGCTCCAGCTACTTTGAACATGCCTACATTGCCCGCTATCTCGGCTATCCGCTGGTCCTCGGAAACGACCTGACCGTACGCGGCAGTGAGGTCTTTCTTAAAACGCTTGCCGGCCTGCGCAAAGTAGATGTCATTCTGCGCCGCCAGGCCGACTCGCTGTGCGACCCGCTAGAACTCGCCGGTGATTCGCTGCTGGGTATTCCGGGACTCGTACAGGCCGCAATCGACGGCGAAGTGGCCATTGCCAATGCGCTCGGCAGCGGGCTCGCAGAAACGCCCGCCCTTCTTCCGTTCTTTCCGATCCTCTGCCGAAACCTCGTCGGAGCCGAACCGCTGCTGGAAACCACACCGACCCTCTGGTGCGGTCAGGAAAAAGAGTGCAGACAGGTGCTGGATCAATTCGACCGCTGGGTAATCAAACGCGCCTTTTCCGACCACCGTGAAAATCCGGTGTTCGTCCGCACACTCTCGCCCGCCGACCGCGTGGCACTTGCTGATCGGATTAAGACAGAACCGGAACAGTTTATCGCGCAGGAAAGCGTTGCGCTGTCATCCTCTCCCTGCTGGCAGGATTCCAAGCTCGTTCCGCGCAACACCATGCTGCGGGCCTTCATCGTGGCCACTGAAAAAGGATATCAGGTTATGCCAGGCGGCCTTGTTCGCACCTCACCACAGGCCGACTCGCCTATCGTCAGCATGGAAAGCGGCGGCGGTTCCAAAGATGCCTGGGTGGTCGCCCGCGGCACCGTTGAACACGTTACCCTGCTTCCAACCGATGAGAGCGCCATCCAGCCCTCACGAAGCGATGCCAATTTGTCGAGCCGTGTGGCCGACAACCTCTTCTGGCTCGGTCGCTATGTCCAGCGTGCCGATATGGATGCCCGTTTGCTCCGCACAATCCTGCGGCGGCTGACCGAAGAAACGCAGCCGGATGGCGCTCCCGAACTCCCGGAGCTTTTGCGGGCCCTCTCCCAGATGACTACTGCAAAATCCGGTGCCAGTCCGATTACCGATCCGATCAAACAGGCGGCCGAAACGAAAGTACTCATTTTTAATATGATCTTCGACCGCGCCCTCCCCGGCAATCTGCACAACGCTCTCATCAGCGCCTGTAATATCGGCTCCACGGTACGCGAACGCATCAGCATTGATACGTGGCGCATTCTCGACCGTATGAATGACGAACTGCATTCTGCCGCAACTGATGGCGACCTGCCGGATGCACTTGAAATGCTTGATCGCCTGCTCATGCCGCTGGCCGCCTTTTCCGGACTCAGTTCAGAAAGCATGACCCACGGATACGGATGGCGCTTTATGGATATGGGCTTCCGAATGGAGCGGGCAACCATGACCGCACAACTGCTCTGCGAACTGCTTAGCCGGCCGGCATCGTTTGAAGCACCTGTTTTGGATGCGATTCTTGATGTGGCCAACAGTTCAATGACCTATCGATCGCGTTATCAGAGCCATGTGGCAGCACTGCCCTTGCTCGATCTGCTGATGTGCGATAACAGCAATCCGCGAAGTATTGCCTATCAGCTGGTCCTGATCAGCCGGCATATTCACAGTCTGTCGGAGTTATCCGAACACAAAGTGCTTCCCGAGCAGAGACTGGCGGATGAACTCGTGTTACGCATTGAAAACTGCGATCTCAATCAGCTTGTTCAAACCGATGCAAAAGGGTGCCGTACCCTTTTAAAAACACTGCTCACTGAAATCAGTAAATCCGTACAGGAACTCAGCAACCACATCACACACCGCTATCTCGCACACGTGAATGCCACGAGCAGACTGACCTCCGCTTACGGGTCCGAAATCTGGGATGAAAAGGCAGACGAAGCATGATATATCACCTCCGCCATCTGACCTCATTCCGCTACACGCAGCCGGTGACGTTTGTATATAATACATTGCATCTTAAACCGCGCGAACTGCCATGGCAGAACATTAAATCATTCGAACTGGAGATCGAACCCGCTCCGGTTGTTCAAACAGAACGCCTCGATTATTTTGGGAACACTGCCACCTTTTTTATGATCCAGTCACCGCACGATGCCATGAAGGTACTGACAAAATCCATCATTGAAGTGCTTCCTCGACCCATCGCCCCGCAAGCCGGCATCCCCTGGGATACGGCGCGGCGAATCATGCGGACAAATACCACCCCGAACGGGCTCGATGCCTATCAGTACAGCTTTCCATCGCTCTACGCCAAACCGCTGGACGAAGCCCGCGCCTACACCCTGCCCTCGTGCCGGCCGGGCATGACTGTCCACGCAGTCGCCACGGAATTGATGACGCGTATCGATACCGATTTCACATTCGATCCCAAAGCCACCACCATCGCCACGCCGGTGACCGAGGTACTGCAGAACCGCCGCGGCGTCTGCCAGGATTTTGCGCATCTGATGATTTCCTGCCTTCGCAGTGTGGGCATCGCGGCGCGGTATATGAGCGGCTATATTCAAACCGTTCCGCCGCCCGGCCAGCCGCGGCTTGCCGGAGCCGATGCCTCGCACGCCTGGGTATCGGTCTATTGTCCGCAGGCCGGTTGGCTTGAGCTCGATCCCACCAATAATCAGGTTGCCGACGAACAATATATTACGCTCGGATGGGGCCGCGACTATCAGGATGTCAGCCCCGCCAAAGGCGTTCTGCTTGGCGGTGGACAGCACACCGTTCATGCCCAGGTCGACATGATTCCCGAAAGCGAAATTCTTCAGGCTCAGAAAAATCGTCCGCAGCAGCAAATTCAGCATCAACAGCAGCAGCAACAATCTCAGTATTGGTGGTTGTAGCACATGTGGCTTAAAACAAAGTGTGATCTGGTTTTTGATATTCAAGTGCCTACTCCGTTTGTACTGATGCTGCGCCCGCGAAACGGAGCGCAACAGTGGGTCGCTCGCGAGGAATATGAAATTACACCCAATGTGCCGGCCTTTGAGTTCACCGACTCCTACGGTAATCTCTGCCAACGCTTGATTGCCCCGCCCGGCACCTTTGCCGTGAACACCTCGGCGGAGGTTAAAATCGATGATTATGTTGATCAGGCCCCCGGGGCGCCCTATGTCGAAATCGGGCAGTTGCCGGATGCGGTGATGACGTATCTCCTGCCCAGCCGCTACTGCGAATCCGAACGCTTCGGCCAGATGGCCGCTGAAATTTCGAGCCAGAGCATCCCCGGATACGATCAGGTTAAAGCCCTTGAGAACTGGGTGCGCAACACGATCCGGTTTGAACCGTTCGGGAGCGACAGTTATTTATCCGCCAGCGAAATCACGGACCGAGGCTGGGGCGTGTGCCGGGACTTTGCTCACCTCGGCATCGCCTTGTGCCGCAGCCTCAGTATTCCTGCGCGCATGGTGGTGGGCTACCTTTACGGGCTCCGGCCCATGGCGTTGCATGCGTGGTTCGAGGCCTATGTGGCCGGCCGCTGGTACACCTTTGATGCAACGCAGCCGCAACTGCCGGGAGGATATGTTGCCATCGGCCATGGCCGCGATGCGGCGGATGTGGCCATCTATAACCAGTTTGGACCGCCGGCTCCGATTGTGTCACAACACATCGATGTGCAGCATAGTGCAAAAAACAACTGATCCGAATTCAAGATAATGCCCGGGAAAAGCTCCATCAACGTTTCAGTAGTCATGCCGGTCTTCAATGCCGAATCGTCCGTTTTCCAAACCCTGGAAAGTATCCGCGCGCAACATTTCCGATCGTTGGAAATCGTTGTGGTGAATGACGGTTCAACCGATGAAACATTAAACATTCTACAGGCGCAAAAGGATATTCATCTGATCAACCGCCCGCACCGTGGAATTGTTCCTGCGCTGAACGACGGGCTGGACGCTGCGCAGGGCGACTGCATTGCCCGAATGGATGCCGACGACCTTTGCCATCCGGACCGCATTGCAGAGCAGGTGGCTCATTTCGAAAAGTTTCCGGCCCTTGGAATGGTGGGAAGCCGGGTTGAATTCGGCGGAGATCGGGAGCAGCATAAAGGCTATGCTGCCTATGTTGACTGGATCAACACCCTGACAGGTGAGGATGAAATCTCCCTCAACCGATTTATCGAATCCCCCTTTGCCCACCCTTCAATGATGTTCCGCCGCGAACTGATTGAACAATTCGGCGGTTATCGCGACGGCCCGTTTCCGGAGGACTATGAACTCTGGCTGCGCTGGATGGCCAACGGAGTCAGGGCCGGTAAAGTGGAGCGGGAACTCATCACCTGGAATGATCCGCCGACCCGGCTTTCGCGCACCGATGAACGATACAGTGTGGACGCATTTTACCGAATGAAGGCCGACTACCTTTTCCAATGGTTGGAAAAAAACAATCCGCATCACCCGAACATCATCGTCTGGGGGGCCGGAAGGGTTACCCGAAAGAGAGTAGCGGTTCTGAAAAAATGCGGTTTACGAATAACGCATTATATCGACCTCAAGGCCCGGGTTCTGAACTGCGGAACGCCGGTCATCCACCATTCGGAAACGCCCCCGGCCGATTCCTGCTTTATTCTTCCAATGGTTGGAAACCGCGGGGCACGCAGGAAGATTGAAGCCTTTCTCCGGAAACGGAATTTCCGGCTCGGAAAAAATTATATATGCGCTTAGAGCTGTTCGCGGATAACACGAAGAACATCGTCCGGAGCTTTATCTGCGCAATCGACCACGAGATCGGCATATTTTAAATATAGCGGCTGGCGTTCTGCGTATAAATCATCGAGCGTCATTCCGGCTTTAATCACCACACCGCGTTGTGAAAAATCGCCGATGCGCCGTTTGATTTCACCGAGCGGAACATCCAGGAAAATAATATGGGCAATGGATTTGAGATGGTTCATCGCCCCATCGCAATAGACCGCACTGCCGCCGGTGGCAATCACACAGCTTTCGCACACCACTGAATTCACGGTATCGCATTCGAGCCTCTGATAGGCTTCAAGCCCGTTGGCATTCTGGTAGGCCTGCATGCTTTTGCCCATACGGGCCTGCACCAGCAGGTCGGTGTCCATGAAGCCCTTCGACAACCACTTGGCCAGCTGAACACCAAGCGTGCTCTTCCCGCTCGCCGGCATTCCGATCAAAACTATGTTGCCCTTACTGTTCATAAACTAGTGTCCTGATTCATAAATAGGTTTATTTAACTTCGTTCTGGCCCGATTGATTTTTTCCAAGATGTCTTTGCCTTTGGCAACCCAGCGATA
>JARNMJ010000077.1 GCA_029432795.1 Pontiellaceae bacterium B12219
TAACCGGTTGGAACCTCAAAGCAACCGGGCAGTCTTGAGTTGATTTAGCGAAAGAATTATATGCCATCCGGTTGACATCCCCCATAGAAGGGCTGTTATATCCGCGGAACGTTTGCTCGCTTATATTATGCGCAAAGATAGGCCCCGAAATTCAAGCTATTTCTAGGGTTGCACGCTCGGGTGAATGCCGTACTCTCCGTCGTCCTATGAATATTTACTTTCCTGGACAACGCTGGATCAGCGAGACCGAACCTGAACTTGGAATGGGGTTGGTCATCGATGTAACGACACGAACCGTGGCCGTACTCTATCATGCCGCTGATGAAACAAGACACTATGCCATAAGCAATGCGCCCCTCAAACGGGTTCGCTTTGCGGCGGGCGACGAAATTGCCGAACGCGAGAGCGGCAACCGGATGACGGTTGAGACGGTTGTCGAAGACCCGGATACCGGGCTGCTGACCTATGTCGCCGCCGATGGCACGCAACTCATTGAAACCAATTTGAGCGACATGACCACTTTCGACCGGCCGGAAACGCGGTTGCTTGGGGGGCATGTGGACAGCAACACTTTATTTGATCTGCGTGTTGCCGCGCTGAATGCGCGATACGACTATGGCCACCTGCCCGTTCGCGGTCTGTTGGGTGGGCGTGTGGATCTGCTGCCGCATCAGCTTTATATTGCGCAGGAAGTCAGTAACCGACAACTTCCGCGTGTGCTGCTGGCCGACGAAGTGGGCCTGGGAAAAACCATCGAAGCGTGTCTCATTCTGCATCGCCTGATGGCATGCGGAGTGGTCCAACGCGTATTAATTCTCGTTCCGTACGCGCTGGTTCATCAATGGTTTGTGGAACTGCTGCGCCGTTTTAACCTTTCATTCAGTATCTACGACGAAGAACGCTGCCAAAGCATTCAAACCGGTGCGCCCGATGCCAATCCTTTTCTCGACGACCAGCTGGTGCTGACCAGTGTTGAATTCCTAACCGAAAATCCCGCGCGTGCCGAACAGGCCGGCTCCTGCAAGTGGGATTTGCTCATTGTCGACGAAGCGCATCACCTCCATTGGTCACCGGAAGAAACCAGCCCTGAATACGATGTGGTGGAGCGTATTGCCGAAAAAACGCCGCGTCTATTGCTGCTGACCGCCAGTCCCGAACAGATGGGATTGGAGAGTCATTTCGCGCGGTTGCGACTGCTCGATCCGCAACGCTATCCCGATTTCGAAAGCTACAAGAAAGAACACGCGAAATATGCCGAAGTGGCCGCCGAACTAGGCGATCAATTGGATGAGATGGATAAATATCAACTGGCCGATGAGCTGGATCGCCACGGTCCCGGACGCGTCATCTTCCGCAACACCCGCCGTTGCATGACCGGCTTTCCCACACGTATTCCCGATCCCGTTCCGCTCGACCTGCCGGAAGGCGTTGAATTATTGGGGCCGGACGATCCGCGCCTGAATTGGCTGATCAATTTCCTGATCGGAAACCCGAAAGAAAAAGTGCTCGTTATCGGGCGGACCCGTACTGAAGTGGCCGCCATCGTCGACGTCATCAAAAGCCGCTCCCGTGTGGATGTGGCCCATTTCCATGAACAGATGCCGTTGGTGCAGTGCGACCGCCAAGCCGCCTGGTTTGCCGAAGAGGAGGGCGCCCGCGTGATGGTTGTTTCAGAAATGGGGGGCGAAGGCCGTAATTTCCAGGTGGCTTCGCATTTGGTGCTGATCGACCTGCCGCGCGATCCCGAATTGCTGGAACAGCGTATCGGACGCCTCGACCGGATTGGCCAGCGCGGCAATGTGCATATTCATGTGCCTTATCTGAAAGGCACGCCCGAAGAACATGTGGTGCGCTGGTTGCACGAAGGGCTCAACGCCTTCGAAGAGCCGGTTATTGGCGGCTATGAAATGCTCGAGCGGTTTAACGACCGACTGGAAAAGGTCACGAATAAGGTCATCAGCGAAACCCGCACGTATTACAAAAAAATCCGGAAAGAAATTACCGAAGGGCGCGACCGCCTGCTGGAACTCTCCTCCTACCGTCCGGATATTGGAAAAGAAGTGGCGGAGCAAATCAGCGAAGTGGAAGCATCGCCCGAACTGCAGACCTATCTGCTTCAGTTGTTCGATCAATACGGCGTGCGCGCCGAGCAACTCGATGAGACCTCTTATCACATTCGGCCCGACCAAATGTTCGACGATTTGTTCCCGCTGCCGCCCGACGGCCTACGCGTCACCTTCAGCCGGGAAGACGCGCTGCTCCGTCCGGATAATATTCTCATGACATGGGATCATCCCATGGTGACCGGAGCCGCCGAAGTCATTCTCGGCTCTGAACGCGGCAGTTGCGCGATTGCCGTCGACCCATCGCAGGAGATTCCGTTGAAACTGCAGGCGGTTTACGTGCTCGAAACTGTGGCTCCGCCGGCGCTCAATGTGGACCGTTTTCTACCGCCGACTCCGGTGAGTGTGACGGTCGACCACGCCTGTCAGCTCGCGAATACCACGGTGAAGAAGAATCTGAAAGACGGCGAACCCTGGAAGCTGTTGGAACATGAAGGCATCCGCACACAGATGATTCCGGCCATGATTGAAGCCACCCGCAATTTTGCTGAAGGTGCGGCTGAAGGCGCGATTGCCGAAGCTCGCCAAACTATGCGGGAAACGCTGGGGGCGGATTATCAGCGGCTTGAATATCTCAAGACCGTGAATGATAATATTCGGAATGAAGAACTCGTTCATGCGCGCAGAGCCATGACGAAAATCGACCGTAAGTTGTCGGAAGCCCGCCTGCGTCTCGATGCCATTCGTATCATCAGCGCCAGCTAGAGAGAGGAAACCTGAAATGGGAAACCTGAAATCTGAAAATGAACTGCTGAAGGGTTCCTTCCTGCGCTGTCCGGTTTGCGGTGCTCCGCTGTCGTTGCAGGACACGATGTACGGTTGCGAAAACGGACACCCGTTTAACATCGCCAAAGAAGGTTATATTAATCTGCTGCTGAGCCATCAGCGGAAATCAAAAAATCCGGGGGACGATCCGGAGATGGTGATGGCCCGCCGCCGCTTTTTCGATTCCGGTGCTTATGA
Organism: Pontiellaceae bacterium B12219; assembly: GCA_029432795.1. GTDB lineage: Bacteria > Verrucomicrobiota > Kiritimatiellia > Kiritimatiellales > Pontiellaceae > Pontiella. The sequence continues at coordinate 3,087 of JARNMJ010000077.1, forward strand.
TCGTCTGACCGACATCGTTTTAAAATCGCCGGTTTTCCAGGCAGTGGAAAAGGTTTCCGTTTTAGACAGCGGGTGCGGCGAAGGCCATATTCTGGGCGCGCTGAGCGAGAAACTGAACGGCTGTTTTTGCGGCGTGGACATTTCTAAAAAGGCGGTGCAGGTGGCCGCCAAACGGCATAAAAAGGCGACGTGGATTGTGGCCAACGGCATGCGCGAAATTCCGATTTCGGACGATTCGATGGATGTCATTCTCAGCATTCTGGCGCCGCGCAATAATGAGGAATTCTGCCGGATTCTGAAATCGGACGGTGTGCTGATTCTCGGTGTGCCGGGTCCCAATCACCTGATCGAGCTGCGCAATCAGCTTCAGTTTACCTCGGGTGATTTTAAGGAAAAGGCCGATGAAGCCGCCGCCAAATGTGCCCCGCAGTTTGTCGAAACAAATCGCGAACACGTGAGTTATGAAGCAGTACTTCGCAAAGAACAGATTGCTGATCTGATCCGAATGACGCCGCTTTTCTGGCGTTCTTCCGACGATGCCAAAGAGGATGTTATGGAGCTCGATCAGCTCACGGTAACGGTCAGTTTCACGCTGCTGACGCTTAAGCCGGCTTTGTAGTAGCGAAACCATCCAGCACTACGGAATGATGGCTTCGATCCGAAACATCCGTGTGGCCGCATCCTGGGGGATCAGGATGGAGGTGGTTCCATTGCCATCGGAAGGGTACACGCCCATGGAGAGGAAGGTGTTGGTCATACCGGCGGCCGTCATGACGCGGTAGTCCAGACCGGCCACACTGGGCCAGCTGAGCGTCGCGATCCGGGAATCGGCTTCGTAGGATATCGTAGATTTAAAGACGGAGTCTTGGTTCGACGGGTCGGTTCCCACATAGAACTCTTCCAGATTGGTCAGGGTGTCCCCATCCAAGTCCTGATTTGCGTCTTTCACCAATGCGTTTAAGCCGTATTGTTGTTCAAACGTGTCGGGCATGCCGTCGCCGTCAGTATCGGTGTCCGTGGTTCCTCCGCCACCGCTGCTTCCTCCGGAATTCGCGGCGATATCCCAATCATATTCCACAGGCTTGGCATGGAGCACCTGAATGTAGGTTATGGTCAGTTTTCCGAAATTCAGGGCAAGGTTTTCCGTTAATCGGTCTTCTCCGCCTGAGCCGCCGGTTGTGAGAGAAGTGGCCAGCACATCGGTCATGGTGATGGTGTAATATTCAAGTGCGCTTGCTCCTGCCTTACGCACGACGAGTTCCGCAGAGCCGTAATGATTGCCTGTGCTGATGGCAGACATCAATTTGGGCGTCGATTTATCGAGATATTTTGTGATGGAGAGATCCTGGAAGCTGGCCGTTCCGGCTCCCGAGTCTCCGTCCACGTGGGTGGTTCCCGACTGTGACAGGCCCCAGGACCAGGCCAGAACATCGATTTCGTCTTTATGGCTCTTATCCTGAGATTCCCCTTCGACGTCGTCGATTTTGAGAAACATATCGACTGCGGCCGACCCGTTTAACGCGGTCAAAAGAAGACCGGTCAGCAACGAAAGGAACAGCTGTTCAGGTTTATGTTTCATAGGGACGACTCAAGTGGTGCATTGATATAGGGTGTGCAGATAGATTCAATGAATCTCGAGGCATCAAAACGCTGTATTCGCGGCAATGTCCCAATTGAATTTGACCGGAGCTTCCGGCGCACCACTCTCATCCTGAGGCGTATATTCGACTTCCACTTGAGCAAAGTTGAAGGTGACGTTTTCCGTTAAGCGGTCTTCCCCGCCCGAGCCTCCGGTTGAAAGGCCGGTGACAATTACATCCGTCATCGTCATGACGTAATACTCAAGAGGCATTTCGCCTGGCTTGCGTATCGTCAGTATAACTTCCGGGTAATGTGCTCCATTGCTGATCGCGGTCATGAGTTTCGGGGTCGATTTATCCACATACTTCGTGATGGAGAGATCCTGGAAGCTGGCTTTACCGGCTCCTCCACCTCCACTCACGTGGGTGGTCCCCGACTGCGACATGCCCCAGGACCAGGCCAGGACGTCGATATCATCTCTGTGATCGTCATCCATCGATTCGCCCTCGACGCCTGCAATCTCGAGGAACATATCCTGCGCCGCTCCGGCATTCAAGGGTGCCAACAGAGCAAACAACAGTGGTGTGAGTATGAGTAAACGGTATTTAAATTTCATGCCTGACTCCCTTATTTCGGCCTGTCGATTAGGTTGAAAAGGCATGAATGCCAATATTCCAACTCTTGGAAAAACTCGTCCTGAAGAGGATGCTTATATCCTGCGGTATCGGGGTAAAAGCGAATTAAAATAAGGTTTATTATGGATGAAACTTTTTCCGGGAATCCGGGCACTTCTATTCATTACGAAGTTTTGCACGCGCATCGCGGGCGGCATCGCGGACCGCTTCGGGCAGGGCGGGGTGGATGTAGATCATGTTGAGCAGATCGTCGAGCGTCCCGCTTTTATACATCAGCGCAATAATCATATGAATCATGTTGGAGGCTTCGTCGCCGATGATGTGGGCACCGAGAATCTTTTTATCTTTCCGGCCGATGAGGAGCTTAACAAAGCCATGGTCGGACTGGCGCGCCATGCCCATCGCCGTGTTTTCATAGCGACAGAAGCCGCGGACATAATCGGCGCCGTCGGCCATCAGTTCATCTTCGGTTTTTCCAACGCCCGCCACCTGCGGATAGGTGAAGACCGCATGCGGCACTGCACCATAATTAAGGATTTCATCCGACGGATCTTCAAAGAGCACCCGCATCAGAAATTCACCCTCCCAGTTTACCGTGTGACGGAAAAAATAGTTTCCGTTGCAATCGCCCATGGCGTAGACGCCGGGGACGGAACTCTGGAGCTGGCCATCCACGGAAATAAAGCCGTGGTCATCTAATTTGATATCCGTGTTTTCCAATCCCAGGAAATCGGTATTGGGGACGATGCCGGTGGCCACCAACAGCGCTTCAGCCTGCAGCGTTTGCTGCGTTCCGTTTTTCTGTTTTATGGTGACGGAGAAAACCGACCCGTCGTATTCCACCTGTTCAACACCATAACCTTCGTGGAGCGTGTTATTTTCGGAGAATACCTTTTTGAATTCGGCCTTAATTTCCCGGTCTTCGCGCCGGATCAGTTCACTGCGGACAATAAAATGGACGTCTGTTCCGGCGCTGCTGTAGGCATGGCCCAGCTCGCAGCCGATGTAGCCCGCACCGATCACAATCATACGCGGCGGCAGTTCCGTATTACGCAGGGCTTCGCGGTTGGTCATGTAGGGCGTACCTTCCAACCCCGGGATGTTCGGGATCTGCGGGCGGGTGCCGACGGCAACGAAGATGCGGTCTGCCGTAAGTTCGCGCCCGTTGACGGCTACCGAATGGTTGCCGCTAAAAGCGGCCTCGCCGAAAATAAGTTCGATATTGGGGTGTTCTTCATAGGGCGGGGCCAGGCTGTCGGATATGCCGTCCACCGTTCCGGTCACCCGCTCAATCATCTCTTTGAAACGAATCTGCGGATTGAGGTCGGCATCGATATTGATTTTCGGGGAATGCTTGATGTGGTGAATCTGGTCCGCCGGATGAATGACCATTTTGGAAGGAATGCAACCGCGGTTCAGGCAGGTGCCGCCCATTGCCTCTTTTTCAATCATCGCCACTTTAAAGCCGAGATCCGCCGCCGGGCGCGCAATCTTGGTGCCGCCGCCCGATCCGATAATAATAATGTCAAAGGATTCCATATGTTCTGTCCTGATTTAATTCTTGGAAGAATAGGTTTAATACGAATCCTTTCTACCATCCTTCTGCTGAAAAAAGGAGCCGATTCGGGCTCGTAATCGAATCATCCGGAAAAGTAGGCAAAATTATTTAATGCAAAATGCGGGTCTCCCGAAGCGCGTGGTAGGTTCCTCATTTTTCGTAAAGGTGTATGGAGGGGCGCTGTCCCCAGCGCCCGCCCGCACGAGCAGGCTTAACAACGGAAATTTAGATAGGAAAGGGGGCGGGGACGCATAGCGAGACCGATCAAATCGGTAGTGACCGAAAGGAACGTCAATACCGGAACCTCTGACCTTTTAACTTCGGATCAGAATTATTATTTCATCATCCCTTGCTCAAAATGATGAAATAAGCTTTTTGACCCCTTTTTAACGACAGAAAAACGGATCGAAAAAATGCAGAGATTGGACTTGACGGGTTCGGAGTAGATCGCACGTTTCGGCCAACACAACGAAGGTGCGAATGGCAAAAATATTATACATGGAATAATAAAGATGATGAATAAGAGCGCCAGGATACTTTGGATAGATATGGGAACAGGAGTTAATAAATGAACGAATGGATGATGAGACTATTGGCTGGGTTGGAAGGGAGATCGGATAGCTGTGTTATATCAATAATGGCTTTCATTTTTGGTATAGTTCTGTTGTGGACAGTCGTGCAACTTTACAAGGTCTAGAATGCTAGCCAAAGGGAATGAGGTAGTCGGTCTCGATAGCGGCCCGCTCGAGCGGAAGGCGCTGAGGACAGCACCGCTCCAGTTCCAATCATTGGAAGCGCGATCACTGATCCAATTTTCACCGGGGGTGCTGTCTCCAGCACCTACCCGCGCGAATAGAGTTAGCCACAAAGAGGCACAAGACGCCGCCGAAAAATGAGGCGGCTACACAAAGAAAAAAACCTTTAGTCTTCGTGCCTTATGAGCCTCTTCGTGGCCGTTAATCAGCCCCGTTCAACTGTTCCAAAGTTTGGAAATTTTGATGGAGGGGCGCTGGCCTCAGCGCCCGCCCGTTCGAGCGGGCCGACAATCTTATTCCTCCATCGGTTCCCAGCCGCCGCCGAGGGCTTTGTAGAGGCGCACGGCGTTGTTGCTGATCTGGCCTTCACTCACGGCCAGCTCGCGCTGAAAGTTGTAGAGCGAGCGCTGGGAATCGAGCACGTTGTTGAAATCGGTGACGCCGTTTTTATACAGGTCGCGCGCCACTTCTTCCGAAGCCTGCGCGGCTGCGACGGCGCGGACCAGCGCATCGCGGCGTTCGCGTTCGGTGCGGTAATCGGTCAGCGCATCGCGCACTTCGCGCACGGCATTGAGCACGGTCGCTTCGTAGGCTGCGAGGGCCTGTTCCTGTTTTGCTTCCTGCACCTTGATGCTGCTGCGAATGGCACCGGAATGAAAAATGGGCCATCGCACGCCGGGGCCGATGCTGTAGCGGCCGCTGCCGGATTCGAACAGGTTCTGCGCCGTAAACGATTCGACCCCGATCGAACCGACCAGATTGAACTTCGGATAAAGATCGGCTGTCGACTGTCCGATCCGGGCGGTCTGGGCGGCCAGCTGGCGCTCGGCCCGCCGTACGTCCGGGCGGCGGCGCAGGAGATCGGCCGGAATCCCTTCCAGTTTTAAATCAGCAAAGGGAATGGTTTCGCCGCCGGTAAAGTTCATCTGGCCCGGCATCGTGCCGACCAATACGGCCAGCGTATTGTGGCTGGCTTCGATTCCGGATTCGAGCGGCGGAATGGATGCGCGGGTGCTTTCGAGATTGTACAGCGCCTGCTGGACGGCCAGTTCGTTGCTGAGTCCGGCGGCATAGCGCGATTTCAACAGATCCAGTGTATCCTGCTGGGTCGCGAGGCTGGAGCGGGCAACGGCCAGCAATCGGTAGCGGGTTCGAAGTGCCAGATAGGCGCTGGCTGTTTCGGCGGCCACACTGATCTGAACGTCGCCCAGGTCGGCCTGTTGGGCTTCCCATTCGGCGACTGTCGCTTCCACGGAACGGCGGGTTCCGCCGAACAGATCGATTTCCCAGATGGCATCGAAACCGACGTTGAAGAGGCTTTGTTCCGCTCCCCCGCCGGCATTGTCGGAGGTTCCGTAGCGGGCTGCGCTGCCGGTTGCATCCACCGAGGGGCCATAGTTGCTGCGGGAGATACTGAGCCGGGCGCGGGCTTCGCGAACACGGGCGATGGCGGATTTCAGATCGTTGTTATTTTTCAGGGCCGCCGCGACGAGCTGGTCCAGTTCGGGATCATTGAACCGTTCCCACCAATCCACGGTGGATACAGTTTGATTGGTCGTCGCGCCCAGATCCGGCTGCTTCGGCGGCTGATAGTCCGGGCCAACCGAAATGCAGCCGCTGAAAAAGGGCGTCAGGGCCAGCAGGATCAACAGCGCAGACAGATGTTTAGTCGTGTTCTTCAGCGAACCGGATCTGGAACGGAACGATTCGAACAGGGCGTACAGCGCCGGCACCAGGACAATGCCCAGGATCGTTGCGGCCAACATGCCCCAGAAGACGGTATGACCAATGGCGCGGCGACTGGCGGCCCCGGCTCCGGTGGCCATTACGAGCGGCAGCACCCCGAGAATGAAGGTGAACGCCGTCATCAACACCGCGCGGAAACGCTGGGAAGCGCCGTCGGCGGCGGCCTCGATGACCGATAATCCCGCTTCGCGGCGGCTCTTGGAAAACTCGACAATCAGAATTGCGTTTTTGCTGGCCAGTCCAACGAGCAGGATCAGCCCGAGCTGGGCATAGATGCTCAAGGTCATATCCAGCACGTGCAATCCGATCAGCGCACCGCAGACCGCCACGGAAACGGAGAGCATCACCGGCAACGGAATCGTCCAGCTTTCATATTGCGCCACAAGGAACAGGTAGCCGAATAACAGCGCCATGAAAATCAGTGCGGTTGATTCGCCGGAGGACTTGCGCTCCTGATAGCTGAGGCCCGACCAATCGATCTTATAGCCGATAGGCAGGGTGGCTGCGAGTGCTTCGACCTGATCCATGGCATCGCCTGAACTGGTTCCGGGAAGCAAAATGGCATTAATCGTGGCCGATGAAAACTGGTTGAAACGGCCGACGGCCCGTGGAGAAAGGACCGTTTCGGTTTGTACCAGCGATGCCAGCGGCACCATGGCTCCGACATCGCTTTTCACGAAGATGCGTCCAACGTCGGAAGGGGTTTTGCGGTAGGGCCAGTCGGCCTGAACAATCACCTTATTGACCTGCCCGTTGACGTTGATGTCGTTGACGTAGCGCGAACCGAGCTGATTCTGCAGGGCCGAAAAGACCGAACTGACCGGCACATGCAGCGCTTCGGCCTTGAGGCGGTCGACATCCAGAAACAGGCTGGGCGTCGAGGCGTTATACGAACTGAAGGCATACATGACGCCCGGCATGGTGTTGAGCTGGCCGAGAAAATCCTGAAGAACGCTTTCAAGCTTTTGCGGGTCGGGATTGCCGGTGGCCTGCAGCACAATTTCGAGCCCGCTGCTGCTGCCCAGCCCGCGAATGGCCGGCGGCACAATCATCATGATCTGAGCTTCGGGAATGGCTGCCGTTTGAGCGGTCAGCCGTTGTTTGATTGCGTCCACCGAGAGGTTCGGGTCTTTACGTTCTTCCCAGGGTTTAAGGCCCGCGAGGAAGAAGCCCATGTTGTTGCCTGAGCCGCCAATCAGACTGAACCCGGAAACGCCGATGGTGAATTCCATACCGGGATCCTCCTGAACCATCGGAAGCACCTGATTGAGCACCTCCTGCGTACGTTCGGTGGTGGCGCCTTCCGGCAGCTGTATATTGCCGAAAATCATGCCCTGATCCTCTTCCGGCAGGAACGAACTTGAGCTGTGCGAAAAGAAATAGACGCTGCCGCCGATGGCAAGCAACAGGCAAAGCGCGGTTAAAAACCGGCGTTTCGCCAGTCCCATGGCGAAAGCCACATAGCCGTTTCGGCCTCGGTCGAGGAAGGTGTTGAACCAGCGCAACGGACCGTGTTTTTTCTCTTTCGGAATACGCAGCAGCGTGGAGCACAGCGCCGGGCTGAGCGTCAGCGCAACGATGGAGGAAAACAGGACGGCGGCCGAAATGGTCACCGCGAACTGTTGGTAAATCTTGCCGGTAATCCCCCCGACAAATCCGACCGGAACAAAGATGGCGAGCAACACGAGCGTGGTGGCCACAATCGCTCCCGAAACCTCTTCCATCGCCCGATAGGCGGCGGCTTTATGGTCCAGCCCGTCGAATTCCATGAGATGCAGCACCCGTTCCACCACCACGATGGCATCGTCGACCACGAGGCCGATGGCAAGAATCAGTGCGAAGAGGGTGAGGGTATTCACACTGTAGCCCAACACCATCAGCACCGCGAACGTGGAGAGCAGCGACACAGGAATGGCCAGCAGCGGAATAAGCGTGGCGCGCCAGTCCTGCAGGAAGATATAGCAAACCAGCACCACCAGCAGGAAGGTGATCAGCAACGTGGTAATAATTTCGACGATGCTCGTGCGTACATAGGCCGTGGCATCGTAGGGCAGTACCATTTCGATATCGTCGGGAAACTGTTTCCGAAGCTCCAGCATGAGTGCTTTGACCTGCTTGATGGTGTCGAGCGCGTTGGAGCCGGACGTACGGTTCAGGAGCATGCCCACGGCCGGGGCTGTATTGAAGCGGGCGCTGTGGGTATAGCTGTCGGCCCCCAGCTCAATCCGGGCAATGTCTTTCAACAGCACCACCGCCCCGTCATCGGCGCGGACAATAATATTTTCAAAATCAACCGGATCGTTCAGTCGGCCTTTTGCCTGCAGGGAATAGACCATGCGTGATGAACCGTCGTTCGGGGTGGCGCCCACACTGCCCGGCGAAGCCTGAATGTTCTGTTGCCGAATGGCGGCGAGCACCTCATCGATGCCCATACCCAGTGCGGCGATGCGGTCGGAATCCATCCAGACGCGCATGGCATATTTGGAACCGAACACGCGTACGCTGCTGACGCCGGCAATTCGCTCGAGCGCCGGTTGAACATAATCGTAGGCATAGTTGCTCATGAAGAGCCGGTCGTAGGTACCCTTCGGTGAATGCAGGATCACAAACCCGAGCAGGTCGGACGACTGGGAGCTGACGCTCACGCCCTGCTGAACCACTTCGGCCGGCAGCAGGGGCGTTGCCCGCTGCACACGGTTCTGCACCTGGACCTGCGCGATGTCAGGATCGGTCCCGGTTTCAAAAGTGACGCTCAGGGTATAGCCGCCGTTGCCGTCGGATGTGGACGACATATAGATCATGTTTTCCACCCCGTTGACCGCCTGTTCGATCGGTGCGGCCACCGTGGCGGCCAGCACCTCGGCGTTGGCGCCGGGATACGATGCCGAAACCGTCACCTGCGGCGGTGTGATCTGGGGATACTGGGCAATCGGAAGCATGAAGATCGAAAGCAGTCCGGCCAGCGCCAGTACAATCGAAATCACCGCGGCAAAGCGCGGTCGACTGATGAATACGCTGGAAAAGTTAAATTTATTCTGAATTTTATTCATAACCGAGTTCCCGGATTGTTATTCGGATTTTGCAGATACCTGCGGAGCGACGGTCATACCGGGACGGACTTTCTGCATTCCCGCAAACATTACGCGACGGCCGCTTTCGAGGCCGGATTCTATGATTTGACGCGTTCCGATGACCTCGCCGGTCTCAACATACACCTGCTCCACGGTGTTATCCTCGTTGACGCACCAGACATAGGTGCCGTCGGCGTCATGCATAACCGATTCCGACGGAACAAGAACCTTCCGGGGGGCGTGGCCATCCTGCACTAGAACTGTCACGAAATTATTCGCCACCAGAAGGCGCTGCGGATTGGGAAAACGCATCCGGATTGCGATGGTGCCCGTGGCCGGATTCATTTGGTTGTCGTCGAAATCAATTTCGCCCTGTTCAGCCAGCATCTCGCCGTTTCCCAGACGCACGTTGATTTTCGGTTCGTAGTTGGTATCGGTCGAGTAGCGGATAAAAGCGTCGAGGTATTCCGCATCGGGCATCGCAAAGACAACACGCACGGGATCGATTTGAATGACGGTTGCCAACGAACCGGATGCCGGGCTCACGAGATTGCCCCGGGTGATCAGTGCCCGGCCGATCCGGCCGTCGATCGGCGAAGTGATCCGCGTGTAGCTCAGATCGATTTCAGCCTGTTGCAGTGCAGCTTCGGCTTTGTGGACCATGGCGCGCCCCTCGGCGGTATTGGCTTCGGCTGCATCCAGATCCGATTTTGAAACGCTTCGGTTGTCAGCCGCGTTGAGCATGGCCAGATATTTAACGGCTCGCGCCAGACTGGCGTTGGCCTGTTCCAGTTCGGCCTTACGCTGGGCAACGTTCGCCGCATACGGTGCGGGATCGAGAGTGAAGAGCAGATCGCCCTGTTTCACGCGGCTGCCTTCCTTGAAATGAACCTCTTCGATCACGCCTTCCACCTGCGCCATCAGGTTAACCTGCTGGATCGGTTCCACGTGTGCGATGTATTCCGCAACCGGACTGGCCGCTTCCAACGTGGTTTCGATCACCTTCACTGCAGGCGGCGGCATCGTCGGGCGTTGACCCGCCGCTCCGGCCGGAGCCGAACCCGATGGCATTAGTCCACGTACAAAAAAACCAATTCCCACTGCGATGACAACCGCTATAACCGATCCGACCTTCTTCATTAGTTCTGCTCCATTTTCGCTATATCCTTAAACAATAAATCAAAATTATATTCCAACCGCCCCGGCATGCTTTCTTCATCCGCCAGTCCAAGCAGAACCAACCGCATCAGGCCGACCCACGTGGCTGATAGCAACGTGGCCACCTGTTCCGGATCGGTATGAGGGTCTACCAGGCCGTTTGCCTGAAGCTGCTGGATCGCACCCGTATATCTGCGAATGGGATCCATCCGAAGCTCGGACAGCCCAGTGCGAACTTCGTTCAGCAGTTCCACCGACCATTCGATCTGGAAATGAAAGAAGAACTCAGATTTGCGCAGGGAAGAATCGGCTAATACGCTTCGGGCCGATTCAACATAGCAGCGGCGCAGCGATGCCACCGTGTCCTCCACTTCATCAGGATGCATCACCAGCAGGCATTTGCGGGAAGAGCTGTATTCAATCAGCGCCACCAGCAGATCCGTCTTGGTTTTAAAGTGCCAGTAGACCGCACCCTTGGTCAGACCGATCTGCTTGGCAATATCCACAAATGTGGTTTTTGAAAATCCCTTTTTAGAAAAGATGTCCAGCGCCGTATCCAGGATCTGCTGCCGCGTTTCCGCTGCTTCTGCCTTGGTTCGTCTAGCCATAAATAAAAACCTCTACCGCGCATGAACGCTCGTTCATCGAAGGGCGGGGTTATACATACCATCAGGTAGGTATACAACAAAAGCTTTTGACTTTTTTGCGGCCGATAAGGTGAGAGTTCCGCCCCTGTATTACCCGGTTGGGGAACCCGTAAGGTCGGCGCGTAAAATGCGTACATTTTTACCCCGCATTTAAGCTGATCCGGCTCGCTGTCCGCAGAATCAGCCCCGCCGGATTGGCCCTGCGACCGTGCTGACGGTTCATCGAACCATCCCTATCCTTGGCGCACGTTCGGCGCGGCCGTTCTGCGCCCGTGATTCCCTAATTGGGTAGGGCGTGCTCGACGAGCGCGCCGCACGCAGAATCGGCTCCGCCGGATCGGCCCTGCAACCGTGCGGACGGTTCATCGAACCGTCCCTACCTTTGGCGCAGTTCCGACCCTTTTCCCTGTTCCTGATTGCGGGAATGCTTTGCCAACAGGCTTTTGTAGACGATGAAAAATACCGAAAGGGTGGTGGTTCCGATGGCTACGGAAACGGGATACCAATAGTTCAGGTCGTGCATGATCTGCGGGATCAGGGCGATGGCTAAGGCGGGCGGCACATGGAGATCGAAGAGTTGAAGGATCAGGATTCCCCAGATCATACCGAGCGTGGTGCTGAGCATGCCGGGCCCCAGCGATATGACGAAGAAGGCTCCGCCGGCTGCGGCGAGACTGCAGGCGATCGGCATCCGGATCGGTTTTCTGGCCCAGGGACAAACGGAGGGGTGTCCGAACATTTCATACGCAATCACAACCAGCGGGGGAAAGAGAATGAGGCGCAGTCCGGTCCATTGGACGAGCGCCACGATTGCGATCACAAAGGCCAGCAGCACGGGTATCCATGCTCTGCGACGCGGGACTAATTCGGTGGCCTCATCCGCTTTTTCCCGCTTCGTCGCCTCGGTCCGGGGTAAGTGTGGAATGGAATAACGCTGCCAGATGAACGAGGTGCCCGCCAATAGAATAACACCGACCAGAATACACGGCGGATAGAGCCAGCTGTCCTCATGGAGAATCACGGGAAGCAGTCCGGCTGAGATGGCCGGGGCAATCGGCGAGCGAAGAGTATGGACGATGGTGATGGAGATACCAACGGCCAGCAATACCGCGAGAAGGCCAAAGGGGAGCATCTTTGCAACCGCCACGCCGACGACGGCCGTGGTCACTGGAGTTACGACCAGCAGGAGAGGAGCCCGGGCCCATGCACCCAGCGGGCGTCGGAAGACATCATAGGACAACGCGGCGAGCTCCGGAAAAAACAATAGCGCAAACCCTGAACCGGAGGCCAATATCGAAATCAGGCCCATGTAAATGACGGCTAACCCTTGCGCGAATAGCGCATCGCGCCCGTGCAGCGCGGGAGCAACGGAGGGCATGGACTGTGAAATTTTCGCTGGGGATTTTAATAGTCGATTCAAAACAGCTCGTCCTTTTCGCTTTAGAATCCGCATTTTTATTCCGACTTTGCAATCTTCCAGGTGGGTGGAATTCTATTCGCTGAAAAATGGTCCTGCAAAATAATCCTGACTGTTCAAAATAATCGGACCCGTAATCGAGTGATCCCTAATAGGGTAGGGCGTGCTCGACGAGCGCGCCGCACGCAGAATCAACCGCGCCGGATCGGCCCTGCAACCGTGCGGACGGTTCATCGAACCGTCCCTACCTTTGGTGCACGTCCGGCGCGGCCGTCGACCTTCCAATCCTCCTGTCACACCGCAGCTTTTGCGAAGGCGGATGGAAAACATGGATCCCGCCCGTGATTCCCAATGCCGGGATTCTAATGGGGTAGGGCTCGCTGTCCCAGCGCGCCGCACGCAGAATCAACCGCGCCGGAACAGCCCTGCAACCGTGCGGACCTGTGGGACACAGGTCCCTACCGCTTCATTCCTGAAATCGCCGAAAGCAAAAAGTAGCAAAGTAGATCTGAAACCCTTTCCTTTACTTAATCCTTATTGGGCGCATCTAAAAACCACAACGCACATTGATTGCAAGTCTGGACAAGTGTATTATTGGCACATGAAATACAAAAAGCACAACCGGGACGGCGG
>JARNMJ010000078.1 GCA_029432795.1 Pontiellaceae bacterium B12219
CGCTGTGTCGCTTCTTCATTCTGAGTTCTCCTTACTGGTTATTTACCACGGAAAACTCTCATTTAAAACTGTCCAGATTTATGGGCTCAGGTCAAAGGTTCTCTGCGTACATGGCCTTATTCGGAGTCGTTGTTGGTTGTATTCTCACCTTCCTATTAACCCAATAACCCACCAGTAAAAAAGATGCGCCACAACAACAATCAGAGACCCGACCAATATGCCTGCGATGCCTTGGACAATTTGTATCTTCAGAATCTGAGATTCCTAATGCTTCACCTGTAACCTCCTTAACAAATAAATGATTTCCAACCAGCCATCTGAGGTTCGAGCCTACGCAATAACCATCCGCAGTTTTAGCGTTTGTGCGCATACATCCACATCACTCCCCACCCTCTGCGAGACTCACCCATAACGTTCGCCAGAAAAATAAAAAATAGATTCATTCAAAGTCTCGTGTTGTCAGCATTTCCAATGATTGGATTTGCACAAGTGCCAGAAATGGTCACGGCAGCGCAGTCCTCCAACGGATGGCCATTGTCATATTTCCTGCCTTTGATTCTATGGCCGGTTGGAGTGTTCTCACTGCTTCTGATCATTTGTTTGGTTACCCTTCGTCCTCTGAGAAAAAGAGGATTAAAAAAAGCAAAAATACTGACCCTTGTTCTTCCAATCATTGGATGGGCGATTTGGCATTTCTATCCGAGTCTAACCGTTCGGGGTTATTATGAAGGAAAGTACGAGTGGTTTGATAAAACAGAAGTAGAGTATGTGGAAATTCGTGATACCTATATTTTTATAGGTAATGATGAATATCCAGATGAAGAGGCTCCGTATCGCCTCAACCCGGTCCAGCGATTAATCTGGGTTAAAATCGACGCCCCGGAAATGGAATATGTTCCTGTTAAATTAGGCTGGAATAAAATTTATCAACCCGTAATAAAAGTCGGGTTGGTAAAATTCAAAAAAATCAGCAACGAAGCAATAAACCGTCCGTAATTTTAACGTTTTAGCGCAGCCCCTCAAAACAGGCAGCAGCATATATAAATGAGCTTTACACTGAAACAAACCGTGCCCTGGGGACGTACATTTGAGGAATACGTATCCATGTTCGGATTATCTGCATCCGACCTGAAAGGACGTATTCTGGGCTGTGGTGACGGCCCCGCATCTTTTAATGCCTCCCTGACCATGCGAGGCGGTACGATCATTTCCATCGACCCACTGTATCAGTTTTCAAAGGAAACCATTCAACACCGAATTGATGAAACGTATGATGTGGTGATGGAGCAAACCAAGGCGAACAGGCAGGAGTTTGTCTGGGAAAACATTAAGTCCCCTGAAGCGCTTGGAGAAATCCGCATGAAAGCCATGGCGGAGTTTTTATCAGACTATCCGCAAGGAACTGAGGAAGGGCGCTATGTGGCCGGATCCCTTCCTCATCTGCCGTTTTCATCCCGCCAATTTGATCTCGCGGTTTGCTCACACTTTCTTTTTCTATACAGTGAACAGTTTTCAGAAAAGTTTCATCTGGCATCTATCGCTGAACTTTGCCGAGTCGCTCAGGAGGTAAGAATTTTCCCGTTGCTGGAGTTGGGTACAAAACCCTCACGTCATCTGAAATCGGTGATCTCTAAACTGGAAAATCAGAACTGTTCTGCATCCATCGAAAACGTGGCGTATGAGTTCCAGAAAAACGGAAACCGAATGTTGAAAATACGTCAGCATTGAGGAGCCGTCTGCCGGATGGAACTGCGCCGCCGCAAACTGTGCTTCAACTCACTCCTCGCCAAGATAATACCACTCGCCTTTGTATTTTTTAAAGCGGGAGCATTCGTGGTGACGGGCGGTTTTTCCATGGGCGGCATATTCGGCGATGAATTCGACGCGGTCGCGGTCGGCCTGCAGCACATGCAGCCGCAGCCACTGCACCTCATTCATCCAGGCCGCAATCGATGCAGCCAGCTCCGGGCTGCGGGAATCGGGATGGGTAGTGCTGACGAGGTAGTCGACATCGTGCTTCACATAGGCGGAATAGCGCGACCGCATCAACTGTTCGGCGGTACGCGCTTTTTCTGAGCCGGAGATGACGGGATAGCAGCAATCGGCATACCCAACACCGCTACCGCACGGACAGGGTTCAATCAACATTTCTCTCATACCCCTTTTTTGTTTCGCCATAAAAGAACGTAAAGGTCGCATAGAATGGCTCTCTGCGTTCCTTTTTGGCTAAAATAATCTCTCCACGTGCGGACGGCGCTTTCATCGAAAGCGCCCTACCCTTCACCTTGCTTCCCCTTCACCAGATTGTGTGTCTTTTCACGGATGGTCTGGAAGAGCACATAGAGCGCCGGAACCAGCATAATCCCGAAAAGCGTTGCCGCGAGCATGCCGTAAAACACCGTGGTGCCAATGGCACGACGGCTGGCGGAACCGGCACCGTCGGCAAACATCATCGGCAACACGCCGAGAATGAAGGTGAAGGCCGTCATGAGTACCGCGCGGAAACGCTGCCCCGCGCCATCGGCCGCAGCATCGATAATGGACAGCCCATCATCTCTCCGGGCCTTGGAAAACTCGACAATCAGAATGGCGTTTTTGCTGGCCAGGCCAATGAGCAGAATGAGCCCGAGCTGGGCATAAATACTCAGCGGCATATGCAGCACAAACAGGCCAAGCAAAGCCCCGCACACCGCAACAACCGTCGAGAGAATTACCGGCAGCGGGGTGGTCCAGCTTTCGTACTGCGCCACGAGGAACAGATAGCCGAAGATGACCGCCATTAGCAGCAGTATATTCGTGCTGCCGGAGGCGCGCGATTCCTGATAACTCAGGTTCGACCAGTCGAAGGTATAGCCTTCCGGCAACGTCTGCGCGGCGATTTCCGAAACCTTATTCATCGCCACACCGCTACTGATCCAGGGCATGGCAAAAGCATTGATACCTGCCGAAAAGAATTTGTTATAGCGCTCCACCACACGCGGAGCGAGCGTGGTACGAACCTTAACCAGACTGCCCAGCGGAATCATATCGCCGTGGCGGTTTTTAACGTGGATTTTATCCAGCGAATCGATGTTCCTGCGGAATTCCCAGTCGGCCTGAATGATGGCTTTGTTCACCTGCCCGTCAAAGTTGACATCGTTCACATACATTGAACCCAGATAGGTCTGCAGCGCACTGAAGATGCTGCCGACGTCGAGCTGCATCATCGATGCTTTTACGCGATCGATTTCGAGGTAGAGATGCGGTGTGTTGGCCGAATAGGAACTGAAGGCAAACATGATTTCCGGGGCCTTGTTCAATTCCATCAGAAAGTTATTCATGACGGCCTGCAGTTTTTGCGGATCGTCCTCGGTGGTGGACTGCAGTTTGATGTCCAGACCGCCGCTGACCCCCAGCCCCATAATAGCCGGCGGAACAAAGAGATTCAGCTGAGCGCCTGGAATCCCTGACAAACGCCCCTGCAGCTTCTGCTGAAGCGCCGTAACGTGCAGCGCCGGGTCCATGCGCTTGGTCCAGTTATCGAGGCCGAACATGAAGAAAGCCACGTTTTCGGAGGAACCGCCCATCATACTGAAGCCGGTTACCTGAATGGTGTAACTGATGCCCTCTTCTTCGAGCATCGGAGCAATCACCTCATCCAGCAGGGCTTCGGTACGGGCGCGTGTGGCTCCCTCGGGCAGCTGGGCCATACCGAAAATGATGCCGGCATCTTCGTCGGGCAGGAAAGCGCCCGGTGTCATTTTAAAAATGATGTAGGAAGTTCCGAACACACTCAGCAAAATGAAGGCTGTAATCAGCAGGCGACGCGCGAGGCCCACGCTGCCTGCAACATAAAACCGGCGCACCTTGCCGAGCCCGGTATTAAACCAGCGCAACGGTCCGTGTTTTTTCGGTTTGATGACGTTCAGCATGGTGGCGCAAAGGGCCGGGCTGAGCGTCAAGGCATTGACCGTGGAGAAAAAGACCGCAGCCGAAATTGCCACGGCAAACTGCTGGTAAATTTTTCCGGTAATGCCCGACATGAAGCCGATCGGAACAAAGATGGAGAGCAGCACCAGCGTGGTCGCAATGACCGCACCGCTTACCTGCTGCATGGCTTTGATGGTGGCCGCCTTATGATCGAGCCCTTCGGCTTCCATCAGCTCAAGCACGCGCTCCACCACCACAATGGCGTCGTCCACCACCAGACCGATGGCAAGCACAAGGCCGAACAGCGTGAGTGTGTTAATGCTGTAGCCCAGAACGGCGAGCACGGCAAACGTGGCACACAGCGAAACCGGGATGGTGATGGCCGGAATGAGCGTGGCCCGCCAGTCCTGCAGGAAGACATAACAGACGATGACCACCAGCAGGAACGTCAGCCCCAGCGTCGTCACAATTTCGCGGATACTCGTTCGCACAAATTCGGTGGCATCATATGGCAGAACCACTTCCAGGCCCTCCGGAGCGCCTTTACGAATCACTTCCAGCTCAGACTCCACCTGCTTCATGGTATCGAGCGCATTGGAGCCTGGCGTTCGTGTGAGGCCCAATGCCACCGCGGTTTGACCATTGTATTTGGATGCGAACAGATAGCTGTCCGCTCCCTTCTCCACCGTACCGACATCTTTCAGATAAACCACCGCCCCGTTGTTTCCGGTCCGGATGACAATGTTTTCGAATTCAGCGGGATCGCTCAAACGGCCTTCCGTTTTAAGCGTGTAGGCAATCTGCCCGCTTCCATCATCGGGCGAGGTGCCGAGCGAGCCGATCGAGGCCTGCACATTCTGACTGCGAATGGCCGCGGTGACTTCATCCGGACTGATGCCCAGTGCGGAGAGCCGGTCGGCATCGAGCCAGACCCGCATACTGTATTTCGGGCCCCAGACCTGCGCACGGCTGATTCCGCGAATACGCTCAAGCGCCGGCTGAATAATCTTATAGGCGTAGTCGCTGAGAAACAGCGCATCCCGACTGCTGTCCGGCGAGCGCACCACAATAAAACCCAGCATATCGGCTGATTCCGTTTCAACCGTCACCCCCTGCTGCATGACTTCCGTCGGCAGCAGCGGTTCCGCCTGAGCCACCCGGTTCTGCACTTTGACCTGCGCCATATCCGGATCGGTTCCAACCGCAAAAGTGACGGTCAGCGTATACATGCCGGCGTTGTCGGACGACGACCCCATATAGATCATATCCTGCACACCGTTCACTGCATCTTCAATCGGACCGGCCACGGTGGCAGCCATCACTTCCGCACTGGCACCGGGATACATGGCCCGCACCGTAATCTGCGGCGGCGTGACCTGAGGATATTGTGTGATCGGCAGGGAAGAGATCGAAAGAATCCCCGCCAGCATCAGCACAATGGAAATAACGCCCGCCAGACGCGGACGCTCAATAAATACACGGGCAATCATTTCAAAGCCTCCACCAGAGTAACGGTGGCCTTCGCGCCAGGCTGCACCTTCTGCACCCCATCGACCACCACACGGGTGCCGGCTTCCAGCCCGGAAAGTACCACAAAATCATTTTCAATGGGATCGCCCAGAGAAACTCTGGCCATGCCCACATCGCCCTCTTCGCTGACGGTTAAGACGTACGTTCCGTCCGTATCAACCAGAATGGCCTGCTGCGGAACCCGGAGCCCCATTGGACGATCCGGCTTTCCAAGCAGCGCCGTCACATAGCCGCCGGCGACGAGCATTTCATTCGGATTATCAAACAGATAGCGCACAGCCATCGTACCCGTATTCGGATCCATCATGTTGTCGTCGAAATCTTTTTTTCCAATCTCCGGAAGAATCGTTCCATTCGGCAGTTGGGCATGCGCCACCAGCCCATCGGCATCACCGCCGAGTATTTTCTCGCGCAAGTTCAAATAGGCGCGATCAGTCAGCGAGAAAACCACCCGGATCGGATCCATCTGAACAATGGCAGCGAGCGGCCCCGAATTGGAATCCACATAGTTTCCTTTGGTCACCATGGCCGCACCGATGCGTCCGTTAATCGGGGAGCGAATCTCTGAATAGCTCAGATCCAGCTTCGCCAGCGTCAGATTCGCTTCCGCCTGTTTCAGGTTGGCCACCGCCTGCAGCTGAATGGCGACCGCCTGATCAACATCCGATTTCGAGACACTGCCGGCATCACCGGCCTTATTGATCCGTTCCAGATATTTTTCAGCACGGTTCAGTTCCGCTTTGGACCGGTTCAGTTCCGCCTCGCGAACTTCCACCATCGACTCGTATCGCTTCTGATCCACCGTGAAGAGCAGATCGCCCTCCTTAACCAGGGCGCCTTCCTGAAAATGGACGGCATCGAGATATCCTGAAACATCAGCTTTCACCATGACCTGCTGCACCGGTTCCACCGTGGCGATATATTCCGCCTGCAGATCAATCGGAGCTTCCTGAAGTTCCAGGGCTTTGATGGCCGGCGGCGGCATTTCGCCCATCCCCATCATACCCATCGGAGGCGGGCCGGACGGCAATAAACCACGAACTGCAAATCCAAGAACAAGCCCTACAATGACACCAATAATAATTCCGATTTGTTTTAACATTCCCGTCTCCTTATAAACCGTTACTTCACGGCCTGACTTCCAATGAGCAGATCAAAACTGGTCATCAGCACTTCTATAAACTGTTCCTTATTAAATGCCCCGCACATGGCCAGATGCAGAGAGCCGACCCACGACGATCCAAAATACCGGGCCAGATCTTCCGCATCGCGAGCGCGACTGAGTGCACCGTTTTCCTGCAGATGCACCAGCTGCTCTTCAAATTTTTTCATGGGATCGCCGCGCATCTCCTTAAGCTTTTCATGCACTTCGGCCAGCAGCTCAGAAGACCATTCAATCTGGAAATTGCAGAAAAACTCAAAGCTCCACGCTTCAAGGACCGTCGTGTACACCGTGGCAAATGCTTCAACCTGCCGGCGAAGTTCGGCAACGGTATCGACCTGCGTCGTATTCGCCGAGGCACAGTATTTTGCGTCGCCATACGCAATGACGGCCGCCAGCAGATCCGGCTTCGTTTTAAAATGCCAATAGACTGCACCTTTCGACAAACCGATCTCCCTGGCCACGTCAACAAACGTCGCCTTGGAATACCCCTTCGCAGAAAAAATTTTCAGTGCCGCTTCCAGAATCTGCTCCCGGGTTTTTGCGGCATCTGCTTTGGTTCGTCTGGCCATGGAACCTCCTGAATGATGGGCGCGGTTTTACATACCCCCAGGTAGGTATGCAACTTGTTTTAAGAATTTTTACCACGCTGCTGAACGATGCGAAGCGGGCTCGGCAAGTTACCCGATTCCATCCTGACCTGCTTCCGCAGTCTGGACCAAGCCGATTAAGGCCATAGCCATCACCATCATCAATCCCAGTAAAACGGAAACCAGCAGCGCGGCCATTCGGAAAGAAATTCCCGCTCCCGCTTCAAGGTGGTGCGGCAGCGTTTTTCCAAAGATTGGAACAAGGGACCAAACCAACCCGAGGATAGAGGAAAAGACCAGTGTCACGGCCAGAAATATACTTCCCTGTTTAATCAATTTATACATGCGCTCAGTTTCCATCTACGCGTTGAACAATGTTAATCAGCTCAACAGTACCAACCCTCATTACGCGGAGGGGAAATTAAATCCCGAATCAACCGCAAGCAGTCATACCCGCAGGTCAAATGAGGAAATTGTCTTTTACAGAGTCCGTGCCTCTGCATCAGTTAAAGGGTGCGTATGCGTGTATTCCATGGCAGCTAAAGGACTGACGAGTTCCTTTGCTTCCAATAATTTCACATATCGCAAAAATCCATACGAAGAGAGAAACAACAGCGTATAGCCGAACAGCTCGCTCCCCTCCTCCACCGCATTTTTGACCCACCGTTGCATGGGGGCTAAATGCTGCACATCAAAAAACGACTCCCATAAAACCTTCATTCCAAACAGACGGGAAAATACGAAAATACCCAGACACGCCGCAACAAAAGCACCGAAGACCGGCGATAAGATGAATTCACCGATATTATCCAGCAACTGATCGCGAAAGCGCATGGCCAGAAAAATTGAAATCAGCATCACGCCTGCCGCAAGAGGAAACCATGCCCCGTGGAAAATACTGTCCAACCACCCATCCATCTCACGAATCATCATCGCAGCCACACCGCCCGACATCAGCGTTGCAATCCCCCGTCTCGTTTTTGAACGAACGGCAACCACGCCAAACAACAGGGCCGTTAGAAACAGATACACCAATTGCGCGGTTTCCGTTGCAGACGACTCCCCGAACTTGGAACCGTTAATCACAGCCCCGGCATCGAACTTGATCACGAGTGCAGAGGTGAGCACGCACAACGTGCCCAACAACAGATTACTGATTACATTTAAAATAATTTTTCTATGCGCAGGCATAGCGAACAGCTCCTATTTAAAATCCGAAAGAATGCGGCCGGTATCAATATCGAGCTGATTGAGCACCAGCTGATAGGCAATATAAGAGGTGGCATAAGCCACTTTCGCCCGGGTCAGATCGGTCTGCGCTTCATTCAACCGTGTAATGGACTCCACTCCGGCTTTATAGGACTTTTCCACACTGTCGCGAACGCTGGCGGTCAGGTTGTAAATTTTTTCCTGCCGTTGGAAAATGGCCTTTGAGGTTTCGGCTTCATCGATCCGCTGCTGCAGGGTGGAGCGAATGGAGAGGCGCAACGATTCTTCCTGCTGCTCCAGGGCCCGCATCTGGGCTTGCGCCTCTTTCACCGTATTCACTTTCCGGCCACCGGTAAAGAGATCCCACGATGCGGCAATGCCCACAAAGGAATCGTAGTTTCCATGGTCCGAAACCGTCGAGAAACCGGATCGCTCTGTGTATCCGACATCCCCCACCAGAGCCACCTGCGGCATCAGTTCGCCTTTGGTCATACGCACGCGCTGAGCCAGCACCAACTGCCCGGATTTAAGGGCCTTATAGTCCGGTCGGTGCGTCAATGCATATTCCAGCTCGCCTTGCATCACCGGCACGCTCGGGATGGTTTCAAATGCAATGGTCACCGGCTGCATGGCCTCGGGAAGCTGCGAATCCGGAAGCGCCATCAGCTCCGCCAGAATGGTACCGGCGGTTTTAAGATCCAGCTTTGCCTGCAGAAAAGCACTCTCCGCCTGCAAGGCACGAATGGAAAAGTTCTGCACGTCCGATTCCGGAACCACGCCAGCCGTAAAGCGTTTCCGGGCATCTTCTTCCAACGTGGCATTGAATTTATAATCCTGCTCTGCCGTCACCATATTTTCGCGGGCCAGCTGCGCCTGCCGAAAGGAAATGGTTGCAGCCTGAATCAAAAGCCGGCGGGTTTCATCGGCCAGTTCCCGGCGCTGCTGCACCCCATACTTTGCCCCCAGTGCACGGGCCTCACGCGCAAAGCCATCAAACAGCAGCCAGTTTGCCTCCAGCCCGCCATAGCCTTGTTTGAAACTGTCGGAAACCCGAACTGCGGGCATGGAATCCGGATGCTGACTCAGGTCCACCAGACCATAGTTTCCGCTGAGCGTCACTGTCGGAAGATATGCCGAACGCGCCTGTTTCAGCACCGCCTCGGCGGCAGCAATCCGCTGAACCGCTTCCTGAACGGAGGGATTTCCTTCCAGCACCTTCGTCCGGACTTCCGCCAGGGTCAGACCATTGGTCTGTGCCGGTAGCAGAGAAGGAACTAAAACGACGGAGAGCAGGAGGATGGATTTAAGCAGTACGTTTTTCTGAATTTTCATAATACGTCTCTCTAAAGATGAGCCTTATCAACGTGGACCCGATACACCAGGGTGTAGACCACCGGAACAATAATCAGCGTGAGGAAAGTCGCGGCAAACAGACCGCCCATAATGGTTACCGCCATTCCCGCATAAAGCGCATCGGTGAGCAGCGGAGCCATTCCCAGAATCGTGGTGCCGGCCGCCATAATAACGGGGCGCATACGACTGACCGATGAATCGAGCACGGCTTTATAGGGTTCAACGCCCCGGGTTAACTGCAATTCAATTTCATCAATGAGTACGATCGCATTTTTGATCAGCATGCCCGAGAGCCCCAGAAAACCGAGAATCGACATGAAACCAAACGGCAGACCGGTCAGCAGCAAGGCTCCGGTTACCCCGATGATCGACAGCGGTACCGTCATAAAGATGATCAGCGGCCGACGGACCGAATTAAACAACCAGACCACGATGATGAACATACCCAGCAAACAGATCGGGAAAGTTTTCGCCAGCGGAGCCTGTGCTTCGGCCGATTCTTGAAACTCGCCCGCCCACTCAAAACGGTATTCCGGCGGGAGCTCAATGGCCTCCACCTCTTCCGCAATTTTCCGGCGGAGCGTTTCCGGCAAACCATAGATCGGGTTACAGCGGGCCGTAATGGAATTGCGGCGATCCCGCCGTTTAACATAAGGCCATTCCCATTCCGTTTCCACTCCGGTCACCACCTGCCCGATCGGCACAAACGTCTGGTTTACGGAACTCCAAACCTGAATATCATCAAAGTTATCAATGGAAGTCCGCTCCTCTTCCGGTGGTCGGAACATGATCGGAATCAACTCCGTGCCTTCCCGATAAACCCCAACCGGCATACTGTTGAAATTTAACTGAAGCGACATCGCCAAATCTGCACGCGACACTCCGACCCGGCGTGCCTGTTCCTCCGAAAATTCCGGACGCAGCACACTCACCTGCTGGCGCCAGTCCAGCCGGGCATCCTTCGCCGTCGGCTCTGCACGCATAATTTCAAGCGCCTGCTTACCCAGATCTTCGAGCACCGCTTTGTCCGGCCCGAAAAAGCGGGCTTCCACATAGAAGGCCAGCGGCGGGCCATTCGGAATCCGGCTGCAATACGGCTCCGAATCCGGATAATTCTCCCGCAGATACTCGTCAACTTCATCAATCAGACCGGTGATGTCGTGATAATTTTCAGTCTCCACCAGGATCATCCCGTAACTGGAGTCCCGCGTTTCATAGTTATAGGAAAGCATGAAACGCAGTGTTCCCTCGCCGGCAAATGCACTGGTCTGTTTGACGCCGTCCAGCGAACGCACATAGGCATCAATCCTGGCGAGGTCCTCGGCCGTGCGGTCAATATGAGCCCCGGCCGGCAGCCAATAGTTAATATAAAAATACGGCGTGGGCGATCCCGGGAAAAAGGCCTGGGGCACCGACTTGAATCCAATCATCGCGGCCACCAGCAGCGCCGCAGTTCCGGCAACCGTCAGGATCCGATGATGAACCGTCAGATGCAGCAGTTTTCGATATCGCCGGAACATCGGTTTGTCGTACGGATCCTCCCCCTCGGTATCCGGAATTTTCAGAAACCAGACACAGAAGAGCGGTGTAACCGTTACAGCGAGCACCCAGCTGAACAGCAGTGAAATGGTCATCACATAAAAGAGTGAACGACAGAACTCGCCGATATTTCCCGGCGCAAAACCAATGGCGGTGAAAGCCAGAATGGAAACAAAGGTTGCTCCCAGCAACGGCCATTGTGTATCGCGCACCACTTCCTTCGCCGCTTCCTCGCGACTCTCGCCACGTTCCACCCGAATCAGAATACCGTCGGCCACCACAATGGCATTATCCACCAGCATACCCAGCGCAAGAATCAATGCCCCGAGCGAAATTTTCTGCAGGTCAATATCCAGCATCTGCATTCCGACCAGTGTTCCGCTGATATTCAGCAGCAGCACCGCCCCGATCAGCAGTCCGCTCTGCCAGCCCATAAAAAACATCAGCAGCACAATCACAATCACAACCGCTTCGATCAGGTTCAGCACAAACCCATTCACGGCTTCAACCACCATCTCGCTTTGATAGTAGATCGAATCCAGGCTCATCCCTTCCGGGCGCGTGCTTTCAAGTTCGGCCAGTTTTTCTTTAATGGATTCACCCATCACCACCACATTTCCACCGGCAATAGTGGAGATGCCCAGCGCAATGGCCGGCTTGCCGTTAAAGGTCATTTTATTCGAAGCCGGATCGTAGTAACCGCGTTTCACTTCAGCAATGTCGCCAAGACGTACCAGGTTATCCCCGCTGCCGATATAAAGATCGGCAATCACCTGTTCACTGGCAAATTCGCCGGTCGGTGTTATGCGGATATAATTGCCGTCAATCTCAACCTTACCGCTGGGCATCAGAGCATTCTGCGCCTGAAGTGTTCCGGCAATCATTTCCGGCGACACTCCGAATTCGGTTAAACGGGCACGCTCGAATTCCACATACACCACTTCCTGCTGCAGTCCCCAGAATGCAATTTTGGCGACGTCTTCGCAGTGCAGCAGTTCGGTCTTCAGATCTTCGGCATAGGTTTTCAGCTCTGCATACGAATAATCCTCGCCCGTCAGAGCAAAAAACACCCCGTACACATCGCCGAAATCATCGTTCACAATCGACGGACCGGCGCCCGGCGGAAGCTGGCCCTGAATATCGCGGACCTTTTTACGAAGCTCGTCCCAGATCTGCGGGAGATCCTTGCTTTTGTACGTTTTTTTAATATCAACATAGACGATCGAGAGTCCGTCCATGGACGTGGAATAAACCTCTTCCAACTGGCTCATCGACTGGATGGCCTCTTCAATCGGATCGGTGACCTCTTCTTCCACTTCCGTCGGGCTTGCCCCGAAATACGGCGTGACCACCAAAGCGGTCTTAATGGTGAAATCCGGATTCTCCAATCGGCCGAGTTTGTCGTAGGCCATAAAGCCCGCGGCGATTAACAGAAGGGTCATTACGACCATCACGGTGCGTTTTCGCAATGCAAATGCTGCTGGATTCATCATCAAACTCCCTGCTATTGAATGGCAACTGATTTCAGCGGCAGTTTATCGTGAATCAGGCGGCTCCCGGTGACGACCACCAGGTCCCCCTCGGACAGCCCTTCCTCAATGACCACCCGCGAGGCTCCATTCAGCTCGCCCACCATCACAGTCCGAAGCGCTGCCGTATTTTTGGATTTGTCATAAATCCAAACCGATGATCCGCCGGAGGCATCGGCAACCAAGGCCGAAACCGGAACCGTGAAAACGGCCTCCTCATTACGGCTGTCGGGAAAAACAACCTGTGCAGTCATCCCCGGCAGTACTGAATAATTTTCCGGCGCTTCCATGGCAAAGGTCAGCTCATACGTCCGGGTCAGCGGATCGGCCTCCGTGCTCCATTCCTTTAAGAAAGCCTGAAAACTCTGCTTTTGAATGGAAGGGAAATACACCTGCACAGCCACATTCGCCCGGCGCGGGGTGGTGGCAATTTCATTTTCAGGAATCTGAACGGTAATTTCCAGTGTCTGGATGTTGTGATAGTGCAGTACCACTTCGCCGGCTTTAATCATCTCATGATTTTCAACCAGCTGTTTGGTTACCGTTCCGTCGTATGGCGCACGCAACGAAGTATCCTCCAGCGCATGGCGTGCAATCAGAAGCTGTGCATCCAGGCCGTTAACCCGCGCTGTTGAGGAATCGAGCACACTTTTGGCCCGGTCGTAGTCGGATTGCGGAACCACCTTTTGTTCAAACAGTCCAGCAACCCGCTTATAATCCTGCTTCGCATTTTCCTGCAGTGCAACCGCACCGGCCAGTTCCGCTTCCAGAGATTGGATCCGGTCCTGAAAATCGCGCGGATCAATCTGCATCAGCAGATCACCCTTTTTCACCGGCTCGCCCAGAACCACATTCACTTCTGTTAACGGACCGCCCACACGGAACGAGAGAGCCGTTTCTTCAGACGCCTTGACGGTGCCGGGGAAGCGGCGCGGTTTATTGCGCGGCTGTGCTTTGACTTCTTCAAAACGGACCGCGCGGGGCGCGCTGTTCTGCTCCAGTTTCGCGGCCGAGACGTGCTTGGACTTTTCTTTTTTCCGGGCACCGGCTGCGCTGATTAAAACAATTACGACCAGCGCCAATATGCCGCCGAAAATTCCTGTAATTAACTTCTTATTCAATTTCATTTCCCGTTTTCCCGTTTCCCCTTGGGTGTTAATCCTGCGGCAAACCCAGTAACAGCTGAGTTTGCTTCACCAATGTGTTTTCCAACGTCTGTAAATATTCTTCGGAATAGCGCTTCATCCCCAGCTGCTTAAGCAGTGCCTTCATGTAGTTTGCATGCGAAAAAATCGGCATTTGAATGGCGGCAGTGTGAATGATGATCTCCTCTTTTGAGACCGAAGGGTTCAGCAATCGGAGAAATTTACCCATCGCTTCGATCTTGGGATCCATGAGTTTATCCCGGAAAATTTCATACAATGCATCATCGCGCTGGAGCAGCTGATAAATGACCTGCGAATGCCAGATCGGCCGGTCTGAGCGAAACAGATCCGTGATGGTTCCCGACACCATCACACGAACCACATTTGAAAGTTGTTCCGGTGTGGATGATTCATCCAGGGACTCAATCAGACCATAAAATTCCTGCTCGCGGCATCCGTGAACAGCCCCGAGAGCCACCGCTTCAAAAAGCCCGCTCTTTCCGCCGAAGTGATAGTGAATACTTCCGATATTTTCCCCGGAATAGTCGGCAATCGCACGGGTGGACACATTATCCATCCCCATATCCGCCGCCAGAATACCCGCTGTGTTAATAATCTTTTCTTTCGTAGAATCGCCGATTTCACGCGTTTTCATACCCGTTCCTCACTTAAAGATTGCGGGCTAATTTAGTCGGGTGACTAAATTAGTCAATCGATTAAATCCTGTTTTTAATCAACTGACTAAATCATGTAATAGATCATAAAGATTTAGAGAAAGAGGGAGATGAAAACAAAACCAGCCTCCCGAGGAAGACTGGTTAACTGCGATGTATATCGGACATATGTGAACCGGACGTGTGCCGGAACAGGACCTCATTTCAGCGGAAAGTAAATATCGGTCATCAGTTCGTGTTCGGGCACATCGGTCACCAGATTGAGATAGTGAAAAACCATGGGGGAATCGCGCAACTCTTCACCGCTTTGCGGGAGCCATTCACGATAGAACGGGTAGATGCTCTCTGCAATTCGATCGTGACTCCCCAGATGCCGGACCACGGCACAGCGCCCGCCGGGAATCATTCCATTGACCACGCCCAGGGAATTCGCCGGCACCGGTTCGGTGACTTCGCCGCCAATATCAAAGCGAAATTCTTCCGCCGGAGTGGTGGCGGGATCATCATACGCAATCCCGAAAGTTCGACTGTTTTTAACCGGAGACAAGCCACTTTCCTTACGCCATTCGATAAACGTCAGCGCCGAGTCATTAAGCAACTCAGGAGCGCCGCGGTGTTCAATTACCGCGATCAGGGTTTCAGCAAAATCTACAATTTTCACATTCATTTTTTCATTCCTTTCTCTAGCAGTCTGTCGGACTTATCCTTTTTCAGTTAACAAATACCATGCTAGACTGGTCCAGTCTCAGTCTTAACGGAATATGTCTATGGCTACT
>JARNMJ010000079.1 GCA_029432795.1 Pontiellaceae bacterium B12219
CCGACAAGGGAGGCAAAAAAGCCTCTCTTGCTCGGATTTTTATCGAAGAACACCCCTGCGAATAAAGCTCATGCCCTGAATGGGACAAGCTCTAACTATAATTTCCTGGCTGAATTTGCCTGGCGTGCGGAAGGGTTGCCATGGCTCAAAAAATGGTCTGTTTTTGAATGGGGCATTTCCGGCGGAGATCCGGATACAACGGATGCGAGCAGTGCTGATCCTGCCGATATGAATTCCCCGCGGCTTTCGCTGCATTATAGCAACGATGCATCGGATCCGGGCTGGGAGGATCTGGCCGAATGCGGCCTGTTGCTCGCCGGCTGGGACGGCAATACCAATATTGTGGATGAGACGGCTTATATTATCCATAACAAGGGCCGCTTTCTGCGTCTGATCGATCATCCGGCGTCGAATAGCGTGACCCATGCCACGGTGCTCAATCGGACGGCCACCGAACAGTTTCAGTTTGAAACCGCACCGAACGGAAAAAAATATATTGTGGGGCTCAGCGACGGTCGCCGTCTTTCATGTGACGGATCCAGCGTCGGACTGGCCGCCGCCGGCACCACCGGATCGACTGTGGAGTGGGAGTTCAACGAATATCAATACGGTTGGTTCTATATTGATCATCCTTCGACCGGCAAGCGTCTGCGCATCAGCGATGCAAATGTCATTGATGTGACCAACGATTCGGACACTTACGACAACGTACGCTTTCGTTTTATCAAGCACTACCTGCCGATCCGTCTGACGGAAGTGCAGGCGCTTCCCTATGTTGAAAGCTTTGAAAACGGTATCGGCGACTGGCGTGAATTTGATAATGCGTCAGCACGGTTCTGGGAAGTAGGCAGTGGCGGAACGCCAACTGCGGGGGCCGGACCCAGCGGGGCATCGGACGGCGATTTCTATCTTTTTTCCGAAGGGCATGATGCCGGTTCATATATAACGAATTCGGCGGAATGCGTTTTCGACTTCAGCACGGTGGCAGATGTGGAACTGCTCTTTGACTATCACATGTATGGGTCCTATATCGCTTTTCTGTCGTTGGATGTTTTCGACGGAACAACCTGGACTTCCAATGTATGGAAAAAAACGGGACAACAGCACTCGGGCAGCGATCAGGCCTGGACCACCGCAGCCGTCGACCTGACGAGCTATGCCGGCAATTCCGAGGTCACCTTGCGCTTTCGGACAGCGAACAAGCAATGGAATGCGGCCGACCCGGCGATCGATCATATTCGGATTGCGAACAGCGCTTATAACTATGCCCCCGTTGCAAATGCGCAGAGCGTTGCCGCAACCAGCGGTTCTTCCGTAGCCATTACGCTGTCCGGCAGCGATGTCGATGGCGACAGTCTCAGCTATTCGTTCTCACAACCGGCCAACGGCTCTCTGACCGGAACCGCTCCGAATCTGACCTACACGCCGGCGAACGGTTATGCGGGATCGGACAGCTTTACCTTCTCCGTCAATGACGGTGCGCTGGACAGTGCGCCCGCCACGGTTTCCATTGCCGTCGATCCGGCCGTGGATCCGGGGCAGGTCATTTTTTCCGCGACAACGGCAAATTCAACATTCGTCAACAATGTGGTGCAAGGCAACCCCGCTACAGGATCGTTAACGGATATCGGCAGTGATCTTGTCGTTACGAATCATGGAGTTAATTTCGGTATGGTGGGATTCGCCAGTACCTCCGATATCAATACGTTGAATGGGACTGCGCTGACAGCTGCGGATACTGTTATACTAAAAGTAGCGGTCGAAGATCTGGATGGTACGATTCGGGCCAATGGGGTCAACTTTGGAATGTCTTCGGATGTCAATTTTGTTGTTCCTACAGAATCCGGGACAAGTTTACTTATTGGTGCCGAAGCCGCGAACAATGGCAGCGACATATTGATTGCTGGTTCTTTTCAGGACAGCGGGAATACCGGTTTCAAGGCCTCGGATGCTGAGTTGTATAATGGATTCACGATGACGCTTACGGCAGATGTTACTGGATACACCTTTGTGCTGGACAGTGTGGGCGCTGCGGATCCCGTTACCGTCAGTGGCACCTTTGCCGGGTCTGAGTTCCTGGACTATTTCAGCACGGGTCATTTCTATTACGCAGCACAACAATTCAACACAGGTTCTCCGCTGGTTTCCACAATCAGCGAAGCGAGCATTTCGATTGTTAAGGGGGGAGAGGAGGCTGAAGTGCCTTCGTTTGTTGCGGGAGGAACGTACGTTTCCAACGGAAACCTCATTGTTGGCTTCACAGGATCCGTCGGCTATGAATACAGCATTGAATCGACGGACGGTCTGAGCGACACCAACTCGTGGACCGTGGCAACCAACATTGCTGCAATGCCCGCGTCTCCCATGGAAGTGGTATTTCCCGCAACGAACCGCGCGGCGTTCTATCGGGCCGTGGTTGAATAGCAGATGCTCTGTGGCGGTCCCGTCTGTCAGATCAGCGGGGCCGTTTTTTTGAATCGGGTCGTAAGAAAACAGGGTTTTAATTCCGGTGCAATGCATCAGGCAGGAGAAGAGCGTGCTGTCATATTGATGCCCCGCGATTAAATATTGGTGAACACAATTTTAATTTCGCTTGGAAAATGTCCGCTTAACGTGTCCTAATAGTTAGTGGAATTATTCATAGATGAAATTTGGGCGTGTTTCTTTATTTCTATCCAGCGCCGTTGTTTTAAGGTGAAAAAACTATTTTCATTTTTACTGTAGAACCCGATTATGACTGAACAGAATCAAACCAGCTATACCTTACTTCAGCGAGCTTGTGATCTTCATGATGAAGAGGCCTGGGAAGAATTTACCAATCACTATCTCCGATTTATTTATTATATTCTGAATCAAATGGAGGTAGGAGCGGCCGACATTGAAGACGTTGCTCAGCAGATTTTAATTATGCTCACGCGGGATCTGGCTGACTATGATCGATCCCGGGCCCTGTTTCGTACCTGGTTGAGCGCGGTTATCCGCAATGCAGCCCTCGTTTATTTCCGGAAAAAAAAGAGTCAGCAGAGTCGTATTCGTATTTTTGGAGAGGAATGTAAAATTGAAACGATGGATCGTCCATCTGAGATTGACCAACGGATTGAAGCTGAATGGGAGGAATATGTTGCCGAGCTTGCCATGGAGCGCGTCAGGGGCATTTTTAAGGGGCAGGCGATGACCGTTTTTGAGATGGGGATGGAGGGGCTTTCTGCCGCCGAGGTTGCGGAAAAAACCGGATTGAGTGTGTCATCGGTCTACACGCTCCGCAAGCGGGTAAAAAAGCGGCTCTATCTGGAAATTCGTGCGCTTGTTGCTGAGCTGGAACCTCCCGAGTGAAACCGTTTGAGCCATATAAACCGAAGCGCCGGCTTAAAGGGGCGTATGCTGAGGCGACGCAGCTCAATCATCAGGGACTGCAGGCGCTATGCCCATCCTATACCGGACTGAGTGAGGCTGATATCCGCTTTCGGGATAGTGTGCTCTTGGGGAAGGGGGCGGTTAAAGAGGTTTATAAAACCTTCAACAACCACACGCAGCGCTGGATTGCCATGGCGCGTTTGAGGGCGGACAGAGGTCCGGAATTTTACGATATGTTCGTCCATGAAGCATGGCTGACAGCTTCGTTGAACCATCCGAACATTATTACGATTCACGATGTGGGGATTGATGAGGATGGGCGGCCATTTTTCACGATGGACCTGAAGGGGGCTTCTAACCTGGGGGACCGGATAAAAGGACCGAAACCGGATCGTCGCGAACTTCTTCAGATTTTTATAAAAGTCTGTGACGC
Source organism: Pontiellaceae bacterium B12219 (assembly GCA_029432795.1). Classification (GTDB taxonomy): domain Bacteria; phylum Verrucomicrobiota; class Kiritimatiellia; order Kiritimatiellales; family Pontiellaceae; genus Pontiella. Next base: position 3,788 of record JARNMJ010000079.1, read on the forward strand.
TGTTGCCTATGCACACTCCAGAGGAATTATTCATCTTGACCTGAAGCCCGAAAATATTCAGGCCGATGAGTATGGAGATGTATTGGTGTGTGACTGGGGGCTGGCGAAGCAGATTGGAGAAACGGAAGACGGTGAAGATGAAATGCCGTCTGCTTTGCGACCCATTGATAACATGACGTTGGTGGGGGAGATTAAAGGGAGTCTTGGTTTTATGGCTCCGGAGCAGGTGATTCCCGGTTCTTTTAAAGATCGCCGCACGGACGTTTATGCATTGGGGTGCATACTGCATTTAATTATGACCGGCCATTCGCCGTTTGTCGGATCGCCGGAACAGATTCTTGAAGCGACGCGTAACGGCGAGGTGATGCCACCTCGTCAGCAGTATCCTGACCAGCATATTCCTGAGGCGTTGGAGGCGGTCATCATGAAGGCGACTGCTAAACTTCCGGAAGATCGGTATGATTCAGCCGAGGCGCTTCGGGATGAAATTTATAATTTTCTCGGTGGATATTCGACAGTCGCCGAAAAGCCCGGTTTCTTTCGTGAAGCGCGGCTGTTTCTTGCCCGAAATCGAATTCCTGTGGCGATTATTCTCTGTTCAGTTGTTGCCCTTTCGGTCATCAGCGTGCTCTTTATTCAGGATTTAAAACGGCAGCAGCGGGAAACCGCGCAGCAACGGGAACGGGCGGCGCAGGAACGGGAACGAGCGGCGCAGGAACGGGTGCGGGCGGAAACCGTTTCGATTCTGTATCAGGGTGAGCTCGACCGGTCGGAAAGAGAGCGGGTTGAGCTGGCGCGAAAGTTGGTCACATCGGCCAGTAACCTTAAGAGACTGGGTATTTTTATTAAGCCGGCGGAAACCGTTCGGGAAGCGCGGAAGTTGGTGGATTCGGCCTTTTCGCTGGATCCGGTTTGTGCGAGTGCCCGGCTTCAGCGTTTTTCATTGGATTGCATAACACTCAATTTTGAAGCGGCTCTCAGACATCAAGTCACTCCGGATAGTGATGTGGCTGACTACATTTTATTTGCAAAAGGATTCTCTTATTTTGATTTTTCGGAAGAGCGCCGTCCGACGGTTTTGCAACTGACGACATTTCTGGAGCATGCCCTGAGGATTAATCCGAACCGTAATGCCTTGATGGAGCGAATCGTTGCGTATGACTATGCGACCCGACCCGATAAAGATGACTATGTTTCGGTGGTCGAATCGCTTCTGCAGTACGCTAACGGTCAGAGTGATGAACTTTTTCTGGAATACGAGGCCGTCACATCTTCGCTGACTCTTTTTCACGAACAAAACGTTCGCTTGGTTGTAATGGATGAGTGGGGGTCGAATGAATGTTTGCTGCGTTTTCTCTCTTTCCGCTCGTTTAAGTCGGTCGGAAAGGGACGGTTTTATCTGAAAGACCTCCATAACCTCCAAATCGAAACTCTGGATCTCCGCTCGTGTGAAACGATTGTAATCAATGAATCTTTGAATCTTCCCATGTTACGCACCGTCTATATTCGAAAAGGGCAACTGAATCAGGAAAAGATACGCAAAGCCATCACTGCCAACGAGCCCTTTGAAATTATTCAAGAGTAAAGTGTCTGTCTGGGCGCATACTGTAGTGCCGGTTTAAACCTGTATTTTTTTTTAATTAGGTGTCCCAATGTCCGCTCCCGTTGGGTCATACACAGACACGTTTGAAACGTACTGACGTTGGTGACCCGAAGACCGTTGTCGAGCCAGGTCGCGTTTAATTTCAAGGAGCAGGGGATGAATACATTAAAATTATTGAAAAGAATGAACCGCTGGGGAGCGGGAATTTTACTTTTTGCAGGATTGCCGTTTACGCTTTCGGCGGCCACGATCGAATGGGGGGCTGCCTCGGATATTTCATCGGCTTGGGATGTGTATGATTCCGGGGCTCTGGTTGAGGCGTTCAATGCGGGAGCCGATGGCGTTTCCGGCCAGACGGTGAATGGAGTGATGTTTGCAGGAACCGGAGCGTTACTGGACAGAAGCAGCACGACGGATGCATTTAATGGGGACACGGGGGATGCTGCTTACAATGCTTTGCTGTCTACAATCGACTATGGCAACGGAGCAAATCAGTTTACGCTGGCCGTTGGCGGCGGCCAACTCGTCCCCGGCACAAAATACACGATTCAGGTTTGGTATGTTCATACGTCTTATTCTGGACGTGCTATGCGGTTTGGCGATGGGTATGGAAATACGGTGGACCTTGCATCCTCTCCGGGGCAGTTTTCAATTGGACGTTTCACCGCCGATGGTGGAACCCAGGCGCTGACGTGCGATGCCGAGGGGATGGGGCAGGCACATATTACGGCTTATCAGATTCGGGAGGCGCTGCCGCTGGAGGTTCCGGAGGTGCCGACTCAATTGACTGTGACCAACGGTTATACCGACGAACTGGTGTTGGACTGGGCTGATAATGATCAGGATGGATTTTCTCATTTCATTGTTAAGCGGTCGTCGAATTCCGGCGGGCCTTATACGCCGATTTCCGGAGCAATGCCAACGGAGAGCCGATATAGAGATTCGGGGCTGACGACGGGTGTGACCTATCATTATGTGGTGAGTGCTGTAAATGCGGATGCGGTGGAATCGGCTGATTCCGCGCCGGTTTCAGCCACGGCGCAGGTTTTTGATACCGAGTTGCCTAACTTTCTGTTCATTATTGCGGATGACATGGATACGTATTCGGTTAATCGCTACCGCGAAACCGAGCCCTGCGAAACCGATGCGGCCGGAAATGCATACCCGGTGGATACGCCGAATCTTGACCGTCTGGCGGATGAAGGCATGTTGTTCCATCAGGCGCGTTTAATGGGAGCGAATGAGGGAGCGGTGTGCCGGCCTTCGCGAGCCACCATTATGACGGGGAAAAATATGTGGCAGCGCGAGGTGGACGTCACGGCGGCCACCACCTTCCCGGGAATTTTTAATCGAGGAGTGCGTGTCGGGCAGGGTGCTTTGCCATACGCAACCTATCGAACCTGTAAAGTGGGCAATTCCTATCCGACAGCCAATGCGGAGTTTACGGTGGTGAACGATGCCACCAAGCGCGGAAATACAGATGGGTCCGGAAGTGAATGGCATGCGCAATGGGGAATCAATTATATTGAAGATTGGGCGAATACCTATCAGAAAAAAGGACAGCCCTTTTTTATCTATCTCGGATTTTCCCATCCGCACGATACGCGTAATGCCCGAGAAACACCGGATCTGACGGGGCGGTATTCGTGCGTCAATACGTCCGATCCGGCCTCGCTGGTTCTGAACACCAATGCTCCGCCGCTGCCTTATAATCATCTTTCCTGTACGCCGGAAACCTATCCGGCCCATCCATTCGATCACGGTCATTTGGACGTACGGGATGAAAATACGGTGCCGGGCGTTTTGCAGTATCGTACGGAAGCTGTCATACGCAACGAGATCGGACGCAACTTTGCCTGCGTGGATTGGATTGACCGACAGCTCGGTCTGGTCCTGGAACGCCTCGAAGATCCAAATGGAGATGGAGATACCTCGGACAGTATCGTGGATAACACCTATGTTGTTTTCACGGCAGATCATGGGATTGCGATTGGGCGTCATGGAATACAGGGTAAACAGAATCTGTATGAACACACGTGGCGTGTGCCGTACATTGTGCGCGGCCCCGGCATTGAAGCGGGTACCGCAACGGATGCATTGATTTATCTTCATGATACCTTCCCGACGTTTTGTGACCTCGCAGGGATTGAGCTTCCGGATACGATCGACAGCAACGACGGACAGAGCTTCCGGGATGTGTTGGAAGGAAGCGCTGCTGACCATCGTGATGTGGTGTACGGTGTGTATGCGGGAGGCGATCTGCCCGGAATGCGTGCCATTACGGACGGTCGTTTTAAGCTGATTAAATATGATGTCGATGACAACCATACGCAGGTTACGCAATTGTTTGACCTGGAAGCCAACCCGTTTGAACTCCTGCCGGAACACGGGGTTCCTAATCTGGCACTGGAACCCGCCTATGCCTTGATTCGTCAGGAACTGGAAGAAAAGCTGATGGAGAAGCGGATTGAATTTGCCGATCCGTATGCCTTTATGGGGGACCGTATTCTGCTTCGTTTTGAGAACAACCTGGAAGACGCGTTCCCGTTCGGCTACGATGGGGCGGCATCGGGGAATCCTGTCTTTTCAGCCGATGTGCCGAACGTGGTTGATTATGTGGTGGGGGAGACCAATCGCTATTCAATTGATCTCGAGCAGTCGAGCCGACAGTATGTTTCGGTTCCGGATGGGGATGCGGTTGATTTTGGAGATGCGCCCTTCACCATTGAAGCGTGGGTGAAACTTGAGAACCTTCCGACTGGCAGTAATGAGGCCAGCGTTATGCCGGTGGCGCAGAAAAAGGTGCTGGGAGCAAATGACTCGGCGCTGGATTATCTGTTTCTGGCCACAGCAGGAGTATACGGAGATTCCGGCAGCTATTCAAATCTGGCGCTCCATTTGGGTTCGGCGGTCATCACGTCATCGCTTGGGATTCCCGATACTCAATGGCACTATATCAGCGTTGCGCTGGACCCGGTTGCGGATACCGTGCGCTTTATGCTCGATGATCAGATCGATACACAATCCACAACGGCAACGGGAGCGGTCAATGATGGACCGCTGGTGATCGGTGCGCACTTTGATTCTTCAGGAACAATCGATGCATCTTTCGACGGCCTGATTGATGAATTCACGATTACCGATGGATTTTTGGCCGGGCCGGAATTACAGCCCCTTCAGCAAATTCCTGAAGAACCGTCAGTGCCCGTCATTCACTCGCCGGTTATCTCGGAAAACGGGCTGTCATTAACCTATGAGTCGAATCCGTATTTTCTCTATAATGTGGAATCAACTCCGCGTCTGGTTGATCCCGAGTGGACGGTTGAACAATCATTTGTGTGGGATGAGGGTCCGTTGACGACTGTTGATTTGGGGGCGTTGGGTTCAACGAGCACCTTTTACCGTATAACTGCACCGGGGCCGGTTCGGCCCTAGCACCGGTTCGTGTGATATCTGAATAAAGAGATTACCGGAATGCGTGGTATGAAAATAAAGTGAAGTAATGAATAGGGTGTGGAAAATTTAGGATGAAAAAAAACAGTTTAATGCATGTGACTCTGTGTGCTGCGGCTTTGGCTTTAAGTGCCGCAACGGCAGATTCTGAGCAGGCGAACGAGCCCTATGACGGAAGCTGGGCGTCGTTGCAGGAAATGCCGGTTCCGGCCTGGTTCGACGATGGCAAGATCGGCATCTTTATTCACTGGGGCCCTTACAGCGCCATCGGTTATCGGAAGGGAGGCAGAGGATATTCCGAGCATGTTCCGAAGACGATCTACGAAGACCCGAAGCACTATTACCCCTACATGAAAGAACGCTGGGGAGCCTGTCCTCCGGAATTCGGCTATAAGGACATTATTCCTGAGTTTACCGCCGCGAACTGGAATCCGGACGAATGGGCCGAGTTGTTTGAGGAAGTGGGAGCGAAGTACGTGGTGTTGACGGCAGAGCATCACGACGGCTGGGCGAACTGGGACTCGGACCTGACCCCGTGGAATGCGGTGGACAAAGGACCGCATCGCGATCTGGTTGGCGATCTGGGCAAAGCGGTGCGCGCCAAAGGGCTGAAATATGCGCCGTCGTATCATCGCGAGCGGCACACCGGTTTCTTTGCCAAAGATAAGTACGCGGTGCACAGTGAGCCGCGCGCGGATATTGCCGAGGAGATTAAGCGCGTTCCCGAGGCGGCGATGCTCTACGGTCCGGAATTCAGCTACAACAAAGCGTATGTGGATGACTACGTGGCGCGCTGGAAAGAGATTCAGACTAAATATCAGCCGGATATGCTGTGGATGGATGACTTCCCGATCTACACCCGCGACGGGAACCAAGTGCGGAAGGGCGTGGCGAAACCGGAGATCCGGTATTTTGACGATCAGGTTCGCGGCATGATTACGGACTTCATGAATAACGGAGCTGTGCAAGGACAGGCGGTTTATGTCAACAATAAGGGAAAGAATCGCAACTGGCCGGACGGCGTAGGCTGTCTGGAAAAGGACAATCTTAAACTCAAGGTTATCGGTCCCAAATGGCAGAGTTGCACGACCTTTGGAACTTCCTTTGGTTATCTGGAGGGCGATCAGTATAAATCAGTGGAAAGCGTCCTTCACGAAATGATCGAAGTGATCAGTCGCAATGGAAACTTTCTCATCAACATCGGCCCCAAGGCCGACGGTACACTGGTTCCGGAGCAGGTGGAACGGCTGCGTGCGATGGGCGACTGGCTGCGGATCAACGGAGCGGCTATCTATGGCAGCCGCTACTGGAAAGAGTGCGAGCAGACCAATGAACACCTCGCTTTTACGACCAACGGAAAAAATCTCTACGCCATCAAACTGGAAAAACCTGTTGCTCCATTTACGATTGACGCTTCCAAAGGTTGGAAAAATGATCAGGTTAAGTCGGTGCGGCTGCTCGGTTCCGATGCTGCTGTAAGCTGGGACATGACGCCTGCCGGATTGCAGATTACGCCGCCTGCGGATTTAGGTTCCAGTCAGTATGCCTGGTCATTTGAGATCGTGACCACCGAAGAGCAACATCATCCGAATGTGATTCAGCGCGATGTGGACAAGGTGCTGACAGGCACGAAAGCGGTTGACCTGGATGGTCATGCGGTAACCCCGTGGCGCAACATTCCGGCTCCGGCAGGAACAACAGTTGAAGTGGAAACCGCTTCTTCCGCAAACGGATTTTCGAAGCTGCCGGTACCGGCTGCGTCCGGCAGAACGGTTACAGCCAATCAGAAAACCAATAATGATCCGGTGGTGTCGTTAACGGATGGCCAGCTTGCCGAAGGGATGGGGCCGGTATTTCCCAATGGAGTGTACAACGGGGCTTACAGAATGGATTTGGGAAGCGTGCAACCGGTTTCCGCCATTACGAGCTGGTCGTTTATGAAAGGAGCCCGCGGGCTTCAGAAGATTACACTCTATGGGGGCCGGTCGACTGCCGATCCCGGTTGGGACCTGTCCAGCTATACAGAGCTTTGCACGATCGATACGACCGGCTCGGAAAAAGATACGTACACCGCGGCGTCGTTGCGTGCGGACGCAGGCAAATCGCTCGGAGAGTTCCGCTGGATCGTCTGGGCGGTTTCGCCCGTCAATGGCAAAGGCGGCGGCGAAAATACCGCCTTTCAGGAATTGGCTGTTGAGCTCGTTAAATAATTTTTTTCATCCATTGAACTACAAGGAAAATAATGAAGCATCTAGTGAATACATCTCGAACAATCGCCGTCGTTTTTATGGCTTTGTCAGCAGCCTCTACCGGGGTGGCCGCAAACAAAAAATCACAAGAGGAATCGAAACCCAATATCCTGTTCATCTTTGCGGATGATCAAATGTGGAACAGTCTGGGGTCCATCGAGGGCTGCCCGGTTAAAACCCCGAATCTGGACCGGCTGCGGGAGCAAGGCGTTTCGTTCACCCATGCCTATAATCAGGGTTCGTATGCGGCAGCGGTCTGTGTGGCGAGCCGGATGATGCTCAACACGGGATCTCAGCTTTGGCGCGCCGCCTCGTTTTCACCCAATGTGAACAGGAGGGACCGGAACTCACCCAAGTACACGCTGCCGTATACTATTGAAAGACGAACTCCGGAGGCTCTTTGGTCGGAGTATATGAAGGAGGCGGGGTACGAAACCTATTTCACGGGAAAATGGCATGTGCATGGATTTAAGAATCCCCCGTTTGATCACGTCAAACACGTTCGTGCCGGTATGCCGAGCCAATCCAAAGCCCGCTATACACGTACTTTTACGCCGGGAGAACCCGACACCATCTGGTCGCCCTATGATGAATCGTTTGGCGGGTACTGGAAGGGCGGAAAACATTGGAGTGAGGTGCTCGGTGATGACAGCGTGGCCTTTCTGAATCAGGCCAGGGAAAGCGATAATCCCTTCTTTATGTACCTTGCTTTCAACGCACCGCACGACCCGCGTCAGGCTCCTAAAGAATTTGTAGATATGTATCCGGCCGAAGATATTGAAGTGCCTGAAAACTTTCTCCCGGAATATCCCTATAATGAATATGCGGGATCCGGGCGGACGCTACGGGATGAAATGCTGGCTCCGTTCCCGCGCACGGAATATTCCGTGCAGGTGAACCGGCAGGAATACTATGCGCTCATCAGCCATATGGATGTTCAGATCGGGCGCATTCTCGATGCGCTCGAAGCCACCGGAAAAGCGGATAACACCTATATCTTCTTTACGGCCGATCACGGGTTGGCTGTGGGTGATCACGGATTTATCGGCAAGCAGAATATGTACGACAGCAGCATGCGTGTTCCGTTCCTGATGGCCGGCCCCGGAGTGAAACCTGATTCGACGGTCAATGCACCGATCTATTTGCAGGATGTGATGGCGACTTCGCTGGACATCGCCGGGCTGAAAAAGCCGAAGCAGGTCGATTTTAACAGCCTGCTTCCGTTGGCAACGGGTCAAACCACGCAGAGTGTTTATGGCGATATTTATGGTGCCTACTTCGGATCCCAGCGCATGATTCGTACGGATCGCTATAAAATGATTATTTATCCCGTGGCAAATAAAGTACGGCTGTACGACATGATCAATGACCCGATGGAGATGAACGACCTTGCGGAAGGCGAGGAACGTCCGGTTGAACTGTTGAACGCGCTCTTTGCCCGGTTTAAAAAACTGCAGAAGGAAATGGACGATCCGATTGATGTCACCGAAGCCTTCAATAATTTTTTGAACAACGTACCGCCGCCTCCCCTGGAGGAGCCGCAAGTTCGTGCAAAGGCGGAAACTCCTGCATACCGCAGCATCCCGGCACCGAAGGGCGCAGCCATCGATGTGGAAACCGCTTCCGCCGCAAGCGGATTTTCGAAACTTCCGGTTCCGGCTGCGTCCGGCAGAACGGTTACAGCCAATCAGAAAACCAACAACGATCCGGTGGCGTCGTTGACGGATGGTCGTCTTGCAGAAGGAATGGGGCCTGTATTCCCCAACGGGGTACAGAACGGCGCGTATAAAATGGACTTGGGCAGCGTGCAGTCTGTTGCGGCAATTACGAGCTGGTCGTATAAGCAAGGATCCCGCGGACGTCAGAAAATTACACTGTACGGCAGTGACTCAGTCACCGATCCCGGCTGGGACCTGTCGCGTTTCACTGAGCTCTGCACGATTGATACAGCCGGCTCAGCAAGCGCAGACTACACGGCGGCCTCGCTGCGCGCGGATGCAGGTAAATCACTCGGAAAATTCCGCTGGATCATTTGGGCGGCGTCTCCCGTCACGGGCAAAGGCGGCGGCGAAAATACCGCCTTCCAGGAACTGGCCGTTGAAATTATCAACTAGAGCATTTAACGAATGATGTGTCGTCTTGGTTTTGTAGGGCGGAAGTTAATCATCGCCGCAAATTCAGCCGTTAAAAACCCTGACTTTTTAGTTGTTGTTTAACACCGTTGCTCAGCCGTCGTGTTTGAATTGGATTTGGTCGTCGGTCCGTCCGAGTTGTGGACGTATCTTTACGATGAAGCCGGAAAAATGGGAGGTGCCTACTTTACCGACGTCGAGTGGCTTGGAGACGGGGGGTGAGGGGGATGTTCCCGCAACGGCCGTTGGTAACGGCGAAACTGCCGGTTTCCAGGACATTGCTGTCGAATTCGATTTATAAAAGATAAATGAAGGATATGAAAATGAAGAACACGTATTGGATGACGGTTTTATGTTTGGTGGGTTTGTCGTTGGGGGCAACCGCAAAGGACTTTTCCGGTGAAAAGAAAGATTTTTACGGATTTGATCGCTACGATATGGAGACCGAAGCAGGCAGTTTTTCGGTCTATTGTCCGAAGGAGGCGGCACCGGGTAAACCCTGGATGTGGCGGAGTATATTCTGGGGAAAGACGACGGGCGCGACGGGGCGGGTCACGAACGGCGATCTCCAGTTGCTTGAGCAGGGGTATCATGTGGTGAAAGCACCGGGCGATGTGTCGGGCCATATCAGAGGAAACGCAAGAATTGATGCTGTGTATGAGCTGCTGACGACGGAGTACGGATTCTCCAAAAAAGTATCGATGGCATCGATGAGTCGCGAGACCCTGGCACTGTTCCGCTGGGCTTCGTCCAATCCGGAGAAGGTGGAAAGCATTTATGTGGATAATGGCGTTTGCAATGTGAAGAGCTGGCCGGGCGGAAAGCTGGTTCCGGGGAATGATTCAAAAGGGGATGGTGCGCCAAAATCGTGGGCACTGCTGAAGAAAACCTACGGCTTTTCCTCCGATGAAGAGGCGCTTGCCGCCAACATCAGTCCAATCGACCTGCTTGAACCCTTGGCTGAGGCCGGGGTTCCGATTCTGATGGTCTGCGGCACAAAAGATTCCACGGTTCCGTATGAAGAAAACGGTGCGATCATGAAAGAGCGCTACGAAAAACTCGGCGGCTCGATCCGGATTATTACGGAAGAGAAGGGGCACCATCCGCATGGTCTGGAAGATCCGACGCCGGTGATTGAATTTATCAAGCAGCACACGACTGGATAATTATTTTTAATAAACTGCATCCGGAAAAGGGCTTTTTACGCTGAATTCTATTATCAATAGATGCTGGGAAAGGCCGATGAAAAATGCGTGGTTCTTTGGAAAAAGAGCCGCGTTATTTTTTATATATATAAGGGCGCATCTAAAAACCACAACGCACATTGATTGCAAGTCTGGACAAGTGTATTATTGGCACATGAAATACAAAAAGCACAACCGGGACGGCGG
>JARNMJ010000007.1 GCA_029432795.1 Pontiellaceae bacterium B12219
GTTTTTCCGCCTCTTCTTGTTCGGTCTGTATACGTTTTTGTACACAGTTCGCATTTTTAACCCCGGTTTTATTGGGTTCGGATGTGGCTTCGAATGCCGCCATCAAATTAGAGAAATTGGGTGCCCGGTTGGTTGCGGTGAATGATCACACAGCAACGCTGCTCAATCCGGATGGAATCCCGGCCGAAGCGCTTGCAGACCACGTGATGCAGCATCGCGGCATTAAAGGGTTTCTGCCGGAGCATGAAGTCGACGACGTGAATCTGTTCTGGGGACATGAAGCCGATTTTATGGTGCTGGCTGCCATGGAAAACACCGTAACCGAATCCAATGCGGGGTTAATCCGTACACGGGTGATTCTTGAAGGGGCCAATGGACCGGTTACGACCGAAGCGGAAGAACTGTTGCTGAAGAACGGTATTCAGATTATTCCTGATGTGCTCGCCAATGCGGGCGGCGTGATTGTCTCCTATTTTGAATGGGTTCAGAACCGTAACAGCGAGTATTGGAATGCGGATACGGTTGATGGGAAATTGCGCGAAAAAATCATTTCGGCCTATCACCAAATGGTGAAGATTTCGGAAGAACAGGGGATTACAATGCGGGAAGCGGCCTACGTTGAATCGCTCAAGCATCTCGAAGAGGTTTATCTGAAACGCGGCGTCTGGCCATAAAGATTCAGGTTTACGGGAGGAGCATTCCGAGGTGGTTCTGTTTTTCCTTAACGGCTTCGCAGATCAGCTCGGCGGCGTGTTCGATCCCGAAGCAGGAACTATCAATCACCAAATGATAATTCGATGCATGTCCCCATATCCGATGGGTATAGTGCCGGCTGTAGTTTTCGCGCTCGTGATCCGTTGCTTCGATTTTCTTTTCTGCGTCATGGGCGGAATATCCGAACTGTTGGCCAATACGCCGGATGCGAAATGTTTTGTCGGCGTGCACAAATACGGACAGCGTGTCGGGATATGACTTGAGCACAAAATCAGCTGCGCGCCCGACAATGACACAGGGTTTTTCCTGAGCAATGGTTCGGATGACTTTGCTTTGCACCATAAAAAGCACATTCAGCGGCGGCAGCTTGTCGTTGACGTAGGCATAGTTCTGCTCGTAGAGCTCATAGAGCAGGCGATGCGCGAGCTTCTGTTCATTTTCTTTTACGTATTCCGGCGTGAAACCGCTTTCGGCTGCCGTTAGTTCGATCAGGCGGGAATCGTAAAATGCGATGCCCAGTTTTTCGGCGACCCGCTGTCCGATTTCATGGCCGCCACTGCCGAACTCTCTGGCGATAGTGATGACGATGTGGTGGTCCGGGGGAGCAATGTCGGTTTCCTGAGCCGGCGAAGTGTCATTTCCAAGCCAGCTGTCCAGCCCGGTCAATTTGCTGCTGAAAAACCGGGCAATTAATCCAACCAGTAATGCGGCCAGAATGGTCCCTTCCCGAATACCTTCCAAGCGTTGGAAAAAGAGCAGGGAACTGATGATGCCGAGAATGACCAGTGAGCTGTCGATGGTAACTTTTGCTTTGCCGAATTCCATGCTGCATACCTGAGTGACCGCCAGTGCGAGACCTTCGCCGGCCAGATAGGTTACCCGGGCTTTCACTTCAAGAAAAACGCCGAATGCCAGCACCACACAACTTAACAGGCAGCAAGCCGCTTTCATGCTGTAGGATGAAGGCTCCAATCCCTGCATCAGCGGCATACATAGATCGATGAAAACGCCGAACAGCAGGGCGACTGGAATCTGAATCAGTTGAACCCACTGATACCGCTTCCGCAAAAGCAGGATCTGTAAAAAGATCAGCAGAAGGTTGAGGATAATTGAGAATAGGCCGATTGAAACAGGGAATTGCAGGCTGTAGACATACGGCATGCAGGAAATCGGTGAGGTTCCCAAGTCGGCCTTGATCGACAGGTCGACTCCGATGGCCATGATCAGGAGACCCACGGTTAACAGGCTGATCCGTTTCAGTAGATTTAAATCGGCTTTCATGCTTCGGCTTCCGGAAATGAGACGCATTTTTCCGATGCCGGGACATCAATATTTAAACGGGCCAATCAGGCGAGATCTATTGTTCGGAAACGGAAATGAAAAGCGGAAAATATCGCCCGTATTTTTTATTGTCAAGTTTGGCGGGTTTTCACTGTGCCAATTACCTGATTGTGAAAGGTGCGGAAATTCAGGATGAAAATCTCCGGGAGGTTCTTTTTGGCAGGGCCGTTATCCGGTCAGGTTTTGAGCGGATCAGTGTTTGCGTGCCAGCATGGATACACTGTTTGAAAGACTGCGCCGGGGCAACAGATCGGGACCTTCATAAATACTTTTTACATCAGAAACCGAATACATCGCGGTTTTATCAAGCGATTTGATCAGCTGAATAAGCGATGGAACGTTGCGCCTTTTTTCAATAATGAACAGTAATTCAACCGGATGAGGTTTCCCCATATCTCCATCGAAAGAAACCACCTGAAACCCTGCCTCGCGTAATTCACCCGCCAGAATATCGCGATTAAATGAGATGCAGCGAATAAGCTCATTTCCAATCGCAAAACGGTTTTCAATGGAGATGCCCACATAATTGCCCACCGCGAAACCGGTGGCATAGGCCAATGCAAGATACCACTGATCCAGGTTGGTCAGCACATGAGACGCCGCGACCAGCCAGATCATGATTTCAAAAAAACCGATAATCGAGGCCAGCAATTTACGACTGCGAAAGATGAGGATGGTCCGAAATGTTCCAAGCGAAACATCGGCAACTCGAGCGATAAAAATTAAAGGCACTAACAGATAGGGGTGATGGATAAACAGTTCCATGAAAAATGCTCCTCGTTAATCGCAGGCCTGTTGTTCTGCTTTGAGCGGATGAAGGCGCTGATAGATATCGATAAACGTTTGATGAGCCGGCGATATATTTTCCCAGCAATCGGAAAACGTCAGTCCATGAAAGGTCGTTGTTCCGGCAACAATTGCCCGCGCGTCGGACAGGAGCAGTTCATCAAAAAACAGGCCGAGTGCTGTGCCGTAGCGAGCAGGGGCTGCTCCGGACAATTCGAGGTTAAGCAATGTGTGAATTACGCGGTATAGTTTTTCCCTGGCGGGCGGTAAGCAGTCAAAATTCAAACACCAGCTGCACCAGATCTCGGCTTCTTCGAGGTTGCCGGTTGCGAGGGCGAGCATCCCTTTAAGTTCGCCGATACGCAAGGTATGCCAAACAGAGCCTTCTTCAAAGAGTACGCCGATGGCATCGGAAACGGGTTGCAGATCGTTCAGCCCGAGCTCTGCCAGGTTATCGGCGAATTTTTTTAATTCGTCGATGGACATGTGCTTCAGAGTGAGCAGTTGCGGGCGCAGGGAAGCTCCGGTGTTTTTATTACTCCAGATCAGATCGTCGGGAAGATAGATGTCTGACATTCCGGGAATGATGATGCGGCAGGTGTAGATGCCGCAATGGCGATATTCAGCACAATAGGCTTCGTGTCCGGATTGGGTGATGATGGTCTTAAGATGGTCATATTCTTCGGCGGTGCTGCCTTCGAAATTCCAATCGTTAAATTCAAAATCGGATTGATCGCCGAACATCTTCCACGAAAGCAGTCCGTCGGAATCGATAAAGTGGCTTTCCAGATTGAGTTCGTCAGCAACGGTGTCGAGATCGTGCGACGGCCGTTTGAACACATCGAGCTGGTCGAGGCCGCGCCCCTGCAGGAGTTCGGTCACCGTGCGTTCGAGTGCCACCTCAAAGCGGCAGCTTGCTCCGAAAGAAGCATAACAGCCGCCGTTTTCAGGGTTGATCAGCAGGACGCAGATCACGGGGAACTGGCCGCCCATGGATGCGTCTTTAACCAGAATGGGGAATCCGTTTGCGCGAAGCTCTTCGATGTCATTTTGTATGCGGGGATAACGTGCGAGTATTTCAGGGGGCACCGTGGGCAGGCAAAGTCCCATGGCGATTACATTGTTTTTAACATATCGTTCCAGAATTTCCGCCATGGCCTGCGCACGGCATTCAGTCCGCGTGTTGCCGGCAGCCATGCCGTTGCTCACATACAGGTTTGTGAGAATGCTGACGGGAAAATAGACGATCTTCTTGCTGCTGATCTGCTCAAAGGGCAGGGCGGCAATTCCGCGGTCGGGGTGGTCGGTATTATTGTCAAGCAGTTGCGCCGGGATCAGTTCACGGTCCGAATTATAGAATGAATGCAGAGCGGCTGTGAGCAGCTGCGTTCCATCGGGGTGATGCGTTGGAACCGTCGATGGTGCTTCAATCGGAAACCACTTTTCATTGGGAAAAAAGACAAAGTCCTTTTTCGCAATATTGCTACCCAAATAATAGTCGTAAAAAAACAGGTTGGTGGAGAGCCGCTCGAAAAATTCGAGCACGGCACTGGCTTCACTGGCCAATTCCGAGCGGCCTTTACCGTTGGTATAAATCTGCGGACATTCCGTTGAACGCAGATGCACGGACCAGCAGTTTTGTACGGGGTGTTTGCTGGAAACCAGTTCGATGGGAAACCCCTGTTCACGGAGCAGTTTACGTGCGTTTGCGATGGTGTCTTCCAGTGCGGAATCTTTACCGGGGATATGTGTTTTTGTGGTCATAGGCTTTCCTTATAAGCGGGAATGAGCTGGCGGGCCTTTTCTGCGGGCGAACGCGAGGGCAGAATGGTGGCGGTCCGCTTTTTCCAAAGCTTGGAAATAAAGGGCGAAGTCATTGCCCGGAGCAAGGCGCTGTAGTTGAGCTGAAATGCAATTTCGGTGCCGACGGGATGGCTGAGGCCGTTGGTTTTAACCACTAAATGGTCGCTGCTGGCTTCCAGGATTTCAATATCATGGGGGGCTTCCAGTCCGGAGGGATCAATATCCTGACGACCCAGAGCGAGGATGGCCTGTTGAATGGGACCGTTCGTCTTCGGGGGCGCAGGAATGCCGAACGCATTTTGTGCGATGGTTCCCCACGGTTGCGATGGTTTTATCTTTGATTCAATCACCTCGGCCACGAGGGTGATGGCATCGGTGTGCAGTCCAATGATCGGTTTACGGTGGAGCGGATCGCAGCCGAGCAGAATGGATTCGCCCAAACGCAGATTATTTACGCGCCCGGTATCGGCTCCGCTGAGGGCCCAGTGCAGATTGGCCGAGTTTCCACCCGACACCACCTCCAGCTGAAATCCGAAGAAGGACTCGATTGCATTTGCAAGGGCAGAGAGCCTCGCCATGTTTTCGGCATCCGGCACGACTCCGCTGCGGCAGGCCAGATTGGTTCCGATACCTTTAATGGCGATATTCGGCAGATGCAGGATGGCTTGAACCGTTTGCATCACGTCGTTGGGCAGAATCCCTTCGCGCAGATCGCCCAGTTCAACCATCAGTACGATTCCATGAATCCGCTTTGCTTTTTTCGCTGCGTCAGAAAGCAGACGGATGACATCGATTTCGGTATTAAAACTGAGCTCCGTGTATTTCACGACGCGTGCCGCCTGACTGCTCATCGGCGAGCGAATGAGCGCCATGGGGGCTCTGATTCCTCCCTGGCGCATTCGGGTTATGTTTTCAATGCGGGCATCTCCCAGCGTTTTAATGCCCGCTGAAAGGAGAGTATTTGCAACTTCAGAGGAACCCAGAGTGGCTTTCATGACGGCAGTAACCGAAATGCCTTTCGGAGCCAAACGGCTGACGAGGGTGCGTGCGTTGAATTGTATTTTTTCCAGATCGATCTCTAATCGCGGCGCAATCATATAATCTGGGTAAGCAGTCTTTTCCTAAGCACAGGAAAAGCTTCTACAACCATATCAACGAGCCGGTCCGTAGAGCGGGTGAGTGCATCGGTGGCCGGAATGCCGAGTTCCGCCTCATAGGTTTTGATTGCGGCGCTGACCGCTTCGTCGGTCATGTTTTCGTGATTGATGGTCAGGCCGATCACTTTCGTCGGGGCAAAGGTTTCGATGAGATTGATTTCGGAGGCTGCAGAGGGCATCGGAATTTCCGGGAAGTCGCCCAGATGCGTGCGTGCAGGCGCATGCTGCAGCACTACGCCATTGGCCATGCTGCCGCGGAGAATATATGCGGAAGTCAGATAGGCCGGATGGCTTAGGGCGCCTTGCCCTTCAACAATAATAACGTCGGGGTGTTCTCCTTTAAAGGCTTCAATCATTGTGGACTCTAATTCGCCGGAGCAGAATTGGCAGGGAATCGCATCGATAGCAAGCCCGTACCGGGCACCCTGGATCAAACCGGTCTGGCCGGTGCCGATCAGAACCGCTTTGATGCCGCGTTCGTTCAACGCACGCGTGAGGATGGTGGCTGTGGTGCGTTTGCCAATCGCACCGTCGGTGCCGAGGACCGCAATCCGGGGACAGGTGACTTTGGCGATCCGGCCGCTGAACATCCGCAGATCTTTTTTGGGGCGGGGCCGCCGGATATCAATAATCTTAACGTTTCCGGCTTTGCCCGCTGCAGCGAACTCAGGATCATCGTTTAAGAATTCATGCAGGCCGTTCACGATATTCATACCCTGTCCCATTGCGTCGAGCACGAGGCTGCGTTCGACGGGAGAGAGCATGCCGCTGGCTGGCGCCATTCCGTAAATGAAATAGTCGGGTACTGCACTGGTGTCGTCCAATGCCGCCGAAAGATCGGTGAAAATCGGGATTCCATTCGGGCTTTCATCGAGTACTTCCCCGGCATCCTTACCTGCTTTTGTGCTGTCGATGACTGAGAGGATTTTATATTTCTCGGAATATCGAACGAGTCCGTTGGCGGTTTTTCCGTCCATCGCACCGAAGTTTGCTTCGCAATAAACGATTGCGGTTGGGTGACAGGGGCTATTAGAGATGGACATAAGTCCTCCTTGAGTATGTTCAGAGGAGGCGACGGGATCGTGCCTGCCGGAATTGGCAGAAGGTCAACGAGAGGACCCCACTAAAAGTGGTTGAATGGTCACAACGTACTCCGTTTTTCGGATAATAGATAGGGTAATCGCTTATTCCTTTAAAATCATTGGGATACGTAAAATGGAAGGCTATGGGGAGTATGTTTTTTTATTCAATGTCCGGTTGCTCCGTGACGGACTTTTTTTCGTGTATATTCGGGCGGATACCTATAGATTCCGTGCCTTATTCAGGAGAGTTGGAGAAGCTTGACGATGGGATCTGAAAATAATCTGAAACAGGCTTCGTTGCAGGACCGTATGACGAAACTGACCCAAACCCGGTTCAACTACTGGGCGGAGTTTGTGATCGATATTCCGTTGGGGGGGCTGCTGATCGTTGCCGGCGTGCGAAACCATGAACTCGGCCCCGTCGTGATAGTACTTACCGTTCTGCTGGGTCTTCTGCTCTACAGTTTTATAGAATATTTCTTTCATCGCTGGCTGTTTCACGGTCCGGTGGAGATCATGGCGGAGGGACACCGGGCGCATCATGACGATCCGATGGGCTACGATGCGCTGCCGTTTTTTCTGCCGGCGATCATCATGTTGGTGCTCACCGGAGTGTTTGTGCTGTTTATGCCGCTGAAAGTTGCCTTGCTGCTGATGGGAACCATCACGCTGAGTTACACGACGTATGGTCTGAGTCATTTCATTATTCACCACCACCGGTTTCGGAAGGTTTTTGCCCGTGACTGGGCGGCGAATCATCATATCCATCATCACCATGAAGATAAAAACTTCGGTGTAACAACGCCATTGTGGGATATTGTGCTCGGAACGCTTTATAAAAGAAAGCGGTAGATCTTTTGCCGCGAAGGGTTGCATGGCTGTAACCGTCTGTTGTCCCGGTTTTGGAGGATCGCTTCGGGGGAGCCGCCTGAAGGGGGAACAACCTGCCTTGATCTCATTTTTTTGCGTGTATTCCGATGCGTGTGCCTGTAGATTCCGCGCTTCATTTTTAGGAGAATTTGTATGGCAAAGCAGAAAAAAACGGCGATTACCCCTACGCGGGATGAAAATTATCCGGAGTGGTACCAGCAAGTGGTGCGTGCAGCGGAACTGGCGGAAAACAGCGATGTGCGCGGCTGTATGGTGATTCGCCCGTGGGGCTATGCTCTTTGGGAAAATATTCAGCGCGGGCTGGATAAAATGTTTAAGGATACGGGGCATGTGAACGCCTATTTCCCGATCTTTATTCCGAAGAGCTATCTGGAAAAAGAAGCGGAGCACGTGGAGGGCTTCGCCAAAGAATGCGCCGTAGTAACGCATCATCGTTTGGAGCAGGGCGAGGATGGCAAGCTGCATCCGGCGGGCGAGCTGGAAGAGCCGCTGATTGTTCGGCCGACTTCGGAAACCATCATTGGCGCAACCTATGCGAAGTGGGTGGAGAGCTACCGCGATCTGCCGATTCTGATTAACCAGTGGGCAAACGTGGTGCGCTGGGAAATGCGGACCCGCCTGTTCCTGCGTACGGCGGAGTTTCTCTGGCAGGAAGGGCATACGGCGCATGAAACCGAAGCGGAAGCGTGGGAAGAAACCCGCAAGATGCTCGAAGTGTATAAAACCTTTGCGGAAGAATATATGGCCATGCCGGTGCTGACCGGTGAAAAAACCGCCGGGGAGCGCTTCCCGGGAGCGGTAAGCACTCTGTGTATTGAAGCGATGATGCAGGACCGCAAGGCGCTGCAGGCGGGAACAAGCCATTTTCTGGGACAGAATTTTGCGAAAGCGTCGGGCATTCAATACAGCAGCCGCGAAGGTGGTAAAGAATATGCGTGGACCACGTCGTGGGGCGTTTCAACCCGGTTGATCGGCGGCATGATTATGACGCATGGTGATGACGACGGCATGATTATGCCGCCGCGTCTGGCGCCGAGCCATGTGGTGCTTCTGCCGATTATCCGCAACGAAGAAGATCGTGAATCGATTCTGGCCTATTGCAACGAAATTGCTTCCAGACTTCGGAAACAGCGTTTCCATGAGCGCGATGTTGAAGTCGTGGTGGATGATCGCGATATCAATGCCGGCGAAAAGGGCTGGGGCTGGGTGAAAAAGGGCATTCCGGTCCGTGCAGAAGTGGGACCGCGTGATATGGCGAACAATTCCGTGTTCATGGCGCGTCGCGATACCGGTAAGAAAGAAGGGGTCGATAAGGACGCTTTTGTGGACGGCATTGTCCAGACGCTGGAAGATATTCAGCAGAATCTGTTGCAGAAGGCGCTGGATCATCGGGCGGAAAATACGAAGGAACTCGATTCATACGATGAGTTTACAGCGTTTTTCACAGCGGAAAACAAAGAGCGTCCGGAAGTGCATGGCGGGTTTGCCATGAGCCATTGGTGCGAAGGGGGGGCGTGCGAGGATAAGATTAACGACGAACTCTCGGTTACGATCCGCTGCATCCCGTTCAACCGCGCAGAGAGCGGAGAAGGCAGCTGCATCTGTTGCGGCAAGCCGAGCCCGGGTCGCGTTGTTTTTGCAAAGAGTTACTAATTTGTGCATAGTTCGTAATGCGTGACGCTTGAAGATTACGCATTACGGGCTGCGTATTGTCTTACATTTTTCCAAGGGTTGGAATTGCTCCGGAAGCCCCGGTAAACTAGATTGCTTGCACTATGTATTTTTCACAGAAAACAATCCTCTTGCTCATCGTCGGTTTTGTGGTTTCGACGGCTACGGTTTTCGGCCAGTCCCCTTCAAACCTGAAGGCGTCCACGGTGGAGGGCGAAGAGGTTGGTGCGGATTCCCAGGTTTCGGTAAAGCAGATTACGGAAGAGTCGAAGGACGAAAAAGTATATTGGGTGGAGGATAAAGGCCGCACCACCTTGCGTTCGACCTTTGCCACGAAGAAAGACACTCCTGCTGAACAGTGGGCTTTTGCGAACGAAACGCGTAAAAACGGGAAGCTTAAAAAGGCAGAGAGCCGGATGGCCTATCTGTTTAACCGCTGGCCGAACAGCAAAGAAGCGCCCTGGGCGGCACGCGCACGGGCGGATATGCTCTTTGAACGCAAAGAGTGGAAGGATGCATTTTCGGCGTATCAGTATCTGATTGATAATTATTCGGGCCGCATGCTCGACTATGACAGCGCATTGGCGAGGCAGTATGAGATCGCGGTGAAGCTGATGAATAAAAAACGGATGCGGTGGTTGTTCGGGGGCTATCGCGCACCGGAATATGCTGTTGAATATTTTGAACAGGTGAATCGTAACGGGCCGCAATGGGCACGGGCTCCGGAAGCACAGTTCATGGTTGGGAAATGCAATCAGGAAGCGAAGGAATATGAGCTGGCCATCAGTGCGTATGCTGTGCTGGGTTATCGCTATCCGGACAGTGAATTTGCCGAAGAGGGAGGCTGGCAGCAGATCCAGTGCCTGATTAAACTGCGCAAGGAATATCCGAACAGCCCGGAAATTCTGGACCGCACGTTGACTTCGACGACCGTCTTCCTGAGTACTTTCCCCGGTTCAGAGCATAAGACTGAAATTATTCAGCTGCGAAATTCGCTGTATGAAGTGAAGGCGGGCCGGGTGTTCGACGAGGCCGCTTTTTATGCCAAAGTGCCGAAGGAGCCGGAAGCCGCGATTATTTATTACGAAAAAATGATCGAGGAATATCCGAAAAGCGAGTTGGTGCCGGAGGCCGAAAAACGGATTGCCAAGCTGAAAGAGATTATGGCGATGCCGGTGCAGGCCCGTACAGCAAAGGCGCCGCATGCGCGCCCGCTTCCGTTCACAAAGGGGCCTGAGCATGCTGAGAATTAAACAGGCCGTTGGATTGCTGCTTTTCGGCGTCGGTTTGCTGAATGCCGGTGCTGTTGATTTTGATGTTCCCAAAGAGATTCCTGATGAACCGTTTGATCTTCAGGCTGCGCGACTGGAATATACCAATGATACGCTGATTGCCAGCGGCGGCGTTACGGGTAAATTCGAAAATGTCACGATGCGGGCCGATCAGGTTTCCGGCAATACGGAAACCGGTGATCTGCACATGGAAGGCGATATCCACTTTGAGCGTGGAGATATCATTTGGAAGGGCTCGGAGCTGGATTACAACTACATGACGCAGACCGGGAACTTCGGTCCGTCTACTTTCAATTTTGATCCGGTTCTCATGAGTGTTGATCAGGTGGAACGGGTGTCCACCAACGAATACGCCCTGCGGGGAGCCAGTTTTACCACCTGTCCGGAAGATCACCCGCATTTTCATATTCAGGCAAAAGAAGCTCTGCTGGTGGATGAAGAATACATCACGGCCAAAGGGGTCACTGTTTATGTCGGTAAAGTGCCGGTTATGTATTTGCCGTACTGGCGGCAGCGGCTCACCAAAAGTGTATTTTCCTTCAAAGTCGGCTACGGCAGTCAGTGGGGGGCTTATTTGCTGTTGAATGCAACGGTGCCCTGGAATGAATATTTCGAGTCCAGCACGGATGTGAATCTTTACAGTAAGCGCGGGGTAGGCTTTCGGCAGGGTTTTACGTGGAACTATCCGAATGCGGTCGGTGAATTTGCCGCCTTTTATCTGAACGATCAGGATCCGTATGCCCGCTACGATTCGCCGTCTGCCAAGGAGCTGATCGGCAATGACCGGTACTGGTTTAAGTTCGGGCATCTCCAGCATTTTTCAGATACGCATTATTTGAATACCAAGCTGAACTATCTCAGCGACCCGGCCGTGATTGAAGAATTCTTCATTGACGATTATGAAACGTATGCACAACCGGAGAGTTATCTTTCCTGGGTTCAGGGCAACAGCTATGTCGGCAGTGAGGTCTTTCTCAATCAGCGCTTGAATGATTTTTATGAAAATACGGATCGCTACCAATACAGCCTGGATCTGTACCGGACCAAAATTCCGGGTACTCCGTTTTTTATCGAGAGTGAAAATGCCATTGCCGATTTGGAGCACGTCTTTGCGGAGACCAACAGCCTGGCCCCGCCATCTTTCGGCGCGGTTCGTACCGATTCCATGAACACGCTGACGCTCCCGCAGCAGTGGGGGGCTGTGAGTCTGGTACCGCGCGCCAGTTATCGTGCAACCTATTACAGCGATACCAAGCTGAACGAAGCTGAGCTTCGCCAGATTCCCGGTGCCGGTATGCAGGTTTCGGTGCAGGCAACCAAGGTGCTGTCCGACAAAACGCGCTGGTACGGAAAAGGGCTGCGTCACAAAATTGAACCGTACGCCGACTACATTTATGAGAACAGTTCGCTGTCACCGGACGATATCTATACTTTCGATGATATTGATCTGCTGCACGATGAAAATAAGGTCCAGCTCGGTTTGCGCAATATTCTGCAAACCAAGCGGGATAACCGGGTGTCGCAATTTATTGATCTGGATCTTTATACGTATTATCTGATTGATGACTATGGAACGGGAAATGATTTCGACTCCCTGTTTGTGAATGCCCGTATGCCGCTGACTAAGCGCACCATGGTTGATATGTATGGCGAGATTGATTGGAACAATGGCGAAGTTCCCTTCTTTGATACGCGCTTGTCGCACGACCGGGGCGAAGTCATATTTTCGGTCGAACACCTGTATCGCCCGGACCGTGACCAGTCGTTGTGGACGCCACGTGTGGATTTGTATCCGGATGCCAAAGTCTCGTTGGAGGCCTATCTCCGGTATAATGACAAGGACAACGATGTTCAGGAAGTTTCGTCGGTGATCTACATGAACTGGTGCTGCATGCGCTATGGACTGGGGGCACACTTTTACGACGAAAATGAGGTTCGGGTCATGTTCTCGATTGGTCTGTCCGCCTTCCCGGAAGCCCGCATGGGCACCAGTTTCTAGCGTCTTCCGCCTTTTCCAGCCGTTGGGAAAATCAGGGTTAACGGTCGAACAAAATTCATTCTGTTTTCTAATGTCTGGAAGTTGGCAACAGTCTTGCTTTTAGATGGGTTCAATTTGAATGCAAAGGAATAGGGTTTAATGAATAAAATTTGGTTGAAAGTAGTGGTTCCGGGAATGATCTGTTGGTCAGCCGTTGCACAGGTCGAAACCCAGAAATTTAATTTCAACGATTATTCAGTCGGGCCGATTGAAGGCCAGTATGATTGGAATATCTACGAAAAGGTCAAAGATTCGTCGGCCATTTCCATTATGGATGTGCTTGGAACCAGCGAGGAGGACGGCGATAAGGCTTTGGTTGTGCGGGCGTCGAAAACTCCGATTCGCTGTGTGACCGGGGATCCGGTGCGCTGGCTGCCGGGGCGTACATTGACCATGGATTTTGATTTTAAAATTGCTGTCAAACCGGAGCTGTTCACGATGCCGAAGTCGGTTCTGACCGTAATGTTCGGTAATTCACTGCTCAGCGAAAGTTCCCGGTGGGAAGTTCGGCTGGAAGCGTCGCCAAGCGGCGACTGGGTTTTGATCGGGGCGATGCCGGATGGATCTTCCAAGCGTATCTACGGTGAAAACTTTCTGATTCGTTCCGATAACGATGTATCCATTTCGCAGTGGTATAAATTCCGTCTTGTTTCAAGAAAACTCACCGACCCGGATTCGTTCGAAACCAGCGTGGAAATCAGCGGTGCCGAAACCGGTGAGCTGGTGGCTGAGATTACGTTTAGTGATGAAAATAAGGACCGGGTGGCTAAAAGCATGTGGAATACCTCCCGTGCGCATGTGGGCTTTTATGCTCCGCTGGATCAGCTCGGTCTGGTCTGTATCGATAATCTGGCCGTATCGTCTTCCAAGGAATAACCGGTTCCAGGGATTGGAAGCGGGGCGCATTAGTCCATATCTGAGTTTTGCCGCGTCTGTTTTTTCCGATCTTTGGAAGCCTGACGCAGGTTCTGAAAAAAGGCCTGCATCACAAACCGGCATTCATCTTCCATTAACCCCGCCTCGGTTTCCACGGCGTGGTTCAGGTCGGCTTCGTTGAGAATATTGAATTTGGAAACGGCGCCGCCGCGGATGGGGTCGGTCATGCCCCAGACCACTTTTTTCATGCGGGAAAGGACGAGGGCGCCGGCGCACATCGGGCAGGGCTCTTTGGTCACATACATGACCGCATCGTTCAGCCGCCAGTTTCCGACGGCCTGAGTGGCCTGCGTGATGGCGAGCACTTCGGCGTGGGCAGTGGGGTCCTTCAGGGTTTCTGTCTGGTTGTGCGCCTTTCCGATTACGGTTCCGTTCAGTACGATAACCGCGCCGCATGGCACCTCGCCTTCTGCAGCGGCCTGTTCGGCTTCGCGCAGGGCCATGCGCATGTATAGGGTGTCTTCTGAAAAATTGTCCATAGAATGTAATGCGTAATACGTAATCCGTACGGGTTCAAGAGGAATCGTGAAGTGCTGAAATTCGTTTGCTGAATATACGTTTGTAAATAAGAATTAATCGATAAAAATCACGCAATACGCATTATGCATTACGCATTATGCATTACATTTGGGAATAATCACGTTGAGGGCGCTGGGAATGACCTCGATGGTAACGTCATTGGTGGTGTTATAGATTTCGCCGTCGATCTGAAGAGGGGAATTATTCTCGCGGTGGACGGTCATCTTTTTAAAGTGGTGATTGCAGACCAGAGGATGTTGGTGAAACGTTTTTTCGATGAAGCGGTGCACCTGGGTCAGTACCATCGGCATGTCCTTGGTTTCGATGGCGACGAGCTCGAGGTTTCCGTCATCGGCTTTGGCGTCGGGCGCCACCAGAAAATCGCTGCCGAACTGGGAGAGGTTGGCAATGGTGAAGATGAGCGGGTGTTTCATTTTAAATTCTTCGCCGTCCATTTCGATGTGGAAGGGCTGCGCTCGGTATTCGAGCAGTTGCTGTGCTCCGGCGAGAACATAGGGAACCAATCCGCGGAACGGATATTTTTCGAAGGTTTCCACCAGGGCACCGTCCCACGCCAGACTGCAGGTGACAAAAAACATGCGGTCGTTCACTTTGCCGACATCGATCCGCGCGGTTTGTCCGCTGAACAGGGCTTCGGCTGCCGGGCCGGGCTGCATGGGAATTTTAAAATGGCGGGCAAACCCGTTGCCGCTTCCGGCGGGCATAACGCCCAGCCGGACATCGCTGCCGACGAGTTCGCATCCGATGGTGTTCACCATGCCGTCGCCGCCCACGACCAGAACCGTGGTGACTCCCTGATCGATTGCGCGGCGGACTTTTTCAATGCCGTCTTCGGCAGATCGACTGAACTGGTAAAAAATGTCGTACTCACCGTTGTCCCATACATTCTGAATTGCCATGATGTATCGAAATGGTCCGCTGACGCCGGATTTCGGGTTGATGAGTACGAGAACCTTTTTCATAGTTTTAAATCACTTCCAGTCTTCGGTTGATTTTGTATCACATCGGGTGAGGGTTGTGAATCGTCGTATGCGTTGAAAAATCGGCGGCACTTTTTTTATTTTTCGGTGTCCTGTTTTTATTGGAGCGAACGTCTATAGGACTTTTAAGGGAGATATGGTTCAGAAACAGTTAAATTTGATATTGGGATCGGTGCTTGTACTGATTTTGACGTCCTGCACAAAAGTGGCGAATTATGCCGAGGAACGGGCCGACCTTGCGGCGTACGGGAACATTCGTGGCGCACAGCTCGCCGGAATGGGCACTGCGGATCCGTTCACGATTAATGATGCTGAGCACGAACGCATCCGCGAACTGCTTGCCGCTGATCAGGACCGGTCTGATGTCGAGCAGCTTTCGCTGTCGGAAACCCTGGCCATTGCGATGGCCAACAGCCGTACCTATCAATATCGCAAAGAGACCCTCTTTCTGCTGGCGTTGAATCTGTCCGAAACGCAGAAGGATTTTAACTGGAACTATACGGCTTCAGCAAGTGCGTCGACGGGCTACGACACCTTTAAAGACGGAACCGCCGAGACGTTCGGAGATCAAGGCGTCGACTCGTCGCTTGCTGCCGGTGTCGGCCGTACCCTGGCCAGCGGGGCCAGGGTTTCGCTGGGCTTCACACAGAACTATCTCAACCTGCTTTCCAGTCCGGACACCTCGGGGTCCAATAACGGCCTTTCATTCAATATCGTTCAGCCTTTGCTGAATGGGTTCGGGCCGCTGGTCACTATGGAACCGTTGAAACAGGCCGAACGGGACTTGGTTTATGCCGTGCGCGATTTTAAACGCTATCAGCAGGATTTTGTGATCGATATTTCCTCGCAGTATTATTCCACACTGCGAGCCCGGGATCAGCTCTACAACGAGCGGAGAAACTATGAATCGTCGATTGTGAACCGGGAACAGACCGAATCCTATGCCAAGGCCGGGCGTATTGCCGATTTCCAGGCCGCGCAGGCGAGGCAGAGCGAACTGAACGCAGCCGACCGATGGTCGCTTGCGTTGTCGAGCTATGAACAGGCGCTGGATGATTTTCGTTTTACACTCGGCCTGCCGATTGATTTAAAAGTGGAACCGGATCCGGCGGAACTCGAACAGCTTTCGAAAAAAGGGTTGGTGGAACTGGACATCACATTGGATGAAGCCATGACGAGTGCGTTGTCCAACCGTCTGGATTTAATCAACCGCCGTCAGCAGGTCGAGGACCGTGAACGCAAGTTGGAAATTGCGAAGCGGAACTTTCTCCCGAAAATGGATGTGGATTATAACGTCTCGAAGAGTTTCGACAGTGCTTCCGGTGAAGATGTGGATCAGGACCTGTCGGTTCGTCTTAACCTGCCGTTTGACTGGACTGAAAAACGAAATAATTATCGCCGGTCGCAAATTACCCTCGAACGGGAGATTCGTACGCTGGAGCAGGAAACGGATGAAGTTCAGCTGGAGGTTCGCGATCTTTGGCGCAAACTGGAGCGGAACCGTTCTGTCTATAATAACCGCCTGTTGAGTGTGCAGCTATCGGAACGGCAGGTGGAAAATACGAAGCTGCTGCTGCAGCAGGGCAAGGCCCTTACGCGAGACGTGCTGGATGCAGAGGAAGATCTGCTCAATGCGCGCAACCAGACAACCGTGGCGTTGGTGGACTACACCATTAACCGCCTGCGGTTCTGGAATGCAATTGAACGTTTTCAAATTGATCCTAAAGGAATGTGGTATGAGCAAGTTGAATCTGAAGAAGCTGTGGCAACGCCGTAGCGGTAAGATCATCGTTATCAGTATTGCGGTCATCAGCCTCGCGCTGATATTGAAGCCGGCGAAAGACAACTCGAAGGTTGATCTGGATACCGCTCATCTATGCCGTGCGCAGCGCGGTGATTTGGTGGTGAGTATTCTGCAATCGGGCGAGCTGATGGCAAAAAGCAGTCGGGATATTCTGAACGAAGCCTATCCGAATGCAAAAATTACAATGATTGTTGAAGACGGAGCATCGGTGACCAATGGCCAGCTTCTTTTTGAACTGGAGTCGAGTCAGCTGATGGAGCGGTTTCTGGATCAGCAGTCCGATGTGGCTGAAGCCGAAGCCGGGCTGAAGCTTGCGCTCGAAACGCTTGAAATTGCAAAGCTGAAAGGGGCCGCGGATATCGAATCGGCCGAGTTAAAGGTGGAACTGGCGCGGCTGGACCTTAAAAAATATGAGGAAGTCGAATATCGGCAGATGGTCGATAAGGCACAGTCGGAGATTTATCTGGCTGAGCAGGAACTTAAAAAGGCGCGCAGTGAACTGGAGGGAACCCAGGAGTTATTTGATAAGGGCTATTCGAACCGGCAGGAGCTGGAAGCGGACGAGTTGGGGGTAGAGCGTAAAGAGATTGAGGTGAAAAATAAAAAGACCGACCTCGAAATCCTGAAACAGTACACCCATACCAAGCGAACGATGGAGCTGAATAATGCGCTGTCGAATGCCGTTTCGGCATTGGAACGGTTGAAAAAAACCATATCAGCCGATTTGCAGAGTAAAGAAGCCAACATTGAGTCGAAGAAAACCCGCCTTGAAATTGAAAAAAATCAGCTGGTGACCAAGGAAGAGGAATTTGCGAATACCAAAGTTTATGCCGACTTTGATGGGCAGGTGTTTTATCCGCAGGATCGCCGGCAGGTGAAAATTGAGAAGGGGGCGACAGTGAATATGCGCCAGCGCATTCTCTCGTTCCCGGACCTGAGTGCATGGGATCTGAAAGTCGGTATTCCTGAAGCGATGATTGATAAGGTTTCATTGGGGCAGGAAGCGGTTGCCACGCTGGATGCCGTTCCGGGATTGGTGCTGAAGGGGCGCGTTGAAAAAGTCAGTGCGGTTCCGGATTCACAGAACTGGTTCAGTTCCGGGGTGAAGACCTATACCATTATGGTGAGTGTGGACAGTGCTCCGGCCGGTCAATTGAAGCCCGGTATGTCGGCCACTGTTGAAATTGTGACGGACCAGCTGCGTGATGTTCTGTACATACCGATTCAGGCGGTCGTTTCGAGCGGTGGTAAACATTATGTCTATATTGTGAACCGGGGCAGGAAAGAATTGCGCGAAGTGGAGATCGGCAAGTTCAATACACACTCCATCGAAATTGTCTCCGGACTGGAAGAACATGAAGAGTTGCTTCTTTATGCGGAAGTTGAATTGGAAGCCGACGCGAAGCTGAAGAAAAGCCCGCTTGCGGAAGAATCAAAGGCACCGGATGAGGAGAAGGAAAAGAAGGCCGGCGAATGAGCGAAGCAATCGTTGAATTGAAAAGTGCCGTTAAGGAATACGTTAACGGTTCGCTGCGTGTTACGGCGATGCGCAGCATTGATTTGCGGATTGATCCGGGCGAGTATGCGGTGATTATGGGTTCCTCCGGCTCCGGGAAATCGACTTGTCTGAATGTGCTGGGCTGTCTGGATCGCCTGACGCGGGGGACCTATCTGCTCGGGGGTGAAAACGTTTCGGACCTGACCGACGATCAGCTCTCGGAAATCCGTTCCAAACGACTTGGTTTCATTTTTCAGTCCTACAATCTGATTCCGCAGCTTAACGTGCTGGAAAATATTGAAGTACCGCTTTTTTATCAGGGGGTTTCCGAAGCCAATGCGCGTGTAACGGCTGAAAAACTTGCGGCCCGGATGGGCCTGTCGTCGCGGCTGAAGCATAAACCGATGGAACTTTCGGGCGGTCAGCAGCAGCGCGTGGCAATTGCACGTTCGTTGGTTTGCGATCCAATCCTGATGCTGGCCGATGAGCCGACCGGAAACCTGGATTCCAAAACCGGGAACGAAATTCTCGAACTGATTGATGAACTGCACGCAGAAGGTAAAACCATTGTGATGGTGACGCACGATGATGAAATTGCACATCGGGCCCAGCGCGTGGTGACCTTCCGCGATGGGAATATTATTTCCAATGAGTGGAAAGGACCGCCGAAATCATGAGTTCGATGCATCCAGAACGAATGGTGAAACTGGCGTTTAAAAATCTGGGCCAGTATAAGCTGCGTGCCGGTCTGACAATGCTGGGAATCATTTTCGGAGTTTGTTCCGTGGTGGCCATGCTGAGTGTCGGCGAGGGGGCCAATCAGGAAATTCAGGAAAAAATCCAGCGGATGGGCAGTCAGAATATTCTGATTAAAAGTGTGAAGGTGCCCAAAGATGAGGACTCCGGCAACAGTCGGAATATGATCGCATCCTACGGGCTGACCTATGATGACGCTGCGGATATGGCCCGTTATGTGCCGAACCTGGAATCGAGCACCCCCATTAAACGGTTGCGTTACGATGTTCAGTTTAAGGCGCGCCGGCTTCAGACGGATGTCGTGGCGACGGTTCCCTGGTTTTTACGGGTGCAGAATTACCGCATGGTGCGCGGCCGTTTTCTCACCAGTGCCGATATGGAATTCGGCACACCGGTCTGTGTAATCGGCACCCGTTTGGCTCGTACGTTGTTTGCGGGGTTCGATCCGATCGGCCAGACGTTAACGATTGATCGCGATGCCTATACCGTGGTGGGAATTATCGGGGATATTGCCCAGAGTGAGCTGGCTCCTCAGAATGAGCTTTGGTTGGAAGGTGAAAATCAGGCGGTATATATTCCGCTTCGAACCTACATTCAAAAGCGGGGCGACTTCTTTACCCAATGGTCGGAAGGCGGTGGCGTCTTTGAGAAAATCGAATTGTACGAACTGATTCTAAGCATCAATACCCAGGAGAATGTGGTGCGTGCGGTGGATGCGGTTCGGCGCGTGCTGAAGAAGAATCACAAGAAGGAAGACTATAGCATTGTCGTTCCGCTTGAACTGATTCGTCAGGCCCGTGAAACGCGGCGCCTGTTTAATATTGTCCTGGGCTCCATTGCCGCGATTTCATTGATTGTCGGCGGTATCGGCATCATGAACATCATGCTGGCGACTGTGAGTGAGCGAACGCGTGAGATTGGTATTCGGCGTGCGCTCGGTGCCCGCCGAACCGATATTGTTTTACAGTTTCTGATGGAGACGCTGATTCTTTCAATTTCAGGCGGAATAATCGGGCTGGTTTTCGGTGCGTTGATCCCGTTGGTGATTACGGCGACCACGGATGTTAAAACCGTGCTGACCTTTCCCGCCTTTGCGGTGGCCTTTTCCGTGTCGGTTGCGGTGTCGGTTGTTTTCGGAATCTATCCGGCCCGTCGTGCGGCCATGATGGACCCGATCGATGCGTTGCGCCATGAGTAATCAGAAGGTGTTGCCGACCGAGAGGTAAAAGTGGGGGGAGCTGACATCCTCTGCCTGGCCGAGTCCAACGATAAAGCGTCCGATGGCGGTGTCGGCACCCACTCCTGCCAGACCGCCGATATTTGTGCTTTTCACGCTGATATCATCCGAATTCATCCAGGTATTTCCGGCATCCAGCCGCAATATGGCAAAAACACCGTCGCCTAATGTTGGAGGCAATCGGGTCAGACGGTAGCGGTAGCCCAGACTGGCGAGTCCGAAATAATTGCCAAAGCGCTGATAGGGTGCATACCCGGCAAAATTATCCATGCCGCCAAGTTGAAACGCGGCGTAGAACGGAAGATCCGTGCCTAAGCTGCTCCCGGCGGAAAACGCAGGGGTCAAGGTGTGTCGACCAAAGGTGACGGGGGCTGTAACGCCGAGTTCAACCCGACTGAAGGTTTGATCCGACCCCAGTTCCTTGTTTGCAAAAAAACCGTTAAAGGCGAGTTCATAACCTTTGGTCGGGAAATAGGGATCATCCAGTTGATTCAATCGCAGCTGAGTGGTCAGACCAATCACGGTTTCATCGACTTCGGGAAGCGGAATGATGCCGGAATTTCCGGAATCCCAGATATGGCCGCCCTGCAGACCGATGCGGAATTCTCCATATTCAAAACCGCTGATACCGGCATCGAGCCGACCGAGAATGCTGTCCTGATCCACTTCGGCAATAATGGAGCTGTTGTCGTAGATATTGATCAGCTGATCGGTGAGCTCAATGGCGGGAGCAATGAAGAACCTTCCTCCCCGGGACAGTGGCTGATACCATTCTGCCACAACGCCCCGAACCAATCCGCCCCCGGCAAGTTCCAGCCGGACTTCGCCGCCGTTTTCGTTCAATTGGGTGCAGGTGTAATCCAGCAGCATCGCCCAGAGCAGGGAGGTTTCGCTGGAAGCTTCCAGCTTCATTCCGAAGTGTATATAAGCCGGACCCCAGAATTTATCGACGGCATTGTAGTTCAGATCATATCCGTCTCCATTGGGTTTCAACTCGTAATTCACCGTTTGAAACAATTCCATGCCATAGATTCTGCTGACATCATCATAGACGGTATTTAAATCAATGGGGCCTTCTTCACTGCGAATCCGGTAACGGATGCGACCGTCCGGCACGGTTTTATTGCCGGAAATCTGAATGGATTTAATGACAATTTCCGGTCTCCGGATGCGCCGTTGTTTTTTCAGGTAAGCCTGGAACTCGGCATTACTGACAGAAAGGGTATCAAGCTGTTCGACCTGTTGTTCCGCGGCGGCATATCCTTTGGGAATAATCTGATCAACCAGATGGAACTTGGTGGGTGAAAATGAAGCCAAATCCGGATCGATCACCAGATCTGCCGACTTCAACTGCCGTTCCTGTTCGGGACGTTTCATAATGGTGTAGGTTCGCCCGAGCACGCTGCCTAATGACTGAAAATCGCTTTGCTGACTCAGTTCAGCTGCTGAGGCTCCCAGATCGACGGCAATAATGTAGTCAGCTCCCATATTTCTGACCACATTAACGGGGATATTGTCGAGAATCCCGCCGTCTACAAGCACACACCCATCCATCCGGACAGGCGTAAAAGCTCCGGGCACAGCCATGCTGGCCCGCATGGCCCGCGCCAGACTGCCGCTTTTCAGCACCACGGATTCACCTTTCAGCAGGTCGGTCGCCACGGCGCGGTATGGAATGTTCAGGTTATCAAAATCGGTAATTCCGGCGCTGTTAAGGGAAAAGTTTTCGAGCACATTATTCAGTTTCTGGCCATAAGACATGCCGGGTGGAAACTGGAATTTTCCATCGTTGAATCCCACTTCGAGGCCCATATAGCGCTTGTAATCCTGTTTTCTCCGGTAAACCATGTACTGCATTTGAGAGCCGTCTTTGAGCACATCCCACCAATTGAGCGCAAGAAACTGCTTTTCAATTTCATCCGGCGACATGCCGGAAGCATACATGCCGGCAATGATTGCGCCCATGCTCGTGCCGCCGATATAGTCGATCGGAACCTGCTGTTCTTCGAGTACTTTCAGCACGCCGATATGGGCAAAGCCCAGTGCACCGCCGCCTCCGAGAACCAGACCGATTTTCGGCTGTTCTTCTTCGGCAAGGGTGAGTTGGATGAAGGGAATGCAGCAAACCAGAATGAGAACATTACGTAAAATCATGCGGGGTTCATAGCAATGAGCGCGGCAAGTATCGAGTTTTTTAAGATGATAAAGAAAACGGAGGAGGGTACTCTTTTGTGCATGTCGAAACTTGGAGAAATTGGAGAGCACGAAACCATCCGCCGCATTCTTCCAATGCTTGGAAAACACGAAGCATTGGTGGTCGGAGCCGGGGATGATTGTGCCGTTTGCCGTTTAAAAGGAACCTCGCTGGATCAGGTGTTTACCACGGATCCGGTCATTGAAAATGTTCATTTCCAATCGTTGGAAAAACCGGAACGCATTGGCCGTAAAGCCGTCGGACGGGTGCTGAGCGATATTGCCGCCATGGGCGCTGTACCGCAATGGATTCTGGTGAATGTGGTGGCTCCGGCCTCGCTGGAATTCCAGACTCTGGAAAAAATCTACGAGGGAATGGGCGCAATCTGCGAGCGTTTCGGTGCCACCATCATCGGGGGCGATGTGGCAAAAGGCGGGAAGCTGGAGCTGCACGTTTTCGGAACGGGATTGGTTCCGGCCGATACCGCTTTGCTGCGTTCTGGGGCATCTGTGGGCGATGCGGTTCTGGTGACGGGGCCGCTGGGCTGCAGCTTTGCTTCGGGCCATCATCTCGATTTTATTCCCCGCGTGGATGAAGGGCTGTTTCTGCGGGAAACCGGACTGGTCGGGGCGATGATGGATGTCAGCGACGGACTGGCTACGGATCTGCGGCATATTCTCAAACAAAGCAAGGTGGGCGCTGCGCTGGAAGGCGGGGCGATTCCGAAAAACGGCACATTGGCTCAGGCTCTTTTCGATGGCGAAGATTTTGAACTGGTGCTGACTTCTCCGAAACCGGCCGAACTTCAGGCGCGCTGGGCGGAGCAGTTTAAAACGGAACTTCCAATCATTGGAAACATTACCGCAGAGGCCGGTATCCTGACGCTCGACGGAGAGTTGGTTGAGTCCAAAGCATTTGAACATTTTGCGTCGGAATACGCATCATAGGGGTGGCCTTTTTCCAATGGTTGGAAACTTGTATTCCGATTGGTTTCATGGATACTTAGCGACTCATTTTGCATAAAGCTAATTTAGAAGCACGGGAGCAGTAATGGCGGATAACAGGTCGTTTGAATCGACACTACACGATATTGTATACAGCATTGATACAGGCACCGGTCTTAAAATCATCCGGGTAGCGTTGTATATCCTGCTTCTTCTAATCATCATCATGGTTTATACGGCCACGCAGTTTCGCGGGCTGAAAACCGAGGAATCGATGGACCTGAGCCAGCTGGGCCGGAATATGTCGATTCAGCAGGGCATGGTCACCAAAAGCATTCGGCCGTTGTCGATGTGGAAAATGCAGACCCGGACCCCGAATGAAGATCCAATGCTTGGAAACCATCCGGATCTGTATAATGCACCGGCTTATCCCGCATTGCTTTCGGTTGGTTTTGCACTTTTTGATCTGATCGGGGTAGACCCGTTTGCCATGCCGGAAGGCGGAGTCGGGATTGCCATGCCGGCAGAACAGTGGATTGTTCTTCCGCTTAACCACTTCTTTGCAATTCTGACCGGCTGGGTGCTTTTCTCGATGGGAAAACGAATGTTCTCCCGCGAAATCGGATTTTTGAGCATGACCATTTATTACCTGAGCAACCTGGTCTGGCAGGATTCGATATCGGGGTTGAACCTTTCGATGGCGATCTTTTTCTCGGTGGCGTCCTTCCATGCCATGATTATTGCAATGCTGAATAAGCGGGATGGCGAAAGCAAGGCGCTCTGGATTACGCCGTTTATCATTTCGATCCTGCTGGCTGTGCTGGCATTTTACACACGCTATATTACAGCAACGCTGGTGCCGGGCTTATGCCTTTTTGCATGGCTGATGGCCGGTCGTTTCCGTGGGGGCACACGGTTTGTTGTCATTTTTGTGCTGCTCTATTCCATGCTGATTGCGCCGTGGATGGTTCGGAACTATAAAATCAGCGGAAATCCGATCGGTATGGTGGGGTATGCTGC
The DNA here is from genome assembly GCA_029432795.1 of Pontiellaceae bacterium B12219. GTDB lineage: Bacteria > Verrucomicrobiota > Kiritimatiellia > Kiritimatiellales > Pontiellaceae > Pontiella. Next base: position 24,685 of record JARNMJ010000007.1, read on the forward strand.
GCTGGAAGGATCGCCCCGTTTCCCGGACAATTCACTGGACCGTGAGTATCATCCGGAACTGACGGGCGGGCAGATCGTTGCTGCTCTGAAGCAGAAATGGGTGCTGAACTATTCCGGCGAACACAGCATGGTGATTCCGTCTATGGGAGGCGGTTTGCTGATGTCGCTTTTCCTGGTGACCTTCTTCTATCACTTTGTCCGGCCTCAGGTGAATTATCTGCGATGGGGGCTGGGAGTTTCTCTGTTGTTGATGACCGTGGTGGCCGGCTTCTTCTCGGAATCCTCCATCCGGATGCTTCACGTTTTCTGGCCGTTTGCCATTCTGTACGGACTCTCCTTTTTCTATATTCTGATCGATCGGCTGGATCTTGGTGTGCGTCTCTACAACCTGGGTTTGAAATGTCTGATTGTTCTGCTGGCCTTTATTCCGTTTTTCCTGACGCTGTTGCCGCCTCATGAAAATCATCCCTATCCGCCGTATCACGCGCCGATCATTAATCGTGTGACCGAAATGCTCAATGAGCGCGAAGTGATGTGCACGGATATGCCGTGGGCAACTGCTTGGTATGGCGACCGTGTTTCGATTCTGCTGCCGAAGGATCTGGATCAGTTCTACGAAATCAACGACTACAAACAATATATTTCGGGGATGTATTTCACGACGATTACGAAAAACAAGCCGTTTGTTAAAGAGCTGCTGGACGGCCCCGAGCAGAGCTGGCTTCCGATCATGAGCGGTCGTACACCGCCGGACTTCCCGCTGAAGCAGGGGGTTTCGCTTAACCGTCAGGATCAGATTTTCCTCTCCGACCGCGATCGCTGGTCCGGTCAGGGTGCCGGGGCGGGCGAGTAAACGGAGGTTTAAATGCGAATCATTTTCATGGGCTCGGCGGCACTTGCTGTTCCGAGCTTACGTTCCATTCTTGAAAACGTGCGCGATGAAGTGGTCGGTGTGGTTTCTCAACCCGATCGTCCGGCCGGACGAAAGCGCCTGCTGACGCCGTGCCCGCTCAAAGCCTTCGCCGATGAACAACAGCTGAATGTGCTGACTCCCGAAAAAATCGGTGAGCCTGAATCAGTTGCCGCGTTGGCAGCCTTGAAACCCGATCTGTTGGTTGTGGTGGCGTACGGTCAGTATATTCCGCAACGGGTGATTCAGCTGGCCCGCCATGAGGCCATCAATGTGCACCCATCCCTCCTGCCGAAATACCGCGGCTCCGCTCCGATTCAATGGGCCATTCTGAATGGCGATCAGGAAACCGGAGTGAGTATTATCTATCTGGCAAAAAAGATGGATGCGGGCGATATCCTGAAACAAAAACGCTATCCGCTGGGAGCCGATGAAACCTCAGAAACGCTGCACGATAAACTGGCGGAAGTCGGGGCCGGACTGTTGCTTGAAGCTATAGATGATATTGCGAACGGTACCGTAGAGCGAACGGTTCAGGATGAGTCGGCAGTGGTCGAGATTCGGAAGTTCACCAAAGAAGACGGGGCCATCGACTGGTCTTTGCCGGCGGAAGTGCTGCGGAACCGCATTCGGGCATTTGACCCGTGGCCCGGAAGTTTCTGTAAACTTCCCAATGGTGATTTGCTCAAAATCTGGAAGGCGGAACATTCGGCGGAAAACGGAGCGCCCGGTGAGCTGCTGGATGATCAGTTGCTGGTCGCCACGGGCGAAGGCGCATTGCGTCTGACCGAAGTGCAGCCTGTCGGAAAAAAACGCATGCCATCCGCATCGTTCCTGAATGGCTTTCCCGTTGCGAAGGGCCTTTTTCTCAGTTAGTCGGTTCCCTCAAGGTGCCGATCTGGCTGAAGTTCCGCAGTTTCCCATCACGCTTCGCCCCGATGGAACTACGTAGTGAGATGGAAAACCCTTCGCAGTTTCCCCGGAGCGAAGCGGAGAGGAACTTATTTCTGTGAGGCGTCGGCAATTACGGATTGGATTTCAGAATCGATCGCCTTGGATTTTTCTTCGGCCTCGGGAAGCGGGAGTGTTTTCTTTTTCAGTACATTGGGATTGCCGTGTCCGATATTGTTGAGCAGAGCGCGGTCGTAAGTGAGGCGCTGCTGTTCGACAAGTTTGAAGAGTGCGTTCCATTGTTCATCGCCGGTGTGCGGACTGACGCCGGTTTGCAGCAGATCGGAGCCGGTTTGTTTTCCCATGGCCTGGAGGAAGGCCTCCGCCATCAGCTCGTGGCCGTAGTTCTTGGGATGGATCGGGTCGGAGCCGTAGCTCTTTCGACTGAACTTTTCGAGGGCCGGTCGAACGGTGAAGGCACGGATGCCGTTTTTTCCATCGAGCGAAAGAATCCAATCGGCATACGCTGCCAGCACGTCATTGTAGCCGACCGTCGGATGTTTATAGCTGAAGTTTTCCGTTCTTCCCGGAGATCCTTCCCCGTTATAGGGCGGCGGGGTGAGCAGAATCACTTCTGCGCCGATGGCCTGGGCGTCGGAGATCAGTTTATTAATTCCGGCCTGATAGGCGGCAAAGCGTTCTTCAGAAAAGGGATGGTAGATGCCGCAGTTCATGCCGTAGCAGGCAATAACCACGTCAGGTTTAGTGCATTCGAGTACGCGGTCGAGCCGGGTGTGCAGGCAGGGACGGGGAAAGGGATGCTCCGGTTCCGAGAGTCCTGAAACGGTTTCGCTGCTCAAGCCGAGGTTGATGATTTCCGGGCAGTCGGCCTCGTTCAGCAGCATCCACGTTTCAATATAGTCGGTGTAATGCCCGGCCTGCGTAATACTGTCGCCGAGGAATAGCCAGCGTTCCTGTGCTTGGGATGGAATGTGCATAAAAAGGACGGCGGTAAAGATGCTTGTAAGTATGTTTTTCATGATTGGATTGTAAGTTTCCCATTATTTCATTTCATCCCTCAAATACACGATGGGCGGCGCTTTGGGTTCTGATAGTTTATTTGTTGATAGATTGCAGAATGAATGAGGCTCTATGAAGAACAAACTGGTTTTAAAGACCCCCGCATCCTGGTGGGGCGCAAAATGGCGCGAGGCGCTTCCGAGCGGGAACGGAACCATCGGTGCGGCGGTGTATGGCGCGGTACACGATGAAACCGTATTGCTGACGCATGAAGATTTGTGGTGCTGTGTGGATACGCAGGAATTGCCGGATGTGAGTAACGAACTTTCCTCCGTCCGCAGCCTCTTGGCCGATGGCCAGGCCGAGCTGGCGGATAAGGTCATTTCCTCTGCGTTGATGGAGAAGGGCTACGCACCGAATATCGGCGCGCCGCTTCCGCTGGGCGATCTGAAAATCAAGATGCCGGTAAGTCAGGGATTCAGGAAATACCGCCGTATACTGGATATGGAAACCGGTGAAGTGGCTGTCGGTTGGATGGATGACGGCGTTGCCTATGAACGGAAGCTCTTCGTTTCTCGCACGGATCATCTGGTGGCAATGAAGATTCGCAGCGGCGGTCCGCTTACGGCGGATATTTCGCTCGATCTGCACGAACGCTCCGATGCCCGCTGGTGCGCCAACGGGGAAGTGGCGCTGCCGGTAAACTTCCAGACGCTGGAAAAAGACGGATTCATTTTCTATGCAGCCACCAATGACGACGGAACCGACTTCGGGGCCGTGGCCCGGGTTGAGAAAAACGAGCAGTCTGCGATTATTGTCGTTAAGCTTTTTGTGGGTGAAGAGCGCCAGTCGGCATGGAGCCGATTAAAAAGTGAGCTGGCTGAAACCACGATGGATTATGACGCACTTCTGGCCCCGCATGCCGCCGAACACGGCGAGCTGTTTCGCCGGGCCGCGTTCAGTCTTGGAACCAGCGAAGCGGAACATGCGCGTTCCAACGAAGAGCTGTTGCTGGAAGCGTATGACGGCGAAGCGCCGTCTGCGTTGGTTGAAAAAATGTGGTCATACGGGCGTTATCTGCTGATTTCTGCGTCGCGCAGTGGCGGCGAACCCTGTCATCTGCTGGGGCTGTGGTGCGGAGAATATGTCGGTTTCTGGGCCTTTAATATGGCCAACGAAAATCTGCAGATGATTTATTGGCAGGCGCTTTCGGGGGGGATGCCGGAAACCCTGCTGCCGGTGTTTGATTATTACGACCGTATGATGGATGACTTCCGCGAAAATGCGCGGAAGCTTTATGGGTGCCGAGGTATCTACATTCCGGCGGTCAGCACACCGCCATCCGGGCTGCTGAAGACAGTTTATCCACACATTATTCACTGGACGGGTGCGGCCGCCTGGCTCGGTCAGCACTACTTCGACTATTATCTATATACCGGCGACAAGACCTTCCTGAAAGAACGCGCTCTGCTGTTTCTGCGTGAGACTGCGCTGTTTTATGAAGATTTTTTCACAATCGGCGAAGATGGATTCTTTGTCAGTTCACCTTCCAACTCGCCGGAAAACAATCCGGCGGAATACTGGAACGGCGAGGGCATGGGGCAGTCGATGGAAACCACCATCAATGCAACGATGGACTTTGCTCTGGCGAAGGAAGTGCTCACGCATTTGATCCAGGGTTCGGACGTGCTCGGCGAAACCGATGGTGTTGAAAAATGGAAAGGCATGCTGGAAAAGATTCCGCCGTACCAGATCAATGAAGACGGCGCGGTGCGGGAATGGATGCATCCGTTTTTCTCGGACAACTATCATCATCGTCATCAGTCGCATATCTATCCGGTTTTCCCGGGCATTGAAGTGACGCGAGAATCGGACCCCGAACTGTTTAAGGCGTTCGAGACGGCCCTGCACAAACGACTCGCCGTCGGCATCGGTGAACAGACGGGCTGGTCGCTGGCGCATATGTCGAACATTTATGCGCGGATGAGCGATGGCGACCGGGCGCTGGAATGTCTGGACCTGCTGGCGCGCTCCTGTGTGAAGAATAATTTTTATACAGTGCATAACGACTGGCGCGGTATGGGCATCGGCCTCGAAATGGAATGGGCTCCATTCCAGATTGATGCGAACATGGGCTGGACGGCCGCAGTGCAGGAAATGCTGCTGTTCTCGGAGCCGGGAAAAATTGCGGCACTGCCTGCGCTTCCCGAAGTTTGGAAACAGGGTTCGGTAAAAGGACTGGTTGCACGGGGGGGCATAAAAGTCTCGATGGAATGGAATGAAGGTTCCGTTGTTGTTGAACTGGTTTCGATGACGGATCAGACGATCGGGCTCAGCATTTTGGGCGGATTCAAACAGACGGTTGAGTTGCGTACTAATGCAACTTACGAAGTACGCATCACGAAATAGGGGATATTATGCATTGGGTAGATTGGTTGATTGTGGCGTCTTTTCTGGGCCTGAATATCGGGATCGGGGTTTTCTTCAGTCGTAAGGGCGGCAAGGATATGGACTCCTTCTTTGTTTCGGGAAGAAACATGAAGTGGTACATCGCGGGGGCATCGATGATTGCGACGAGTTTTGCCTCGGATACCCCGCTGTGGGTGGGATCGCTGGTGCGGCAATACGGAATTCATGCGGCCTGGCAATATTGGTCGCCGCTGATCGGCTGTGCGCTCGGGGTTGCGTTGTTCAGTCGTGTTTGGCGCCGAACCAAAGTGGTGACCGATGTTGAAATGCTGGAGCTCCGGTACTCAGGAAAGGGCGCACAAACCTTGCGCGGGCTCACAGCGGCTGTGGGGGCGCTGTTGATTTGTCCGATGATTATCGGCTGGGTCTGCAAGGCCATGGTCACAATTGCGCAGGAGGCGCTGGGCGTCAGCGGACAGACCTTCTCGGTTTTCGGATCCGAAATTCCGGCTGAAGTGGCGGTTACGATTGTCGTCATGACCTGTGCGGTGATTGTATCCACAACCGGCGGCCTGATGGGGGCGGCCTTTTCAGATTTCATTCAGTTCATCATCGCAACGCTCGGCGCGTTCATGCTCTCGTGGCTGGCGATCAAAGAAGTCGGCGGACTGGGTGCCATGGTGGAGCAGCTCTCGAATCATTCGGAGTGGTTGGGGCGCGATATGAATATTGCGCCGCAAATTTCCATGAAAGTAACCGCCGAGGGGCAGCCGGGGGCCATGTCGATCTGGAATGCCATCGGTTTCTTCGGAATTCTGTGGTGGGGAAATGCGCTTTGCGGGGGGTATCAGGCTCAGCGTATTCTTGCCTGTAAAGACACTAAGCATGCATCGAACGCCTTGCTGATGTTTACGCTGATTTATTTTGCCGTCATCAGCTGGCCCTGGATTTCCGTGGCTTTGGCTTCGATTATTGTTTTCCCGGATATGGGCGAGGCCGGGCATGATGCGGCGTATCCGCGTATGTTGCTGCATGTGCTGCCGATCGGATTGCGCGGAATCATGATGGGTACGATGATTGCGGCCTTTACCTCCACCGTTCAGACGATGTTTAACTGGGGATCGAGTTATGTTGTGAACGATCTGTGGCGTCGATTCATTGTCCGTGAAGCGTCGGATAAGCATTACGTCCGTGTGTCGCGTATTCTGACGGTGTGCATTGCTGTCTCCGGCGGTATCATTGCGTTCACGGCTGATTCCATTCAGGATTTGCTGGGCATTTTCTATGTGGTCGGTGTGGCCGGTGCGGTGGTGGGGGTACTGCGCTGGTTGTGGTGGCGCCTCACGGTTACGGCTGAAATTGCGGCCTTTGTTGTAAACTGGATCGTTGGTGTTGTGATGCTGTTCGGTCATAAGTTTATCGGGCTGGAAACGCCGTTACTGGACCCGGTGATGGGCACGCTGCTGCAGCTGCCGGACGGGGTGAGTTTCACGACCGGGCATGACCTGCTGGGTGCGCGCATGCTGTTTGTGATGGTGGTTGGTGCTCTGACTGCCGTGATCGTTTCGCTCTTTACGAAACCTGCCGATCAGGAACTGCTGAAGAAATTTGTGACGCGTACAAAAATTCACCGCCCCGGCTGGATGCCGGTGATCCGCGATATTGAAGGCTATGTGCCGGCGCAGACGGTTCCGCAGATTCTGATGGATTGGGTGTTGGTGATGGCAACGGTTTTAGCGCTGCTGTTCACGTTGGCCAATGTGGTTCGCGATCGCCTGCCGCAGGCCGGTGGCATGCTGGTGCTGTTTATTGCGCTGCTGTGTTGGGTGCTGAGGCGCACGAGTAAAGAACTCGGTGAAGAAGATATTGATTAACGTAATTATGAGGAAGTTCCAATGATTGGAAAAGTTAAACGGCTCCGCCGTGCATTAAAGAGGGGTGATTGCCGATTGCCGATGGGGCGGTCCGCGACACATTTAAGCTGCTGGATTGTATTGGCTTGCGGTATTCAATCGGCAATCGGCAATCAGCAATCGGCCATGGAGAAACCGAATATTATTTTCATTCTGACCGATGATCAGGGCTACGGCGATTTAGGACGCCACGGTCATCCCGTGCTGGAGACCCCGAATCTGGATCGGCTGCACGACGAAAGTGTGCGGTTTGATAATTTTTATGTGAGCCCTTCGTGTTCGCCGACCCGCGCGGCGCTGATGACGGGGATGCATGAGTTTCGCAACGGCGTAACGCATACGCTCGAACCGCGCGAGCATTTGTATAAGGAAGCCACGATTCTTCCTCAGCTGCTGAAAACCGCCGGATACAAAACCGGGTTTATCGGGAAGTGGCACCTCAGCGACCGGGCCGGCTACGGGCCGGCCGAACGCGGGTTCGACTGGACGGCCACGAACCAGGGCGGACCGCGGCAGCATTTTGATGTACAGATGATCCGGAATAAAAAACGCTTCCCGACCAAAGGCTTCCGTGAAGATGCTTATTTTGATGAAGCAATGGCATTTGTGGATGAAGCCGGCGACCAGCCGTTCTTTCTTTATCTCTGCACCTATTCGCCGCACACGCCGCTGGATGCACCGGAAGATCTGATTGAAAAATATCGGGCCAAAGGATTGAACGATAAACATGCAACCTATATGGCCATGATTGAAAACATTGATCAGAACGTCGGTCGTTTGATGACGTTTCTTGCGGAGCGGGATCTGGCTGAAGATACCATTATCATGTTTATTAATGACAATGGGGTAACGGAAGGGCTGGATGTGTATAACGCCGGAATGCGTGGGTGTAAAGCCACCTGCTGGGAAGGCGGAACACGTGCGATGTCGTTCTGGAAATGGCCGGGTCACTGGAAGCCGCATACGGCCAACAATCTCACGGCGCACATTGATGTGCTTCCGACACTCTGCGAGCTGGCCGGAGTTGAAATCCCGGCGGACCTTCAATCGGAATTGCAGGGCTACAGTTTGATTCCGCTGCTAGAGGCGGATCAGGATGTCCACTGGAAACATGACAATCGTTTTCTGTTTCATCACGTCGGCCGGTGGCCGAGCGGAACCGCAGCTGCTCATAAACATTCGATGGGTGCGGTACGTCAGGGCAACTATCTGCTCATGCGCAGTGTGCCCTGCAGCGACCCGCTCTGTGAGCAGCATCAAAGTCAATGCACCACCTTGCGTGCGGTTCAGCGGGGACTGAAGACGACGACGTATACGCAGGGTAATGCGCAATATCACTGGGGAGTTACACCGTCTGAAGGTTGGGCGTTGTTTGATGTAAAAAAAGATCCAGGCTGTTTGGATAACGTGGCAGCGGCACATCCGGAACGGGTGGCCTCCATGATTAAAACCTACGACCAGTGGTGGGATGAACAGTATCCGATCATGATGGCCCGGGGCGGAGATGAGGGGGATCCGGATGCGAGTAAAAATGCGGCATCACGGTCCCGTCAGCATGCGGCAAAAGTTGCGGCGGAAAAGAAAATTTCCGCATCAAAAGCAAATGCTGTTCAAAAGACGGGGATGTTTGATCGCCTCGATGCGAATGGCGACCAGCAGGTGACTCAGGCGGAATATCTCGCGCTGTTTGTTCCAACCTTTGGAAGTAAGGATGCAGACCACGATGGAATGTTGACGCCGGAAGAGTTCCCTTATGTCGGTTCATTCAATGCGGGGGATACAGATCAGGATGGCCTGCTGACTCCGGCGGAATTTGAGGACATGTATTCGCACCAGTTTAATTCCCGCGATGCGAACCGGGATGGAGTGATCACTGCCGATGAAATGTAAACTAATTATTCTGATCCCGCTTGTGTCAGCGGCAACGATTCAGGCGGCGTCGGTTCTTGATATCTTTCCGGATACGGGGTTACCGCAGAAGAAGGGATCCGCATCGTGTTCATTTACCTATCAGCCGAGCGGTTCAACCTGGATTGAGGGCGTATCGGAAGAGCAGGTTTTTCTGGCTGCGATCAAAGGCGACGGCTGGCAGATGGGTGTTGGTAAGGGCGGACAGATTTATTCCCTGCGCGGCCCGTTCGGCGAATCGGTGCCTCCACAGCGTGTGGCGTCGCCCTGGAACGATGAGGTGTGGCAGGCGGTGATTACCAGCGAGCCCCTGATTGCGCCGTTGCAGGATTATCAGAATGCGAATCCGGACCAGCGTGCTATCACGACGCCGTTGATGTATTTTGTGCATCAGGCCGGAATTTATACGAAGGGCGCCGGCATGGAAAACGGTTCCGCACCGGCACCGTTTTATTCGCCGTGTCTGCGGAAGCGCTGGAATCCGGAAACCCGAACCCTGGAAATGGTCAACTGGATGCAGCAGGCGCGGACGCCCTGTGTTTGGAAGTCGGGGGTTCTGATTTACACCGCTTATCGGGATCTGGGAGATGGCATCATTGAGGTCAATCAGGTGCTTCATAATTTCGGGGCTGAAAAGCTGACCTATCTGAATGTTCCGTGGGGCGGGGTGCGGCAATCGTCGCTTCCGCATACCATTATCAGCAAAGCCGATGGAAGCTGGGCGGAAGAAACCGGCGTTTGGGGGTGGGTGGATTTACCCACACGGACCTTGAAAGAAGCCGGTGGGTGGGAAGCCTGGACGCAGAACCCCGAAAAAGAAACGAGCCCTTCACTCGCGCTTGTTTTCGGAATGCAGCGTGAAAATATGAGTGCGGAGTGGAGTGAAAAAAGTCAGGTGATTCGCTGGGGCAGTGCCAATTCGAAGGTGCGCGACTATCAGGTTACTGAACGAATCTGCCACATCAATGTGGAGGAGGGCGACTCGCTTTCGATCCGCTGGTTTCTGGTGGCGGGCGAGTTTTCCAAGGTTCGGAAGTCTGCCGCGATATTGGCAGAAAAGGCCGGGGTTCGCCGGGTGCAGTTCGAAAGCGCTGCAAAACAGCCGGTCTGGATAAAGGACGGAAACGTGGTTACGGAAGGCGATGGGGCTCCGGCACTTCAGCTGTGTGCTTTCCCGGCGAAGGGAACGGTGCCGGTCTTCCTGCTCGAAGATAAACGCACCGGAAATCAAACCGTTACAACCGATCCGTATGCGCTGGCGGATTCCGAGCCCTATCCGAACCCGCTGCCGAAGGATCTGGAGTTTTACGAAATATATAACAATCGCGAAATCTATAAACAGTATGCGCCGCACATCGGATATCAGAATCTGTTGGGCTATGCGTTTAAAGAAAAACCGGATGGCACTACCGCTGAAAAGGTCGCATTTCCAATGTCTGGAAAACTTTCAGTGGATACATCTGTTTCCAATCTTTGGGTTAAATCGGAACGTAAGGAGAAGTAATGAACAGTAAAAAATTGATAGCAGCAATGGCCATCGGCCTCACCGCACAGGGGCAGGCGGCTCCCGAAGTTCGGGCATCTGCCGACGAACGGCCGAATATTATCTTTATCTTCGCGGATGATTGGGGCTATGGGGATCTCGGAATTCACGGCAGCACATTCTGCAAAACGCCGCGACTCGATCGTATGGCAAGCGAGGGGATTGATTTTCAGAATTTCACGGTTGATCATCCTGTTTGTTCTCCCAGTCGCACAGCTGTGATGACCGGGCAGTTTCCGGCGCGGCATTCGGTGCATCAGCACTTTGCTTCGACGGAGCATCATGTGAGGGCGGGCATGCCTGACTGGCTTGATCCAACGGCTCCGATGCTGCCGCGCATGCTGAAGCAGGCCGGTTATGCCACCGCCCATTTTGGCAAATGGCATCTTTGCAATGATCATATTCCTGATGGCCCGATGCCGACGGAATACGGATATGATGAATTCGGTGCGTTTAATCTGCCGAGTCAGGCGGAGGAGCAGATGCCGACCGTGGAAAGCTGTCCGCGGGCCGCGGATTTTATCCGGCGGCATAAGGACGAGCCCTTCTTCATTAATCTCTGGATTCATGAAGCGCATACGCCGCATTATCCCCAGGAGGAATATCTGGAGCAGTTCGAAAATCTGGATGAGCAGAAGCAGGTGTATGCCGCCGTGATTGCTGAAGGGGATGCCGGAGTTGGTCTTATTCTGGATACGCTGAAGGAATTGGATCTGGATCGAAAAACGCTGGTTATTTTCTCCTCGGACAATGGTCCTGAATGGACAGGAACGAAGAAGCAAACAGACGATACGTCAACGGGGCCGGGTCTGGGTTCTTATTATTCCGTGGGTGAAAAGGGGAATCTGAAAGGGCAGAAACGCTCGCTGTATGCCGGCGGTGTCCGTGTGCCGTTCATTGTGCGTTGGCCCGGTGTTGTTCCCGAAGGGAAAACTGACCGTGCTTCGGTGCTGTCAGCCGTGGACCTGTTGCCGACGTTTCTTGATTTGGCGGGGGCCGAGCTTCCCGAGGGCTATCAGCCCGATGGAGAAAATATTGTTACGGCGCTCAAGGGGAACGAATTTGAACGGACAAAGCCTATTTTCTGGGAATGGAAGCCTGCCCGGAATCATCCGGAAGTCTGGCCGAATCTGGGCATCCGCAAAGGCCAATGGAAACTGTTGCGGAATGATAAACTCGGAAAGTTTGAATTGTATAATATTGACGAGGATTGGGCCGAAACCACCAACGTGGCGGCAGAGCATCCTGAAGTTGTGGAACAGTTGACGAAGCAGTTGAATGCGTGGAAGAAGACGTTGCCGACGGAACCGCCTGCCTCCTGCTTTTCCTCGACGAGGACTTCAAAATGATTCGGTATGTTTCGTTTTTTTTATGGGCTGCGGCTGGGTGTGTAATGGCGGAAACGTTCACTGTGGAGCGTCAGGAAGTGCAGGCTCTTGGTGAACTTACTTCCGCCCCGAACATGATCGAAGCAGCGGGATTTGCTCCGGATGGAAACATCAGGGCGATCTATTATGATGCGCTGGATTTTAAGGGGAATCCCACGAAGGTATTTGCCTGGTTGGGGCTCCCCGAAAAACAGAAGGGCAAGGTTCCGGGGATTGTGCTGGTGCATGGCGGCGGCGGAACGGCATTCAAAGAATGGGTCAGAAAATGGAATGACCAGGGCTTTGCGGCGATCTCTATTGCCGTTGAGGGGCAGATCGATGTTAAAGACCCCACTTCGGCGGATCGCGCAAAAGCCTGGAAACAGCATGACTGGCCGGGGCCGCGTCGAAACGGAATATACGGAGATTCCGCTGAACCGCTGAAAGACCAATGGATGTATCACGCAGTGGCTGATACGGTTCTTGCGAACTCGCTGCTGCGTTCGCTTCCGGAAGTGAATGCGGACCAGGTGGGCGTGATGGGGATTTCATGGGGCGGAGTGATTACGAGCACTGTGATCGGAATTGATGACCGCTTTGCGTTTGCGATTCCCACCTATGGGTGCGGCAATCTGGCGACCGCTGAAAACCAATACGGTCAGGCTCTTGGAAACAATGAGCGCTATAAACAGGTGTGGGATCCGATGGTGTATCTTGAAAAGGCTGTAATGCCGACGCTCTGGTTTTCGTGGCCGGGCGACCAGCACTTCCCGCTCGATAAGCAGGCCGCCTGTTATGAAGCGATGCCCGGAGCAACGATGGTTTCTCTGATTCCCGGAATGAAACATGGACACGGCGCCGGGTGGAAGCCTCCGGACAGTTATGCTTTTGCCAAAAGTGTGGTTGAGAGCGGTGCTCCCTGGTGTCGTTGTATTGAACATACCGTTTCTGCAGATTCCGTTGCGGTGAAATTTCAATGTTCAAAGCCGCTAAACGATGCGGTGTTGATTTACTCGGTCGATACCGGTGTTACCGGATCGCGGAATTGGGTTGAATCGGTTGCAACGCTTACCGAAGGACGTGATGGACAGTGGACGGTGAATGCTGAACTGCCTTCTGGAGCATTGGCCTGGTTTATTAATGTTCATTCCGGCGCATTGACGGCGAGTTCGGGATATAACGAGGTGCCGGCTGCAGGGCCTGGCGAGTAGGCTGCAGCAGCAAAGCGTCTCTTGAAGTCATCAATCAGGATACTTTTAATATATCCTGTGAATGGGGGATGGGCGCACCTGAGACAAATGATAGCTTAATTGCAATCACGATGACGTAAGTTCGATAACAGACAGCTGTAATGAGGTAGATAATGAAGAATATTTTGATTTCGGGGTTGGTAGGCATCTTGGCTATGCAGGGCATCGCCGAAAAGAATGGTATGGATGAAATGTGGGGCGAGAGTACGATCAAGCTCCGCGCAGAAAACGCAAAACGCGGCCAGCTGTTTGATGAAGGTAACTATGCCATGTTCATTCACTGGGGGCTCTATTCCCAGCTGGGTAATAAGGTGGATGGTAAAACGTATTACGGGATCGGCGAATGGATCATGAATCCGCGTATGGCCGGGATTCCGATTGATGAATATAAAAAGCTGGCCGGAACTTTTAATCCGGAACAGTTCGATGCCAAAGCGATTGCAAAACTGGCGAAGGATGCCGGGATGAAATACATCATCATCACCAGTAAACATCACGACGGCTTCGCGATGTATGATTCCAAGGCCAACGATTTCAACATCACAAAGACAACCCCCTGGGCAAAAGATCCCATGTTGGATCTGGCCGAGGCGTGCCGGGCCGAAGGACTGGGATTCGGGTTTTATTATTCCCATAATCAGGACTGGACCTTTCCGGGGGGCGGGAACGGACCTTCCGTGGATGAAAATGGGAATCCGGCCGATTTTGATGACTACTTTAAGAAGAAGTGCCTGCCTCAGGTAGAGGAAATCACCAGCAACTACGGGCCGATTGAAATGGTCTGGTTTGATACCCCCGGAAAAATGCCGAAGAAATATGTTCAGCAGCTGGTGGATGTTGTTCGTAAGAATCAGCCTGACGCGCTCATTTCCGGCCGGGCCGGTCATAATCTGGGCGACTACCAATCGCTCGGGGATATGGAGATTCCTCATGAAAATGTTGAGGGCTTGTGGGAAAGTGTGGACACCACCAACGATTCCTGGGCGTATGCCTGGTATGATAATAACTGGAAAACTCCGAAAGAAATTCTGAAACGTCTGATTGCCTGTGTTGCCCGGGGAGGCACGTACATGCTGAACATCGGACCGGATGGATCCGGAGCTGTTCCGGAGCGTGCCGCCCGTGCGTTGGAGGAATCCGGCGCGTGGATTCAGCGCTATCCTCAGGTGGTGTACAATGCAGGGGCTTCGCCCTGGAAGCATGCTTTGCCGTGGGGCGATGTGACGGTGAATGAGAATAAACTTCTGCTGTCGGTGTTTGACTGGCCGGCTTCCGGAAAACTCTATCTCCCCGGATTGAAAACCAAAATCAATTCTGCCGCACTGCTCGTGAATGGAAAACCGGAAACCCTCAAATTTGACGTTTCCAATGGCTGGACGATTTTTGAACTGCCGCCGCGGGCACCGGAAAAGCTGGTTTCTGTTATCGAAGTTGAGCTGGCCGGAACGCCGAAGGCTGATCCGACATTCGGACTTGATCCAAACATTGGAACCGAGATTCTGGTGGAATTCGCTGACGTTGAGGGGGCCGAGCAATCGCAAAAACGCTGGATGGAAAAATTCGGTGAGTGGAAGCGTATCGTTCAGGTTCACAAGTGGAAGCCCGATGGAAAAGCAATCTTTGAGGTTGATGTACTTGAAGCAGGTGACTACTGCGTTGATCTGACCTATGCGGGCGAAGGCCGTTTGGTATGGGGGGTCGATGTGCTCGGAGGCGAGCATATCCAGAACGAACAGAACTCCTCGCATAACTATCAGGAATTTCCTATCGGCTGGATCAATTTCCCGGCCCCTGGAAAATATGAAGTGGCGGTTTCCTGTTTGAGCGAAAATCGTGAATCAGCCAGCCTGAAAGGCATTCATTTAAAGCCGGCGCGATAAAAGGTCTTAACGTCCTGTTTATAAATGAAGTTAAAAAACCTTCGCCTATGCGGAGGTTTTTATTTTGCACCTTCGGGCGGATGTGTTTTGCGCCGCTTGAATTTCAAGTCCGCAATTCTAATGGAATGTTCCTCTCTGATGGTGTAGCTTCTCGGTTTTCTTAAGGGATTTCGATGTATTTTGACTATGCTGCCACCACACCTCCGAAGGATGAGGTCTTGAAAACATTTGATGCGGTGAACCGTACTTTCTGGGCAAATCCGCATGCGTTGCACCGTCCGGGGACGCGCGCAGATTCGTTATTGGAACAGTCGCGGAAACAGATTCTGGCGTTGCTCGGTGCCGGGAATGACTATACCTGTGTTTTCACCAGCGGAGCCACGGAGGCCAATAATTTGGCCCTCAAGGGAATTGCCGGGCAGTACCGGGCGCGGGGAAATCATATTATCACCAGCGAGGTGGAGCATCTTTCCGTATTGAGTGTCTGCAGTTTCCTGAGCATGGGGGATTTCGAGCTGACCGTGCTTCCGGTAAATGCTGGAGGAACGGTTGATCCGGATAAACTGCAGGAAGCCCTGCGTCCGGATACGATTCTGGTTTCGCTGATGCACGTGAATAATGAGACCGGTTCGGTGAATGATATCATGCAGCTCGGTGAGGTGATTAAGTCCGGGAGCAATGCAGTCTTTCATGTGGATGCGGCGCAGTCGGTCGGTAAATTTGATCTCTCGCTGGATGAGAGTCCGGTCGATCTGCTGACCTTTTCCGCTCATAAATTTTTCGGTTTGAAAGGAGCGGGCGCGCTGATTCTTAAAAACCGTCTGCAGCTTACGCCGCTGATTCATGGCGGCGGGCAGGAATCGGGAATGCGTTCCGGAACGGCGGATACCGCCAGAGCCGCCGCCATGGCCAAAGCATTGCGGCTTTCATTGGAGGAGCGGGAGTCGGCCTTTGTTCGTGTTCAATCCTATAAAAAAAACATTGCGGCCACGTTGAATGAAATTGAAGGAACGGAGTTGAACGGGCCTGTTGAGCAGACCTCGCCCTTCATCCTCAACTGTTCCGTTTCCGGCGTCCGCCCGGAAACCCTGCTGCAGGGGCTGTCGGAAAAGGGCATATACATTTCAACGGTATCCGCCTGCTCCTCACAGAAAACGGCTGCAAGCCATGTGGTGCTGGCTCTGACCGGAAGTCGAGAGCGGGCGCAGTCCAGCATTCGGATCAGTTTGTCGGCCGTCACGACGCAGGAAGAAGTGGATGCCCTCTGCGAAACGCTGCCTCCTTTAATTGAGTCATTACGCTTTAAACGGAAATAAGGATTTAACTATGCAATACGACGCCATCATGGTTCGCCTCGGAGAACTCTTCCTCAAAGGTAAAAACAGACATCGGTTTATCGATCGCTTATTTCAGACGGTGAGAACCAAACTGGAAATGTTTCCCGATCTGGTGATTGAAACCAAATACGATCATTTCCTCATTTACCTCAACGGAACCGATGATCAGCTGGTTCGCAAACAACTGGATCTGGTTTTCGGAATTCATTCCTATGCCTTCGGTAAACTGTGTGAATCCACCATCGAGTCCATCTGCGAAACCGCGCTGCCGGTTGCCGTTGAGGCCTGCAGCGACGGGAAGAGCATCAAGTTTGAAACGCGGCGCGGTTGGAAAAATTTTCCATTTGGTTCCATTCAAATCTCCCAGCAGGTTGCGGAATACGTGGGGGGGCATGCGCCGGAGGGTTCGATTCGTTTTAATGTGGCAGAACCGGATCTCGCGGTGCGGATCTTTGTTAAAAAAGATCATACGTTAGTGGTCGCTAAAATTGAACTGGCGAGCGGAGGACTTCCGATCGGCCTGAACGGCCGAACGCTGCTGATGCTTTCCGGCGGGCTCGATTCCCCGGTTGCCGCGTATCTCATGATGAAGCGCGGTCTGGAAGTGCAGGGCATTCATTTTGAGTCCCCGCCTTACACTACCGCACGGGCCCGGCAGAAGGTGTACGATCTGGCCGAAAAGCTAGCGCATTATCTTCCTAGAAACCAATTCCGGATCATCATTGTTCCGTTCACAAAACTGCAGAAAGAAATCTTTGCCCACACGCCCGAAAGTTATGGCATGACGATTATGCGCCGCATGATGTACCGCGTAACCGCGGGTGTGGCGGAACGGCATAAAATCCGGTTACTTTCCAATGGGGAAAGTCTGGGGCAGGTGGCCTCGCAAACGCCCGACAGCATGTGGGCGATTAATGCCGTAACCGAAATGCCGATCATTCGTCCTGTCGCCTGTATGGATAAAACCGAAATTATGGAGCTCTCCCGCCGGATCGATACCTATGATATTTCGATTCGTCCATTCGAGGATTGCTGCACGGTCTTTGTTCCGAAATCTCCGTCCACTGCACCCAACAGGAAAAAGTGCGAGGAGCATGAACGGAAATTCGACTGGGAACCGCTGGTGCAGGAATGCATTGAAAACACAGAAATCATCGATATCCGGGCCGGTCATCCCATCACGCTCGACAGCGATACGACCGATGAAATCTGCGACCTGCTATAGCTGAGCAAGCAGCTTTTCCGCTTTCGCCACATCGGCCGGAGTGTCGACGCCGATGCCGAAGTCTTCCGTTT
This sequence comes from Pontiellaceae bacterium B12219, assembly GCA_029432795.1. GTDB lineage: Bacteria > Verrucomicrobiota > Kiritimatiellia > Kiritimatiellales > Pontiellaceae > Pontiella. The sequence continues at coordinate 42,409 of JARNMJ010000007.1, forward strand.
TGATGACCTTCATGCGGCAGCCCATATCGAGCGCGCGCAGCTGTTCCAGTTTTTCAAGGTTTTCCAGCTGGCAGACCGGTTCCTGAACAAGTCTGAGCAGATAGTCGCGCCGATAGGCATAGATGCCGATGTGGCGCCAATAGATTCCAGACGTTGGAACGTTTTGAGGTTCTCGGATGTGCGGAATGGTGGAGCGCGAAAAATAGAGTGCCTGGCCGTGACGGTTGAAGAGGGCTTTTACGACGGACGGATCGTTGATCTGTTCTTCGTCGGTAATCGGGGTTGCGGCGGTCGCCATATCCCAATCCTTGGAAGAAATCACTTCGGCCAATTCATCGATCAGGTTCGGATCAATCAGCGGTTCATCGCCCTGTACATTGATGACGGCATCGACTTCCAATGATTGGACGGCTTCGGCAATGCGATCGGTTCCGGAGGGATGGTCCGCGCGCGTCATGGCCACCTGCACATCCGGAATTTCCAGAGATCGGATGCAATCTGCAATGCGCGGATCGTCCGTTGCAACAATGACTGCATCGAGTTTTTCCGCCTGTTTTACACGTTCGACGACCCATTGCACCATGGGTTTTCCGGAAATCAGGGCGAGGCTTTTTCCCGGAAACCGGGTGGAACCCCAACGGGAGGGAATGACGCCAACAATTCTGCTCATCGGTATGTCCTTTATGCGATTCAAATAAACGGGGTTAGAATGCGTTTGATGTTTGTTCGAAACGGGGTTTGCTGCACGTCGGTTTCCTGCTGAAGCCGACTGATATTGAGCCGGCTGTTTTTGGGCCGTGGTGCGCCCCCGGGCGGCTGGTTGTTCGGTATGAGGTGGTCATGGGGAAGATTCAATACCTCGCCCATGGCGCAGATCATTTCATATTTGGTCAGCGCTTCGGCTCCGCTCATGTGGTAAATGCCGCGGCTTTGGACATCGTTTAAAAGGTGTTCAGACCAGTTTCGCAGGGTCTGTGCAACATCGCCGACATAGGTGGGAAAGCGCACGGCCCAGTGATCCTCGGCCGAGGGAATCGGGTTGAGCAATTTGTTCAGTAAAATGGTGACGGGGGATTCGTCCAGTGTTTCAACTTCGCCGTATAAAATCGGAACCCGCAAAACGATATGATTTTCGGATGTTTCGAGTACGGCCGTTTCTCCGGCGCGTTTGGTCTGGCCGTAAAAGTTGAGTGGGTTGCAGGGGGCATCAATATCGTAGGGCGGGTTTTGGCCATCGAACACATAGTCGGTGGAAATATAAATGAGTTTGGCGCCGGTCCGGACAGCGGCCTCGGCCAGCGTGCGGGTGGCGTCCACGTTGAGTGCTTGGGTCTGTTCCTGCTGATTTTCGCATTGGTCGGGTTTTCGTTCGGCGGCGGTATGCAGGATTAAATCCGGCTGAACGGATTCGATGGCGGCGTTAACGGCGGCGGCATCGGTCAGGTCCAGTTTCAGGTCGCCCGATGTTGCGCGGCTCCAGGCGCAGGTGGTGAGCTGTTGATCGGCAAAAACATTGCGGTAGGCGCGTCCCAGCAATCCGCTGGCTCCGGTAATCAGTATATTCATGGGTGATGCCTACAGGTTATTTTCGTGTGAGGTCATATAGTCGAACAGTTCCTGCTGGGTGCAGGTGGCGGTGCCGAGTTTTCCAACAACAACACCGGCGGCAAAGTTGGAGAGTTCGGCGGCTTCGAGATAGTTCGCGCCGCAGGCGAGGGCAAGCACATAGGTGGCAATTACGGTATCACCGGCGCCACTGACGTCGAACACTTCGCGGGCCCGGGTGGGAATGTGCCGTGCCGGTTCATCCTGGGCCAGCAACAGCATGCCGTGCGGACCGAGTGTGATCAAGGTATGGAGCGCTTTCCATTTTTCACTGAGCACCTTACCAACTTCGCGGAGCGCTTCGTCTTCCAACGGATTATCGCAGGGTTTTCCTTCGGTGACCCCGGCGGAACCAAATGCTTCTTTACGGTTGGGGGTGACGACGGAAACCCCTTCCATTTCCAGGATATGGTCATCTTTCGGGTCGTATCCGACGGGAATACCTTTCTGTGCTGCGGCGGCGAGTACCGTATCGACCACTTGCTGCTGGACGGAGCCTTTGCCGTAGTCTTCGATAATTACCCCATCGGCCAGCTCAATTTCCTGCTCAATGGTTTTGCAGAACTCTGCCATTTCCGAATCCGAGATATTCAGATATTCCTCGCGGTCCACACGAACCACCTGCTGCCGTTCTGCAACAATGCGGGTTTTTACACAGCTTGGAAACGTACTGTTTTCCAGAATGGCGGTCAGTGAAACGCCGGCTTTTCCAAGCTGTTTTTTGAGTTCTTCACCGACGCTGTCCCGGCCAACCACTCCGGCCATAGCGGCTTTTCCGCCGAGAGCCAGTAGATTGGAGGCGACGTTGCAGGCTCCGCCTGGCATCGATTTTTCGTGCGTCACATGCACCACCGGAACCGGAGCTTCCGGAGAAATACGGGATACCGAGCCGTAGACAAAGCGGTCCATCATCAGATCGCCCACAACCAGAATGCGCTTAGAGCCCGCTCCTTGCAGAATCTGTTGGACACGTTGTACGGTAATTTTCATAGTTTACTTTCTCTCTCTTTAATCCAGAAATCATCCCCCGGACCGGTGACGGATTCCAATTTTACACGGACTTTTCCAATGGAGACCTTGGTTTCTACGCATGTAATCATACGACGGGTTTTCTTAGAAACCCAAAACGTGGTTTTAGCATCGCTTAAGTCCGCTCCCTCGCGATCCGCAATCGGGTCCAGTTCAATGCTTGCCACCTTGCCGTATTCAGACAAGCGGATGTTACCGGTATCCTTTACCTTCAGTTGAATATTAAAAAGTTCTCCATTCGATAACAGCGAATAGGTTTCTTTGGGTAATTGTTCGATCGGCACCCGGCGTGATGCATAAATCAAACTGAGCATTTCGCGGGTATGGGGAGTAATTGAAACGGTGTTGGTGGTGTTGTTCAAGCGATTAATGGATACGGCCTGTCCGGCGGCATGATCAAATGTGGTCAGATAACTTTTATGCGAATCCCCCTGATGCTGAATGCGATCCAGTCGCAACGGGAGCGCGGTTTTGGGGTCCAGCACCACAAACATCACATTATCAACTTTGAAGAAGGCCTTATACGTTGCATACGTTTGGGTTTCCATTCTGATCCGGATCAGCTCGCGGCCCTCTTCGTATGTTGTTTCTGTTGAACTGCGGGACCAGCCGATAGGCACATGTGCCCAGCTGACGTTGTATTGCGAAACTTCACCGGGTACAAAGCAGTCGGAATAATCGATTTCCTCCGCTGCGAGAGCAGAAAGACTGCACACCAGAAAGAGGATTAGGAGTTTAATCATTTCAGTCTCTCCGGAACTGCCTGCAACGAATCCCCGCTGCCGCGAAGAGGCCGCGTGCCTGTTCCGAGAAGTGATATTCTGTTTCGTAGACCACTTCCGAGATGCCCGCATTGATAATCATTTTGGTGCACATAAGGCAGGGGCTGAGTGTGCAATAGAGCACCCCGTCGCGCACGCTGATGCCGTGATAGGCCGCCTGCACAATGGCATTTTCCTCGGCATGGGCGCAGATGCATTCGCCAAGGCTTTCGCCGGAGGGCGCATCGGACGCGCAGCGCGGGCAGCCGCCTTCATAGCAATTATCAATGCCGCGCGGTGTACCGTTGTAGCCTGTTGAAACGATGCGTTTATCCTGCACAATCACGGCCGCTACTTTCCGGCGGCAGCAGTTGCCCCGTCTGGAGACGACGTGTGCGATATCCATGAAATATTCGTCCCAGTCCGGGCGCTTGGTTGGTTCCTGATTCATTGGACGACCTTAACGACTGCGGGAGGCTTCGTAAAGACGAACGACGCCCGGTCTTCGCCCATAGAATGGACTTGTAAACGTGGGAAGGGGATTCATACACTGCCGCCGTTAATTTGAGTTTGAAGGGATGCATATGAATCTGGAAATTCGGGTATGAATGCCGGTATGTTTAAAATTGGCAAGTGGGCGGGCATCGGATTGATTGTTGCTGCTGTGTGTATCTATGCGGCCATTAAAATTGGATTTGCACCGACCTATTCAACCCATAAGACCGTTTCGACCGCTTTTGATGCTCCCGAAAGCACTGCGCTTGGTCAAACTGCGCTGAAGATTGCGGCTGATCATGACGGGCAATCGGGCTTTCTGCTGCTCGACCGGGGGCGCGATGCAATGTCGTGGCGCCTCATTCTGGCCGATGCCGCACAGAAGAGCATTGATATTCAGTATTTCCTCTGGAAGAACGATGCCGCCGGCAAGGTGCTGATGCAGCGAATGCTGGCGGCGGCGGACCGGGGCGTTCGTGTTCGCATTCTGATTGACGATTCAATGACGGAGTCCGATCCGCAATATCTCGCGTTATTGTCTGCTCCGGAAAATATTGAAGTTCGTCTCTATAAACCCTTCGGTCCGAAAGCAAAATCGATGCTGCGCTGGGTGGATTATGCCGCCCACATGAAAGTCATTAACCATCGTATGCACAATAAGCTCTTTCTGGTGGACGGCAGCATGGAGATTATCGGGGGGCGGAATATCGGCGAGGAATATTTTGAATATCCCGGAAGCTATGTTTTTCGAAGTCGCGATCTGCTGGCGCTGGGGCCGGTGGTGAACGAGTCCGGGGCGGCTTTTGATCTTTATTGGAACAGCGATTGGGCCGTTCCTATTGAACAGGTGGTTTTACATCTGCCAACCCCGGAGGATGCCGCCAGAAACCGGGAAGCCCTGGATGCTTTTGCGGCGGATCCATCCAGTTATCCGCGCGGATTCTACGACAACCCCAAACAGATCGATGCTGAAATGGCTCAGCTTTCAACCCAGCTGTATTGGGGGAAGGGAACCCTGCTTATAGACGATGTTCCCGCCCGCAAGGGCCGGCCTCAGACGCACGATGAGCTCGACCGAACCGGCGTGACGATTGAACGGGTGGCCATACAGTCGAGCGATGAGCTGTTGGTGCAAAGTGCATACCTCATTCTGGAAAAATCGAGTATGGATGAGCTGCAGGCGCTGACGGGACGTGGTGTGAAAGTCAAATTGCACACCAATTCCATGGCGGCCAATAATCACCTGTCGGCCTATGTATCCTATAAAAAACAGCGCGATGGCATGCTGGCCGGCGGAGCCGAGGTGTATGAAATGCGGCCGGATGCTAAATCGGAAATCGCGTTGTTTGAACCGGACGAACTGGAAACCCATAATACATCGTTCGGCCTGCATGCCAAAACCATGGTTTTTGATCGAAGAAATGTCTTTGTCGGTTCATTCAATCTGGATCCGCGCTCTGTTGACTTGAACACGGAAATGGGGCTGTTGGTCGAGAGTGAGGGGCTGGGGGAGGCGGTGGCCGCAAGCATTGAAAATGATATGGCGCCCGGCAACAGCTGGCGCGTTCAGTTCGATTCCTCCGGCAAAACAAAATGGGTAACGCTGCAGGACGGTTCTGTGATTGAGGAGTTTGAAATGGAGCCGATGACGACGGCTAAGCAGCGGGCAGAAGCTGAAGCCATGGCGCTGATTCCTGATACCGGGCAGATGTAGAAATCAGACCGGGCGGTATTTGAAGCAAAATGAGGAGCTGGTCTTAAACTAGCAATCCATGAGTGTTCAGCAATGTATTGCGCTGCTCGCATAGCTCCGATTAAAAAAATCTTAACGCAGTGCCGCCCCCTCCGTGTTCGTTGGGGAAGCCGATATTCTGCATTAAATGATTTTGCTCTAAACCTTCAGAGTGCGCTGAACCGTTCAAGAATCGCCGGGGTGACGTCGGTCAGGTTCTCCAGGGTTTGGAAGGTTGATGCCCCGGCTCCGAGGGCGATGAGCGGAACCGGGTTTCGGGTATGCGATGTCGTGGTGCTGTCTTCAATATTTCCGTGGTCGCTGCAGAGCAGAAACAGGTGGTTCGGCTGTTCCGCGAATGTTCCAACCTTTGGAAGAAAGCGTTCCAATGTTTCCAGGCATTGGAAAACCAGTTCCGGATCGCCGGAATGGCCGGCGCGGTCGGTCATGAAATATTCAAACAGCGTGAAGTCGTTTTCATGGGCCACATTCAATAAATGTTCGGCGGCTTCTTCGGGTTCAATCAGCGGGCCATCGTAGCCGCGCGAGTGCATGGTCCATCGCGTAATATCGTGATTCACGGCCCGGCCGGAGAGCAACTCCTTTTTATGCCGAACGCCATGCAGGGCTTTCAGCGTCATCACCGTGGTCACCGACTGCCGTCCCGAAGGAATATGATGCGGGTCATCAATCCAGTAGGAATTGGCAAAGGTTGGTTGTTTTCCGAGTTTCCGAAGTTTGGAAAACAGATTTTCATCTTCAATCAGCGCTTTGAGTGCGGGCGGGGGAAATCCTTCGATATGGCGGCCCATGGCTTTGGATGCATTGATCCCGCATAATAACGACGCCTGACCTGTGGCACTTTGCGGGTTACCGTCCACACCGAGGCAGGCATCGATCGGATATGCGGAATCGAGCAGGTTGGAAAGGTTTGGAAACCGTGGATCGCGCAGGGGATTAACCGCCGGATCGGCAGAACCCAATCCGAATCCATCCACGAAAATGAATAGAATTTTTAAACCGCTGGTCATCTTGAGGGAAGAGGCTACCCCACGGAATACACTGAACACACGGAAAAAATCGCAATTCGAGAATCTACCGTGTATTCAGTGTATTCCGTGGTGGTGAAAATATGGCAGGAACGACTCCAGAAAATTTCAGTGAATGGTTGCAGGAAGCCTCGCAAGCGATCGGAGCGCATTCGGCGGCGTGTATTCGGTTGGATAATCCCGAGCTTCGAAAACGGATTGAGCAGAATAATGCGCTGACGGCGGAATGGCTGGAGTCGGGCAAACAGGGGGAAATGGATTATCTGGAGCGGCTGTTTCCTGATAAATCCAATCCCTGGAAAACCTTCCCCTTTGCCAAATCCGTGATTGTGCTGTGCTTTACCAACGATTGGGGCGATCCGGCGGCGACGCATCCGTTTCCAATGCCAGGAAGCGACGCTTTGCTGGGCTATATTTCGGCCTACGCCAAAGAGAAAGATTATCACACCAACGGGCAGGCGATGCTCGCGGCGTTGAAAGAAAAGCTGGGTGAGGGGGTTGAAGCGGAGGCGGCGGTGGACACGAAGGCCGTCTACGAACGGCTGTTTGCCACGGTCGGCGGTTTGGGCATTATCGGTGGAAATGATCTGCTGCGGGTGCCTGGGCGAACGAATGTCCGCGTATTCATTGGTTGTCTGTTTATCGGTGCTGAACTGCCGGAAGTGATTCTTGAGCCGAAAATGCCGTTTGCGTGCGATGACTGTCTGGCTTGTATTAAAAACTGTCCGACGGATGCGATTCAATTTGGTCAGCCGATCGATGCGCGCAAGTGCATCAGTTATCTCACGATCGAAAAGCGCAGTGTGCTGAATCAGCAGGAAGGGGAGATGATCGAAGATTGGTTGTTCGGCTGCGACTGGTGTTCGGTGGTCTGTCCGCCGAAAGATAAAATCGACACGCGCATTCCGATCGATCTCGAATGGCTGATGAAAACCTCCGCCGGAGAACTTCGCCGGACCATCAAGGGCAATGCCACGTCGTATGCGGGGGTGACTCAGCTCCGTAAAAATGCAGTCATTCTGCTGAAAAAGAAATCGGCGAAATCCCGGCAGGCTGCTGGATTGCTTGACTGGGTGGATTCCCATACAGGAAGTGAATTAATTCGTTCCCAGATTCAGGCCTGGTAAGCGTCACGATGATCCATTCAGGATCAGGCAGAAACTGATCCTGAACGGTTCGGGTTTTTAAAATTCGATGTCGTAAATGCCCTGGCTGTCGATAGCGAATCTGTCGACGGCCATATCGGTCATCGGGTGGCTGCGCAGCGCTTCCAGCAGTTCAAAGTTAATGGTGGCGGAATGGCAGCCGCGTTTTACGATGCGGTGTACCTGGTCCACGGTTTTAAAGCTGGCCGCCAAAACTTTGCAGTCATAGTTGAAATGATCCATTGTTTTGGTGATGTGCTCGACCACTTCGATGCCGTGCGATGAAATATTGTCCAGGCGGCTGACATAGGGAGCCACAAAATCGGCACCGGCCTGAGCGGCAACAAGTGCCTGCTGATGGGTGAAAATGGCGGTGGCGGTGACGTGAATTCCGGCGTCTTTGATTAACCGCATGGCTCTGAGGCCTTCTTTGGTGACGGGGATCTTTGAATAGTAGTTTTCGCCTAGGCCGAAGTATTCTTTATATTTTAACGCTTCGCGAAGCATCTCATCGGCCGTAGTGCTGGAAACCTGAATATGAATCATACCGTCGCCGACAATTTCAACAATCGACGGAATGATTTCAGAAATCGGTTTTTTCTCAACCGCCAGAATACTGGGGTTGGTGGTTACTCCGGCCAGCGGAAAATAATAATACAGTTTCTTCAGTTCTTCGATGTTCGCAGTATCAGCCATGTAGATCATGATGAGGCTCCTTGGTTTATTTGTTAAAAGATGAAATATGAAGGGTTAAGGATGAAAATGGGTCTGCGGTGCTGCTTGAGCTGAGCTGAATGTTTTTCATAGTTCCGATCATTACCAGGACTGGGGGCTGGCGGCGCGGCGCAGATGGATCACATCCACCGTAATATTGGGCGGAAGGCTGCACAAATATGCAACGGCGTCGGCTACATCCTCCGGTTGAATCATTGCTGAAAAATCGGTGAGGTCGGGGCGTGCGCTTTTCACCATTTCCGTTGCAACCCCGCCGGGGCAGATGGCGTGAACCCGGATATTGTGGTCGCGTCCTTCCTCGATAGCGGTTTTCGTCAGACCCAGCAGGGCGTGTTTGCTGGCTCCGTAAGCGGCCTGGTTGGGATAGCCCTTCACGCCGACCACCGATGAAATGTTGATGATGCGTCCGCCGCTGTGCGCCTTCATGTTTTTCAGGGCTTCGCGAAGACAGAGAAAGGCTCCTTCCACGTTCACTTTCTGAATGGCCTGCCAATCTTCGAGCGAAAATTCGTCAATAGGACCGAAAATACCGAATCCTGCATTGTTTACCAGCAGCTCGATCGGCCCTGATTTTTCGAAAAGAGAAATTATTTCGCTTTCGCTGGTGAGATCGGCCGCCAGGATTTCAACGGAAACGCCGTGCGATACGCAGTTTTCGCTGACGGTTTCAAGCATTGGAAGATCGCGGGCGGTGAGTACCAGATTATAGCCTTTTTCAGCCAATTTAAGGGCGATGGCGCTTCCGATTCCCCGGCTGGCTCCGGTTATTAAGGCTTTTTTTGTGTCCATAACAATTCCTTTAATGGGTCTCGATGGGGTCCAAGGTATGGGTAAATTGAAAAAATAAAAAGCAAAAAACAACTTGAAGCAAAGCTGAGGGAAAGATAAAACAAAGTGCATAGATAGAGATTGCAAAGTTAAGTAGACGTTAAGGGAATCAATGAGTAAGACCTTCGCAGAACGAAAATCAGTCATTCTCGACCTTCTGATGGAAGAGGGGAGCGTCAGCGTGTCTGAACTGGCGAAACGACTGAATGTGACGGTGGTTACGGCCCGTGCAGACCTTGCAGCTCTTGAAGGGGAAGGCCTTCTGGTACGCACCCACGGCGGTGCCGTTCCTGCGCAGCATCCCAAGATGATGGCGCGTATGCAGGATGGAAAAGGCGTGAAAGGTTCCATTGCGAAAGCGGCGGCGGCCATGATTGAAGATGGCGATACCGTTATTGTTTCTGCCGGAACCACCACCGCGCTGATTGCCAAATATCTGCTGGGCAAGAAAAATATCCACATCGTCACCAACAACACTCTTTTGCTTTCGTATGCCCGTTCCAACCCGCAAATTCGCGTTACCTTGATCGGCGGAGAATTCCGGCCGGAAGAAGAGGGGGTGGTGGGGCCGATGGCCTTGCAGTCGATCGATCAGTTTCATGTTTCAAAAGCGTTCATCGGAATTGATGGAGCCTCAGGAAAACAGGGCTTCACCGCTCACTTTGTTGAAAGTGCCGATCTTGTTCGTAAAATGGCCAAGCAGGCCGATCAGTCTATTGTGCTTTCCGATTCCGGGAAGTTTGGAAAACCCGGCTTCGCGCGCATTCTTCCTTTTGAAGGGGTGGATACGCTCGTTACCGACAATGAATTAACCCAAGAGTTTGAAAATGAATTGGCCTCCGCAGAAGTGCGTGTGGTCAAAGCGTAATATTCCAAGGAGAATAAACTATGGCTACTGAAGTGTTAATGCCGAGACAGGGGCAATCCGTTGAATCCTGTATCATTATTGAATGGAAGGTCGCGGAAGGCGACGTTGTCACAGAAGGGCAGACGGTTTGCGAAGTCGAAACCGATAAAGCGACCTTTGAAGTGGAAGCGACTGCTTCCGGTACCGTGCTCGGCATCTTTTATCCCGCCGACGCCGATGTTGAGGTTCTGAAAGTAATCGCTGTGATCGGTGAGCCCGGCGAAGATATTTCCGCCTTACGTCCTGCAGACGAAGCTCCGGCCGCCGCTCCGGCCGCCGCTCCTGCTGCCGCACCGGCCGTTGTTGAAGAAAAGGCTGAAGCTGCTCCAGCTGCAGCTCCGGTTGTTGCAACCGTCGCCGCCGGCAAAGCCACCGGCGTTTCTCCCCGTGCAAAAAATCTGGCAGAAAAGAAGGGAATCGATCCAATGACGCTCGCGGGTTCCGGCCCGAATGGTCGTGTAATTGAGCGCGACGTTGCTGCTGCACAGGCTGTTTCTCCGGCCGCACAGGCGAAAGCTGCTGCAGAAGGGCTCGATATTCCAGACACTGGAACCGGTCTCGGCGGACGTGTGGTTATGGCCGATCTGATGTCAGTTGCTCCTGAAGCAGTCGGCGCTGCCGTTGCTTCAATGGACTTCCCGGGTGCGGTGAAAGAAATTCCGGTTAAGGGCGTTCGCAAAGTGGTTGCCGGCCGTATGCTCGCTTCCCTGCAGAATACTGCGCAGCTCACCCTCAATACTTCAGCTGATGCCCGCTCTGTTCTGGGGTACCGCTCGAAGTGCAAGAATGCTCCGGAAGAAGCCGGAGTGGGCGGAATCAGCATCAACGATGTGGTGCTTTTCGCCACGGTTAAAACGCTGCTCGAATTCCCCGAGCTCAACGCACATATGCTCGGAACCAAGATCGTTGAATTCGATAACGTGCACCTTGGATTTGCTGTTGATACACCGCGCGGCCTGATGGTTCCGGTTATTCGTTACGCCAACCTGATGAGTCTCAAACAGCTTTCAGCTGAAACCAAACGTTTGGCCGGTGCCTGCATCGATGGAACGATTGATCCGGATGCCCTCAAGGGCGGAACCTTCACGGTTACAAATCTCGGCGCGATGGGTATCGAAAGTTTCACCCCGGTGCTGAATGCTCCGGAAGTTGGTATTCTGGGGGTTTGTTCCATTCAGCCGAAACCGGTGATGAATAAAGACGGCGGCGCCGATTTTGTTCCGCACATGGGCCTCTCGCTGACTTTCGACCACGCCGCGGCCGATGGTGCGCCGGCTGCCCGTTTCCTCGCGAGCATGCGTCAGAAGCTCGCTGCATTTGAACTCACCCTCGCAGGCTAAAGGAGAAAATTAATGGCTACTGAAGTATTAATGCCGAGGCAGGGACAGTCTGTTGAATCCTGCATCATTATCGAGTGGAAGGTCGCGGAAGGCGACGTGGTGAAGGCGGGGCAGGCTCTCTGCGAAGTTGAAACGGATAAAGCGACGTTTGAAGTGGAAGCAACTGCGGATGGAACGGTGCTCGGCATCTTTTATCCGGCCGATGCCGACGTGGAGGTTCTTAAGGTCATCGCTGCGATTGGCGAACCTGGAGAAGACATTTCGGCTATGCGTCCGGCTGATGCTGTTGAAGCGGCTCCTGCCCCGAAAGCGGCAGAACCGGCTAAGGCGGCTGCTCCAGCTCCGGCACCGGCACCTGTGGCACCGGCGGCTCCCTCCACCGGCGCAGCGTACGATATCATTATTATCGGCGCGGGTCCGGGCGGATATGAAATGGCTGAAAAGGCCGGACATCATGGCAAGAAGGTTTTGCTGATCGAGAAAAAATATCTCGGCGGCGTCTGCCTGAACTGGGGTTGTATCCCGACCAAAACCCTGCTCAATTCCGCGAAGCATTATGTGCACGCCAAGGAAGCTCCCGAGTTCGGCGTCACAACCGGAGATGTGAAATTTGATCTGTCGGTTGCGATGGGCTGGAAGCAGGACGTGATTGAAACCCTGCGCGGCGGTATTGCCGGTATGATGAAAAAGAACAAGGTTGAAGTCCTGTTCGGCGAAGCCAAACTGCTTGGTTCGCGTAAAGTGGAAGTGGCCGGAACGGTTTATGAAGGTGACAACATTGTCATCGCAACGGGCGGTTCGCCGTTTGTTCCGCCGATCCCCGGTGCAGACCAGCCGCATGTGATGACGAGTAAGGAAATTCTGAGCATTGACACGATGCCGAAATCACTGGCCGTTATCGGCGGAGGTGTAATCGGTGTTGAGTTTGCCAGTTTCTTCAGCAGTCTCGGCGTGAAAGTGGACGTCATCGAAATGCTCGACGAAATTATCCCCTTTATGGATAACCAGCAGGCTCAGGCATTCCGTAAAGCGCTCAAGGGCAAGGTTGATTTCAACCTCGGCTGCCGGGTTACTTCAATCGATGGTCATGATGTGAAGTACACCACGAAGTCGGGCGAGGAAAAATCCATCAACGCCGATATCGTTCTGATGTCCGTTGGCCGAGCTCCAAACCTTGGAAACATGGGCTTCGAAGAAGCCGGTTTGGATTTTGATCGTCGCGGTATTAAAGCAGATGATCAGATGCGTACGAACCTGCCGAACGTTTATGCCATTGGCGATGTGACCGGTAAGTCGCAGCTTGCCCACTCCGCCACCCGGATGGGTGAGGTTGCGTTGAATACGATTCTTGGAAAGAAAGACCGGTTCCGCACGAATGCCATTCCGTGGGCGGTTTATTCCATGCCGGAAATTGCCGGATGCGGTATGACGGAAGACCAGGCTAAAGCGGCCGGTCATAATGTGGAAAGTGCATCGTTGCCGTTGATTATGAGTGGCCGTTTCCTTGCTGAAAACGGAAAGAAAGGTCCGGGTTCGGTCAAAGTGGTGATCGATTCGGATACCCGGGCACTGCTCGGGGTTCACATGTTCGGCGGAATTTGTTCGGAAATCATTTGGGGCGCAGCTGCCATGATTGAAGCCGAGCTGAGAGTGGAAGATGTTCAGGAAATTGTATTCCCGCACCCAACGGTTGGGGAAGTCATGCGCAGTGCAATGTTTCAATTTTAACAGAATTAATTCAGGAGAAAAAAATGCCTAAAAATCAAGTGATACGTCCCGAAGAATCCCGTAAATCCGGTGAGATTACCTTCAAGCCGATTCCGATCAATCAGTACAAATCGGACTACAAGAAGGAAGTTAAGAAATACGGTAAAGAACGCCTTGTTAAAATGTATTACGACATGCTCGTAATCCGCGAATTCGAAACCATGCTGAACCAGATCAAGGTTCAGGGTTCCTACGAAGGTATGGAATACAATCACCCCGGCCCGGCTCACTTGTCGATCGGTCAGGAAGCTTCCGCAGTCGGTCAGTCGGTTCACCTCGATACCGATGACTACATTTTCGGTTCCCACCGTTCACACGGTGAGATCATGGCAAAATGTCTTTCCGCTATCAGCAAGCTCGATGACGATAAGCTGACCACCATCATGGAAAACTTCTTCGATGGCGCGACACTGAACGTTGTTAAAGACGGTTCACAGGAAAATGTGAAAGACCTGGCAGAAGACTTCATCCTCTACGGAACGCTGGCAGAGATCTTTGCTCGCGAAACCGGTATTAATAAAGGTCTTGGCGGTTCGATGCATGCCTTCTTTATTCCGTTCGGCTCCATGCCTAACAACGCTCTCGTTGGTGGTTCGGCCGACATCTCCGTTGGTTCTGCGATGAACAAGCTGATCAACCGCAAACCGGGCATTGTTGTTGCCAACATCGGTGATGCTGCAATGGGTTGCGGACCGGTATATGAAGGCATCTGGATGGCCGCCATGGACCAGTATGCTGAACTCTGGGACAAAGAGTTCGGACATCCGCCGGTGCTCATCAACATCATGAACAACCAGTACGGCATGGGCGGACAGACCGTTGGTGAAACCATGAGCTACAAATTTGCTGCCCGTATCGGTGCCGGCATTAATGCGGATCAGATGCATGCAGAACGTGTTGATGGTTACAACCCGCTGGCTGTTGCGGATGCGACGGAACGTCAGAAGAAAATTCTGCTCGCAGGTAAAGGCCCGGCGTTGCTGGACGTGATTACCTACCGTATGTCCGGTCACTCCCCGTCTGATGCGTCTTCGTACCGTTCAAAAGAAGAAATGGAACTGTGGGAAAAAGCGGATTGCGTACGCACCTTCGGGGAATACCTCATCGAAAACGGAGCCATTACTGAAGCAGATGCCGAAGCAATGAAAGCAAAGGTTGTCGGTAAGATCTCCAAAGCGATGAAACTTGCGATTGATGAAAAAGTTTCACCGTATTCCGACGTTAACCTGATTGAAAAGGTGATGTACTCCAACAGCAAGGTTGAAAAGTTCGACGATCGTGAGCCGGAACTTCTTCAGAAGCTGGAAGACAACGATCGCGTCAAAAAGCTGAAACGCAAACAGCGTTATGCGTTTGATGAAAACGGTCAGCCTTACAAAGCCAACCAGCTTTACACCTTCCGTGACGGGATCTTCGAAGCAATGGCACATCGCTTCACTACAGACCCGACAATGATTGCGTACGGTGAAGAAAACCGTGACTGGGGCGGAGCATTCGCCTGCTATAACGGTCTGACAGAACTGCTGCCTTACCACCGCCTGTTCAACTCGCCGATTTCTGAAGGCGCGATTGTCGGAACGGCCTGTGGATATGCCATGACCGGTGGCCGTGTTGTCGCTGAGTTGATGTATTGCGACTTCATGGGCCGCGCCGGTGACGAAATCTTCAACCAGATTTCCAAGTGGCAGTCCATGTCGGCCGGCATTCTGAAAATGCCGCTGACGCTGCGTGTATCTGTTGGTAACAAATACGGTGCACAGCACTCGCAGGACTGGACCGCAATGGTCAACCACATCCCGGGACTGAAAGTATATTATCCGGCGACTACCTATGATGCGAAGGGCATGTTGAACCTGGCATTGGCAGGAACCGACCCGGTTATCTTCTTCGAATCGCAGAAAACCTACGGTGTGGGCGAGCTGTTCGAAAAGGGCGGCGTTCCGGAAGGCTACTACGAAACTGAAGAGGGCGAACCTGCAGTGCGCACGCAGGGTAAAGACCTGACCCTCATCACCCTCGGTCCGGTTCTTTACAGCGGCATGAAGGTGGTTGACGAAATGAAGGAAAAGTACGGAATGGAAGTCGAATTGATCGACCTGCGTTTTGTCAATCCGCTGAACTACGACAAGCTGGTTGAGTCGGTTAAGAAAACCGGCCGCGTGGTGCTGGCTTCCGACTCGGTTGAGCGTGGATCCTGCCTGCACAACATTGCCGGAAACCTGACCAACCTGTGCTTCGACTATCTCGATGCGCCGCCGGTGGTAATTGGTGCGAAGAACTGGATCTCGCCTGCTGCGGAAATGGAAACCGATTACTTCCCGCAAGCCAGCTGGATTATTGATGCGGTACACGAACGTATTGTTCCGTTGCCGGGTCATGTGGTGAAGCATAACTACACTAACGGAGAGCTCCAGCGTATTACGCGTTTGGGGGTGTAAAAGGTAACGAGTAATTCGTAATGCGTAACTTGTTTATAGTACGCATTACGAGTTACGTATTACGAAATCAAAGGTTTTATCATGGGTTATGAAGATCTAAACGCCTCCACGGTTGAAGCCCGCCTCGCTGCAGTTCGCGAGCTGGGTGAAGAGCGTTGCAAGCATGGTGTGAAACAGACTGAGGAAGTGAATAATCATGTTCACTCCATTTATTCTTTCAGTCCGTATTCGCCGACCATGATTGCGGTTAAGGCGGCGGAAGCCGGATTGCGTACTGTGGGCATTATGGACCACGATTCGGTGTCGGGTTGTGCTGAGTTTCTTGCAGCTGCAAAAGTGGTGAACATTGCCAGCACGGCGGGTTGTGAAATCCGGGTGAATATGGATGACACGATTATGCAGGGGCGTAAAACGAATAACCCTGATGAACCGAATATCACGTATATTGCGTTTCACGGAATTCCGGCCGATAAGTTCGAGGCCATGGAACGGTTTCTGAAACCGATTCATGAGGCCCGTATTCGCCGCGACCGTAAGGAAGTTGAAAGACTGAATCGGGTGCTGGCTGAACGCGGTGCTCCGCTGCTGAACTTTGATGAAGATGTCATGCCGATTTCGCAGGCGGCAAACGGCGGTTCAATTACCGAACGTCATATTCTTTATGCCCTGTCGCTCAAGTTGATTGAAAAATGCGGTAAAGGACAGCCGCTGGTTGATTTCGTGGAAAACGAAATGAAGATTGCGTTGTCCGGAAGTCTGCGGGATGTCCTGCTGGAAGTGTATAATCCGCACTATGCCTATGACTTGCTCGGTGCTTTCAAATCTTCGCTGGTTCCGGAATTCTTCCTGCAATCGAGCTATGAAGAATGCATGACGGTGTATAAGGCGGTTGATTTCGCAAATGAAATCGGAGCCATTCCGGCGTATGCCTATTTGGGCGATGTCGGTGAGTCTCCGACCGGCGATAAGAAAGCCGAAAAATTTGAAGATGATTTCCTGGATGATCTGATTCCGGAATTAGCCAAAATCGGATTTCAGGCGATCACCTATATGCCGCCGCGAAACACCCGGGAGCAGCTGGCGCGTTTGCAGAAGTTGTGTAAGGAAAACGGCCTTATGGAAATCAGCGGGGTAGACATTAACAGTTCGCGGCAGTCGTTTAATTGCCCGATACTGCTCGAACCCGAATTTTTGCATTTGGCCGATGCGGCCTGGGCATTGATTGCCCACGAAAAGCTGGCGGCGCAGGATCCGAAACTGGCATTGTTCAGCCCGGAAAATCCGATGGCCTCTTTGAGTCTGGATGAACGGATTGCCAAGTACGCGGATATTGGAAAACGTATGGACCACACTAAACCCGAAAAGGCGGTTGAATTACTATGAAAACACTTGGAATTGCACCTCAGTTGAGAGGCCTGTCATTTGACGGGGAAAAGGGCGATATTGTTATCTCCCGTAAAACGATTGATCAGCCGGAACTTACCTGCACGGTTGATACACTGGCAGAAAAATTTACCAAAGGTACGCGCTCTGTCGTGGTGGAAGGCGTCGGCGGATTTCTGCTGGGCGAAGATTATGATGATGCATTGAACGGCACTTCCAATGCCCGGAAAGTTACGGGGCGTGCCGGTGTGGTTAATAACAAAGTCTGTGTTGTAACCGGTGGTGCGCAGGGCTTCGGTGAAGGCATTGTTCGTTCGCTGATTGCGGAAGGCGCACTGGTCTTTATTGCCGATATGAATGTGGACGGTGCAAAACGTCTTGCCGGCGAATTGAACGAGCAGGCGGGTCGTACCGTTGCATTCGGCGTTGCAGTTAATGTGACCGATGAAGAGTCCGTGCTGAAAATGGTTGGCGAAGTGGTGGATACCGTAGGTGGAATCGACTTGTTTGTCAGCAATGCCGGCGTGCTTAAAGCGGGTAGCGTGAAGGAAATGTCGCTGAAGGATTTTGAATTCGTCACGGATGTAAACTATATCGGCTTTTTCCTTTGCACGAAGCATGTTGCTCCGGTGATGGAAGCCATGAACAAACCGACCGGAAATTATTTCACCGATATTGTTACCGTGAGTTCCAAGTCGGCCTTGGAAGGATCCAACAAAAACGGCGCCTATGCCGGTTCGAAATTCGGGTCTGTTGGTCTGGTGCAGAGCTTTGCCAAAGAACTGGTTGCAGATAACACCAAAGTGAACACGGTTTGTCCCGGGAACTTTTTCGATGGACCGCTTTGGAGTGATCCGGATCGGGGCCTGTTCGTGCAGTATTTAAACACCGGAAAAGTTCCGGGAGCAAAAACTGTTGAAGATGTTAAGCGGTTCTACGAAGCGCAGGTTCCAATGAACCGGGGTTGCGATGGTGCAGACGTCACGAAAGCGATTCTCTATTCCGTGGAACAGAAATATGAAACAGGCCAGGCCATCCCCGTTACCGGTGGACAGGTCATGTTGAACTGAGTTAGATAAAACGAAAACTGACGATTAACTGAAAACGTTATCTGGAGAATGAAATTATGAAAACAAAAGCAGTTAGACTTTACGGCGAAAAGGATTTGCGGTTGGAGGAGTTTGAACTTCCGGCCATTAAGGAAAATGAAATCCTGGCCAAAATTATATCCGATTCCATCTGCATGTCGTCCTACAAGGCGTCGTCGCAGGGCACAAAGCATAAACGCATCCCCAATGACGTTGCTGATAATCCAATTATTATCGGACACGAGTTCTGCGGTGAAATCGTTGAGGTCGGCGGCAGTTGGACGGATCAATTTAAAGCAGGCGATAAATTTTCCATTCAGCCTGCAATCAACTATGAAGATGGTCCGGTTGGCATGCTTTCCGCTCCGGGGTATTCCTACAAGTATATCGGCGGCGATTCGCAGTACGTGATCATTCCGGCCGAAGTCATGGAGCAGGACTGCCTGCTGCCGTTCAATGGCGAAGCCTACTACCACGGTTCACTTGCTGAGCCGATGTCCTGCATCGTCGGTGGATTCCATGCCAACTATCACACCAAGCCGGGTAGCTATGTTCATGAAATGGGCATTGTTGAAGGTGGCGCCATGGCGCTGTTGGCCGGTGTTGGTCCGATGGGACTTGGCGCGATTGACTATGCGATTCATTGCGACCGCAAACCCGGTCTGCTTGTGGTCACTGATATCGACAGCGCTCGTCTTGAACGCGCCGCTTCGATCTACACTGTGGAAGAAGCCAAAGCGAACGGTGTTGAGTTGGTTTATGTGAACACGGCTGAAGAGGGCAAAGGTATTGATTACCTCAAGTCGCTCACCCCCAAAGGCGAAGGCTTCAACGATGTCTTTGTTTATGCGCCGGTTCGCCCGGTTATTGAGCAGGCCGATAAGCTGCTGGCATTCGATGGCTGTTTGAACTTTTTTGCCGGCCCGACCAATCCCGAGTTTGTGGCGGAGTTTAACTTCTACAATGTGCACTATGCGGCCACACACGTAGTGGGAACCAGCGGCGGTAATACCGACGACATGATTGAATCGCTCAAAATGATGGAAGCGGGCAAGCTGAATCCGTCTACGATGGTTACGCATGTTGGCGGCCTGGATGCGGTTATCGAAACCACACTGAATCTGCCGAATATTCCCGGCGGAAAGAAATTGGTCTATAACAACGTCAGCATGCCGTTGGTTGCCCTCAATGACCTCAAAGGTATGGAAGGTGAGCTGTATCAAGGTCTGGCTGAAATCGTTGAAAAAGCGAACGGCCTTTGGAGTGCGGAAGCCGAACAGTATCTGCTGGCGAACGCGCCTTCTATTTAGGACCGCAATATGGCCTTTCCAAAAACATTCTATCGCTGGCGGCCGCATCCCTGGCATGGCCTTGGTCTTGGCAGTAATGCGCCTGATGTGGTGAATGCGTATATTGAGATGACGCCGTTCGATGCCGTAAAATACGAGGTCGATAAGTCGACCGGGTATTTGCGGGTCGATCGGCCGCAGCTCACGTCATCAATGGCTCCGATGCTGTATGGTTTTGTGCCGCGCACCTATTGCGGTGCGCAGGTGCAGGCATTGTCTCCTAAGTCTGAACACGGCGATGGAGATCCGCTCGATATCTGCGTGATTACCGAGCGGCCGATCAGCCGGGGCGAAGTCATTCTTCGTGCCCGCGTGGTTGGCGGAGTGCAGATGATTGATGGCGGAAAGGCCGATGATAAGATTATTGCGGTTTTACACGAAGACCGCTTCTGGGCTGATATTAATGATATTTCTCAGGTTCCGGAAGCATTAATCGATAGGCTTCATCACTACTTTGAAACCTATAAATCCACACCCAGTGGTGACGCTGATGTGCAGATTGTCGAGCGCTACGGAGCAAAGCGCGCCAAGGAAGTGATCAAGGCCGCCTGCATTGATTATGAAGAGGCGTACGGGGGATAAATGCTCATGGAAGCTTTGATTCCAGGAGCGATTATTGCAGAGTGAATATTGGAAATTAATCGAGAGTATTCGGGGGTTAGATATGGGAAAGCATTATTTGGCAGTAGACCTGGGGGCATCCAGCGGTCGAACAATTGTGGGCACGCTGGAAGACGGGAAACTGACGCTGAAAGAAATGAATCGTTTCTGGAACGGGCCAACGGAAATACGTGGCACGCTGCATTGGGACTTTGTTCATCTCTTCCGCAATATCAAGGAAGGTATTGCTCTTGCAAAAAAAGAATTCGGAGATGGTCTGGTTTCGATGGGAATCGATACGTGGGGGGTAGACTTCGGGCTGTTTGATTCCGATGGAAAACTGCTGCGTAATCCGGTGAACTACCGCGACAGCCGCACGGTCGGTATGTTCGATAAGGTATTCAGCCTCGTTCCGAAGGAAGAGGTATTTGCGCAGACCGGCATTCAGTTCATGGAACTGAATACACTTTTTCAACTGATGTCGCTTTCGCTGGAAGATTCGTTTCAATATCGCAGTGCCACCAAGCTTCTGTTTTCTCCCGATCTGCTGGGCTATTGGCTGACCGGCAATATGGTCGCCGAACGCAGTATTGCCAGCACATCCCAATTCTACAATCCGGCCACGAAAGACTGGGCCTACGATCTACTGAAAAAACTGAATATCCGCACCGATATTTTACCTGATCTGGTTGATCCGGGAACGGTACTCGGTGAAACCGATGGGCTCCCGGTTATTTCTGTGGGTGGACATGATACAGCCAGTGCTTTTGCGGCGGTTCCGGTTAAAGAAGGTGAGCATTGTGCATTCCTCAGTTCCGGCACGTGGTCATTGCTGGGAACAGAATTGCCGGAACCGGTGATTAATGAGGCTTCGCTTGCGGCCAACTTTACCAATGAGGTTGGTGTGTGTGGCACGGTACGTTTCCTGAAAAGCCTTTCCGGACTCTGGATGATTCAGGAGCTGCGCCGGAATTGGAATGAACAGGATTACGACTATTCCTGGGCTGCGATGGAGCACATGGCTTTGGACGCGAAACCGTTTGAATTCTTTGTGGATCCGAGCGATGAACTGTTTCTGGCACCGGGCGATATGCCCGGCCGCATTCAGGATTATTGTGAGCGCACGGGGCAGGCCCGGCCGGAAACCCACGCCCAGATTCTGCGCGCAGCATACGAAGGGCTTGCCTTACTCTACGCGAGCGTTTATGAATCTCTGGAACAAGTTACGGGGCGTACGTTGGATACGCTTCGCATCGTAGGCGGTGGATGCCGGGATACCTTATTGGATCAGTTGGCTTCCAATGCAACAGGACGCAAGGTAATCACCGGGCCGACTGAAGCAACGGCCACCGGAAATCTGATTATGCAGATGCTGGCGATGGGCGATATCCAATCATTGGAAGAAGGTCGGGAAATTATCCGGAACTCTTTTGCGGAAGAAACGCGGGAATTCGAACCGCAGGATTCCGAAGATTGGAAAAACAGTTTAACAATATGGCGCAGCATCTGTCGCGCCAGCTAATCAACTAATAGGGATAGATAAATAATGGATATTAAATTAATAGCAAATACGATCCGCGGACTTTCGATGGACGGCGTGCAGGCCGCAAACTCCGGCCATCCGGGGATGCCGATGGGCATGGCTGATGTTGCCGCCGTTCTCTGGACGCAGTATCTCAAACACAATCCGGAAAACCCCGCGTGGATCGATCGCGATCGCTTTATTCTCTCCTGCGGACATGGTTCAATGCTGATCTATTCGCTGCTGCATCTCTCCGGCTACGATCTGCCGATCGAAGAACTGCAGAATTTCCGCCAGTGGGACAGCAAAACCGCCGGTCACCCGGAATTCGGTCACACCGTGGGGGTGGAAACCACCACAGGACCATTGGGGCAGGGCGCAGGAAACGGTGTTGGAATGGCGATTGCGGAAGAAATGCTTGCCGCACGTTTCAACACGGAAACGAAAAAGATTGTTGACCACCATACCTACGTTTTCTGTTCGGAAGGCGAATTGGAAGAAGGCATTTCAAACGAAGTCTTCTCGCTGGCCGGTAACCACGGCCTCAGCAAATTGGTTGTCTTCTATGACGAAAACTTTATTTCCATCGAAGGGGATGTTCGCATCACCTACACCGACGATGTCGACAAACGCATGGAAGCCTACGGATGGCAGGTCCTGCGCATTGATGGGCACAATTATGAAGAAATTCAGGCTGCCATTGAAGCTGCTAAAGCCGAAACCGAAAAGCCTTCCTTCATCGTTTGTCAAACCAAGATCGGTTTTGGCTCCCCGAACAAAGAAGGTACCCACGGCTGTCACGGTGCTCCGCTTGGTGAAGAAGAAGTGCTTCTCACCAAAAAGGCGCTCGGCATGCCCGAAGATAAATTCTTCGTTCCGCAGGAAGTGCGCGACTTTTTTGCCGCCCGCCTCGCTGAATTGAAGAAAGCAGAAGCTGACTGGAACACCGAGTTTGCTGCATGGCGCTCGGAAAATGCCGCTCTTGCTGCACAGTGGGACATCCACATGAGCCAGGAAATTCCTGCTGACCTCGCTGAAAAGATGCCGGTCTTTGATAAACCGCTGGCGACCCGTGTTGCCTCAGGAAAAGTATTGCAGGAACTCGCGAAAGAGCTCCCGTTCCTTGTGGGCGGATCGGCCGACCTCAACGGGTCGAATATGACCAATCTGGACGACTATTCCGACATCGGAAAAGATGCCTTCGATGGACGTAACTTCCACTATGGAGTACGCGAAATCGGAATGGGTGCCATCATGAACGGTGTGCAGGTTCACGGCGGATTCCGTATCTACGGTGCCACCTTCCTCGTTTTTGCGGACTACGTTCGTCCGACTCTGCGTGTTGCGGCTCTGATGAACCTTCCGGTCATTTATGTACTGACGCACGACAGCTTCTGGGTGGGCGAGGACGGCCCGACGCATCAGCCGATCGAAACCATTAACAGCCTGCGTATGATGCCGAATGTTACAGTTTTCCGTCCGAGTGATCCGAAAGAAACCGGCTGCGCATGGCAGGCCGCACTGAAGAACACTTCCGGACCGAGCATCCTCTGCCTGACGCGTCAGAACCTCGAAGTGCTCGACCGCGAAACCTACAATATGGATGGTCAGCTCAGCAAGGGCGCCTACACCATCTACCAGAGCGGTGAAGGACAGCCGGATCTGCTCATGATCGCCACCGGTTCAGAAGTGAAAACCACTCTCGATGCCGCTGAAAAACTTGGCGCCGAAGGCACCAACGTTCGCGTTGTGGCGATGCCTTGCCGCGAGCTCTTCGAAGCTCAGGATGAAGCTTATCAGGCAGAAGTTATGGCTGACGGATGCACGAAGCGCATGGTCGTTGAGGCCGGATCTTCCTTCGGATGGGAAAAATACATCGGACGTTGCGGCGCAGCCGTCTGTAAGGACACCTTCGGCGCTTCAGCTCCGGGTGCTGTGTTGGCAGAAAAATTCGGTTTCACGGCTGATAATGTCTACAACGTAGCGAAAGATCTGCTGGGTTAGCCTGCACGAAGATCTGAATGTCAAAGGTCGAAGGTCGCGGTGTCAATTTTGTGACCTTCGGCTTTCGGCCTTTTTGACTTTTTACCCCCTGAGAAAGGATGGAAAGATGGATACCTATTTTAAATTACAGAACGGAAGCGATGTGCGAGGAATTGCCCTTGAGGGCGTTGAGGGTGAATCGGTTAATCTGACGCCCGCGATTGCGCGTACCATCGGTTATGCTTTTTTCCAGTGGCTGGAAAAGAAGCTGGGTAAGTCCGACTTAAGCGTTGCGGTCGGAACCGATTCCCGCCTTTCTGCCGATGCGATTAAAGCCGCGGTTTTCCAGGGATTGGAAAAAGGAGGCTGTGCGGTATTCGATAGCGGGCTCTCTTCCACACCGGCCATGTTTATGTCGACCGTATTTGAAAATCACGGCTACGACGGCTCCATTATGCTGACTGCGAGTCATCTGCCGTTCAACCGCAACGGACTGAAGTTTTTCACCCGTGAAGGCGGGCTCGGCAAGCAGGATATTAAGGAAATTCTTACACTCGCTACAGCCGCCGGAGAAATCCAGCCTTTGGAAGCTTCCAATGTCCGGAAAATCGCTCTGATGGATGATTATGCCAATCATCTGGTGAAAATCATCCGCGAAGGCGCCGGAAGTGACCAACCGCTGGCCGGTCTTAAAATTGTGGTGGATGCCGGAAACGGTGCCGGCGGCTACTTTGTGGATAAGGTGCTGGACCCGCTCGGAGCAGACACCTCGGGAAGTCAGTTTCTTGATCCCGATGGTTCGTTCCCGAATCATATTCCGAATCCGGAGGATAAGGATGCCATGGAGGCCATCATTTCCGCGGTGAAGGAAAACAAGGCCGATTTCGGTATTATTTTCGACACCGATGTGGACCGTGCGGGCGCCGTTGATCAAAACGGAAAACCGATCAACCGCAATCGCTTCATTGCGCTGATGGCGACGATTGTTTTGGGCGAGCATCCCGGTTCAACGATTGTGACGGATTCGGTTACGTCCAGCGGGCTCAAATGGTATATCGAGGAAAAACTGGGCGGGGTGCACCATCGTTTCCAGCGCGGCTATAAAAACGTGATTAATGAGGCGATTCGTCTGAACGAAACCGGAACACCGAGTTTCCTGGCCTTGGAAACTTCCGGCCACGGTGCGCTGAAGGAAAACTATTTTCTGGATGACGGCGCGTATCAGATTGCTAAAATCTTAATCAAGATTGCTCAGCTTAAAGCGGCGGGCGAGGGTACGGTTGATCAGCTCATTGCGGAACTGCCGGAACCGGCCGAAGCCATTGAATTCCGCCCGCAGATTCTGGTGGATGACTTTTCGGCGTATGCAGATACGGTGCTGGCCGGTTTTACCGCTTTTGTTGAGCAGCAGGAGGGGTGGCTGCTGACGCCGAAGAATTATGAAGGCGTGCATGTGACGACGCCCGGGGGGTGGATACTGGTTCGTAAATCGTTGCACGATCCGCAGATGCCGATCAATATTGAAAGCGATGAGCCGGGCGGTGTGGAACCGTTGAAACGTGCGGTGTTGGAATTCCTTGCTGCATTTGACGGGTTGAAACTGCCCTAGGTTGCGGGAGTCGATCTGCAACTCTTTCAAGTTGATTGTGAGCCTATGGATCCGTAGGCTCACTTTCTTTTTTGGAGTTGTGAATGGAAAATCTGCTTAAAGTCATTTTACTGGCCATCATTCAGGGGGTGACGGAATTTCTTCCGGTCAGCAGCTCCGGACATCTGGTATTGAGTAAACATTTCCTGGGGTTGGAAGCCACTACGGGGGCAATTCTTGAAATTGTACTGCATGCCGGAACGCTGATCTCGATTTTGGTTTTCTACTATAAACGGCTTGCTGAGGTTGCTGCGGGTGTTTTTCGTGGTGATAAAAGTTCCATCCGTTTTGTTCTGCTTGTTCTGCTCGGGTGTGTTCCTGCCATTGTGGTCGGATTTACGGTGAAGGATCAGCTGGAAGAAGCATTTTCCCATCCGATCTTTGTTTCCTGCATGTTGATGGCAACTGGAGTTTTTCTGATTGGAACGCAGTTTGCAAAGCCCGGTCAAAAACGCGTGGGTTGGGGAAACGGTTTGCTGATTGGTCTGATTCAGGCGGTGGCGATGCTGCCCGGCATCAGTCGTTCGGGATCAACGATTGGATTATCCCGTTTTCTGGGTATTGAACCGAAAGAAGCTGCTGAATATTCCTTTCTGATGTCGGCTCCTCTACTGGCCGGGGTGAGCCTTCTTGCCATATTGGATTTGATGGGGAATGGGAATCATTCCGGAAATTCAGCGATGGAATTGATCGTTGGTTTTGTTGTTTCGGCGGTTGTTGGGTATTTTTCGATCAAGTGGCTGGTTTCGCTTCTGCAGCGAGGGCGCTTCTGGCGATTCGGTATCTATTGCCTGATGATGGGGATTGTCACCTTTCTTATTTTTTCGTTTCAGTAGTTCTGTCTTTTCTAGCTTTTTCTGGGTTTTCAGGCGGACTGTGACTCAAAAAAAATCGTCTTATTTTTCCTTAACATCGCTTGTGCAGGGGCGATTTGCCTATAGAGTAATCATCAATTACGGGAGACAGCCTCTGGCTGGTAATGAAAATTTATAGAATAATTTCATTTCATTTTATGGCACTTGGTTTTCTGTTGCTGTCGACATCCATCGTTGAGGCCGCTTCGGTCGTTGCACCGCCGGTTACAGTTTCCGGCACTTCCAGCAATGATGTGCTGACGGGTACATCGGGCAATGATGTGATCGACGGTGGTGAAGGTGCGGATACGATGACCGGCCTGGCGGGCGATGATCTGTATTATGTGGATAACAAGTTCGATGTGGTGATTGAGCAACCGGATGAGGGGTACGATATCGTTGAACTGAACTATTGCAACTGGACCAATTATGGTGTTGGGCTGGAGGCTGAAATTTATCAGACCCCCACGAATGTGGAAAAGGTTGTGATGGGGTATGATGCGTTCGATGTTGTGGAGATGGAGTCCGGTCTCATGGCTCATGTCTATGGTGATCCGCTCGACTGGCGAGGCCTGCTGGATGACAACCAGTTTGATAATGCGAGTAATCTGGTCAATACCTGTACCATGGCTTCGATTGCGAATGTGATGACCATGCTTGGCTCTCCGACCACCGAAGAAAAGGTGCTGGCCTATATGCTGGCCAACAATTTGGTTGGCATTCCGAGCAAAGGAGATACACCGCCTGCCTTTGTAGAAACGGCTCTCGAAAATGGGTATGGCTGCAGTGTGACGCGATCGACAGTGCTCCCGGTGGAGGAAGTGGCCGAATTCCTGAAAAACGGGCATGCTATTATTATGGGTGTGGATTATGGCGTTGTGAATGAAGGCGCAGATCCTCGCGATTACGACGATCATGCCATCACCCTGACCGGCGTCGCGTTTGATGCCGTCTCGGGAGAGGTTGCCGGGTTCTATTATTGCGATAGTGGTGACGAAGATAATCCATCCGGCGCGTCTTTCATGTCGACCAATCTGTATTATGAAGCACATGCGCAATATACGAATGCGCAGATCCTCGTGATTGATGCCCCTCTAAAAGTTCAGCGGGATAATTTTCGTGTGAACCGGTGGGATGTTTCCGGGGGAATTATTATCGGGAACCGCGGCGATAACGTCGTTGTGCTGACCAATGGGAATGATTATGTCGAAGGAAACTCCGGCGATGATCTGCTTGCAGATGAGAGCGGTGGAAACGATGTATTTGTTCCAGGGGTTGGAAATGATGAAATCGTCAGCAAAGTAGGTGCCGACTATTTTATATTTTCCGTTGACGGTGGAGATGACCGGATTTTTGATAAAGATACTGAATCCGATTGGGTTGCATTTGATGCCTCTGTGGACTCAGCATCCATTTTTTTTGCCTACGATGGGGCGGACCTGACGATCGGTTATGATTCGAATGCAACGATTCAGGTCGTGGATTATGCTGGATTTCGATCGGTCGGGATTCGGCGGGCCGATGGATTCGGGATCGGGCATTCGGCACTTTCGAATCTGGTTGAGCAGATGGAGGCCTATTGCATCGCTAACAGCGTGGATTTTACGGATTTGGATGCGGTGCGCGCAGATAGCGGTTTGGCTGCCTTGATTTCCGGCAGCTGGCAGGTGGAGACTTCCCCGATCCCATATAGAGCATGGGCAGTCCTTCAGGGGATTTCCCATGAAGAGCAGGATTATGCCGTTTCTCCGGCCGGGGATGGTATCGGAAATTTATTGAAGTATGCTGCCGGTCTGGACCCGTTGGTTTCGTATTCGCTCACGAACCTATATACCTATGCATCGGATAGTTCAGAGCAACGCTTTAAAATGACCTATCAGCAATCCAAACGTTCGCTGGCCAATTTTGTTGCGGAATGGACGCCGTCGTTAACAAATGCATGGACTTCCTCCGGTGTGGAACTGGAATTGCTGGATGAATCGCTTACTGACGCAATATGGGAAGCTTCGCTCCCGCTCGGGCAGGTTGGGTTCATGCGGTTGCGCGCTGAGCTCAACGAATAGGTTTTCTTCCTGCCAATCGCCGGAGATTTCGCTTGAATTGCGGGTTCGGTTTGCACATATTTGATCGGTCTTCAGGGCAGGGTGCAATTCCCGACCGGCGGTAAAAGTCCGCGAGTTTTTCCAATGTTTGGACGAACACGATGCAGTGTAATTCTGCGACCGACAGTAAAGTCTGGATGAGAGAAGACTGTGCGAAGCTATGTATTCGTAAAATGCCCTGAAGATGTACGTCTTTAGGGTTTTTTGACATACAGGAGCAGCTATGAGCGACAGCATATTCGATCCGATTGAGGATGTGATCGAGGCATTCAAAAACGGTGAAATCATCGTGATGACCGACGACGAAGATCGCGAGAATGAAGGCGATCTGATTTGCGCGGCGGAAAAAATTACCCCCGAAATTATTAACTTCATGGTCACCCATGCCCGTGGGCTGGTTTGTGTTCCAATGGAAGAGCAGCAGTTGCGGCGGTTGGGGCTGTCGCGTATGACTCCGGCTCATTCTTCGGATCAATATCATACCGCCTTTATGGATTCGGTTGATATCCGCAGTGGAACGACCACCGGCATCAGTGCCAGCGACCGTGCTGCGACCGTTGATGCGTTGATTTCTGATACGAGCCAGGCTCAGGATTTCATTAAACCGGGTCACATGTTTCCGCTCAAGGCCGTTAAAGGCGGAGTGCTGGAGCGTGCCGGACATACGGAAGGAACGGTGGACCTGGCCCGAATCTGCGGTCTGAAACCGGCCGGCGTGATCTGCGAAATTCTGCGGGAAGACGGTGAGATGATGCGGATGGAGGAGCTTCGCAAATTTTCCAATACGCACGGTCTGAAAATGACGGCTGTTTCCGAGATAGTTAAATACCGCTACATTCACGAAAAACTGATTCATCATGAACGTGAAATCAATATGCCGACAGATGCAGGCCCCTTTCGTCTGCGGCTCTACAGCTCGGATGTGGATCACAAAGATCATCTGGCATTGATTTGCGGAACTGCCGAATCGGGTAAAACGCCTCTGGTTCGGGTGCATTCCGAATGCCTTACCGGCGATGTGTTTCATTCCATGCGTTGCGATTGCGGCCAGCAGTTGCACGCGGCGATGCATGCTGTTCAGGAACATGGCTATGGCGCAATTGTTTATATGCGTCAGGAGGGTCGTGGGATCGGGCTGGCAAAAAAACTGCATGCTTACGAACTTCAGGAAAATGGAATGGATACCGTGGAAGCCAACGAGCATCTCGGGTTCGATGCCGACCTGCGCGACTATGGTGTTGGCGCCCAGATTCTGAAGGATATGGGGATGACGGAAATTAAGCTGCTGACCAATAATCCGGCCAAAATCAGTGGGTTGGATAAATACGGTATTGAAGTGGTCGAACGCGTGCCGCTCGTACTTCCGCCCTCCGAGTATAACGACCATTATCTGGCTACCAAGCGCGATAAGATGGGACATATAATTTAGTGAAGCGTGCATGTTGAACCGTAATTTCAGATTCACGGTTCAATTGCCGCTTTTCACGCAAGGAGTAAGCAATGGGAAAAGGTATTTCCAAATCAATTGATCCGATTGAAGGGGTCCGTGCCAATCAAGTCCTGGGAAACCTGGATGCATCCGGAATGCGTTTCGGGATTGTAGTGGCTCGCTTTAACGATGAACTGACTAACGAACTGGCGCGTTCCGCATTCCAATGTCTGGAAAAAAACGGAGCAAAGCCGGAAACAATCGACCTGGTGCGCGTGCCGGGGGCCTATGAGGTTCCGGTGATTGCCGAAAAAATGGCGGCGAGCAAACGCTATGACGCTTTGATTGTGCTGGGCGTTGTGGTGGAAGGTGAAACGCAGCATGCCCAGATGATTATTGATACAACCGGACAGACGGTGCTGGATATTTCCTGCCGGCATCAGATCCCCGTCATTAACGAAATTGTAGGCGTCCGTACCTGGGCGCAGGCCGAAGCCCGCTGCCTGGGCGGCGAAAATACCCGCGGTTGGTATGCCGCCGAAGCCGCCATTGAAACCGCACGCGTTCATAAAAAACTTGGATAAATATGCAGAATAAAAAAGTTAACGGGCGCCGTGAAACGCGCGAATGGATTGTTCAGTTTCTGTTTCAGCTTGATTTTAATCCGGAGCCGATCGACATCGCCCTGCAGGATTTCTGGGAAGAAAAAACACCAACGGCTCGCGAGAAAGGCTATGCCGAGGAAATCATTAAAGGGGTGGTGCAGCATAAGCAGGAGCTCGATGAAAAGCTTTCTCAATATGCGAATCGGTGGAACTCCGATCGGATGGGGGCAGTCGACCGTACCGTAATGCGCGTCGCCCTTTTTGAAATGCTCTATCGCGAAGATATTCCGCCGGTGGTTTCCATTAACGAAGCGGTTCACTTTGCGAAGGACTTCAGCAGTTTTCAGTCCGGTCGTTTTGTAAATGGAGTGCTCGACCGCATCCGTAAAGAGATCGACCGTCCGGCCCGCACGACCTATAAGCCCAAGGGAGGCCAATAATGGCGGGCTGGCTGGGTGCATTGAAGAAAACCCGGAACATTCTCGGTAAGGTCTTTTCTTCGAACTCCAACCTCGAAGAACTTGATATTGAAGAGATCGAAGAGCTTCTGCTTCGCTCCGATGTGCCGGCCCGGCTGACGATGGAGATTGTCGACGCGTTGGAGTCGCCGTTCAAAAAAGGCACCCGTCGGGAACGACTCACTGAAATTCTGATGAAAGAACTTGGTGAGACACCCGATTTTAACTGGCCATCCGAAAATAAACCTTACGTCATCCTGCTGCTTGGCATCAACGGGTCCGGCAAAACCACCACTGCCGCCAAGTTGGCAAAAAAGGCGTTGGGGGCCGGACTCAAACCGATGCTCTGTGGATCCGATACCTTCCGGGCCGCCGGTTCTTCACAGTTAAAACTCTGGAGCGAGCGTATTGGCTGCGATTTTGTCGGCGGCGAAATGGGCCACGATGCGGCCGGCGTTGCATTCAATGCCGTTGAGTCGGCCATCGAAAAGAAATGTGATGTCATACTCGTTGATACCGCCGGGCGCATGCACACCAAAACGCCCTTAATGGACGAGCTTCCGAAAATGTGCCGCTCCATGAATAAACGCCGAGCCGGCTCACCGGATGCTGTATGGATGGTACTCGATGCCTCGCTTGGTCAGAATGCGGTCATTCAGGCGAAACAATTTAACGAAGTGGTTCCGCTCACAGGAATTGTCGTCACGAAACTCGACGGGTCCTCCAAAGCGGGATTTCTGTTCTCGGTTCGGACCGAACTGAATGTTCCCATCCTCTTCACGGGGCTAGGTGAAGGCGAAGACGATCTCGTTCCCTTCAATCCCACGGAATTTGTGAACGCCCTTTTTGATGAAGAGAGTATGTAGTTCCGCCTTTAGGCGGTCATCTTGGTAAGCCGCCTGAAGGCGCTACTACGAACTTTTTATGACTAGCGACGAAAAATATATGATGCGGGCGATTGAGCTGGCGAAGCTGGGCGAGGGGCTGACGCGTCCGAATCCGCCGGTCGGTGCGGTGCTGGTGGTTGAAGATCATATCATTGCTGAAGGCTGGCATAAGAAGGCGGGTGAAGATCATGCAGAGCGCGATTGTCTGAAAAAGATTCCGCCGATGCCGGTGAACCTGAAAAACGCGACACTTTACGTGACGCTCGAACCCTGCTCAACACATGGCCGTACGCCGCCGTGTACCGACATTATTCTGGAAAAAGGCATCGGACGTGTGGTGGTTTCGGTGGTGGACCTGAATCCGGCCCATGCCGGACGCGGACTCAAACTGCTGGAAGATGCCGGCGTTGAAGTGGTTTCCGGTATTTGCGAATCCGAAGGTCGCGAGCTGATTGCGCCCTTTGAAAAATTTATTACCACCGGCGTGCCCTACGTTACACTCAAGCTCGCCTCCACACTGGATGGAAAAATTGCGGATTCCCAGAGTAATTCAAAATGGATTACGGGACCGGAAGCCCGCGAACGGGTGCAGGAAATGCGCCGCCGTTCGGATGCGATTATGGTGGGAGCGGGAACCGTTCGTGCGGATAATCCCTCGCTGCTGCCGCGACCTTCCAATGATCGGAAACCCTTTCGGGTGATCGTTGGCACGGATATTCCTGAAGATTCCAGGGTTCGGACCGATGAAGCGGCGGATCAGACCTTAATCCGTAGCGGTGATTTGACGGAAATTCTGAAGGAGCTGGCTGAAAAGTATGGCATCATGCACGTGTTCTGCGAGGGGGGCGGTCAATTGGCTGCCGGACTGATTGAAGCGGGACTCGTGGATGAGTTCGCCTTCTTTTTTGCCCCGAAACTGATGGGTGCCGACGGGCTGCCAAACTTTGGAAAAACCGGCGGACTGATTGCCGACGTGAAAGAGTTGAAGTTTAAGTCTGTTGAGCAGGTCGGGGATGATGTTCTTTTACGTGCTGTTTTCAGGCAGACGTTGTAAATACTACGTACTGCGTATTGACTGCTCTGCAGAAGTGAATTTTCCATAGCTACGCAATACGCAATACGCAATACGCAATACGCAATACGCAATCGATAAAGGAAAGGATAAATTATGTTCACAGGCATTGTGCAGCGACTTGGAAATATTATTGATATTAAAATGGATGGTACCGCCGGGCGTATCACGATGGTCCCGAATCGGCCGTTTGATAAACCGATTGCACTGGGCGACAGCATTGCGGTGAATGGAACGTGTCTGACCATTGCGGCGATGGAAGGGGAGCAACTGATGTTTGATGTGCTGGGAGAAACGTTTGATAAGACGAATCTCGGCGATAAGAAACCCGGCGATATTGTGAATCTGGAACAGGCTCTTGCGCTGGGTGATACGCTGGGCGGACATATTGTGACCGGCCACGTGGACAACACCGGAACCGTTGCGAAGGTCGAACAGGTTGGACGCGACTGGAAATTCACAATCGAAACTTCGCGGGATATGCAGATGCTGATGGTTTATAAAGGCTCCATTGCCATCGACGGTATTTCGCTGACGGTGGCGGAGCTGACGGACAACGGCTTTGTTGTGCACATTATTCCGCACACCATTCAGGAAACCGACATGTCGGAATTTGTCGTTGGTACGAAAGTGAATCTCGAAGCGGACATTCTCGGAAAGCACGTTCAGCGCATACTTGAATTCGGTGGCGGACAGGACTATCGCCTGAATCTGGCAGGGAAATAATGCAGTTTTTAAGAGTCAGTCTGGTATTGGTATTTCTGCTCTGTGGTTTTCTTGAAGCCGCTCAGGATAAGAAAATATTTTTAGTAATCGACGATGCTGGACTGGCGCTGAGTGAAACGCAGCAGTTTCTGGATATTCCGGTTCCAATGACGATTGCAGTGCTGCCGCATCAAAAGCAGACCAAAGAGGTTTGCATTGCGATCGGCCGTGATCCGCAGAAGGAAATCATTCTGCATCAGCCGATGGAGGCCTATAACACCGAGAAAAATCCGGGTAAAGGCGCCATTTATAACACGGCCACCCCTTCCGATGTTCGGAAAACTCTGGATAGCAATCTGCGGTCGGTCCGGGGGGCTGTGGGGATTAATAACCATATGGGCTCGCGGGTGACCGAAAATCAGGAGCTGATTCGGGAAGTCCTGCGTTTCTGCAAAGCGCACGATCTGTTTTTTCTGGACAGTAAAACGGCCTATAATTCTCAGGTTCCGCGTGTTGCCAAACAGGAAGGAATGCATATTGAGGAGCGGCATGTGTTTCTGGATATTAATCACAACCGCGACTACATCCGGATGATGTGGAGCAATGCCGTGGGCAAGGCCCGGGAGAACGGTTATGTGATTGTGATCGGCCACATCTGGAGTAAAGAGAGTGCTTTGGCTATTCGGGACAGTTATGAAACGTTGCTGAATCAGGGCTACACCTTCCATAAAATCTCGGAGCTTTACGAATGAAGTTTCCAAAGGTTGGAAATAAAACGGTGCTGATTACGGGCTGCTCGTCCGGAATTGGGCGGGCTGCGGCGGAGCAGTTGCGTTCCCGGGGGTGGACGGTGTTTGCAACGTCGCGGAAAACGGAGGATCTCCAGGCATTGGAAGAGGCGGGGTTCAAAGCTGTTTCGTTGGATGTTACCTCCAGTTCTTCCATTGAACTTGCCGTTGAACAGGTATTGGATGCGACTGAAGGAAAAATCGGAGCGGTGGTGAATAATGCCGGATTCGGTATGCCCGGAGCCATTCAGGATCTTTCGCGCGATGCTATGCGTCAGCAATTTGAAGTGAATGTTTTCGGTTTGCAGGAATTGACCAATCGGCTGATTCCGGTTTTCCGGAAACAGGGCTATGGCCGGATTGTGAATATCAGTTCTGTGGTGGGGCGTTTAGCGCTCCCGTTTATGGGCATTTATTCCGCTTCCAAATTTGCTTTGGAAGCCATCAGCGATGCCCAGCGTGTTGAACTTTCTCCGGATTCCATTTCCGTTTCATTGGTGGAACCGGGACCGATTCGTACCCGGTTTTCAACTAATTGCGCGGGCAGGGGAGAGGATCTGCTGAATGTTGATGAGTCAAAATTCAGCGGTGCGTATAAACAGTATTTTGAGAAACGCCGCAACGGCGGCATGTCGGAAGATCGTTTTCGTCTTCCTCCGGAAGCGGTGGCGGAAAAAATAATCCATGCACTGGAATCATCCAGTCCGAAGATTCGCTACAAAGTGACGCTTCCGGCGTATGCCGGTGACTGGGCTGCACGTTTTCTCCCGGCGGCTCTGATTGATCGGATGATGATCGGTCATGTGAAAAAACGTTTCGGCTAAGGTGCGCAATTTTAATGGAGGTTTTCATGAATCGGTATTCGTTTTTATGTCTGGCGTCAGCTGCTGTGCTGACTGGATGCTCATCCGTTTCCACTACGCGCGATTTTGATGAGTCGTTTAACTTTTCAACCCTTAAAACCTTTGCCTGGCAGCACGGGTCGCAACCCCTGACGGGAAACCCGAAAATCGACAATGATCTGAACGACAAACGGATTCGAGACGCCGTTGAAACCAATCTGCGGGCGAAGGGATTTGTTAAAGTTGATAAGGCGGAAGCCGATTGCCGGGTGGCGTATTTTATGAATTTTCAGCAACGTATCGATGGTAGCGGAAGTACCATCAGTTTCGGCCTCGGAACGGGATCGGTGGGCCGGGCCGGCGGTGTGGGGTGGAGTAGCGGGAACACGATTTCTGATTATGAAGAAGCACAACTGATAATCGATATTATCAATCCGGCTGACAACGAGATGATTTGGCGGGGACAGGGCGAGCGCAGAGCATACAGCAGCTCAAACCCCGAAAAGATTACCGATGCCGTGAATGATGCCGTTACCCGGATTCTTAAAAAATTCCCGCCGAAGCAGAAAGCACACTAAAGCTTCCGGCTGTCAGAAATATATTTTTTCATCTGGTTGCCGCGGGTGGGATCCGTTTTCGAAAGTTCGCTGGCCTCGCGGTCGGCATCGTTCCATTTTTTCAGCTTGGCATAGGACAGCGAAAGCATGTATCGCGCATCTGAAAACGAGGGATCGATATTGAGGGCGCTGTTGCAGGCGTTAGCCGCATCGGTGTAGTTCCCCTCGGCATAAAAGGCCAGGCCCATATTGTAATAGGCGGTTTTAAGCGTGGGGTCTTCCATCAATGCTTTTCGGTATTCTTCAACCGCTTCTTTATATTTCTGAGCAGCGTGCATGCTTGCACCGGCCTTCATATAGCGTGCGGCGGCGAGAGGGTCGGATTTGCGGATGGCAGAACCGGAGCTCCCTCCACCTGTTGTAGGGGCAGTGCCGCCTAGGCGTGTAATGGCCTGTTTGGCCTGCAGAGAGTGGCTTCCGTTTTCACCTGCCAGCTGGAGGTATTGATTATACCAGTCCATGGCGGCGCTGCTGTTTTTCAACCATTGGTCGTAAATAGCCCCGAGATTATAGGCCGCGGGGGCATATTCCGGAAAGGCCGCGAGGATTTGCTCAAGACGTTTAATGGATTGCTGACTGTTTTTGGACTGATGAAGTTCTGCCAGAGCCAGAGCATTCTGTGCTGCCGGGTTACCGGGATTGATGTTGGCGGCTTTGCTCAATTCCCGGGTTGCTCCGGTCCAGTTTCTTTTGCGCAGTTCAATCAGACCCAGCACCGCAATGGCGGTTTCGTTGTCGGGGTCTTCGCCCAGCACGTTGTTCAGTGCAAATTCAGCTTCATCGCTCCGTCCGGCCTGAAACAGGGCAAGACCCAGATTGAGGTTCGCGCCGGAGATCTGTTCAGAAAGGTTGGCTGATTGGCTGAAAGCTTCAGCTGCGGCCTGTGCTTCTCCTAAATCCCATAAAACGATACCGAGCTGATTGAGCGCCGTTGATTTCTTTGCACTGCCCGAGATTTTGCGGATCGATTTTTCAAGCAGAGTCCGGGCGCGTACCAGATCGCCGCTATTCAGCGCATCAATGGCTTTGTTGTATTCTTTTTCACCGGATTTTTCACCGCAACCCACAAACATGATCAGGGTTGCCATAATCGAGGCTGAAATGAGGATGGCTTTTTTCTTCTTCATTTGTCTGAAATTCCTTTAATCCACACCTCGCGGGTGCGGGGTCCGTCAAATTCGCAAAAATATAAACTCTGCCACGTGCCCAGCTGCAGTGTTCCGTTCGAAACAATCACCTGTGCCGACGAGCCCATCAGGCTCGCTTTCGCATGAGCAGCCGTATTGCCTTCAAAATGGCGATAGCCTCCGTTCCAGGGAACCATACGATCCAATACCTGTTCCATATCTGTTGTCACATCCGGATCGGCGTTTTCGTTAATCGTGATTCCGGCCGTGGTATGAGGGACAAAAATGGTTACAATGCCCTCTTTCAATCCCATATTAAGCACAACTTCGGCCACGTGGTGGTCGATCTTTAAGAAGTCGGTTCTTGAACGAGTCTGGAGGCTGAATTTTTTCATGAGCTGACACCTTATCCGAACCCTGTGGATTTTGAAGCGGAAAGTTTCCAAGCATTGGAAAAAAGTCTGCTGAGGCTTCCCAAAAGCCGTTCCGACCGCTTAGAATGCGCGCTTAATTTGAAGGAAAATATTTTGGGGTTTCTGCTGGAACATTTGATGACCTTTTTGGGGATGGCGCTATTGCTTGGATGCTCCGCGTTCTTTTCCGGGACGGAGACCGCGCTTTTTTCGCTGACCCGCGAACAGATCAAGTCGCTGAAAGCGGAGGGCCGTAATCTGGAAAAGATGCTGGCTCTGCTGACGGATAACCCTTCCGGGTTACTGGTGGCCATTCTTTTCGGCAATCTGGTCGTGAACATTCTCTTTTTCAGCATGAGTGCCGTACTTTCGTTGCGCATCGGGGAGCTTTATGGTGATTGGTGGCAGGCGGCGATGGGGGTGGTGGTGTTGCTGATGGTGATTCTGACCGGTGAGATTCTGCCGAAAGCCATTGGAATGTCGTGCCCGGAGCGGGTGGTCCGGCTTAATTCGCTTCCGTTGTGTTATTGGTTCCATTTTCTGGGCCCGGTCCGCATTGTTCTTGAAAAAATCACCCGGCGTATGGAACCGGCTGAGGATCATGATCATCAGATTAATTCCAGTGAATTGAAAATGCTGGTAGAGGTTGCTCAGCACGACCCCAGTTTCGGGGCTCAGGAAAAAGCGATTGTAGAGGATATCGTCAGTTTGCCCGAGATGCGGGTGCGAGAACTGATGGTTCCGCGCGTCAAACAGTTTTTCCGCCGGGCGGATGCGCCGGCCGGTGAGGCCATGATCGAGGCCGCCGAGCAGGAAGTGGAGCTGATTCCGGTTTATGAGGACGACGAGGATAATATTGTCGGTGTGGTGGAAGTTCGTGATTTGTTTGTGGACGGGAAGGCCGACCGCCCGGTCGGGACCTTTGCGCATCCGGTAAAATTTGTGCCGGAAACCAAGCGGGCCGATGAGATGCTGCGCGAATTTCTTTCCGAAGGCTGGCGAATGGTGTGCGTGGTGAACGAATACGGCGGGCTGGCCGGCACCATTTGTCTGGAAGATCTGCTGGAGGAAGTTGTGGGCGAATTCGATGCGCATGAATCGGCCGAGGTTGAGCAGCTTGGAGAAAATATATATCGCTTGCTGGGCAGTCTGGGCATTCGCGAATGGCGGCATCTGTTTATCGGTTTTGTGCCGGATGGGGTGATGCGAGATATGGCGCTCGATACCATCAGCGGATTGGTGGTTTCGCTTTTGAAACGGTTACCTGTTCCGGGGGATGTTGCCACGATTGGGAATTTACGTTTTACCGTGGAGCAGGTTCGGTCGAACCGGATTGAAACGGTATTGCTGGAACTCAATGGTAAAGGAGCGGGGGAATGATACCGTCATTTTTAATCATCCTGACCTGCTTTATATTCTCGGCCATATTTTCGGGAGTGGAAACCGGGAGCTATATGATCAACCGCATTCGGCTGCACCGTCGGAAATGCGAACGGCGGCGTTCGGCGGAGTGGCTCACAGCCATTTTACGCTATCCCTATATTTTCATGTACACCATTCTGATCGGTAATAACCTTGCGGCTTTTATGCTTTCGAAGGAAGTGACGGATTTATATCTGGCCGGAGGGATGCACGCGGGAACACTGCTTTTCGGATTCCTGCCGTGGAATGCTGAAACGGCAGCAACGCTGACGCTGATGTTTCCGCTGTTCCTCTTCGGAGAAGTGGGGCCGAAAAATCTGTTTCGTAAAAAAGCCGATGTACTGATGTATCGTCTGTCCGGTTTATTGCGTTGTCTGGTGATTCTGCTGCTGCCGATCACGTTATTGCTGAAATATCTATTCATTGCGCTGACGCATGGTGGCGGGCGTTCTGTCGGGCGTGATTTGCACCGGCTTTCGCCGGATGCATTGCGGGAATACTTTACGGTCGGCGAACAGGCCGGTTTCATTTCGTCAGACCTCAATCGCATGATTGAAAACGTCACGACAATGTATCAGGTGCCCGTGCGGATGCTGATGACGCCGTTTAATAAAATGCCGCAGTTGCCGGATACGGCCACCGTGGCGGATCTGAAAAAATTATTGGCCGGCCACCAAACACTCTATGTTGTGCTGATGCATAAACACACGGTTGTCGGTCTGGTTTCCATGTTCACGGTCATCAACCGCAAACTTTCCGATGCCGATCTGTTGAAGCCCTATGCCCATGAACCGCTGAAGCTGGAAGAGAGTCGAAACCTTAAATCCGCCTTCTACCGGTTGCGCCGCAATCCCCGCCATAGCGCAGTGGTATTTGATTCGATGCACCATCCGGTCGGTTTCATCCGCCTCGAGGATATTGCACGGTATATCGCGAAGAAATAAATCAGTTGGTTTCCAGTTTCGCAATCGGTAACCAGTCGAGCACGGTTTGGATGTGCCGGTCCCAGTAGGTCCAGTTATGTGCGCCGGGAGATTCTTCGTAGGTGAGACGGAGCCCTTTTTCGTTGGCGGTTTCGCGGAAGCTGACGGAATCCTGATACAGATAATCTTCGGTTCCGCAGCTCACAAAAAACTCGGTATCCGGGATCGGTTCCAGAGATTGGAGCCGGTGAATCAGATCGTTTCCAGAGGCAGGAACCTGTTCCAGGGAATTGAAGACCGCACCGAATGTACGCAAGCGGGATTCATCCCATTCATCATGAATATGCGCGGCAATATCGAGTGCACCGGAAAGTGATGCCGCATGGGAAAATCGTCCGGGACAGCCGAGGGCCAGTTTCAGTGCGCCGTATCCGCCCATGGAAGCCCCGGCAATGAAGGTTTTTTTCCAATCCCTGGAAAGGTTGAACCAACGGTTTACCAGTATGGGGAGTTCTTCCGCGAAAAGGTTCCAATAGTTGGAGCCGTGCGCCATATCGCAGTAAAAGCTTTTGTGGGCTTCGGGCATAATGACAGCGAGATTGTAGTTGCGGGCATAGCGCTCAATGGAGGAACTGCGGCACCAGGAGGTGTGGTCGCCGGAAAGGCCGTGCAGGAGATAAAGAACGGCAGGTGGTTCGCTCCATGCGTCGGAATGTTCCGGCAGAATGATATTCAT
The DNA here is from genome assembly GCA_029432795.1 of Pontiellaceae bacterium B12219. Classification (GTDB taxonomy): domain Bacteria; phylum Verrucomicrobiota; class Kiritimatiellia; order Kiritimatiellales; family Pontiellaceae; genus Pontiella. The sequence continues at coordinate 82,793 of JARNMJ010000007.1, forward strand.
TCCGAGGGAGAGATCAATGGAGCGGGCGTAGAATCGGGTTTCGAGCAAGGCCATGGGGGAATCCGGTATTTGGTTTCAAGAATCAGGTTTTAAGTTGTTTACGGCGATTTGATGAAAAATAATTTCAGGTTTCAGGTTTCAGGTTTCAGGTTTCAGGTTTCAGGTTTCAGGTTTCTATAAGGTTTGTTCGCTTTCGGTTGATTGGCGGATGGCTACGAGCGTATCGCCGAGATTCAGGCGGGTTTGAGGGCCGGGATCGAAGGCGGTTGTTCCATCGCGGTGTTTCACGGCAATTACCAATGAACCCAGCACCTGCCGAACGCGAGCTTCGGAGAGGGTTTTTCCGAGCATATCACTCTCTTCTTCGATCAGATGTTCGAAGACTTCGAGCGCAATGCTTTTGTCCATTGCGACAAGTTCAATGAGGTCCACGACGGAGGGACGGGTGAGCAGCTGGGCAATTTGATTGGCACCGGAAGAGATGGGCGAAACCACGCGGGCGGCTCCGGCTTTTCGGAATTTACGCGAGTTGTCGGGTTCATGCACCCGGGCAATCACGCGGACGGTGCTGCACAGACTGACTGCCGTGAGGGTGAGGAACAGGTTTTCGGCATCAGAGTCAAGGGCGGCCACCAGCGATTCGGCATTGCCAATGTGCGCTTCTTCGAGTGTGTCCTCATCTGTTGCATCGCCGATCAGATGCGGAATACCGAGTTCTTCCATGCGTTTAACGAGCTCTTCGTTTTCTTCGATGACCACAAATGCTTTCCTGTTCGCCTGCAGTTCGGTGACCACACGGCTTCCGGTTCGGCCATAGCCACAGATGATGACATGGTTTTTCATGCAGGACATTTTTTTGGTCATGGCTCTTCTCCCTAAAACATTACTGATGCTGCGCTGAAACATAAATTCGGCCAAACGGGTCAGACAGTAGGCCATCACGCCGACACCGCCGATAATCATGACAACCGTGAAGAGCCGCCCGGCATTGGAGAGCGGGTGAACTTCGGTGATGCCTACAGTGGAAACGGTGATGACCGTCATGTAGAAAGCGTCAAGCCAGCCCCAGTTTTCAATATATTTATAGCCAATGGTTCCGAACAGCAGGACCAGCATAATGCCGATGACGCCTCTCCGAACGCCGGAGATTAACTGCTCATTAATGACCATGCTTCTCATGACTCCATTAAAACCGATTGATTCGGCACTTTCCAAACCTAAATTATTTTTAGTAGTTTGTGTTTTATGCATTCAATTACCAGAAAGCTGTTTGTCTATCATGCCGTACTTTTCACAGGTTGTGCCGGTACCACTTCCGTTCAGGCCAAATCGGTTCCGGGTACGGTTTCGCTATCCTATATTGCGCGGCTCTATTCCATGAAAATGGCTGTTTTCGGCAAGAAGGTGGTTTTAGAAAACAAATATAATAAGCTCGAAGTGGAGACGAACAGTCGCCGGGCCTGGATTAACGGTATCATGCTCTGGCTGCACGAACCCTGCCGAAAAAGCGGATCGGACTGGGTGATTCGTGAAATTGACTTCAAGAAGGGGATTGATCCCATTCTTCGGGCCTATGCGTATGTGCCGAAACGAATGCCGCGGCTGGTGGTGCTCGATCCGGGGCACGGAGGCAATGATCCCGGTGCAAGCGGCAGTGTGACTAAAATCCGGGAAAAGAATGTCGTTCTCGATATTTCCCACCGCGTTCGAAAACTGCTCGAAGCCAAAGGGGTTCAAGTCCGCATGACCCGGACGGGCGATACCTATCCGTCGCTGGATTCGCGCACCAATCTGGCCTATAAACTCGGTGCCGATGTCTTTGTGAGCATTCATGCGGACGGGGCCGCCAGTTCCAGCGCCCACGGGGTGGAAACCTTCATCACGTCGGTGGCGGGCTATGATTCCTCTAATTTTTATGGTCAGGCGGGCGATAAAGATGCACAGCGAAACAATACGTATGATGCAATGAATGCCATTCTCGGCTTTTCACTTCAAAGTAATCTGGTGAACATGTCGAAACGCGAGGATCGCGGCCTGCGCCGAGCCCGTTTCTCCGTCATCAAAAAAGCACCGTGTCCTTCGGCGTTGGTGGAATGCGGATTTCTAACAAATCCGGATGAAGAATCGCTGTTGAACACGGCGAGCTATCGCGAAAGCGTTGCGCGGGGAATTACCAATGGAATCCTGGGCTATTTCACCATGGTTAAACGCGCCCTGCGTTAAAGATTTTGTTTTTAGACAAAATCTATATTAAGCCTGCAGCCCTGTTCCGTATTGCAACCCCGTATCATTCAGGTAGCGTTCAGCCTTTGTTCGCTAGGGGAGTCGCTTTGATCGACTGAGAGTCCAACCCTTGGAACCTGCGCGGGTTATGCCGTGAAGGGAAGCGATAGCGCCTTCCTTTCTGTTTCCGTTTAGCGAACTGACAACCAATAACGATTAACGGATAATTGAATGATGAGTGGTTACGGCAAATATTTTCCAAGGTCTGAAAAAATATACGTTCAAGGTTCCCGCGCGGACATTCGTGTTCCGTTCCGGAAAATTAAACTGCACGGTGATAACGAAGATCTGAACGTCTACGACGTCAGCGGTCCCTATACCGACCCGTCCTATGAACCGGACCTGAAACAAGGACTTCCCGCCATTCGGTCTGCCTGGATCGCCGAGCGCGGCGATGTGGAAGAACATATTTCCGGTGTGGAGATTCTTTCCAATGTCGATAAAGCCTTCAAGGGATTGGAACGTCAACCGCTCCGCGCCAAAGCGGGCCGGTCCGTTACGCAGCTGTCCTATGCAAAAGCGGGTATGATTACCCCCGAAATGGAATTTGTGGCAATTCGCGAAAGGGTGGAACCCGAATTTGTACGCGCTGAAGTTGCGGCCGGGCGTGCAGTGATTCCGCTGAATATCAATCATCCGGAAGCTGAGCCGATGATTATCGGCCGTAAATTCCGTACCAAAATCAATGCCAACATCGGTAACTCCGCGCTTGGCTCCTCGATTGAAGAGGAAGTGGAAAAAATGCAGTGGGCGGCGATGTGGGGCGCCGACACGGTCATGGACCTTTCCACGGGGGCTGATATTCACGATACCCGCGAATGGATTGTCCGTAATTCGCCAACACCGATCGGTACCGTTCCGCTTTATCAGGCTCTTAAGAAAATCGACGACGATGCCGACGGCCTCAGCTGGGAGCTCTACCGCGATACACTTATCGAACAGGCCGAGCAGGGGATTGACTATTTCACCATCCATGCCGGTGTGTTGCGCAAAGATATCCCGCTTGCTAAAGAGCGAAAACTCGGAATCGTCAGTCGAGGCGGGTCGGTGCTGGCCAAGTGGATGATCGATAATGATCAGGAAAACTTCCTCTATACGCACTTCCGCGAAATCTGCGAAATTATGCGTGCCTATGACATTACCTTTTCATTGGGCGATGGTATGCGCCCCGGATGTATTGCCGATGCCAACGACGAAGCGCAGCTTTCCGAACTGAAAACGCTTGGAGAGCTCACGAAAATTGCGTGGGAATACGGTTGTCAGGTTATGATCGAAGGGCCCGGCCATGTTCCGCTGGACAAGATTAAAGAGAATATGGATATCCAGCTCGAAGAATGCTTCGAAGCCCCGTTTTATACCCTCGGCCCGCTGGTTACCGATTGCGGCGCCGGCTATGACCACATCACATCCGCCATCGGCGGTGCAGTGATCGGTTGGTACGGAACGTCCATGCTTTGCTATGTGACCCCGAAAGAGCACCTCGGCCTGCCGAATCGCGATGATGTGAAAGAGGGCGTTATTGTTCACAAAATCGCCGCCCATGCGGCCGATCTGGCCAAAGGCATTTCCGGAGCCATGGAGCGCGACGAAGCCATGCGCAAAGCCCGCGGTGAATTCCGTTGGGAAGATCAATATAACCTGACGTTCAATCCCGAGCGCGCCCGCGAATATCGTCGTCAATCCCTGCCTCTGGAAGAGCGTGATCAGGTGGACCAGCATTATTGCTCTATGTGCGGCGAGCGCTACTGCTCCATGCGTATCTCCGAAGAAATCCGCCAGTCGTAACCGACCACCCGGTATTTGTCTGGGCAAATGCGACGGTTGGCAATGTCAGCTGGGAATGGAACTCCACAACGTGGAGTTCCGCGGATCTGCACGGCAGCGGATTTTTATTATGAGCCGGATTTTCCGTTTGAAAAGAGCCCGAGACGGTGGGCTTTGTTTACGGCGGAGGGGGCATTCGGTACATTGAGTTTGTCGTAGATTCGCCGCACAAAACTGGCGACGGTGTGGGGGGTAACTCCGAGCCGGTCTGCGATCTCCTTTTTGACGTATCCTTCACTGATCAGTACGAGGGTTTCCATTTCGCGGTCCGATAATGCTAATTCAGGTTTTTCCTGGGGTTGGAGGTGTTTCAAGGTGGTGAGGATATATCCGGCGATATTGGGGTCGAGCGAGGCCCCTCCGTTCATTACACTTCGGATGTCCTCTGCAATCTGGATGCGTTTCGTTCCTTTGAGCAGGTATCCTGCCGCACCTTCTTCAATTGCATTGAGCACATCGGCTTCGCATCTGGATTGAGTGAGGACGATGATTTTTGTTTCGGGAAGACTTTTTTTCAGAAAGGGGAGCGCCTCAATTCCGGACATACCCGGGAGGTTGAGATCGAGCAGTACCAGATCGGGCACATTGCGGGTTGATCGGTCCTGCAGGCTTCGAAGGGCTTGTTCGGCGGTGCCAAACTGGCTGATCAGCTCCATATCACTTTCCAGCTTGAGTGCCAGAGCAATGGTATCCCGATATTCGGGATGGTCTTCCACCATCATTATTTTAATTTTACGCTTCATGGGAACGTCCTTTTCTTGTGCGTTGTTTACTTCGGGGCCGGTGTCGGGAGAGGCGCGTCCTTTTTCCTGTTTTAAGGGTCAGGGTGATACAGGTTCCTCCATCGCTCGGCGCGGTGGCGGATATTTTTGCGCCCAGCAGCCGGGCCCGTCGCTTGAGAGAGGGAGGAATGCCCTCGATGCCTTGGCCATTGTCCTGAATGGTGAGCCGCAGAGATTTGGAATCGGCGGCCAAATGGGTTTTTAATCGGGTGGCTCCGGAGTGTCGGCAGATATTGACGAGACATTCTTTATAAAAAAGGAAAAGATCGATACGGATGCGGGGTTTCAGGTGGTCAAGGTGAGACTCTCCTTCTATGATGAAATCCTGTTCGAGATTGGTACCGATTCGCTGAGCTGCACGCTGCATGTCGGCCACGAGACCGATGTAGAGATTGTCTGCTTCCTGCATGTTGACGATATGGCGAATGCTGGTGCTGGTGCGGTCGGTGAGTTCTTCGATGCGTTGATGAATGTGTTTCCATTCTTCCTGCGATTCCGCATCTTGTGCAATATCACTGAGCATGGCAATGGTGTGGATGTTGGCTCCGAGCTCATCGTGTAAATCCGCGGCAAAACGTTCCTTGATTCGGGCCACCTGCCTCAGCTGGTAGAGACGTTCGGTCAGAAAAATAATCACGATGCCGACGATGAGCAGTACAGTCAGCCAGCTCATGCGAATGAGGTTGATTTTCTGTCGGGTATAGCGTTGGTTGAGCTCTTCGGAAATAAGCGGTCGTTCTGTCTCAAGATCATGGCGCCGGGCCAGTTGGTTAAGCCAATCCTGGATGGGAAGAATTTTACCATAGAGGTTGTTGCCATCGGTCAGCGCGTCCGGAGAACGGTGTTGTCTTTCAGAGGTTTGTGTTATCTGAACCTTTTTTCCCAGAGCTACATTCCGATCATTGGAAAAAAGTTCGATTTCTGAAAATCCGATTCTGAATTTATCGGCGGAAAGATTCGCGGCATCTCCTGTTTTCTGTGCAATAAGGCGAACATAGCGGCAGTTTTTTTCCGGGATATTCCAGATCATAATCGGTCCGGTATCGTTAATCGTATTTCTGTGGTAATCGAGTAAGAGCGCGGCATCTGAAAAATCGGGTTGGACGGCGCCCAGGATCTGAAGATGCATCGGAATGCCCAGATCGCCGGGATAGGCCAGCGGGACGGTGGCGCCTTCGTCTGTGGCATGCAGATGAATTCGGTTGATTGGATATTCATTTTCGAGGTCAAGAGTCAGGGTGGGTTGTTCGCCAACCTCACTGACAAATGCGCGGCTTTGAATTCCTTCCGCGGAGTCCATTAAATAGGGGGTCAAGCCGTCCACCAGAAATCGTTTGTCCCATGCTCCCGGGCGGTCCGGCTGGCTGGATGAGACCTTAACAGTACGTCGCAGGGCAACATTCTTCGGGCCGCTGAATACCAGGAGTTCCGCAAGCTGGAATGCATGCCAGTTGTCAAATGCCCTGGGAGACAAACGTGTGGCTTCAATGCGTATCCACGATGCCGTTGTTCCAGGGGTTGGAATCACGAGCGGCGCAATGCGCGGAAGAACGGCATCGGCAGCATGCCGCTCGGCAATCACGGTGCCATTGGTGTCGCCTATCATTCCGGCCACCACGCGGAATTCAACCGGAAACCCATCGGCTTGGAATCCCTTTTCCTGATCGCGCCATATGGCCGGGACCATTACAACATTGTCGATCGGGTAAGCAGCGCCGAAATCAACTTCAATCCACTCCTTCGTATTGGCATCTTTGGAGCGGAAGGAACGATAGCCGATGGCCCCGATTCCGCTACGCAGCCCGAAATGTGCGAGCTGTTCGAGATCGGCATCAATTTCCGCCAAACGTTGTTCCAACTGGGAAAGAGATGCTTTATCCAGCGATTCTTCAAGGGGGGCGGCTCCGGTTGACAGGGCTCCGGTAATCAGTGCGGAAAATAGTATTTTTTGAACCCGGTTCATTACTGGTCTTTCTAAATCATGAGGCAATTAAAGTCGAGATGGATGACTGCGCGTCTGACTTTCCATTACTGAAGAAAAGTACTCCACGGGTGAAATTTTGTATGTCCCTCAAAAGTGGGGCATACAGAATTTTATACTGTGAGAATCTGAAATCGGTAATCAGAAGATAAGACCGGAAGTAACGCTTCTGTTCTGAGTACAAAATAACAAAAGGAGAGATACAGCGATGAAAAAGAAGATGCTCTATATAATGGCGGCAGGCGGTTTAATTACCGGAAGTGCTATGGCCGGGACGGTTCAGCAGAATCTTGGATTTGAGCCCGACGGCACGTTTATTATGAAGCAGGCCAATGCCATGGATGTGTCCACCGCCTGGAACTACGCAACAAATAATCGCGTTGTACTGGGACAAAGTTTCAGCTTAACCAATGAAACAACGCTTCGCTCGGTAACTCTGGTGAAAGGCAGCGACTGGACATTTTCGGATGGAACGAATGATCTCTATCTCTGGGTCGGGGAATATTCGACCAATAATACCGTGGTTTCCACGAATTTGCTGGAAACATTTGATCTGAGCGGCATCACCTTAAGCAATAATTCTTATTTTTCGCTGAATCTGGATGCCGACCTGATTCTGCCAGCCGGCGATTATGCCTTCCAGTTCTGGCCGGAGCAGGGCGCGCAGGGAAAACTGACTGTTTATACGGGGGAGGGATATGCGGATGGCGGATTCCTGCGGGCAAAAGATCCTTTGGTCATACCGGTGAATGTGGCGGCGGCTGCCGTACAGGACCTGACCTTTGCGCTATCCTCCGAGGTTGTGGGAGTTATCAGTAATGTTGTGCCGATCGCAGATGGACAGGAGGTATCTACATTGCCGAATGCGGATCTGGCCATCACGCTGACCGGAACCGATCCGGATGGTGTAACGAATCTGATTTATACGGTGGCGGAAGTTCCTGCGAATGGTACGTTATCGGGATCTGCGCCGGATCTGATCTACACTCCGGATACCGGTTTTCAGGGATCCGACCGCTTTAGCTTCACGGTCGATGACGGCGTATATACCAGTACACCTGCAACGGTATTCATTACCGTAACCAATATTCCGCCTGCCGCTGCTCCGCAGAACGTAGATACACTTCAGGATACACCCATCAATATCACGCTCTCCGGAAGTGACCCCGAGGGCAGCGACGTGACATATACCTTGGTAAGCAATCCGACAAACGGGGTGTTATCCGGTACTGTGCCGGATTTGACGTATACCCCGAACGGCGGCTTTGTCGGCAATGACAGTTTTGTGTTCACCGCCAGCGATGGCGTACTGGAGAGCGAGCCGGCAACGGTTTTTATTACCGTTATTCCCATGGGAACTCAGGTGGCATTCAGCTCGCTTTCTGCGGATACATCATCGGCTTCCAATTTGCTTAATGTTGCAGGTTCCACGAGCGGTCTGGCGGTGTCCGGAGTTTTGACCAATGGGGATTATGTCTACTCCATCAGCTATACCGATATGGATTTAGACGGCGATACGCTGAGTGACTCGCTGAGTTTTGATGTTCGTGTGTCTGCCGCAAACGGGACCACCTACACGTTCAGTGAAACACCGGGTGGATCTTCGGCGACTATTGGCGCCGGGGTGGAGACGGTTGAGGACGGATCGCCTGATGTCTATCTATACAACCCCTCTGGAAGAGCATGGATTACGGGTGCGTCAGCACAGGGTATGCTGCCCGGGGATACGCTGATCTATACCGTTGAAAATATTTCAGTAACAGGATCGGCAGGGCCGCTTGATGCATCATTCCTTGGTTTCAGCGGGATCGTGGTTGCGGAACGTGTGAGCTTCGGTCATTCAACGATTCTGGGCTCAGGTCCGGGGTTGAATGGATATCTCTGGGATGGGCCATCCCTCTCGATAACTAATCTTTCCATGAATCCGCTTTATGTGACATCAGCCGCTGGTGGCGGAGGAATGCGCTGGGGCGTTTCGACGGTAGACTTTGGTTTCTCGGTTTCGCGTTCTGCTCCGCCATCAAGTGTGGGCGATGTGTCTTATCAACTGCTTTCCGGCGGCATCCAGATTGCATTGAGCTGGCCGACCGAAGCCGGGTTCAACTATGGCGTTCAGGTGACGGATAATCTGGTGGTCGGAATCTGGAGTAATGCCATGACGGGGGTCCTCGGCACAGGGGGAGAGGTCATTGTGACCAATGATATTACGGAAGACCGGCTCTTCTATCGGTCATACCTTGAGGAATAAAAATAAGTGATAACAGTCCGGGCAGTCTAAGGGGCTGTCCGGATGAATGTTGAAGAATTGCTGAAGCTGAAATTTTAATAAAGAGTGCGAGATGGACCTCTTTATGCCGAATACAGGGCTGGATAGTCTGCTCTGATAAAAGGAGAAAAATGAAAATAAATACAATACGTTGTGTGCTTACGACCAGTCTGATTCTGGCTGGTATCGCTCAGGCAAGCGTAGTTCAAATGTACGCGTTGAATGGCGATGGAACAGGGGGGGCTGTTTACGTTGATGGAGCCGGAGTTACAGAGTCGGTTGTGCGCTCGATTGACGGAGATGACATGGTCTATTCATTCGCCGTTACTGGTGCTGATCTGGACGGAGGTGGCGCTAATGATGACGCGTTGTCGTGGGATGTACGGTTTGAAGCGTTTAATAGCTCCTATGATGCCGGCTTGGGGGTGACTCTTGGCTCATCCCTCGTGGCAACGAATGATGGCGGTGAGTTTAATCCAGTTGATCTGACATGGAATACTGATCAGGCCATTAAATTTACCGTGGAAAATATCAACCTGACGGCTGATGCCGGGTATGAAGCCACCTTTGATGGATTTGCTTCGATGTGGTTAACCGCCGGGACCTATTATTTGGGAACGGGAGCTGGTACCGAGGAAGTTGTTCATACTGCAAATGTAGCCCTCTCTTTTGATCCGGTTACTGAATTGGTGATATCGACAGCGGCTAATAATGAGCGGAACCGTAACCTTACCGGCAACTTTACAGTGGCGATTCCGGAACCGGCTTCGCTGGGGCTGGTCGCGGTTTTCGGGGGAGGAATTCTCTTTATCCGCCGTTTTATGCAGATCTAATCTGACCTTAAATGAGATGGGAAACCGTTGCAGAATCCCCGGGCTATTCTGACCGGGGATTTTTAAATGAGGATGTTTTTATGTCCGCAAAACAGATTTTTCTAGTAACCGCTTTCTTCATGAGTGCATTTTCGGCTCAGTCAGAGCGGGTTATTGTGAGCAACGCGACGGGAACATTGGCGGGTCAGTCAAATAGAGGAACGTCAACCATCGTGACTCCTGTTGCGGATGGGGCGGATGGTACGGTGCCGGGTGGTGTTGATCTGGTTTATGAGATTACGGGATTAAATCTTAATAACGGCTCGATGAATGCAGACAAGATTGTCGTCAAATTCAAGGTGTCTGCGTCGGGGGCGATCCAGACCAGCGCCGAATTGGGCTGGCTGTCCTCTCCTGAAAATCTCATGGAGAAAGACGGGAACTGGTTAAAAGTTGAGTGTTCGGAAATAGAAATATATCTGGATGGCCAGCTGGCTTCCTCCAGTTCGATAATCGCCAGTTTGAGTTCGCTCTCCTGTCAGTTGGCTGGGTGGACGCCTGGAAAGAGTGCCGGAACGATTAACGGAGCGTTTTATGAAGCCTCCGAAGCCCGGCAGGTTTTTGAATCTGCTGATAAGAAAACAATTTTTCTGGAATATAAGGTGACTGATGGCGCAATTGGGGCATGGCGTTTTTTGAGTATGGATTTTACGGTGGATCTCATTCCTGATCTCCGAACGCTTGGGTTAATTGTGTCCTGAACCAATGGAAAAACGGACCGTGTCTGTCATCAGGCCCGACGTAAAGTTCCATAACGCGGTATAGAACTGAGTAAAAAATAAGAGGATAAAATGAGAGGGAAGACAGTACTGCTAACAGGTATTACAGCCCTGTGGGTGTTTAGCACACAGGCTTCGAATTTTTTCTGGAACGGTTCCGGTGCAGATAATAACTGGACCAATGTTGCGAACTGGGGAGCGGCAGGAGCACTGCCCGGTGATAATCAGGTGGATCAGGCGCTCGTGACAGCCAGTACAACATTAAGTACGCCGGCAACCATCAATACATCGCTCGTTTTCAGCAACAGTGTCAGTTTCAAGGTACGGAATAAAAGTTATGCATTAATTGAATCGGGGGGGAACGTTGATTTTACGGCCATTCAGATCGGTGTGAATGCATCTGTCGGCAACGGCTCAACGCTGACGCAGACCGGAGGTGCGATCAGCGGAAGCACGCTGCAGATCGGATCAGCGGCGACCGCAGATTATGGAAACCGGTATGAAATTTCCGGATCCGGCAGTTTATTAACCACAGCGGATTTGACCATCGGAGCCGGAAGTACATTCCGCATCATTGGTGAACAGGCAACGGTTAATGTGGGCGACACTTCCGGTGATGATCTGGTAATGACGGGGGGTGGAAGTGAGCTTGCATTTGTGCTTGGTACTTCCGGTGCCAGTGTGGTTGACATTTTTGATACGTTCTCGATCGACTCGGCAAACGCTATGCTCACGATTGATGCGTCAGGTTTATCTACGAATACTGCGGCCTATGAACTGGTACGTTTTTCCTCGTTGGATGGTTTGTTTTCCGCGGGAAATATTTTAATTACCGGGCTGGCTGACGGCTTAAACGGTTCGATTGTTTACGATTCGGATAGCATGAATCTGCTGGTGAGCGGGGAGGCGGATGTCCCGCCAGGCCTGCCTGCGGCAAAAATCTTTCAGCCGATTTCGGGCACATTAAAACCCCGGGCGGGATCCGCTTCCCAGACCGATGCCGATCTGATCTGTAACGGAGCCGATCTCGGCTCATCGCAACTTTCCTGCATTCGGACAATATCCGACAGCGACTATATCTATTCGGTGAGTTATGTGCAGGATATGGACGGCGATGGATTTGATGACATACTGACCTTTGATATACGGGTCGAAGGTTTTGAAGGTTCGGTGTACAGCTATAGCACTGCAAACGGGGCCTCATCGATGACCGCTCTCGGTTCCGCAGCGGAGGCAACGGATGTTGATAATGCCTGGGGGGTTGACGATAACGAAATGGATCCCGGTCAAAGTCTCCGGTTCAGCGTGGAAAATATTCATTCAACCGCGGCGGGTTCCATTACCTATGAGGGGTTTACCTCCATTGCGGTAAAGGAGACGAGCGGGGGGTATGATCACAGGATGATATTCGGCGATGGTACGGGGCTGGATTCCGGAAGCTTTCAGACGGATACCGCCGCATTCGCCATTCCGGCAGTCGCCGCCGATCCGTTTGTGGTGACGGGAGCGGGCAGCAATGTGGCAAACAGAGAATGGGCGATCACCTCTATCGCTTTCAGTTTTAAAGGGCCGCTTGTGTCTTGGGATCCGACGGATTATTCCAGTTATAAAATCGCCCCGAATATGCTGGATGAATATGAGGCTCAAACCAACTATGCCAATTATCCCGACTTTTCCTGGGACACAGTGCCGCGCTGGCTCATCGTCAGAAAAGCTGCTCCAGCTTACACTGCCGCCGAAGTTGCGGCGATGGCCGGAAACTATGAGGTGATCGTCTGGGAGAAAGCAAATAAGGCCGGATTTTCAACTATTGAAGAGGGAATTATTGACGCATCCAGTCGAGTGAAGGCTGTCGACCCAACAATGAAGAGTTTGTTTTACCGGAATACATCGCTTCACTACAGCGGCTATGAATCGGATACCACGTATGACGAATGGAACTGGAGCCGGCACACGACAGATACGAACGGAATGGAGGTGCTCGACCTGCATAAGGATAAATATCCCTGGTATAATTACGACGATGTAGCCGATATGCGGGATTGGTGGGTCAACGATGCGGCCTTACCGATGATTCTCCATGAGTCCATCAACGGGGTAGCTCCGATTGACGGGGTATTCTGCGATAAGTGCCTGGTGCCAACGACGGGCTATTTTTTTGATGGTAATGGCGATCCGGTGGATGAGTATATCGGGACGCAATACCGGCTCGCGCAGGCCCTGGAAGTGAATAACAAGTTAATGGTTGGTAATGTGATTCGGAACGAACGGCACAACGGCGGTCGGGAATATATGCGCTTTTATGACGGCTCCTATCTGGAGCGGTGGAATTTTCCATACAGCGATAGCGGACAGAGTACGGCCGATGCCGTTTGTGCGAGTATTCAGCTGATGCGCGAAGCCTCTTCAAAAGGCAGAATGATCTTCTTTAAAACCGGGGAAAACAGTGCCGCCAGTTCTATGGAAGAAATGGAGGCTGATATGCCGTATCACCTGGCCCTTTATCTGATTGTTGCTGAAGAATATTCCTACTTCGCCTATCAGGATACGGTGAATGCGCTGGAGGATGATTTCCAGTGGGAAACTTCCTGGATGACGGAATTCAGCCGTCCTTTGGGAGCTCCGCTGGGCGGCCCGATCAAAGACGGGTATGTCTATACGCGCCAATTTGCGCATGTTGATGTGTGGGTCGATGTGGCAAATGAAGAGGCTGTACTGGCCTGGGACAGTGTTGATTCGGATGAGGACGGGCTGGACGACCAATGGGAGTTCCGGTACTTCGGAGATGTAACCATTGCCGATCCAAATGGCAATCCGGATGGAGATGAACTCGTGAACAGCGAAGAGTATCTGGCCGGAACGGATCCCAATCTCCCCGAATCGCTGGAAATTTCGAGACTGGCGGTCGGGGAGTCTGTGCAGCTGGAATGGGATGCGATTGATGGCTATCTATATCAGGTCTATTGGTCCAGTAATCTGGTGCATGGTTTTAGTTTGGTCGGGAGTAATCTGGTGGACGGCCTGTTTATAGATGCAATAGCCGATCGGGATGTGCAGGGATTTTATAGGATTTCAGTGGAGAAGGCCGATCGATGATCCGCACGATAAATGCTGAAAATCAGTTGTCTATCACTGAAACAGGTGATGGAAAGGGTTCTGTTACGACGTAAACTGATTTCATTATTTTAAATGTATATAATACGGTTCAGGAGTTCAAACATGTCGATATATCATAGAGGAACTGCACGTTGTGCAGTGAGTTGCTTAATCATTTTAATGGGTGGCGCTTTTTCCGTGAAGGGGGAACGAATGCCCGAATTTAGCTGGGATACGGTTCCCCGGTATATGCATGTACGTAAAGTTACCGCTTTTACTCCGGAGGAAATTGACTATCTGGCGACATTCCCGCTGATCACTTTTGAAAAGACCACAGGCCAGAACGATTTCGGCAGTACCGAAGCCGGCACGGAGAAGGCGGCAAAAGCGGTCAAAAAAGTAAATTCCGATGCAAAGATTCTTTATTACCGGAATATTATTGTTCACTACCCGTGTTATTACGCAGATGAAAAGCTGGCGGAAATTCAGGGGGCTTTTCTGGCCGATAAAAACGGGAATGAGAATCTGGTCCGGAACCGGGTCAGAGCCTATGACCTTTCGAATAAAAAAGTGCAGCAGTGGTGGCTGGATAATGCGAAATGGGTCTGCTCGTCAAAAAGCATTGATGGTGTTTTTGTCGATGGAAACATCAAGGCGTTGGAACCGGGTTATCTCAGCCGGCAGATCGGAGAAGAAAAGAAGGCTGAAACCATGGAGGGCTATCATGTTATGATGAAGAAGCTCCCGCAGGTTATCGGCAAAAATGAACTGGTCGTTGCCAATGTCATCCGTGCGCGCTTTGACGATGCTGGGCTTGAGTTTGTCGATTATTTTGACGGTTCATACATTGAGGGTTTTGAGCATGCGGTCGGAGGTGTGTCTCAACCGGATTATGTTGCCAAGGGCATCGCGGCGGTTCAGCAGGCGGCGCAGTCCGGCAAAATCATTGCCTTTACGATCGGGGCGGGAAAGTATGCAGATACGGATATGGATGAAGGAAAAAGCCGATCGGAAAACATCAATAAATCATCTTTGGAAGAGCGCTTCACCTATGCGCTGGCTCTGTTTCTGATCTGTGCAGAAAAGTACAGTTATTTTCTGTTTACCGATGGGTACGGGGTGGATGACGGAAACAGCAAGCTGTGGATGAACGATATGCCGGAATATTCCCGCCCTTTAGGCGCCCCGCTTGGGCCGGCCACGCGAAACGGCTATCGGTATCAGCGAAAATTTGAGCAGGCCGATGTGTCTGTCGATATTGAAAATAAAACAGCCGGCATTATCTGGAAGCAGTTGTAATAGGCCATACAAACCCCGTCTCATTAATGTGCGGAAGGCAGAAAAACGTAAGGAACAGCAGATGGATACGTTGAAAAAAATAACAGGAGCGTGTGTTCTGTTGAGTGTGGGATTCAATGCAGTTTGTTCTGCTCAGGTAGCCCCGAATTGGGATTCAATGGCCGCGCATTATCAAGTGCCGGATTGGTTCCTGGATGGAAAAATCGGGGTATGGACCCATTGGGGCGTGCCGTCGGCAACCGATGAAAATCGTCCGAACGACGGCTCGCACTACGGACGGCGCATGTATGGGCCAAACGAAGGCGAAACCGGCGGTCAGCTGAAGATGACGCAGGATCTGACGGATTTTCATACGAAGCGGTATGGTCCGCCATCAGAGTTCGGTTATGAGGATCTCGTGCCGTTGTTTAAAGGCGAGAATTGGGACCCGGAAGGTTTGGTTGAATTCTTCAAGGAAAACGGTGCTCACTTTGTTATGCCGGTGGCCTGCCATCATGATAATTTTGATATGTACGATTCTTCCCATCCCTGGAATTCGGTCGATATGGGGCCGCACCGGGACACGCTCAGGGAGTGGAAGGAGGCGGCCTATAAGCATGGACTGAAATTCGGAGTTTCAACACACCTGTACTGGTCGCCGCGTTTCTTTAAAACGGGACGGAAATATTATGAAGCGGGTACGTTGGAAGGTCAGCTGATCAATATGGATTTCGACCCGAAGGGGTATGTCAGCCAGGACAGTTGGAATGAACATTGGTATGCGCGTTGTTGGGAGATCATAGAAAAATACGATCCGGACCTGTTTAATAATGATTCTCCTTACCCCAGCCAAAAAACAGGTAAAAACCTGGGCTTGAAACTTTTCTCCGATTACCTGAACCGCGACCTGGAGGAAAACGGAAAACAGGACGTTGTGCTTTCATTTAAAGATGGAAGAGCGGACCGCCGGGCATTTACCTATAATCTGGAGCGGGGCAGCTCTGCTGATATTCAACCGGAACCCTGGATGTGGGCAACGGATGTCTCCGGCGGCTGGTTCTATCGCAAAGGTGCCACGAACCGAATGAGCATTCCGGTGATGATTGGTAACGGCATTGATGCCATCAGCAAAAACGGAGTCGTGATGATGAATGTGGCCCTGCGCGGCGACGGCACGCTTCCGGAAAACCAGGCGGCCTATCTGACCGCTTTCGGTGACGTGCTGAAAATCAACGGGGAAGGGATATACGGTTCCAGACCTTGGAACATTTATGGAGAAGGTCCGCTGAAAATGAAGGGGGGACGGCAGGGGGAAAACCACAGGGCGTTCTCGCAGGAGGATATCCGTTTTACCACAAAGGATGGCAATCTCTACGCCTTTGTGTTGGCTCAGCCGACGGAAGACATCGTGATCAAAACCCTCGCGACGGGGGGTGTACTTGAAAAAGAAATCAGGAAGGTTACGTTGATGGGCAGCAATGAAAAAATAAAATGGAAGCGGTCAAAGGACGGCCTGACCATTTCATTGCCTGAAACTCTGCCGGATCAGCCGGTTGCCGGATTTAAGCTGATTCTTGAATAGCCGGAGCTGAACGGTTCGAATCAGCCGGACTTGAGGTTTTGCCGGTATTTTTTGAAATATCCCTCATACACGGGATAGGCACGCATCTTCTTCTGCGTACTATTGTTTCGGATATTGGAATCGGCTCATTTTGCGATGTCGGGGGGATGTGCATGACGTTTCCAGTGTTCGGAACTTTCAGAAGGAAAAGGAGCTATGAAGAAACGGTATTTTGCTAAACATGCCAAATCGAGTGCGGCACTCGTCAGTCTGGGTATTCACGCCCTGTTGATTGTGGTCGCACTGTCGTTTGTTGCTGTTACGGTGATTCAGAAAGAAGAACCTAAATTCGAGGCCAAACCGGTTAACCGGCCCAAAATGAATCTGCGCAAACTGCAGGTGCCGGTGAATATCAAAAAAAAGGTGCAGAAACCGAAACTGCGCAAGCGCATTGTGGTTCAGCCGAAAATGAATCAGACCATGCCGGATATCAAGATGCCGGAAATTTCCGGTGTGAAAGGCGGTCTTGGAAACGCGGCGGGTGACGGGCTCGGCGGCGCGGGAGCTCTCGGATTTTCGATGCCGGAAATTGAGCTGTTCGGAATCAAAGGGAAGGGAGAGAAAATCTTCATCATTCTCGATTCAACTCCCTGGATGATGTACGACGAACTGGGCGGTATTCCGGCCTACACACTCATTAAACAGGAGTTGGTTAAGATTCTGGGTAATTTGAATCCAACCGTGGTGTTCAATGTTGCGGTGTTCGGCCACCAGACGGGTTCTTATACCCTCTTTCCGGGCATGGTGCCGGCAACCGATGCCAATGTGAAAAAGGTTGAAGAGTGGCTCCAGCCGCTTAATGCGGTGAAGGCCGGAGGCTACGGCACCAAAACGCTGGGGCCGGGGGGCAAAAAGATCGAAGGGACGGATCTCGTGGTTGAACCGCTGAAAAATGTGAACCATTGGAGCGAACCTGCGATGTTTGCGATGCAGCAACAAGCCGATACGGTTTTTATTCTGGCGCATGGCTGGGGACATTTGGTCTATGAAAAAGCGCCGGCAAAGCCCTGGAGCGAATCAAAAATGGTCCGGTTCAGAGAGACGCAGAAAAAGGCGAAGGAAAAACTGGACGAGGAAAACCGGAAGCGTGCAGCAAATGGGCAGCCGCAACGCGTGCTGGTGGGATGGGGGATTGTTCGGGCATATTTCCCGAATGAGGAACTTCCCCCGCAGCCGGAGCGGTATTGGTATACCCCGCGGGAAATGGCCGAGGCTTTTTTAAAGCAACGCGCCCTAGCTGAGCAGAAGGCCAAAGGGGTTCCTGGAAAAAGCGGTCTGCGCGGTACGAAAAAAAGCAAGGTGTCGATGAACGTGGTTCAGTTTGTTCCCAAAGAGGGGGCGGATCAGAAAGATGAAGAGCGGTTCAAACAGTTCACCGGGCTTATGAATGGAGAATACAGGGCGTTGCCGGGATTGGAAGCGATACAGTCGGCGGTTTCACCCGATTAATTTACCGGCTGAATTCCGGGGAAAGTTTCCAACCCTTGGAACATCAGTTTGATTGAAGGCGTGCTTTTGAAGAAGCGCGCCTTTTTTTTATTCGGGGGGCGTATCCTTCATATATGGGATAGACCGAATCGGTTTAGGGGTTAGGCTGTATTTTCTGCGTGTATTATTTTAATTGAACGGGAGACGAAGGTGAGTAAATCAATTCTATCAGCACTGTTAATCGGAATAGCGTTAAGTTCGGTAGGGCATGCGCGTGAAACGCTACCACCTCTGGTGAACGGCTTGGCTCCGAAAACCTTTAATGAATTATGGGCCGGATTTGATCCGCGCGCAGAACCACTCGATGTTGAGGTTCTGAAAGAGTGGGAAGAAGACGGTATTGTGATGAAGGTGTTGCGATACCGCATTGGCGTTTTCAAAGGGAAGAGAGCGATGATGGCTGCGGTATATGGGTATCCGAA
Source organism: Pontiellaceae bacterium B12219 (assembly GCA_029432795.1). Taxonomy (GTDB): domain Bacteria; phylum Verrucomicrobiota; class Kiritimatiellia; order Kiritimatiellales; family Pontiellaceae; genus Pontiella. The sequence continues at coordinate 101,425 of JARNMJ010000007.1, forward strand.
GGGCGGAAAAAAACTGCCCGGTTTGGTGCAGATTCATGGCGGCGGACAGTATGCTCATTCCAATGCGGTGTTTACCAATGCGAAGCGGGGTTATGCAACCATTTCCATTTCCTGAGCCGGACGAATTGATGCGCCGGATTATAAGGTCAATCCGGATGGGGTGAAGCGTTTCTGGGCGGGAGAAACGGATGCGCCGGACTATAAACTGACGACGGACTGGGGGGCGCTTGATGCCTATCATGCACCAACCCGAACCGGGTTGAATTCATTTGGAAATACAAAACCCACTGAATGGACATTGGACCCGGTGGAATCTCCTCGAAATAATCAGTGGTTTATCTGCACCATCGGTGCGCGTCGGGCACTGACTTTCCTGGAACGGCAACCGGAGGTGAATGCGGAGCTGCTTGGAGTTTACGGCCATTCAATGGGGGGAAAGTTGACGGTGTTGACGGCGGGATCTGATTTGATTCCCGTGTGAGGGCCGCCGCGCCTTCATGCGGAGGTATCAGCGATCGCCAGGAGGATAACCTGCTTTCCGATGATGTGTATCTGAAAAAGATTTCCTGTCCGATCATGTTTCTGAGTCCGGCGAATGATTTTCACGGACGGATTAACGATCTGCAAACAGCTGTGACGGAAATAAAATCCAAAGCATGGCGGGCGACCTGTTCCGCGCATCATAACCATCAGGATACGGCGGTCTATGAAGTGGCCACCCAGATCTGGTTCGACCAATATCTGAAGGGGACCTTTGTTTGTCCGCAAACGCCGCAAACAGAACTCAGTCTCTCAAACGGTATTCCGGTTTTCACGGTCCGTCCGGATTCGTCGAAAAACATCCGATCGGTGGATATCTACTACACGCAGCAGGGGCAGGTGGATGGTTTAAAAGATAACCGGGAAAATACAAAGGCCCGATTCTGGCATCGCGCAACGCCCGGGGAGTCGGGGCAGGCATTGGTGGCTGAATTGCCGATTCACAGTTTGGATAAACCGCTTTGGTTTATGCCAACGTCGTCTATGCGTTGGATGAACCAATCACCGGTGCCGGGTATTATTACAGAACGTATACAACCGATCAGTTTAACCTCTCTTCGTTAATGGCGATGGTCATGCCGGAAGAGCTGCAGGCGGCGGGAGTGAAAGCAACATTGAAGCCATCATCAATAATTGAAACCTTCGAGGGAGATTGGGAAAAAGATTGGTTTACCTACCGACCGCAGGAATGGCCGCTTAAAACCCATAAACTCTACGATCCGGTCTGGGCGGCACCCGCCGGAGCAAAACTTATGTTGGATGTGCGGTCTGCGGCCTCGAATAAACTGGTGATCGGTATCGATCAGTATGCGGCGGAAGTCGAGCTTTCGGGGGGATCGGAATGGCAGAAGATCACGCTTTCTCCTGCCGATTTTATAGACGTAGCCGGGGAAGGGCTGCCGAGCTGGAACGGAGTGATGGAATTGCGGTTCGGAGATAAAGAAACACTGAAAGATAAACAAAACGGACAAAAACTGGATTTCGGAGGCATCTGGCAGGGGGCGCCCCCTGAATTCCGGGACCTCCGGTGGTCTGTTGAATAATGAAACGGGCTCGGATGCAGGGCCGGACTGAAGAAAATCAGAACCGGCTGTTTTAAGCCGGTAGCTATTTTTTCTTATTTATTTAACGTCTTATTTGATCGTTGGTTATACTATGTAGTTCTGGGAAAAGGTTTTTTGAAAGTAAGAACTCAAAAGGTATGGCGTATATGAAAAAAACAGTTCGGTCGGATACAGCGTCATTGCTGAAACATTATGGGGTATTCCTGTTGGGCATTTTTTTCCTGACAGCTAATCTTTCAGCATTTGCAGCGCTGCCGGTTATTTTCGATGCGCCTGCATCGCAGACGATTTTTATTGGTGATCCAGTCTCATTTTCCGTGAGTGCTTCGGGCACAGCACCTTTTACTTATCAATGGCGGCGAAACGGAACCTCAATCGCCGGCGAAACAAACCGCTCCTTAAATTTTATCACCGCAGGAGACGATGACGGAGATCTCTTTTCCGTTCTGGTATCAAATTCTTCCGGTTCCGTTATCAGTGAGGCGGCGGAATTAACGATTGATTTCGGCATGGGCGGAGCGGCTCAAACCAATCGGCTTATCGAATTCACCACGCCTTGGCGCTATGATGTGAATGGAAACAACCTCGGAACGGCCTGGCGCGCGCCGGGATATGCCGATGGTTCCTGGTCCTCCGGCGGCGGTTTACTTTATGTGGAGGACGATACGGTGCCCGCACCGAAAACCACGGCGTTGCCGCTCATCGCGAAAAGTCTTCCGACGACATGCTATTTCCGTACTTCGTTTACGAACAATATAACCGATGTTTATTCGATGAATCTGGTTGCCAATACGGTGGTTGACGATGGGCTGGTTCTGTATTTAAACGGCACGGAGGTATTACGGAACCACATGGATGCCGGAACGGTTTCATATAATACTCTGGCGAATAATGTTGGAAATGCTTCCGTTGAGGGCCCCTATTTGTTGGATACCGCCGGACTCCTGAACGGCGCAAATCTGTTGGCGGCTGAGGTGCATCAAAGTTCTGCCACGAGCTCTGATATTGTGATGGGATTATCGTTGGACATGATCTGGCAGGAACGTTTGCGCGATACGGCTGCACCAACAGTCGCAACACTTAATCCTGCATCGGGATCTTCCGTTACCGTCTTAACGCAAATCCAAGTGGTATTCAATGAGGGCGTGTCCGGTGTGAATGCTTCCGATTTGTTGATCAACGGAACGCCGGCTTCCAGTGTAACCGTTAATTCAGATGCCGATTATTTATTTCACTTTACCGAGCCGGCCGAAGGGGTAGTGAATGTCAGTTGGGCGGCAAACCACGGAATCAACGATCTTTCTGCAGGAAGCCATGCTTTTGTCGGGGCCGGTTTCAGCTATTTGTTTGCCCCGCCATCAACGGATGTTCAGCTTGCATTTTCGAGCGTCTTCCAATCATCGGACAGCTCCGCATCAACGAAAGCCGTCAATGCCGTCGATGGAAATGCGATGTCGTACAGCCGGACGGATAATCTTCCTTCCAGTTATTGGAAAGCGGAATTGGGCCGGCCCTTTGAGCTGGATCGCATTGAACTCGTCAATCAGCCGGCTCCGAATGATGCGGAAATGGAGGGGCTCACACTATCCCTGCTCAATATGGACGATCAGGTCGTTTATGAAACCATATTAACCAATCCGGGCGCCAGTGGAATCAGCGTGATCAATCTGCCGGCAGGGATTTCAGCAAGGACCCTTCGGATAGGTCTTTCCGGATCGGACGTCAACGGCGCAGGAAACTATCGCGTGGGATTGACCGAAGTTCGCATTATCGGAGAAGCACAAATTCCTTTTTCGCCGGAACCCGTTCCCGGTGGAGAAAGCGACGTCGAGATAACAGGATTTTCGGTGTCGCAAACCACCGAATGGAATGATGGAGAGTTTCCAGCAGAGAATGCAGTGGATGGGAATACCGGAAACTTTTCCCACACCGATTCCTCCACACCGAACAACTACTGGATCGCCGATCTCGGAACTGCGGGCCCCATTGCTCGGGTGGAACTGGTAAATCGCGATTCCTCTGCTGAGCGTATGGATAATTTGGTGATTCGAATTCTGGACGCGGGTATGAACTCGGTAGCCTCGGACGTCACAAGCAATCCCGGGGCCAGCGCGACCTATACCTTCAATACCCCCGCGAATACGGTGGGGCGCTATGTAAGAGTCGGGTTGGAGAACGGCGAAGAAAATGGACGTGATTACGCAATTCAGCTGGCCGAAGTACGGATTTATTCAGAAGCTTCCGGTTCCGCACTTCCTCCGCAACCGACTGCGAACCTTGCGACGGGGAAACGCAGCTATATGCTGCGTTTAACGGATTCGTTACCCCCCGCGAGCAACGCGAATGATGGTGACATGTCGACGGAAACCTATACGACCTCGCAGACGGTGGATGGATATTGGGAAGTGGACCTCGGCGAGACCTTCGCGCTCTATGGAGTCCGGGCGGTAAGTGCCGCCGCCGTCGGCGATCGTCTGGCCAGTACAATCTGTCGATTGTTTGATGAAAACCACGATTCCGTGTTGGAGCGCCCGCTCACCGGGAATGCTCCTGTGTTCGATGTTGATGTCGATGGCCCCGTGTTTGCGCGTTACGTACGGGTTGGTCTGGAAGATAAAACCCGGACGGACGGCAACCCGGGCGGTTTTATTGGTTTTCGTGAAGTAGAAGTGTTCGGCCGTCCCGCCAGTGAAGTGGGGATTCAATCATTCAGCGTTTCCGACACGGCGGTTGCTGGAGGTCAGAGCGTCACGCTTGATTGGTCGGTGGAGGATGTGAAACGAGCGGAAATTTTTCCAGACATTGGATCTGTTGGATCATATACGGATACCAACGGCGTGGGCAGTTTCGTGCAAACCATGACCGCATCGACGGAATTCATTATGGTGGCGACGAACAACGCCTGGATATTCACCCATGCCGTGGGAGTGGAAGTGAACGGTGCAACGCTACCGATTGTTATCAGCGAAGTGCTGGCGGATAATCAATATTCGCTCGAAGATGGCTATGGCGATGCATCGGACTGGATCGAACTGCGTAATACCGGTAACACCACGGTAGATCTGACGGGCTGGGGCTTGTCGGACAATCCCGCCAAACCCATGAAATTCACGTTCCCCTCCACCACGATGGCTCCGCATGAAACGCTCATTGTCTTTGCATCAAACCGAGATGTTGCCGTTGACCCGGAGGGCATGCTGCACGCGGACTTTGCATTGGGTAAAAATGGTGAAACGGTTCAGCTTACAGCAGCCAATGGCTCCACGGTCATCGACAGTGTGAGTTATCCCGAGCTCGATACCGACCTGGCCTACGGGCGGGATCTGGAGGGCAGGTGGACGTTGATGGAACCCACGCCGGGTGCAGTCAATACCGGGACTGCTTATGAGGGGTGGCTGAACAGTCTGGATTGGAGCCACGCCCGCGGTATATACGAAACAAACTTCACCCTGACGGTCACGAGTGCTGATCCCGATGCGACGATTCTCTATTCGCTGGACGGTACGGAACCGTCGATTCCCTATACGGGAGGACTCTCTATTTCCGGTACATCCGTTGTACGTGTTCAAGCGGTATGGCCGGGATACAAACCCGCGCGCATCGAGACCAAGAGCTTCATCTTTTTAGATGATGTGATTGCCGATTTGGACACTGATATCACTCAGGATCCCACCTACGGACCGCGCGTGAAACCGGGCCTGCTGGCGCTCCCGACGATTTCGCTGGTTGTCTCCTCAACGGGGAACGCCATTGATGCCATTGAATATGATGAGCAGGCCTGTTCCTTCGAATTATTATGGCCGGATGGCCAAAATCCCATTCAGGAGGATTGCGGGATCTCGCGCTTCGGCGGTGCCTATTCATATTTCGAAAAGAAGGCCTTCTCGCTGGCATTCCGCCAGAAATACGGAAATGGAAAGCTGAAAGCGCCTCTGTTCAACGGATTCGATCGGGGTGTACTGGCTAAGACGTCTTTCGACCGGTTGCATTTGCGGGGTGGAAATCATGACTGGAGCCGTTCGTTTGGTATGTCGGACCGTTTCATACAGGACAGCTATCTGGATATGGGGAGTCTGAATCCTCACGGTCGCTTCGTGCATGTTTATCTCAATGGCGAGTATTGGGGGCAGTACAACTGCAAGGAGGTGTTGAATGAAAGCTTCCTCGCGGACTACCTCGGAGGCGATGAAGACGACTATGTGAGTGTGAAAGGCAATGACAATGGGGGCGGCGGTCCCGGTGGTTGGGTGATTGGCGCGGGAGATCCGCCGAATCCCGAACCGTGGGAACGCGTACGGGCACTCCGGGATGATTTCGAGGCGGTGAGCCCGTATCTGGACGTGAGCCATTATATCGACTACATGTTGCTTTACGGCTTTGGAGGAAGTGAAAATGAATTCCGCGGCTGCGGCCCGAAAACTGCCGGCAGCGGCTATAAATTCTGGATTAATGACCCCGATGGATTCGTGAATGACGGACGCGTCGACGACGATAAAAGCATCGGTGCCTGGGGGCCTGGAGGAATCTGGGCCGGTTTACATGGAGAAAATCATCCGGATTTCAAAATGCTGCTGGCGGACCGTATCTATAAAAACTTTTTCAATGACGGCGCCATGACCCATGCGCAGTGTAACGCACGGCTGCAGGCCCGCATGGATGAAACTCGCGACAGTTTCCTGGCGGAGTGCGCCCGGTGGGGTCGTTCGTACACAAGTTGGGAAGACGATGCGAATACGGCCTATACGAGTTACTTCAATCATCAGGCAAATGATATGGTTGCCGCATGGCGGAATGCCGGTTATTTCCCATCCTTTGACCCGCCGACCTTTAATCAATATGGCGGTGCTGTGCTGGAAGGATTCCAGCCCATACTGACCAGTTCGGCGGGAACCATCTATTACACGCTGGACGGAACCGATCCACGTTTGCCCGGCGGCAGTATTTCTCCGGCGGCGCTGATTTGGTCCGCAGGTGCTGTAACGGTTACAGAAGATATAACCATCACAAGCCGCGTCCGCACATCGGGTGGTGAATGGTCGGCACTCGCAGAGCCTCGGTTCCTGTTGGGGTCGCGTCAGGTGCCGACGGCCGGCGAACTGCTTATTACGGAAATCAGTTATAATCCGGACGGGTCCGACGACTATGAATTTATTGAAATCTGGAACAGCAGTACCAATCTGATCGATATGAGCGGAGTGAGCCTCAGCAATGCTGTACGCTATATCTTCCCGGAATATGCAACGCTGAATCCGGGAGCGTTTGTGGTGGTGGTGGTGGAAGATGCCGCTTCTTTTTCGAATCGCTATCAAAATGTTTCATCTCCCTGGTATTGGGATGGCATCGAAGTTGCCGGCGAATGGGTGGGGGCGCTCAGCGATGGGGGCGAAACGATTGTGCTGACAGATGCGGCTGGTGCAACCCTCTCCACTGTTTCGTATACTGTTGGCGGCGATTGGCCCGAGGCTCCTGACGGCGGGGGCAGTTCATTGGAAGTGCGCAGCCCGGATCAGGTTCCTTCAGAAATCAACGCGCAGACGATTTATCTGGCAGATGGAAAGAACTGGACGGCGAGTGCGTTGTATCACGGATCACCGGGACGGTTTGCTGTGTATGAGCCATCGGTGGTGATTAATGAAGTTCTGTCGCACACCGACATGGGGGTCGACTGGATTGAATTGTATAATGCATCAGCCTCCGTGGTCGATCTTGCCGGCTATGCACTAACGGATGATTTGGACCAGCCCGCGCGCTATGTCTTCCCATCGGGCAGTCTGATTCCTGCTCATGGCTATCTGACCGTATCGGCTTCAGAGCTCGATTTCGGTTTCAGCGAACTGGGGAGCAGTGCGAGTCTCCTGCAGGTTGAGGGGGGCGATGTGCTGCGTTTTATGGATCATGTTGAGTTTCCTGCTGCTGCCCGCGAGGAGTCATTCGGGCGGTACCTGCGCTCTGACGGCGTGGAACTGTTTACGGAGCAGCTTGCCAGCACGAAGGGCTATGCGAATGGTTTGCCGAGAGTTGGGCCGGTGGTGCTCAGCGAAATCATGTATGTTCCAATGCTCGGAAAATCGGCCTATCTGGAATTCTATAATATTTCTGATGCCGATGTGCCGCTGTACGATCTTTCGATTGCTTCCAATACCTGGAATGTGTCCGGGATTGGGGATTATGCCTTTCCGGAAGGGGTGGTGCTGCCTCCGTTGACGCCGCTTATTCTGTGTGCAACAAATCCCGCCGTTTTCCGGGCGCAATATGGGCTGGATTCATCGGTTCCGGTGTATGGACCCTGGACAGGTAATCTGGATCCGGATGGCGAAATGCTGGAACTGCTCAATCCGGGGGATCCGGAGCCGGATGGCTTTGTTCCATATTACCGGGCGGATTATGTGGCCTACCGTACCAATGCCAACTGGGCCGTTGCCCACACAGGTAATGTGAGTCTGGAACGCTACCCGCTCAACAGCTTCGGAAATGATCCGGCCAGCTGGCGCGCCTCCGCCGTGGGCGGAACGCCGGGAACGGTTGAAGAATATCGGGACTCCTTTAATTCCGATATTTCGATTTCCGCAGGCCAGCTTCCAATCATTGGATTCCCGGCGATTCCGGGACAAACCTATGAAGTGCATTTCACGGAATCGCTGCTTAATCCCCAATGGTATATTCTCTCTTCGGTGCCGGAAGCGTCCTCCAACTGGGTCAATGTGATTGATCCGGAACTCCCGGTCAGTAATCGGTTCTATCGTATTTACTGGGAAGCGCCCTGAGCGGCTTTAGAGTTGAATAATTTACATTCATTTCCCAGTCCCGGTAAATTTATCCCGGGGATAATGTGTACGGTATTTGTCCCCTTTCGGGGGTGCATTCTTGACATATCGGGCACTTTCAAATAGACACTTCAGCTCAATTTTTAATGAACCCCAGAGAATCGGAATATAACTTATGAGCGAAAAAGCGAAAATAATCTACACCATCACCGACGAAGCTCCGGCTTTGGCGACCCGGTCCCTCCTGCCTATCATTGAAGCCTATACCGCCGCAGCCGGTGTGACTGTTGAAACGCGCGATATCTCTTTGGCCGGTCGTATTCTTGCCGTATTTCCGGAAGTGCTGACCGACGAACAGAAGGTGGGGGATGCGCTGACTGAGCTCGGCGAGCTGGCAAAAACGCCTGAAGCCAACATCATTAAACTTCCGAATGTTTCCGCATCCATTCCGCAGCTGAAAGCCGCGATTGCAGAATTGCAGTCTCAGGGCTTCGCATTGCCGGAATATGAAGATCCGAACGCACAGCCGCGTTACGATAAGATTAAAGGCAGTGCGGTGAACCCGGTATTGCGCGAAGGAAATTCCGACCGTCGCGCCGCTACTGCGGTTAAGCAATACGCCAAAAGCAACCCGCACCGTATGGGCGCGTGGTCGGCCGATTCAAAGTCAGTCGTTTCCAGTATGTCTGCCAATGATTTCTTCGGAAATGAAAAATCAGTCACGGTTCCGGCGGCGACAATCGCAAAAATCGAATTGGTTGATACAGAGGGAAAGACCACTGTTCTGAAAGACGGGCTGGATCTTTTGGCCGGGGAAGTGATCGACGGAACGTTCCTGAGCGTCAAGGCGCTGGAATCTTTCCTCAAACAGCAGGTTGAAGAAACCAAAGAAGCAGGAACTCTTTTCTCGCTGCACATGAAAGCCACCATGATGAAGGTTTCCGATCCCATCATCTTCGGCCACTGTGTTTCCGTCTTCTATAAAGATGTGCTGGAAAAGCATCCGGAACTGGACGTTGATGTCAACAACGGCATCGGCGATCTCTATGCGAAGATCGAAGGACTACCGGAAGAAAAGAAGGCTGAAATTGAAGCGGAACTTGCCGAGCTCTACAAAAACGCACCGGATCTGGCGATGGTTGATTCCGACAAGGGCATCACCAATCTGCATGTGCCGAGCGATGTCATCATCGATGCCTCCATGCCGGCGGCCATCCGCGCTTCCGGTCAGATGTGGAATAAGGATGGAAAACAGCAGGACACCAACTTCATTATTCCCGACCGCTGCTATGCGGGCGTCTATGCGGAAACCATTGAATTCTGCAAAAAGAACGGTGCCTTTGATCCGGCCACCATGGGCACGGTTCCAAACGTCGGACTCATGGCGCAGAAGGCCGAAGAGTATGGCTCCCACGATAAAACGTTCGAAATTCCTGCCTCTGGAACCGTACGGATCGTCGATGCCGACGGTAAGGTCCTGATTTCGCATGAAGTGGAGCAGGGCGATATCTGGCGTGCATGCCAGGTCAAAGATGCTCCGGTTCAGAACTGGGTTAAGCTGGCGGTTTCCCGTGCCCGTGCGACCGGAGTTCCTGCTATTTTCTGGCTCGATGCCAACCGAGCGCACGATGCGCAGCTGATTGAAAAAGTGAAACGGTATCTGAAGGACCACGACACCGAAGGGCTGGATATTAAGATTCTTTCGCCGGAAGAAGCCACCGTGATTACACTCGAACGGGCGAAAGCCGGTTTGGACACTATTTCTGTTACCGGAAATGTGTTGCGCGATTATCTGACCGACCTCTTCCCGATTCTGGAACTCGGAACCAGTGCAAAAATGCTGTCGATTGTTCCGTTGATGAATGGCGGCGGTTTGTTCGAAACCGGTGCCGGAGGATCGGCCCCGAAACACGTTCAGCAGTTTATCGCTGAAAACCATCTGCGCTGGGATTCGCTCGGCGAGTTTCTGGCGTTGGGAGTTTCGTTGGAGCATCTCGCCGAGGTGTTCGGAAACAAAAAGGCGCAGGTGCTGGCCGATACGCTGGACATCGCGAACACCCGATTCCTCGAAGAGAATAAATCGCCGTCCCGTAAGGTGCACGAGCTGGATAACCGCGGCAGTCATTTCTATCTTGCCCTTTATTGGGCTGAAGCACTCGCCGCGCAGGATGCGGATGCGGAGCTCAAGGCCCGTTTCGCTCCATTGGCTAAAACGCTGGAAGAGAACGAAGATCAAATCGTCGAGGAATTGATTGGCTGTCAGGGGAACACGCTGGATCTTGGCGGATACTACCGCCCGAACGATGAGCTTGCCAACGCAGCCATGCGCCCGAGTGAAACGTTCAATGCGGCTCTTGCGGCCCTCTGAAGATCTTCTTAAAGAATGACTTGAACGGAGAAATAGCGAACCTATAATCCGCCGTTCGTTTAAATAATAGGTAAATATTATGGGAAAAACACTGTTCGAAAAAATCTGGGATAAGCATGTCGTCAAGGAATTACCTGGCGGGGAAGTGCTTCTCTATATCGATCGTCACCTTGTTCACGAAGTAACGAGTCCGCAGGCCTTTGAAGGGTTGCGTCTGAATAACCGCCCGGTTCGTCATCCGGAACTGACCTTTGCAACCACGGATCACAACGTGCCGACCGACAGCCGTTCGGAAATCACCGATCCGATTGCCAAAGCACAGGTGGATGCGCTGGAAAAAAACTGTGCGGATTTTGACATCACCTTCTACGGTATGAAATCGGAAAAGCAGGGCGTTGTGCACATCATCGGGCCGGAACAGGGCATCACGTTGCCGGGAACCACGGTGGTTTGCGGCGACTCGCACACGGCAACACACGGCGCATTTGGAGCCATTGCTTTCGGGATCGGCACCTCGGAAGTGGAACACGTGCTTGCCACGCAGACTCTGCGCCAGAGCAAACCCAAACAATATAAGGTTGAGTTTAAAGGAAAGATCCCGACCGGCGTAACGGCCAAGGACCTGGTGCTGGAACTCTGTGGCGAAATCGGAACCGCCGGGGGAACAGGCTGTGCCTTTGAGTTCTGCGGTGAAGCCATTGAATCGCTTTCCATGGAAGGTCGTCTGACCATCTGCAACATGGCGATTGAAGCCGGCGCCCGTTCAGGACTGATTGCTCCGGATGCGATCACGGTGGATTACATCACCGCAGAAGACCGCCCGTTTGCGCCTAAAGGCGAAAAGCTGGATGAAGCCATTAAATACTGGGCAACGCTTTTCTCCGACGACGATGCCGTATTCGATAAAACACTCGTGATCGACGTTGAAAAGCTGGAACCGCAGGTGACCTGGGGAACCAGTCCCGGAATGGTGACCGGTGTAAACAGCACTGTACCGGAACTCGATGCCGTTCCCGGATATGCGCCGGAAGATGTTCGGGCCGCTCTTGATTATATGGGCCTCGAACCGGGCGAAAAAATGACGGATATCAAAATCGATACCGTTTTCATCGGAAGCTGCACTAATGGTCGAATTGAAGATCTGCGCGCTGCTGCGAAAGTGATGGAAGGCAAGCAGGTTGCCGACGGTTTACGTGTGCTCGTCGTTCCGGGCTCTGAAAAAGTCCGCCACGAAGCGGAAAAAGAGGGCCTGCATGAAGTGTTCAAGGCGGCCGGTGCCGATTGGCGTTTTGCCGGTTGCAGCATGTGTCTGGCCATGAACCCCGATAAACTGAAGGATAAGGAGCGGTGCGCTTCAACGTCCAACCGAAACTTTGAAGGACGTCAGGGACGCGGCGGTCGTACGCATCTCGTAAGCCCGGCCATGGCCGCAGCTGCAGCCATCAACGGTCATTTCGTTGACGTAAGGGAGATCATCTAATGGAAAAATTTACTACATTCAAGGGCATTGTTTGTGCCGTGGATCGCGCTAACATCGATACCGATGCGCTGATTCCGAAAGAGCATCTGAAATCAATCAAGCGTACCGGATTCGGTCCGGCGCTGTTTTCAGACTGGCGGTATAATGATGACGGGTCCGATAACCCGGCGTTTGCATTGAATCAGCCTAAGGCGGCCGGTGCCTCCATTCTGGTTGGACGGAACAACTTCGGCTGCGGTTCGAGTCGTGAGCATGCGGTATGGGCCGTAGCTCAGCAGGGCTTCCGTGTGGTGATTGCTCCGATTGAAGGCGACCTCCCGGGCTTTGCCGACATCTTCCGCAATAACTGTGCGAAGAACGGCGTGCTGACGATTCAGTTGGACAGTGCGGAAGTGGATCAGATTTTTGAAATGGCAGCACAGGATAAACCGCTGGAAGCCACCGTGAATCTGGAAGACCAGAAAGTAACCTTCAGCGATGTCGAATTTTCGTTTGAAGTTGATCCGGCCGTGAAGGATAAACTGCTTCAGGGACTGGACGATATCGCTGAGTCGTTGTTGTCGGAAGCCGATATTACCCGCTTCGAAATCAACCACGATGCGCAGATGGTCAACGCTTAATCTTTCCAGTCGCTGGAAAAACGGCTACAAAGAGAGCTTCCAATTTCTGGAAGCCTTTTTTGTATATAGACACCATGAAAAATTATCTGACAGCATCAATTTCTGAATCCGCCGTTCGGCATAACATTGCATTAATTCGCGGTTTAATCGGCGACGGGGTTAAACTCTGTCCGGTCGTGAAAGACGACTGTTACGGCCATGGCATGGATGTGCTTTATCCCGTATTGGCAGAACTCACAGACGGCTTCGGCGTGGCATCGCCGCCGGAAGCGTTGGCCTTGCGCGAAAAAGGATATCACGGTTTTATTCTGTGTTTTCTTTCAGCTTATTTTGACGATTTCAAAGTCCAGGACGAACTGGTCTGGCAGGAGATTACGCAAACCGTCATGTCCAAGTCGGCGCTGGCCTCCATTCAGGCGGCCGCTATTCGGGTTGGAAAACCGGCGAAGGTTCATCTGAAGGTGGATACCGGGATGGGGCGCCTGGGGGTGCCTGCAAGTCAGGCGGTTGATTTAATCAATACGATTCATGAGTGTGCAGAAGTAAACCTGACCGGGGTCTATACGCACTTTGCAACAGCGGATGAAGCGGACCGGGCGGATACCTTCAAGCAGTTGGAACTGTTCAAATCCATTCTTCCATCCTCTGGAAATCTGATCTGCCACGCTGCCAATTCCGCGGCAACGATTGATTTGGCTGAAACCTATTTCGATATGGTTCGTCCGGGGATTGCGGTTTACGGATGCAATGCAACCGAGCATGTGCAGAATATCGTGGGCTTAAGGCCGTGTATGTCGGTAAAAGCCAAGCTGATTGCTGTGAAGCATATGCGCAAAGGAAGCCGCAGCGGATACGGACTTACGCATGAATACGATCGCGACAGCCGGGTCGGTGTGGTTCCCATTGGATACGGCGACGGTTATTTCCGAAACCTCTCCAACAAAGCGGTGGTACGCATCCACGGCAGCGATGCTCCCGTGTGCGGTATTGTTTCCATGGATCAGATGACGGTGGACGTAACGGACATTCCGGACGCAAAAGTAGGCGATGAGGTGGAGGTGATTTCTTCCGATCCGGCCGCGCCGAACTGCGTTGAAAATCTGGCCCGGCTGGCCGGTACCATTCCGTACGAAATCACCTGTCATCTCGGCCACAATATGCGGCATCAACTGGTGGGTTAAGAACTCAGCTTTTCGGAAGCATTCCGGAAATTCCGGGCACAGTCCGGGCAGATGCAGTGGCTGAATTCCATTTTAGTATGTGCTTTCAGATAGGCATCAATGGACTGCCAAATCCCCTCATCGTCCTGAATCTTTTTACAGCCACTGCACATATTATGAATGCCGCCGAGCTCCTGCACTTTTCCTAAAGTGCGCTGCAACTGGTGGTTGGTTTCCTCCAGTTCGGCTTGTTTGCGGCGCAAGCTGAGGTTTTCGCGACGCATGTAACCGATTCCCAGAACGAGAATGATCTGAAGGCCGAGATAGGCCGGAGTACTGGCAAAATGTGTGTAGCTGGCGGAAACCTGAAACTGCTGATAAATCCAGGCGGTGAGAGGAACCAGCAGAACCGTTGCAATGATTCCCTGAACAGTGCCCAGCAGCCAGGTAACCAGTCCGACAATACCAATGCCCAGGATAAAGTAGGGGCGGTCAGGCGGGGCGACATAGCGTAATACCGCCAGATACCCCGCCAACGATGCAATGGCTGTAATCAGTCTGACTGTTCGGTTCATTCTCTGTTTTCCCGCAGTGAGCTCCATCCATTAAGGATATTGCCCTGCAGTCGCAAGAGATATGCCAGAATCCAGGCCGAACATCAGGTTCATATTCTGCATCGCATTGCCGGCCTGACCTTTCATCAGGTTGTCGATGTGGGAAATAATCCGCAACCGGTTGTTCCGTTCATCCACATCCACAGTCAGGCTGCAGTAGTTGGTTCCCCGAATGTCAGCAATACTGGCCGGTGTTTTTGCATCCTGTATCCGTACAAATTTATTATTCCGATTGAACTCGCGGTAGATTTCAACCACTTCATCCGCTTTCTGCCCATCCAGGGTGGCGTAGAGACAGGACATAATACCCCGGCAGACCGGAACGACCTGCGCGGTAAAGGTGATCTGCACATCGTCATTGCCCAGCAGTCCGAGTTCCTGCTCAATTTCCACCACATGCTGATGACCTGCCAGTTTATAGGCATTCATGTTGTCGTAGCGGTTCGGGTAGTGAAACGCGGCATTCGGTTTTTTCCCAGCACCGGAAACGCCTGTTTTACAATCGGCAATAATGCTTTTGGGATCAATGATGCCCGCCGCAACCGCCGGAGCAAGACCCAGAATGCAGCTCACCGCAAAACAGCCGGGATTTCCCACAATGTTCTGGGTTTCCGTAATATCATGCAGTTCTGCAAGACCGTAGACGGTTTCGCTCAGCAGGGCCGGTGCCTTATGGACCGGGTCCCGCCCGATAAAGTTGGCATATTCGGCATACCGCTCGGTTGAGCCGAAACGAAAGTCGCCGCTGTAGTCAATCACCTTGGCGCCGCGGGCCAGCTCGTCGGCGGCCGTCTGCATGCCAACGCCATCCGGCGTGGAGAAAAAGACCACATCATAGGGCTCTGCATTTTTAGGATCATCCGGAGAGACAATCACATCATCGCAAAAGCCGCGCAGGTGGGGAAAAACATCGCTCATTTTTCGGCCGGTATCCGACAGACTGACCAGACAGCCGATCTCTGCTTCCGGATGTTTCAGCAATAATTCCGTAATTCCTACGCCGCCGTATCCGCCGGCTCCAACAACTTTCGCTTTAATCATGATGTGCTCCTGTCAAAAATGAAGGCAAAAACCTAAACCACCCTCTGATGTGAATCGACACAAAACTTCATATATGACAGCTTAACCCTATGAAAATCGGCATTTTATCAGACACACACGGCAATCTTTCCATCACGGAAAAATGCGCTGATGTTTTTCGGAAATCGAGGGTAACCGCCATATTTCACTGCGGTGACATCGGATCGTTCGACGTGCTCAAAAAGCTGGGCGAATTAAACATGCCCGTTCATGCCGTGCTGGGAAATGTGGACCGGTTTTCCAACGATTGGAAATTTGCTCCCCGGCCGGAAGGGCTTCAGCTGCATGGGCGCTTCGGCGATATCACCCTCGTCGGAAAACGGATTGCCCTGTTGCACAGCGACGACCGGGCCCGTTTCAATGCCTGCGTAGAAAGCGGAGATTATGATTTTGTATTCACCGGCCATTCCCACGAATTCCATGATGTGATGCATAAAAACACCCGTTGCATTAATCCCGGAACCGCCGGCCGCGGAGCCCCCAACGCCTGCGCGGTGCTGGACTTGGAAGGTGGAGTGCTGGAGCAGATCGTTCTCTAAGAAGAGGGTTGATCAAGCTGGATGGCCCGGTTCCACCCGGACTTCCTGAGAATCTGTTCGGTGAAAAGTCGGGGTGGAACCCGACCCTCCATTTTAGTTTCCAAGGTCTGGAAAGGCGGCTTTGACCGCGTTGCAGGTAATCATTCCGTCGCGCATGTTTAACGCAGATTTCCGACCGGGACTTTTTTTCAGGAATCCATCCAATCCAAGCTGCGCCAGTTCCCGGCAAAAACTCAGTGTGGCGTTGCAGAGCGCCTGACTGCTGGTTCGTCCGACCGCCCCGGGCATATTGGTGACGCAATAGTGAACGACTTCGTCGACCACATAGACCGGTTTTGAATGAGTGGTCGGTTTGCTGGTTTCGCAGCACCCTCCCTGATCGATGCAGACGTCTACAATCACGGATCCCTTTTTCATTTTAGAAACGAGTGCACGGGTAATCAGTTTCGGAGCCAGTGCTCCGGGAATCAGGACGGAACCCACGACGAGGTCGGCCAGCTTGGCATAGTGTTCAATGGCATGGGGCTCGCAGAACACGGTGGTGACGTTTGGCGGCATGATTTCGTCGAGCTGGCGCAGACGATCCAGATTAATATCCATGATGGTTACATTGGCACCGAGCCCGGCGGCCACTTTTGCCGCGTTGGAACCCACCACGCCGGCACCGAGAATCAGCACGTCCGCCGGGGCCACCCCGGGAACACCGCCCAGTAGAATGCCGCGGCCCATCATCGGTTTTTCCAGACACTTGGCACCTTCCTGGATGGACAGCTTGCCCGCCACCTCGCTCATCGGGGTGAGCAGGGGAAGGCGTCCGGACGTATCCGACAGGGTTTCGTAGGCCACGGCGGATATCTGTTTTTCCAGACATTGGACCGTCAGCTCTCGCGAGCTGGCAAAATGGAAATAGCAGAACAGAATCTGATCCTTCTGCATGCGGTTGATTTCTTCCGGCTGCGGTTCCTTCACCTTTACAATCATTTCCGAACGTTGGAAAAGTTCGTCGGCGGTATCGACCACTTCGGCACCCACGGCGGAAAAATCATGATTACTGAACCCGCTTCCGAGCCCGGCATATTTTTCAATCAGGACCGTGTGTCCGTCCTGAATTAGCAACTGTGCACCAACCGGCAGTATCGCCACCCGGTATTCATCCGACTTCACTTCCCGCGGAACGCCGATAATCATAGAAAGACTCCTTTTTTTGACAGGATAACAGGATTTACGGGATCTTTTTTAAGGTTCTTATCTTTCGCTTAATATCAACTTGATCCGGTCCAAAGTTAATCAGTAGTCCGGTATCAATGCCTGTGGATACGAGATAATTAACAAGTTGCACTTCATGGGCATTCACCAATCGGGAAACCGACTTGAGTTCTAGTGTCCTGATTCATAAATAGGTTTATTTAACTTCGTTCTGGCCCGATTGATTTTTTCCAAGATGTCTTTGCCTTTGGCAACCCAGCGATA
>JARNMJ010000080.1 GCA_029432795.1 Pontiellaceae bacterium B12219
TCATTGATTTCTATTTGAAGAATTGGTCTACCCATGCAAACCATCATACCATAACTTTTTGTAATGTAAATCTATTTACGGCTCAACACACTAGCTTATGGACAATAAGCTAAATAGGCGTTGATACCGAAGAAGACACTGGAGTGCCCGACTCGCCGTTCACGAAAGTAAACAACAGGAGGTCAGCAATGATAAAAATAAGACGAAATACAGTGATAGGATGCACTGCATTGGCGTGCATACTAAGTACAGCCAATGGTCAGGATATATTTTTTTCAAACAGCCTGCAGAATGAAACAAGCGCATTGACTGCATTCAATGAAAACCTTGGTCCTGAAGGATCGTGGGGATTTTCAACAAATCTGATTATTACCGTTCTGAACCCAACCAATACGGCGGAAACGATCTCACGCACAAATACAACGGCCGGAGCATCGGTTTTTGCAACGGGCACGAATGATAATGATGCCGTCCGCTCTTATCTCGCCACACAGTTTGGCGGATATATGTTTACCAATGAAAACTGGAAAGCACATATTGCACTGGAGACCCCCGCAACAGGCGACCCGACTGACAACTACATTTTCATTGGTGTAGGCAACGGTCTTCCGTCAGGTGCAAATGGCGAGCCGGTTGACGGCGATCGTGCATACATTCGATGGAGACACGGGAGCACCGCCAGCTACGGGCGCCCCAGAACCTACGTAAACACTGCTTCTACAACGGATGGATCAGGAATTACGGGTCCGGGTTGTGATGTGTATATGACGTATTATGCCGAGACAAAACTGATCAAATTTGAACTCGATGACTGGAGCGACGGACGCACCAACGGAATCTACCTCACTTCATATGCTGATGTTTCTGCACTCACATTTACCGATAACACGGAAGCACGAATCTTCTTTGGCGGCAATGCCACCATCACCTACAGTGATTTCAGCGTTGAGCCATTTGAAATCACCACGCCGGATGCACCACAAAATCTTTATGCATGGCCGGACAGCAATAACATTGTAACCGTTCGGTGGGATGAAGATTCGCTGGCCACCTCAGGCTACAACGTTTATCGGTCGCTTGATGATGTGGCACCGAGCTACACCCTGATTGCATCCGGCCTTACCGTCAATGCGTATGTGGATACAGATGTAACCAACGGCGTAACGTATTACTACAAGGCTTCATCCGTGAATGAAAATGGTGCCAGCGAACCATCGATATCCGAATACGCGATTCCAACACCTTACTTCATCATTGGATCGGATGACACAGACCCGCTAAAATCCAAGTATGAATTGTTCGATGGCAATACCGACACCATTTTTGACCGAAATGCCGCCGGTTATGCCGGCATGGACTTTGGTACGGCAGAACAGATCATGAACCTGCGCTACTTCCTCCGCAACGATAGCGGATGGGGAGGCAAACCAGAAAACGGAACAACCCGAGGCGTCAACCGGAGTGTTGGCTTTACCTTCGAGGGGGCCAATACCGAAGATTTCAGTGATGCGGTGCCCCTCTATACATTGACGAGCAACAGCCTGGCTGGCGCATGGAATGATATTCCGGTAACCAACACCACGCCTTTCCGGTATATCCGCATTCAATCAGGGGGAGATTATAATAAAATTAACATTATAGCCGAACTCGACTTTGTAAAAGCCAGTGATTTTACAGCTAACGGCACACCCAAATATTGGTTGGCCGAATACGGACTAACCCCGGCAGACGATGATCTGGATAACGATGCCGATGGCCTGCTGACCTGGGAAGAATATGTGGCCGGCACCATCCCGACGGACCCCAACTCGGTTTTGGTTGTTGAGTCTATGGAGTCTGTTGGAACCGATATCGAACTGACCTGGCAGTCTGTTGAAGGGAAGAGCTATAGCGTAATTACCAATACGAGCCTGACCATACCTGTTCAAGGAGTCGCGGTTTCCAATATTGTCGGACAGGCAACGAACACAACGTATATGCTCCCTGCCGGCGCGCGTGCGGTGTTCTATCAAATCGGCGTTGAATAGGTTGTAATCCGCGCAGATTCACGATCGAACGATCACCGAGGCTAAACCTCAACAGGGCGATGGATTAAACATCGCCCTGTTGACTTTTCCCCGCACATTCAAACGGACGTTTAAGAAACAGCTGAATTCTAAAGAGAACGCATGCATTCATTTACTAAATCCATTTTCTTTGCACTCGGACTCCTGAGTGCCTCCCCCGCGCTTGCCCAGGTTGCTTACGTTAACTGCGATGAATTCTACGCGACCAGCTTTGAAAACCTCTCGATAGACCCCTATTGGGAGTGCACGTTTAAACGGCCCGCCTATATTAATGCGGTTAATCTCGATGGAAACAGGGCTGCAAAAGTGTGGTGGACGGCAGAAGGGTATGACGGCTCCCGACTGGATCGCGGCATGGAAGCGTGCAGTGGAAATTCCACCTCCGAACTCCGATTCACCGAAGATGGTTGGTACGGCCTGAGAATTCGCTTCCCCTCCGACGCCTATCCTTCGGATGACTATCCTGCCGAGCCCAATCTCAACGACGCCTCCTACCCTACCGATAAAAACTGTATTGTCCTTCAGATGTTTGCCCACGGACGTGGAGGCTCCTGGGCGGGCACCTTAATCGTCAATGATAACCGGCTCAGTATTGAACATCGGGATTGGCTGACTTCGAACATAACTGTATACGAGCTCGATGCCGATATTGAACGCGACACCTGGATCCCGATCATTATCCATTTCAAACCCTCCACGGATCCAACCCTTGGAAAAATACAGGTCTGGTACGATGGTGCTCCTCAGTCGGCACCGAGTTATGACTATACCGGCAAGTTCGCTTATGACGGTATCGACGATGGAAATGGCGGCTGGGATGATGGATGGGTGGACGCCGACACCATGATCAGTGGAATCGGGCTAAAATGGGGTATGTATTGCGCCGACTCATCCAACTATACGCCGAACGAGACGCGTACGATTTATTATGATGATGTGAGCCAGCTCAAGGGAAACCCCATCGGGGCATGGGACCTCGTCAACCCGGAAGCCATAGGACGCGATGCGTTTTCAAGAATCGATGCGGAATACTACAGCGACCAATCCGGCGTCGTTACAACGAACTGCGCCGATACCGGTGGCGGATTTCAGTTGGTTGATCTGCAGAATTCGGATTGGGTCGCGTTTTATGATGTCAATTTCGGCACCGGCGCCAATGGGTTCCAGGCTCGGATTGCGTCCGCCAATACCGGCGGAAATATCGAGGTTCGCCTTGATGGACCAACCGGCACGCTGCTCGGAACCTGTCCGGTAAGCAATACCGGAAGCGCAAATAGCTGGATCACAGAAACCGTCGCAATGGAAAATATTTCCGGATTGCACGATGTCTATCTTAAGTTTACCGGAGGCAGTGGCGACCTCCTCTCCCTCAACTGGTTCCGTGCGGTGAAAAGCACCCCGGATCTGTATTTCTCAAATGTCCTCATCGATGAAACCGTTGTGGCCCGGGATTTCCATGAAAATCTTCCAACCTCTGGAAACGGAGTATGGAGCTACACCAATGATTATGCGCTGGCGCAGGACGGCACCACGAACACCGTACTCCAGGGAGGCGCGGTGGTCAGTTATGCAGCCACAGATGACAACACCGCCCGCAGTTATCTCGCGACCGATTTCAGCCAGTATGCCAACCAGTCATGGACCGCGCATATTGCGGTTGAAACGGCGAATTCGAGCGTCAACAACACGATCTTCTTCGGGCTGGGAAAAGGCCTGCAAAGCGGCCCCGATAATGAGCCGACCGACGGGGACCAGATCTATGTCAGCTGGCAGTCCGGAAATTCAGGCTCTAAAGTTTCGGTAACGCGCAACGGTTCCACCGTCGACAATACCGGCGTGTGGCAGGGCGATCCGGGGTATGACATTTACATGACCTATAATCATGTTGAGAAAACCATCTTCTTTGAAATTGATAACTGGGCTGGCGGTCGATTCAGCGGGATCGATGTAACGACGGCGACGGTATCCACGGACGGATACCTGAACGATACCAATAATATGAGCATCTTCTTTGGCGGAAACGGTACCATGACCTTCAGCGACTTCGAAGTGTACCCTCCGCCCCCTCCCGCGCCTCCCCGGGGCGTATATTCCGCCATGTTTGTCCCGCTCCAAATCACGCTCGGCTGGGATGCCGTATCCCATGCAGACGCTTATAACATTTTCCGTTCCACAACATCCGGTTCCGGCTATGCGAAGATCGCAGCTAATGTGACGGCCACGAGTTATATCGACACCGCCATTGCAGCCAATGAAACATACTATTATGCCATCACCAGTACGAATGCCGGGGGTGAAAGCGCACGGTCCGCTCAAGTTCAAATGACCGCCGCGCCCTACTCCATTATCGGGCCGGATTCGAGCTATACCACCGCAGTTGGACAAAAAGACAATCTGTTCGATGGGGATGTCGACACGTTCTATGATACGACCGTCAATAACAGCTGGGTCGGATTGGACTTTGGTGCAGGCAATGCAAAACAAATTTTCGGGGCGAGCTATACGCTGCGCGACTGGACGTACTCGATCGACCGAACCATCGGCGCCGAAATTCAAGGGGCGAACACGGCTGATTTTTCTGATGCGGTCACCCTGTACACCGTTCCCTCCGATGTCCTGGGATGGGCCTCCCCCAATGAAGCCACGATCTCCGATACCAACACCTATCGCTATGTTCGCATGCTGGCACCAGCCGGCCGCCCGCTCTATGGACTTTCCGAGTTGAGCATCTCAACCGATCCCGGTATTCCGGCCGCCCCGCAAAATCTCTATGCCTGGCCGGACAGCAACAATGTCGTCACCGTTCGCTGGGATGCCGACCCCTGGGCCACTTCCGGGTTTAATGTGTATCGCTCCACCAACGGAACGGATTACTTCAAAATTGCGTCGCATATCATGGTCAACGAATATGTCGATACGAATGTAAGTACAGGCGTGACGTACCACTACAAGGCGTCCGGTGTGAACAGCAATGGCGAAGGCGGGGTCTCCGCATCAGAATTTGCGGTTCCCACGCCTTATTTTATTATTGGCTCGGATGCGACCGATGTGCTGGAGTCGAAGTATGAACTGTTCGACGGCGACACGGACACCATCTTTGACCGGAATGCTTCTGGAAATGCCGGCCTGGACTTTGGTGCCGGGAATGCTCAGCAACTTGAAAGCTTCCGCTATTTCTACCGAAATGACAGCTGGGGAAATACAGCAGATAATGGAACGACCCGCTCAATCAACCGGAGTGTCGGCTTTCGCTTAGAAGGTGCCAATTCAGAAGACTTCAGCGATGCGATGACATTATATACGCTGACATCGAACGGTGTTATGAGCGCATGGAATGAAATCATGATAACCAACACCGCCGCGTTCCGGTATATCCGACTTCAATCAGCTGGGTCACCGAATAGAATGTACACGATGGCCGATCTCGAATTCGTAAGCACTGGGGTAACCCCCAACGGCACGCCGATTTCCTGGCTTGCACAATACGGTCTGAATGCTGCCGACGATGACCGCGATTCAGACGCAGACGGCCTGCTGACCTGGGAGGAATATGTGGCCGGAACCGTTCCGACCGATTCCGGTTCCGTCCTGAAGGTAAATTCAGCCGGCGCTGTTGGAAGCGATTTCATTCTCACGTGGCAGTCGATTGCCGGAAAGAACTACAGCATCATCACCAACGCAAGTCTGACCTCCCCGACGCCGGGTATTTCGGCCTCCGGCATTACCGGGCAGGAAACCGAAACGTCGTATACCACAACAGTCAATCAAGCGGATGGAATGTTCTATCAAATCGGAGTGGAATGACCTTGGCGACGTGACCCGGGTGATGAATGATGGATGTTCTGAAACGACCAATTCACAACCAATGAAATCCCTGCGATGCATTGCTGAAAAGACACTTAAGAATCTCCTTGATGTGCAAGAAGAAAAGAAACACAGGCGAATACAATGAAAATACCATCTACAGCATTGGCGACACTCCTCCCCTTTTTGGTGTTGGCCGAGCCCCCCAACGTGGTCCTTATTCTTGCGGACGATCTGGGCTATGGCGATTTAAGCTGCTACGGCGGTGAAATTCCGACGCCCAACCTGGACCGGATGGCAGCGGAGGGGATGCGCCTTACCGACTTCCATTCCAACGGAACCGTGTGCAGTCCGAGCCGGGCGGCGCTGATGACCGGGCGTTACCAGCAGCAGGTCGGTGTGGATGGCGTGGTAACCGCGGATCCGGCAATGGCCGCATATCAGTTCGGGATTGATCCGGAAAAGAAGGACACTCTCCCGGCTGTGATGAGCGGCGCCGGCTATAAGACGGCCCTCTTCGGCAAATGGCACATCGGCTATCTCGAACAGTTCCATCCCATGAACTATGGCTTTGACCGCTACGTCGGATATGTCAGCGGAAATATTGATTACCATTCGCACTACGACCGCATGGAAACGTTTGATTGGTGGCACAACCGGGAGTTGACCCGTGAAGAGGGCTATTCAACTCATTTGATCACCCGTCATGCGGTTGATTTTATTAAACAGCATAAAGAGAATCCGTTTTTCGTCTATGTCGCACACGAAGCCGTGCACACACCTGTTCAGGGCCCCACGGATGCCATCCAGCGAGGCCCCCGCAAAGTGAAGGGCGAGCGGCGCGATTCGGCCGTCGTTTTCCGCGACATGCTCACCGAGCTCGACAAAGGCGTTGGCGAGATTCTGCAGGTGCTTGAGAAAAACGGCCTCGCGGAAAAAACGTTGGTCATTTTTTCGTCCGACAACGGCCCCATGCAGTTGGCATCACCAGGTCCGCTGCGCGGCAAAAAGGGTTCCATCTATGAAGGCGGGCACCGCGTTCCCGGCATCTTCTGGTGGCCGGGCACGATCAGGCCCGGCACGGAGAGCACACAGACCGCCGCCCTGTTCGACCTGTTTCCAACCTTTGTAGAAATCGCCGGAATTGAGGGCGACTTCAATTTCGATGGCATTTCCATTAAATCCCTGTTTGAGGGAGAAGCACTGCCGGAACGCAACCTCTTCTGGCGGCCGGGCGGGCTCAGCCCCTACGAGCCCAGTCTGGAAAACGGCGAGGATGTGGAAAAGGCGATCCGCGACGGCAAGTGGAAGCTCGTCGCCCAGCCGGGCTATGAACAGGTGGAATTATTCGACCTCGAAAGTGATGTAGCCGAGACGACCGACCTCTCTGTCAAATTCCCGGAACGGACAGAGCAAATGAAAGCAGAGCTGCAGACCTGGGAGCAGAAGATGCTCTCCTATCTGCCGTATCAAACCAAACCGCCGAAACAGAACTAACCTTTTGACACGCTAAACAGCTGATTTTGAAAAAGGAAAAAAGCTAGAGATAAAAACATGAAATCGAAATATGGAATTCTGATGATGGCCGGATGTTGGGCCGGCATGACGCTCAATGCGTTCAGTGAATCGAAATCCCACGTGCCGGCCAAGCCTCGGCTGCAGGTGGATATCGGGGCGGACAGCCCTGATCTTCAGTGGTGGCGCGATGCACGGGCATTGAAGGAAGAGCGTATCGATTGGTGGCGCGATGCACGCTTCGGCATGTTCATTCATTGGGGTGCTTATTCAAACGTGGGCAGTGAATGGAAGGGAAAGTTCTATCCCGGCTATGCAGAGCATATTCAACGGATGGCGAAGATCCCCTGCGATGAATATCGACGTGAGGTGGTCGGTAACTTTAATCCGGAACAATTCAGTGCCGATGAATGGGTGCTTGCCGCTCGTGCTGCAGGAATGCGCTACCTGATTATTACGGCCAAGCATCACGACGGTTTTGCCATGTACGACTCTCAGGCCACTGAATACAATATTGTGGATGCCACGCCCTATGAAAAAGATCCCATGAAGGAACTCAAGGCCGCCTGCGATCGGCATGGCCTCAAGTTCGGGTTTTACTATTCGCACGCGTTCGACTGGGGCGAGGAGAATGGCGTAGGCAACGACTGGGAGTATGATAATCCCGGCGGCGACAAACACCTGCATGGCGGGCGCAACTGGTTTGATGTTCATCCTGAAATGGTGCCGCGCTATCGCACGTATGTGAATGAAAAAGCCATTCCCCAGGTGCTGGAACTTATCCAAAACTACGATCCCGACATCATGTGGTTCGACACGCCGCATAAGCTTCCGCCCGAAGAGAACCTTCGGATTCTGCAGACCGTTTGGGAGGCCAAGCCCGGCATCGTGGTGAACAGCCGTATTGTTCAAGGTTACGAGAATTCACCCGGCGACTTTGGCGACTACAAAAGTACCGGTGACCGGGCGGTTGATTTCCGGACCGTGGAAGGTGATTGGGAAACGATCCCGACGACCAACGAATCCTACGGCTACAGCAAACACGACCTCAGCCACAAGACTCCCGGCTATCTGGTTCAAGTACTGGTCAAAGCCGCTGCACGCGGCGGGAACATGCTTCTCAATGTCGGCCCGCGCGGCGACGGTACGATCGATACGATTGATCTGAACATTCTCGCCGGTATCGGCAAATGGATGGATGTGAACGCGGCCAGCATCCGTGGTACGGTCCGGACCACCCTGCCCGTGCAGCCCTGCCCGTGCAGCCCTGGGGCGAATCAACGCGCAAAGGTAATCTCCTCTATCTGCATGTTTTCGACTGGCCCCGTGACGGACATTTGGACGTCGGAGGTTTCCTTGGTCAGGTTAAGAAAGCCTGGTTGCTTTCCGATTCGAACCAGGTTGCTCTCGCCCATCAGCGCATTGACGAAAAAACAGTACAGATTGATGTACCCCGAAGCGCGCCGGATGCAACGGACACGGTGGTCGTAATGGAAGTGGACGATGCGGAAAACACGTCAGAGCAGCGGCTGCTTTCCGCGAAGCAGCCCAATGCGCTCCGTGCATTCGATGCAGTTTTGGTCGGGGACGGATTCAAGTACGGGAATGGGAAAGCCCTGGATAACGGCGTCAGCGGTTGGAAAAGCAAAAACCAGAAAGTGACCTGGCCGGTTTATCTCCAGCAAACCGGAACCTATGCCGTGGAAGCCGAATACGCGCTGAAGGAAGGTGCACCTTTGAATTCCTATTGCGTGAAGATTGGGGAAGAAAAACTGACCGCCACGACAAAAGGCGCCGGAACAAAAAGAGACGTGACCTTCGTGAAACATGAAATCGGCAGTATCGAGATCCCTGAAGGCCTGACCGTGATCGAGATTTTTTCCGAAGACACACCGGATAACGATCTCATGACCCTGCGCGCACTGCATTTGACGCCGATCAACGAAAAACAGGATACTGTAAATTGAGCGATAAGAGATTAATGATGAAATCAACGACCTCAATGTTAATTGCCCTGATTTCAGGATTCGTGGCAACATCAGCGAATGCACTGGTTCATCCGGGCGGATGGCATACCCAGGCGGACCTTACCCTGATCAGAACCAAAGTTGCCGCAGGCGAAGAACCCTGGGTCAGCGGCTGGAATGCCATTAAAAACACGGATGCGGATGAATACTACACCGCAACCGTATCATCGCCCATGACGGACAAGTCCGCCCTGTCAGATCAGGGGCATGCCGCCTATGTTCTGGCCATTAAATGGGTGGCGACAGGCGAGCAGAAATATGCAACGGCTGCGATCAACATTATTGATGCCTGGGTCAACACCGTTGAAGAATTTGACGTTTGGGGCCCGACGTTAACTCTGAGTACGGCCGGGGGTCACATGGCCCAGGCGGCTGAAATTCTGGCGCATGGGTTTAATGGAGAAGCGGGTTGGCCTGCGGAACGCATCGCTAAAGCGAAAATCTGGTTTAAAGAGGTGGTATACCCGTTTACCAGTACCGGGGGGATGCGTACCATGAATTGGGGCACCTCGTGCGTGGGCGGCAATATGTCGATGGCCGTTTTCTGTGATGATCAAACCATGTTTGAAGACGCCTGTGATGCCTATAAATACGGTTTTACGGATACGGATGACGGGGCTTGCGGGGTCGCACAATATATTATCAATGATGAAGGGCAATGTTACGAAAGCGGGAGGGATCAGGTGCATACGCAGGGTGGTATTGCTCATTTACTTGAAAATGCTCTGTGTGCCTGGAATCAGGGTGTGGATCTCGTTTCCTTTTCCAATTATCGGATCGTTGCCGGGATGGAATATACCGCAAAATACAATTTGGGTTATGATGTCCCCTGGACCTCGAACATACCGAACCCTACCGGTTCACGTCATTATTGGCCGGATGGAATCAGTGCTGATGGGCGGGGCCGATGGTCGCCCATATACTATATGAGCGCCAAGCTCTTTACACTCGCCGGCGTTCCTCATCCCTATACCGCGGAAGTCGTCGCATCTCCCGGATATGCCCCTGAATTTACGAACACCTCTCACCCGGGAATGGGCACGATGTGTTTTATCGTAGAAGAACTCGAAAATGTCCTGAAGGAGCTATGCGATGGGAACGTGATTCCCGGCACAATTGAAGCCGAGCATTATACGTATTCAGAGACCGATGGCCAAGGGAAGACCTATCACGACACGACCAAAGGGAATCGTAATGGTGCCTACCGGACGGATGATGTCGACATTGTTGCCCTGCCGGACGGCGGCTTTGCACTGACCGAAATGGTCGAGGGAGAGTGGCTCACCTATACGGTCTCCGTTCCGGAAGCGGGAAACTATGATGTTGCAGTTCGCTACGCCGCCCGCGAAGAAGGAGCCATCCAGATCGGATTTAAGGATGGCGCATCCACCGCAAGCACATTCCTTCCCGTAACGGAGAATTCCAGTTGGGCAATGCACGTGGTCGGACGAAACCTGCCGCTGAACCAAGGCGAACAGCAGATGAAGTTAAAGGTTACCGAGGGCAAAGCGGCCTATATTCTCGATCACGTATCTATTCAGCCGACTGAAGAGGATTGACCGATTTCCATCCCGAGAACCGGGTTTTTTCGCATTTTGGGTTGATTGGAAACAAGGATGCATAAAATGAAACACGTATTAAGATTATCCCTGCTGCTGTTCATCTGTTCAGCACAGCCCCGCCTGTATGCCGAGATCAAGCTTGCCGTCATTTTTTCAGACCATATGGTTTTGCAGCAGAATCAAAAGGTCCCGATCTGGGGCACGACCGAAGCAGGTGCTTCGGTAGCGGTTTCCGCCAGCTGGGATGACGTCCTTGTTTCCACTACCGCAGATAGAGAAGGCCAATGGAAGGCGTTCCTCACAACACCTAAAGGAGAGACGAATTCCTACCAGCTCGTTGTAACCAGCAAGGACGACTCGGTAACGCTCACAGATGTGGTTGCCGGAGAAGTGTGGTTCTGCGCCGGCCAATCCAATATGCGTTTTCAACTCAGCCGGAGCAAAGGGGTTGAACAGGATATCGCGCTGGCTGATAATTCTCAGATACGACTTTTCCAACGTTCGGAAACAGGCTGGCAACCGAGTACCTATGATATGGCCAAGGACTTCTCGGCCGTTGGGTTCTATTTCGGCCTGACGATTCACGAAAAATTAGACGTTCCGGTGGGCTTGATTCAATCGGCCGTTGGCGGCAGCCCGGCAGAGTCCTGGGTTCCGCTCGAAACCCTGCAAAACGAGTCCGCCCTCCAGGTTGTCCTGGACCGCTGGGATCAGTGGAAAGCAGCCTATGATGCCGCGCTGAAGGAATGGGAGGAAAAGGGGAAGATAAAAAAAGACGAACCTGAGATGCCCCGATCTGTCTACTCCATCAAACGCTACCATCACCAGCGGGGCATTCTGTTTAAAGACAACGTGGAACCTTTCATTCCTTTCGCGATTAAAGGAGTCATTTGGTATCAGGGCGAATCAAATGTGGAATGGCCCGATGAGTATGAGGTTCTGTTTTCAAGTTTGATCACCTCGTGGCGCACGGCCTGGGGACAAGGAAACTTTCCCTTCTATTATGTTCAGATTCCACCCTATGAATATCCGCCGGAGTTTGGCATTAACCGGGCGCAGGGTGTTCCGATACTGCGCGAAGGACAGAACCGTCTCCAACGGTTGGAAAATACCGGCATGGCCTGCGCCATGGATGTGGGCGATCCCAAAAATGTCCACCCCAACCAGAAGAAACCCATCGGCCTGCGGTTAGCGCGCATTGCCCTGAATAAAACCTACGGATTTTCAGAGATCGAATACATAGGCCCCACCTTCAAACAGGCCGCAGTATCCGGCCGGCAAGTCGTGGTGGAATTTGACCATAGCGGCAACGGTTTGATGGCCAAAGAGGGGCCCGCTAAATGGTTTGAACTGGCCGGTGCTGACGGCGTTTATTATCCCGCCACCGCAGAACTGAAGGGCTCGGAAGTGATCCTCCTTTGTGATCAGGTTTCTAAACCGGTCAAACTGCGCTATGCCTGGCGAGCCGAAGCCGTCACCAATCTGTACAACAGCGAAGGCTTACCTGCCGTTCCATTCCAGGTTGATTTAAACCCGTAATAACCACAGCGGTTTCGCCATCGGTGATGACCGCGAAGACGAAAAGGAAGCTCTATTCATGACATTTAAAACTTCATTTTTAATCGTTCCATTGATCGCACTCATTTCAATTTCCACGCAGGCACTGGTTCACCCGGGCGGATGGCTGACCGAGGACGAACTGATTGTGATCAGAGACAACGTCGCCGCACAGGAGGAACCCTGGTATGGCGCATGGCTCGCCTTGAAAGACTCAGACGCCGGCACAGATTACAAAGCGAAAGTAGAACCGACCAGTACCGGCGTTTCTGATTTCCAGCGCGATGCGCATGCCGCGTATACGCTGACCATTAAATGGGTCGCATCAGGCGAACAAAAATATGCAACGGCGGCCATCCGTATTATTGATGACTGGGTCAACACGGTGACGAGCTTCGACCATTCGCAAACCTCACTACGAAACGGGATCGCCGGCAACAAAATGGCTCAGGCAGCTGAAATTCTGGCCTGGGGTTTTAATGGAGAAGCTGGTTGGTCACCAACGGATATAGCAAAAGCGCAAACCTGGTTTAAGGAGGTCGTATATCCCTATACGAGCACCGGGAAAATGCGTTCGACGAACTGGGGAACATCCGCATTGGCCGGCTGCATGTCGATGGCCGTTTTCTGTGACGATGAGGCGATGTTTGAGCATGCGTGTGACGCATACAGATATGGATTCAAAAATACCACGGATGGATATTGCGCGGTTACGGACTACATCATAAATCCAGAAGGGCAATGTTACGAAAGCGGCAGAGACCAGGTGCATACACAAGGCGGTATCGCTCATCTGGTAGAAACGGCCATGACCGCCTGGAATCAGGGTGTTGATCTGGTAAGCTTTGCCGACTATCGACTCGTTGCCGGGTTAGAATATACCGCTAAATACAATGTCGGCTATGATGATGTTCCCTGGACCTCGGATATACCGAATCCGGGTAACCTGAGTGTCTATTGGCCGGACGGTATCAGTGAAGACGGCCGCGGTAAATGGTCGCCTGTATACATACAGGCCGCCACACTGTTCGAACGGGCCGGAAAGGAATATCCTTATATCGCAGAGGTGATTGCTTCACCGACGTATTCAAATCCCGAAACACATAATTCTGATCACCCGGGATTGGGCAATCTCTGTTTTGTTATTGAACCCGAAGAAAACATCCTGAAAGGTTTGTGTGAACAGCACGAAATTCCCGGCACGATTGAAGCGGAACATTATACGTATTCAGAGACCGATGGCCAAGGGAAGACCTATCACGACACAACCAAAGGAAATCGCAGTGGTGTCTACCGGACGGATGATGTCGATATTGTTGCCCTGCCGGACGGCGGCTTTGCAGTAACGGAGATGGTTGCTGGTGAATGGCTCACCTATACGGTCTCTGTTCCGAAGGCTGGAAACTATGATGTTGCGGTTCGCTACGCCGCCCGCGAAGAAGGAGCCATCCAAATCGGCTTTAAGGATGGCGCATCCTCCGAGAGCATAACCCTTCCCGTCACAGAGGGCTCCAGCTGGACAACGCACGTAGTCGGACGAAACATGCCGCTTAACCAGGGCGAACAGCAGATGAAGCTGATGGTTACCGAGGGCAAAGCTGCCTATATTCTCGACCGGATTTTAATTCAATCTCCTGCGAACGAAGGCCGCTAGTGTCCTGATTCATAAATAGGTTTATTTAACTTCGTTCTGGCCCGATTGATTTTTTCCAAGATGTCTTTGCCTTTGGCAACCCAGCGAT
>JARNMJ010000081.1 GCA_029432795.1 Pontiellaceae bacterium B12219
TCCGGCACCTCAGCCGATTGTTAAAGCGCCGGAACCTGAGGTTGCCGTAAAGCAGCCGACAGCTCCTCCGCCGCGGGTATCTGTTCCGAAACCGGTGAAGTCTGAACCGGCAGTTGCGGTTGCCAAACCGGAGCCGACTCCGGCACCTAAGCCGATTGTTAAAGCGCCGGAACCGGTTGTTGCAGTTGCAAAGCCGGTACCAGCACCTGTTTCCGCTCCCATTATTGAAAAAGTTGAGCCCGAGAAGGAGCCCGACCATTTGGAATCGCTTTTGGCTGCAATTGATTCAGTGGACGAGGAAGAAGAGCCGGAACCCCCGGCTCAGGATGAAAGCTTTGCATCGATGCTTGCATCGCTCGGTTCTCATGGTACGGAAACGCCGGAGCAGGTCGAAGAGCCGGTACCAGCTCAGGAGGATGATCTTGCGGCATACGTTCAACAGCTGGAAATGGAATCGGTTGCGACCGAGGCCCCGGTTTCGGAAATTGTTGAGCCGGTTGAAGCAGTTGAAACTCCAGTTCTCAGTGTGGATATGCCTGTGCGGTATGTCTCGAGTAGCAAAAGTGCGAAGATTCTTGAAGAGTTGCTGATGAAAGGGAAACCGAAAGTCAGTGGATCGTTGGGATCCTTCCTGGATGGAATCGTGGAGGATATTAATGACAAATAACAAAACATACAGACGCTGGAGGTTCGCATCCCTGAAACTTTCCGTGATTGGAACCGCTCTTCTGATAAGTGCTTCTGCATTTTCTCAGACAAAAACTACCAGTGGCATGAATGATGCTAAAACAGAAACGTCCGCAGTCAAACGCGATCCGTTTTGGCCGGTTGGGTTTGTGCCGGAGAGCCAAATGAAAGATGAAAAGGCGGTCGTTGTTAAGAAGCCAACAGGAAACAATGATTGGAGCGGGGCAATGAAAAAAGTCGTCATTAACGGTGTCAGCAGCAGGGCGAACAACGAGTTTTTTGCTGTCATTAATGGCGCTGTAAAAAGTGAGAACGACACCGTGAGTGTGGAGCATGAAGGAACAATCTATACCTGGGCTGTGGCAAGCATTAAACCGCCGGGTTCAGTAAAGTTACGTCGGGTTTCTGCATTATAGGGAATTTATAAATCAGGAAGGTAAAGCACATGAAAAGTTATAAGGGAAAAACAATGAAACACGTGTTGGCTGCCGCCATGTTGGTTGGAACGGCGTCCTATGCACAACAGGAAGTCGTGGCAGATGAAGATCTGCTTAACATGCTCGACACCGTAAATGGTACAGCCTCTGTAGAGGAAGTCGGTGTTGATGAGATTGATGCGGTTGAAATTTCCGGATCGAACAGTGTTATGGCGGTTGAGGAATCCGATCAAATTCTTGATGCCGTAAGCGTTGAATCACTGGCAGATGCTGATGCGACCAGTGAGGGTGAGCTGATTTCAGTACGCCTGAACAAAGTGGGGCTTGAAGATGCAATCAGCCTGTTCGCCGAACTGTCCGGAGCAAATATTATTGTCCCCGAATTAACCGAAGCTGCTCAGATCTCTGTGAATTTGAAGGATGTTGAATGGCGGCCTGCTTTGCAGTCGATTCTGGACACCTACAACTATGAGTTATATCAGCGTGTATCCGGTTCGAACGTTTTCAGTGTTCGCCGTCGTCCGGCCGGGGCGCCGGAACCGCAAGTGGTGGAAACTTTTAAACTGAATTTTGCCACCGTTCCGAATGCGGCAGCTCTCATCAAGGAACTGCTGCCGCCGGAAGCGAAAATTTCTGAATTTGCATCCCGCAATATGCTGGTCGTTAAGAGCACCGAATCGAGCTTGTCTGAAGTGCGCGCCGTGTTGCTGGCCATTGATAAAGTACGTCAGCAGGTTTACATCGAATCCAAATTTATGGAGCTGACCGATGATGCGCAGAAAGATCTGGGTATCGACTGGTCAGTACTGACTTCCTACGGTCTGGGTACGCAGGGCAGTCCGCAATATTCCTATAATAATGAAAAAACGACTCAAACCTATAAGGATGCGGATGGAAACCAATATAATGAAGGGGATAGTTTCATTGATGCAGGTCCTTTGGGAACAACGCCGGTTCTTGAGGGCTTAACACCTTCCACATCCGATCTGACCACGGAGGTTTTAACCAGTGTGCTGGATGCCGATCAATTTCGTGTTGTTCTGAGTGCAATGGAAGAAAACAAAGGGGTAAATATTGTTTCGAATCCGAAAATCATCGTAGCCAACGAAGAGCTGGCGAACATTGCGATCATCCGTAAGGAACCGAATCTGAAACAGACGCGGGAACAGCAGCTCAATGATCAGCCGGCCACCGTGATCTACAATCTGGATCCGGATTTACCCTGGTTTGAATATGGAATTAAGCTGGATGTAATTCCTTCGGTGAATACCAGCAGTAATATCACAGTAAAGATCTCGCCCTCGCTCACCCGCAAATATGCAGATAAAATTGCCGGGGATAACACGTATCCAATTATTGATGAGAAAGAGATCAATACGGTGTTCAGCCTGGCCAGTGGGCAGACGGCAGCCATCGGTGGTCTGACCGAAATCACGGAAGGGGAGGAGGAAAAGAAGGTTCCTGTGCTTGGAAGCATCCCGTTCATCGGACGCCTTTTCTCCTGGAAACGCACTGTGACCGGACAGGATGAAACGGTTATCTTTGTTACCGTTGGATTGGCCAATACCGAACAGCTGGAAGCGGGAGATATTGATATGCCCGAAGATGCTGAAATGGCCCGCCGTCAGGTTATTCGCGACAAGAACAAACGTATGCTTCGCGACCAAGGCCGCGAATATTATGAAAACGAAGAAGCCGCTAAACTCAATGATATGATGAAGGTTCTTGATCAGCAGGAGCGTGAACGGATTGAACGCCGCAATAAATATCTAGAAAAAGAAGCGGCGAAAGAAGCCAAGCGCCAAGCAAAAAGTTAATTTCAACCCGGCGGAGGTGAAATATATGCCGGTTTAATAGATGCATTTGCGGAGATCGCAAAAACTATCTCCCTAATACCCAGATCTTGGAAAAAGGATCCTCCCACCTTATCCAAGGCCTGGAAACTCCCGAAAAGCCCCGGCGAAAGCCGGGGCTTTTCACTTTAAAAGAAAGCGGTGCAGGCAAAAAAAGAACCCCGGGGGTTGCTCTCGGAGTAACGGGCGCGATGAGTTTGGGTTCACTTGGCTTATCGCTTGTGCCCGATGATTAAATTGTTGGGTTCAATCATTAATACGAGGGCAGAACGAACAACGTTACTCAGAAAGTAACTTTTTGATGCTTTTTTTTTCGAATGCTGAAGGGACGGGGTTTTGAGGAGGTATCTATCCCAATTCTCGATTTAACCGCGTGATTTCCGCACGCATCTTTTCAAAAACTTCGGCCTTATAAACGCGGACACTGGCTTCTGAGATTCCCAGTTGGGCCGCAATTTCTTTGGTGGGAATTTCTGCTGAAACCAGCTTGAAGACCTCGCGCTTGGTTTCGTAGATATCGCCCTTAATGTTTTCCCAGGCCAGATTCGTAATATGCAGCACCCATTCTTCACGTGCGAGGTTTTCAATATCCGGCAACACCTGCTGTTCAATGGCCACATATTGTTCCTGATATTCCACGGAATCCCGCCCGGTGATGAAGTTTTTCTTGGTTCGGAAAAAATCCTTCACAGTATTCCGGGTCATGGCTGCCAGCCAGTTATGGAATTTACCTTTATTCTGATTGTATTCAAAATCTTCGATTTTCTGCCAGATTTTGGTGAGCACGGCCTGGCTGATATCCTCCGCATCGTCGGCATTGATGCCCATGCGCAGGATCAGGCTCAGAATAAACCCCCGGTAAATGCTCTCAAATTCGAGCCATGCTTCTTGGTTCTCGCTTTTCTTGAGTTTTGCCAGCAGCGTGACCCGGGTTTGATATTGATTTTCGTCAGTCATATCAGTGGTCGGTGTAAATGATGATTACGCCGCGGCGGGCAAGCGATTGGATGGTTCGGTCGTCCCGGAATTCCTCGGATACGGTCAGCATTTTCAGGTTTCGGTTCCAGATCAGCTGCGGGCTGATGGTGAGACCTTCAATACCGCTGATATCCAGCGTTCTCAGTTTTGACAGTTTAATAATATTGCTTAGATTTCGAATCCCGGTGCGGCTGATGTCCAGCGACTGCAGCTCATTAAACTGATCTCCATCGATCAGGTGATTCAGCTGGGTTCCGCGGAGGCGGAGTTCCACCATGCCTTTTTCCGTCAGCAGGCCCAGATCCGGTGCACCGATAGTACTGGCATTCAGCATGAGAATTTCGAGGCCGCACAGGGGAGCAATATTGTCCAGCTCAGGGTTATTTCCTATATCAATGATCCAGCCGCTGGAACCGGTGGTTTGCCATTTAAAATTCAGATCCTCCAGTTCCGGATTCAGGATTTCAAAAGAAGCCGCCAAGGCCGGAAAGCGGGTTTCCGGATTAAACGGCTGTTTATTCAGGTGGTAAAATAACCGAGGAAGCTGTTCTGGAATATTGTACGCCACAAAATCCTTCACCAGCTGCGGAAGTCCGGCGTCGGTAATCGGCCCGAGTTCCATGTATTTTTTAGCCAGCCGGACGGCCGGCGGATCTTTTTGCACCGGATGTCCGTGGTTGCCGGAGAGAATTTTCCAGGCATTGGAAAATTCGAGCTGACTCAGCAGAAGTTTTCCTTTCAGCAACCAGGCGGCTTCAAGGTCGGGGTCAAAGGCTAGGCTGGTGTCGAGCGACTGTTCCGCCTTTTCAAAGGCATAATTTCTCTCCTGCTGCAGCGTCAGGTTCAGATAGTCCGGTGCGACTTTGCGAGCGGTATTGGCAATGTAATCATTTTTTTCCTGCAGCTTGGCGAGCGCTGTAACGGCCACTTTTTCACTCTGTCGAATGGAATCGAAACTTTTTACCAGTACGGCCGCAATGATAGCGACGGTGGCCCCGATCAGGCTGACCGCCAGTTTATGCCGTTTAATCAGCAGGTGGGTGTGTGTGATGAAGGTCGGGTTTTCGGCTGTCGTGGCAAACCCATCCTGAAATTTGTGAATATCTGCAATCAGCGCTGCCACGTTCGGGTAGCGATCTGCCGGATCCGTAGCCATTGCCTTCAGAACAATCGCGGAAAGCGGGGCGGGAAGTTTAAGATCCGGAGCCCGTTTGCCCGGGTCTTGAAAATCGCCGCGAACGGTTTTCTGCAGCACCTCCTTCACGGTTCCGCCTTCAATGGGGCAACGGTAGGTAAGGATTTCGTAGAGCAGGGAGCCGAGCATATAGACATCAGTTTGAAAATCAATATCGGAAGGAACGCCCTGAGCCTGTTCCGGCGACATATAGCCGGGCGTTCCGCCTACCACGTTTTTGTGTTCCCGCCGTTTGGCTGTCCCTTCGAGATAGCGCGTTAAGGTTTGCCCGTTCTCGAGCTCCACATCGTCCATGCTCTGCCAGGAAACCGGTTCACCATCGTATTCGTTTAAATGTGTGATCAGTGTCGATAATCCCCAGTCGAGCACATGCACTTCGCCAAAATCGCCGATGTTGATGTTGGAGGGTTTCAGATCGAGGTGAATAACGCCTTT
This sequence comes from Pontiellaceae bacterium B12219, assembly GCA_029432795.1. Lineage (GTDB taxonomy): Bacteria > Verrucomicrobiota > Kiritimatiellia > Kiritimatiellales > Pontiellaceae > Pontiella. The sequence goes on from JARNMJ010000081.1 coordinate 5,586, forward strand.
GGTATGGGCATAGTCGATTGCATTACACACTTTCAAAAAGATACCCAGCAGGCGGGTGCGGCTGAACCGCCCGGCATATTCCGCATTACCCGTCCGCAGGCGTTTGATAATATCACCGAGCGTCTCACCTTTGAGCGCCTTCATGGTGAAATACGGGTTCCCGTTTTCGTCGAGCGCGATATCGTAAATCGGGATAATATTCGGATGCTGCAGATTGGCGGTCAGGCGGGCTTCATAGAGGAAGGAATCAATATCGTCTTCCGAAGCGATTTTTGAATCCTGAATAAGGGCCATGGCGACTTTACGGGCTGTTCGGTGGTCATCGACTTCCCAGATGGCTTTCATGCCGCCTTCATTCAGCTTTTTATTGGCAGAATAGCGGAGCTCCGGATTCCCATCCATCAGGCCGTCGCGGCTTGCATTTGGCTTGTGTTCCAGATCCTCCTCAAAAAGAATCTTTTCGGTGTTGGAAAAGATAATATCGTCAGCAAACAGGTTGGCATTGCCGATCTCCCGATTGGGAGTCCGCGTTGTTTTTTCAGCCGGAGCATCTTTGTTTTCAGAATCACTCATATTTTTTCCAAGGGTTGGAAAATCGTTGTACAAGGTAGCATTGTCGCGTCATCCGGGCAAAAAGAAAACCCCGCAGGGGAAGCGGGGCTTTCGGAGTTGTTTCCAGAAACCAGCAGCAGGTTTGGGTTCAATTGAGCCGCGTGTTTCAATAGGTTGTTGTTGGGTTCTTAATTATATACGTAGGGAAACTCTGTAGCGTTACTCAAAAACCCGTATATTTTGCAAATAATACTGAAATGGGCCGAAATGGCCGTTTTTAAGCAAAAAAAACAGGGGCTGGAATCTCCAGCCCCTGAGCATTTTAAACCTATTCTAGGCCGAGTTTAGAAACTGAAGTTTCCACGAACCCAGAATACGGTTTCATCGGCGGTAAAGTTCGATGCGGCATCGTCGCCTTTAAAATAGAAGGCGGCTCCGGTCAGCGCATTGAAGTTCTTGCATACTTTGTATTTCAGCATGGCATCGATTTCCTGACCGTAGTCTCCGGAAAAGGAGGTTGACGGGGTATCTGCCGCGGTATTGAAGTAGTGATAAACCCCGATTAAATCCATCGCATCCATGGGAGAGAGGGTACCTTGAACCCATACATCAACCAAACCCGCGGGTAATCCGCTTCCGGTTCCAAGGAACTGGTCGGCCCAGCCGTTGAAGGCATGTGCGGTTCCGTTCAGGGTTTGGAAACGATCTCTGGAGTCATTGCCCCCGGAAATGTATTCTGCACCGAGCTCGATTCCGAAGGTCTCGAAATCATACCCGCCGGTAAGGAAGCCATAATACGCATCGCGCTGGAGCGCCGCCATGGCGTCATAAGAAACCGCATCGTGCTGCCCCCAGAAACGTAAGCCGGCAGTATTAATATTGGCGGAGTTGTCATTTTCCTGAAGGTAGACAAAGGCCGATGCCTGATTGGCTTCATTCAGCTGATAGGTTCCATGAAACATATTGTACTGGCGGTCATGATTCACCTCGCCGTTGGTGGCGTTAATACTGTCGGCGTAGGCATACAGCAGGGTTAGATTTTCGATGGACTTATTCTGCAGCAAACCGGCATTGAAGGACTGGGCATTGAAGCGCCAATCGACGTTTCCGATAAAGCGGGCATTATCGAGAATAATTTCCTGCGCCCCGATCTTCCCTATGGAATCATATCCGGAATAAGCCAGATAGGCCTGCTGGAAACGGAAGGCTTCGGGATCCGGGATGGGGTCATAGTTTGGATTTTCCGGACCATACGTATCATTCAGGGGGCCGACATATTGCGCCTGCAGCATAAGGTTGAACCCTTCTTCATTATCCGTGGCATAGGTCACGCGGGTACGGGTGAGCAGGGCATTGGCTGCTTTCAGACCATTATCAGATAAATTATCATACTCATAACCCAACCGTACACTGGCACTCAGGTTGCCGTTCTTCAGGTTGCTTTTTTCGGCCCACTCATCAATGGAGGGCCACTCTTTATGCCCTCCGGATTCTTCAACATTGGCTTCGGCAGGTTCCGTAACCTTAGCAGTTTCTTCGGCATATGCTCCGAAGGAGATAAGCAGGGCTGCATACAGTAAATGTTTCATAGAGCGTTCCTCTAGGTTAAGTTATATGAAATGTACCACCGATACATATTAATCATTTCGGGAACGTGTGCAAGTCTTGCCAGCGGGGGAAATTGCGGTGATGAATTCAGAATATAAGACGATTGAATTGATGGTGGGGCTCTATTGCCGAAAGTTTCACGGAACCAAATATACGAATTGTTCGGAATGCGAAGCACTGCTCGCCTATGCGGGGCAGCGAATTGAAAAGTGTCCGTTCGGCACTGAAAAACCGGTATGCAATTCCTGCCCAGTTCATTGCTATAAACCGGATATGCGCGCAGAGGTGAAAGCGGTTATGCGCTACGCCGGGCCGCGTATGCTGTGGAGGCATCCAATACTGGCTGTTCGGCATTTCATCCGTGCGCGGCGCTATTCCGGGAAACGCTCAAAATAAACGATGCCTGTTTTCGGACAGATCGTAACCGTGTAGTTTTCCAGCATACGCCGGCCGGCACGCGGCGGACCATCGTAAGTCGGCAGGAGCAGGGTGGGCACCTTGCGGTAGACCACATCGCCGAGGCTTACCTGCTTGGTAATATTCATCTTCACATCGCCCCGCGAAAAATGATATTCGCCGGCAACATCCAGAATAATCGGTGTCGGAATCCCCAGAAGACCGCCCTGAATCACCAGACCGTAGTTTTTAAGTTCCATGATTTTTGCGGCGGACATCAACAGTTGTTCGTCGGGAACATAGGGTGGTCCGGAGGAAAACCGGACCTGATTCCGAAGGAAGTCGAATTGAATAAATTCGAAGGTTTTCAGCGTGTCATACCCCAGTACGGAATCCACATGCGGAACCTGGATGCCCCGGGCCATCGGCCCCAGTGAGTGGAGTGCCATGCGGACATAAAAAAGCGCATTGTCCAACGTGATGGAGCCGAGCCGAAGTTGAGAAATGGCGGCTGCATAGGCTGCGGCATTTCCGGTATTTAAGTTTCCCGTGTATGGAACTTTGTAGGTTTCATCACCGAGGAATTCCGCATCGAATTTCTGGGAGGCTCCGAATTCCATCCAGGAAACCGGGGACGCGGTATCCAGCAGGGCATTCATCCGTTTCAGGCGGTTATGACTGCGGATGGGGATGACCGGTAGATTATTTTTTCCCAGTTTGAGTTCCGTGGTTTGGTTCGAATGCGGTTTCGCCGCTCCTTTTAACCGATAGCCCTCGTTCACGCGGAGGGCTTCATAGCCGAAAAGTTCAGGATTTTTTGCGTGCGAAAGGTAGGTGTTCTGCTGCATGCGCGGCATCAGTATTTCCTTCTGTTCAGGCGCAACACTGCTGCACCCGGTCAGGCCGGCGAGAAGGAAAGGGTATATATGCCGAGTACGGAGCTTCACAATACGAACAGGCCGTTATTCGGGGAAACGCTCAAAATAGACAACGCCCTGAGTCGGACAGATCGTGATGATATAATCTTCGAGCATTAATCTTCCAGCCCTTGGAAGTGCCATTTTGATTGGAAGCAGGGTGGTGGGAACTTTGCGGTACACCACATCGCCCAGGCTCACCTGTTTAGTCTGGGCCACATTCACATCGCCGCGCATAAAATGATAGTTGCCGGCAGGATCCAGCACGATCGGGGTTGCTTCTCCGAAAATGGCACCTTCAACAACCAGACCGTAGCCCGGGGCATTCAGAATTTTGGTTGTCGACATCAACAGATCTTCGTGCGGGGCATAGCGGTGGCTAGAGGAAAAGATCACCTTGCCGTCTCGCAGATTCAGCTGAATGGTTTCAAACAAACCCAGCAGGTCGTATCCGAAGGAAACGTCGACATGCGGATCAAAAATAGTCCGGGCAAAGGGGCCGAGTGATCCACGCGACATACGGACATAAAGCGGGATATCTTCAACAAAAAGCTGATCAAACCGGAACTGGTTTATCACGGCGGCATAGGCATTCACATCGCCGGAAAACACACCTTGATAGGGAACCAAATCATCCTTCATCCCCATAAAGACGGCTCCGAATTCTTCTGCTATTGAGAATTCCATCATGGAGGACGAGGCGCTGAAATCAAGCAGGGCATTGGCTTTCAGGCGATTCGCCCGGCCTGCAATTTTAATCACGGGAACGCGCTGTTCAATAAAATCAAGTTCGGCCTGATGGTTCGGGTGAAGGCGGGCTGTTCCCCGGAATCCGATGCCGCCCTGAGCCGGAAAGGCATTATATCCGAAATAAGCCGGCGATTTTGTTTTTGCCAGAGCCGCCTTTTGCTCGCGTTCCGTCAGAAACTCTTCTTCGCCATAGTTTCTGCCGGATGTGCAGCCGGACAGCAGAATGACCGATAGTAGAAAGGATAACGGGAGTAGTTTTTTCATAGTTTTTTACCTCGGGTATAAAATGGTACACGTTGATCATAGGTATCAAGCAACAGTACAATATCGGATGGGTTCTCGGAAAGGCAGGCAAAGAACAGATTATCCGTCAGCGCAAAGGTCAAGCTCATGCCCCGCGCCAGGTCGGGCGCGGAATATTGCCAGATCGGCCAGACGGAATGTTTGCCCAGAAACTGCAACTCTTTCCCGGCGGCGGCCTCCAGTTTCCAACGCAGCCACGGGCTGCGCCAGCCGACCCAGCTCACCGCCGCCCAGCTTTTCTGCTCGCCGACGGTGCGCCAGGGAATGTCCGCCACGGCAATTTCCGATGCGGCCGCCCAGTTTTTCCAATCATTGGAAGCCACCACTTGGGAAAGAGTATTTCCTGCGCCGAGTGCCTTATCCAGCTGCCCACAGACCGGACTTTGCAGCAGCTCCTCCAGAGAGGCCGCTTTAAAAACAAATGAAGCGTCCTGCGGAATGGCCCGGCAGACCGCATCCGGTTGAAACGGCTGGATAAAGGAATAGACAATGATGGCACCCCCGAACAGGGCACTCAGTCCAATCGTTATTGCTTGTTTCAGTTTCCTGTTCATCAATTCGTCTGTTAACAGAATAATCCGGTTAGATTTTCACGGTGCCGACGATGTCGGCGACAGAGCTGTGCCCTTTTTCGATGAGATACTTTTCAATTCCGTCGATTACGCGCTCGATCGTGGTCGGATCGATAAAATTGGCGGTGCCGACCGCAACGGCTGTTGCGCCGGCAATCATAAATTCAATGGCGTCTTCCGGTTCGAAAATACCGCCCATTCCAATGATTGGAATGGAGCAGGCCTGCGCGGCATCAAAAACCAGTTTAATCGCAATCGGCTTAATCGGCGGACCGCTGAGTCCTCCGAATTTATTCCAGAGTTCGGGTTTCAGCGTTTCGATATTAATCGCCATCGCCGGCATGGTATTCATGATGGCAATGGCGTCCGATCCGCAGTTTTCAGCCGCTTTGGCAAAGGCTCCAATGTTTGGAACATTCGGTGCAAGTTTCGGGATGATCGGTTTTTTGGTCTTGGCGCGCACCAGATCAATCACCCGCGAAAAGGTATCCACATCGGTTCCGAACGCGGAGCCGCCTTCTTTCACGTTGGGGCAGGAGAGGTTGATTTCGTAGGCATCGATGCCGTCTTCCTCATCCATCATATCGACGACCCGGCCGTAATCCTCCATGCCCTTGCCCCAGATGTTCACAATCACGGGCGTATCGAACTGATTCAGAAAGGGGACATATTTTTTAATAAAGCCTTTGGCACCGGGGCCGGGCAGGCCGATAGCATTGAGCATGCCGCCGCGCGTTTCAAACGTACGCGGAGTCTGGTTGCCGATGTGCTCTTCCGGGCAAATACCTTTCACGGTGATGGCTCCGAGCCGGTTCAAATCCACCAGTTCGGCATATTCCGGTCCGTAGCCGAAGGTGCCCGATGCAACGGTTACGGGGTTCTTCATCTCCATGGAACCGATTTTAATTTTCAGATCAACACTCATTATAAATACCTGCTTATTAAAGGGATTGCCGCAAAGAGGCTCAAAAGGAACGAAGACCATGTCCTCTGTTGTCTTTGTGTTTCTTGTGCCTCTTTGTGGCCATATAGTTCCTGTGGATTTTAGTCTTCCCAGAGGATTTCGCGGGATTCGAAAATCGGACCGTCTTTACAGCACCGCGCCCATTCCCAGCCGTCGTCCGTTTTACGCTTAATGACGCAGGTCAGGCAGGCACCAACACCGCAGGCCATATTTTCATCCATCGAAAGCCAGGCCGTGAAATCGTGCGCAATCGCGCGGTCACCGATTGCTTTAAGCATCGGATTGGGGCCGCAGACAAAAACTTCCAGCGATTGGAATCCCTGTTCAGCAGCCCACGGATCAAACGCGGCGGTCACCAGCCCTTTAATGCCGAGCGAACCGTCGTCGGTGGTGGGGCGCACATCCCAGCCGAGGGCTTTAAATTCTTCAACCAGCAGAATATCGATGGCGGAGCGGCCGCCGAAAAAGGCAACCCCCTTCTTTTTCATGCGCTGGGCCAGAATGTAGAGTGCGGCATTGCCGTAACCGCCCGCCACGAGCACAGGCGTTTTTTCCGCGTCGGGTTCGGGATAGCCGTTGCCAAGCGGGCCGATAATATTGACTTCATCGCCAACCTGAATAGCCGCCATGGCGTCCGTGCCGCGACCGACGGTTTTATAAAGCACCGCCACGCCGGAATCGTCGGCCTGATAAATACTGAAGGGGCGGCGCAGAATACGTTCTCCAATCCTTGGAACTTCGAGGTGGAGAAACTGACCGGCTTTCACCTGAGGGCCCACAACAGGAGCGGCCAGACGAATAATCCGGTATTCACCCTGAAAGTTGTCGTGTTCGATTACGGTTGTTTTTTCCTGTTTCATAATGGCGCGGGATAATGAAGATTTCAGCATTTCAGGTCAATGGAATACGGAAAATGCCGGTGAACTTCCAGACCTTGGAAGCGGGAGTGTGGATTCCGTGGGGGGGACAGGGCCTCCATCGCGCAGATCCCGTTTGAACTTCCCTGATTCTTTTTGTATCGGCGGCGTTGACGACTAAAATACTCCGTGATACGTTCTGCCCTCAATTTTTCCGAAAATTGATATGTCGGGGCGTGGCTCAGCCTGGTAGAGCGCTACACTGGGGGTGTAGAGGCCGCTGGTTCAAATCCAGTCGCCCCGACCATATTTTTTTACGGCGAACTCCTTCGGGACCCGCCTTTTTTGTTTTACACGCTTTTTCACCAGTAAATGAGTGTTTAGGTTATTTCTCTCCGACCAAAAACCTAAAACTTGCCACCTAGCAGTCTGTCGGAGTTAACACCCAGACACAGGCCCAATTTTCTGCGGACCGGCCAATTATCCGGCGGCAACCGGTTTGTGAAACGAAAAA
>JARNMJ010000082.1 GCA_029432795.1 Pontiellaceae bacterium B12219
GTTGATCTTGTCGTACTGCGCTTTTGTTATCTTCATAGCAAGACCATGCCAGACTTGTCAGATAAACTCAAGCAATAGTGTTAACAGGCCCTAGTTCATAGAAACATTCCTGAGCAAAGAATATCCCCTAACATCGTTACGTACATAAACATGGTTAAGGCTATAGAGAATGAAGGAAATATCCGGTGCTTGATATCCCTGTTTTCATTCTTGGACAACAGAAACGCTATTATGAATGTGATGATAAATACCTCGATCGGCATGAATAATATAAGCATCGGCTGACCTGTCATCAGAGTAATCAGGCCATGGACAATGATAAATATCACAAGACCGATTCCTGTCCTTCTGGATGATGATGAAAACCCAATAATTCCGAATAGCAAGGCGAGAATACTAACAGGTACAAATACACTCTTTATCCATTCTGAGGTTCCATAACTTGGATACCAAACTCGGATACCAAAGAGATAAAGAGAAAGTATGAAAGAAAACCAAAGGAGAGATTTCCCCAATATCCGCACCATATTACTATTCCTGTATTATAAGGCTAATTCGCTCTGAAATGACTCTCCGTATAGGCGCTGGGTTTCGATATGACTCACTATATCTTTACCCTATACCTCCGGTAACTTTTGTTTAAACAAAATAGCTAATTCTCCACCAGTACCTTCAGCTCCCAAAATTTGAAAACAGAATTCCTTTTCAGGGAAATCTTGACTCAACTTAGCCCTCCAAGAGCAAATCAGTGTATTCGCTAGCATAACATATTGTTCATCATCAATATCTGACACGTGTCGTCCAAATAAGGAAGGTATCTCCACAACATTAAATGACTCTTCAATCTTCTCTTGATCGCCATTGTATTTAGCTTCCGCTTCGGTGAGCAATCGCTGATCAGATTCATCCTCAAATGAGTTGGCTAGGAAAATCATCCCAGATATCTCCTTAAACTCAGGCCAAAAAAGGTCCGCCAATAATATTGAGTAAATCGGTGATACAAAGCGGTGGATATAATCTAAAGAATTAAAATTTGCTGTGTCATCCGCTTCGAAAAAATGATTCAACCTATCAATAATCTTTTGATTCATGACTTCTCATATCCTTTCGGCAGCTCTTCTTCTTTTGGAGTTCTGGGCACTTTTGGTGGCGATCCTGCGCCTTTCCCTTCTTTCGGTTCAAGTATAAGAGGCGGTTCTTTCCCTCCATGAGGTTTTCCCCTTCCTCTAAACCTTTTAACAGGGTTACCATTTTCATCGAATTCAGTGTACCCACTGACGCGATCAGAATTTGGTTCTGTTTTAAATTTAGTATGCGGTCCAGTTGCCTCTTCGTCTGGTCCTAGTTTGTTGACGCGAGGTTTTGGATTACTCTTCTCTTTTTCCTCTTCACCTGATTGCGTGATCGGAGGTTGCTCCTTAGGCCGATCTTTTTGAAGATCACTAATCGTAGAGATAATACCACCCGTCAACGACCCAGCGACACCTCCCTTACTGAAGGCATCCCCGATCATCCCGACCATACCTGGATCATCCAAAGCACTGTCCGTTCGACCTTCTACTCCTCGGAACCCTCTGGGTTCATAATCAGTAATTGCATCAATGACACCACTTGCCTGTTCAATCACTTCCGGGTTCGGATTCTCTTTGCTCAGTTCAGCACTGACAATCGACTGCATGTTGTTAATCACTTCAATTTCCCGATCTTCCAAAGTCCAAACGGCCTTCTGCGGGAGAATTTTTTTCCAGCCTTCCCGCTGCTCGTAATGCATCTTCTTCAAACCTGTTGGATCGAATCCGGTAACGGGATTGTTGCCCACATACTTGTAGAGGTTGGGGCCATCAATAAATCCTGCTGGATCATCGCTCAACCATACTCCATGCTCTAAGTCTCTATAGCGGTGCCCTTCATTCAATAGGCTTAGCGGCTCCTCTTCGTCTTTCGTATTTCCACGCTGGCGGTCATATGTTGCACCGAACTCATCGAATCTGATTCCGTAGGCTTCGTAACGGGCGAACCATGTGGTGAGTCCGTTATGATCAGTGCGGGCAATTACATCACCGCGATGATTGGAATGCGAGGCTTCGATCTGACCGTTGCGGATAGAGTAGACCATACCACCGACACCGCCGCCCATGCCTTCACCACGGATGGATTCCGTGGTGAGGTTGTTGGCTGTCAGCGTTGAGGAGGTGGACGTATCGTATTCCTGAACGCTTAAGCCTCCGCCGAATACATGCGTTGTGGTTTCAGTCGGTGTTTCCCGTCTGACACGCCGCGTACGATAATCATATGTAAAGGAAAAGAGTTTCGGCTGCTCGGTGTCCCGGAGTGTAACCATGGTTAGACGGTTGTCCTCGTCATAGCCATACTCCGTAGTTTCTGTGCCCTCCGTGGTATGGATGAATTTATCCGTGCGGTTTCCCTTCACATCATATGCATAAACGGCGTTGGTGCCGCCCGACCACCAGCCGGTCATCTGGTTGAGGGATGAAGGCGTTTTGTACGTGGTTGTCCCTGTCAATGTACCATCGGAATATCTGCGCATGGCGGTACGGTTCCCGGCGGGATCCCAGTCAAACTGTGTTTCCCGCGTTGCCCCGGACGAATTCGCAATGAATTCAGACGTCAGCCGGTAGGCATCGTCATACTCCCAAGTCCAATGCGTGTTTTCAGGTAGGGTATGCAGACCGAGTCCGCCCTGGAGATAGGGTACGCTGTGCTCGACCTTCCTCAGGTTTCCGACCGGATCATGGTAATACAAATAGAAGATCTGGGCGGCAGCGGTAGGACTGTCCCGGAGGGTAAATACATATCTCCTGTTGAGTTCATCGAACCAGTAGTGTTCCAGCATACCGTTGGGCAGCTCTTTTTTCCAGATATTGGAATTGAGGTCATATTTGAACTGTGTTGTGCGCGTACTACTGGATGCGTAGGAACTGACTGCGAGGTTGGCTCCGGGAGCAGACGAAAGCCCGGAAGGATCGGCGGTCTGGTTGTCTTTGGATTTCCAGCCGTTGGAGGAGCCTGAAGGCTGGTTATTCCAGAATATGGAATGCTTAATCTCGCCGATCTTGCCTGGATCGATATATGTTGAGCGGTGGCTGTAGGCTGCACCGTTATTGGTGGAGGTGTTGTTGCTCAATGTAGAGGAATTGACCTTACCTCCTTCATTATAGAACAGAACACCGCCGCCGCCGCGGGCAAAGGTATTGGTGGCGATATTGCCGTCAATGATTGAATTGGCCATCCAGCCGCCGTCCTGCATAAAAACACCGCCGCCGCCCATGCTCTCGGCTTCGTTGTCCTCAACAGTGCAGTTGCGGATGATGCCACCTTTTTCGCAGAAGATACCGCCCCCGTTAAGCGCAGCATTTTCGGTCACTTTGCAGTTCTGGACGGTTGCACCTGTTTCAATAAACAACCCGCCGCCATAAGCATTGACGCCGTTTGCAACATTATTGCTCACGAGGCAGTCGGCAATTAAACTCCCTTTGCCCACAAGGGCACCTGCGCCTTTATCGTCTGTCAGATTGCCACCGATGAGGGTGAATCCAACCAGCCGGGCATTGCTGGAGAGTTCTGCACATCGACCGGAAGAAGCCTGAATCGTTGCGTTGGCCGCCCCGTTTGCACTCTGCACTGTTACCGGCTTATTGATGACGATGGGAGTGTAGGTTCCATCGGCCACAAGAATCAGTTCGCCGCCGCCTGCACCGTTAATGGCAGTCTGCAATGCATTTCCGCCTCCCGAAACATTAATTGTGCCGGTATACCCCTGCGTGTCGGTGATGGTTTCAATACGGTTGAGCGCATCATAGTCCCAATCAACATGGCGACCGGTTACGCCGTAGTCGGCATCGGTTCGGTTGCCGTTAAGATCATAGCCGTAGGTGTGCTTCACTCCGCTGGACGTTTCGGTTTCAATACGGTTCAACGCATCGTAGCTATAGGAAACGTTGGCGAGGGTATTTGCAGATTCTATCACATTCGTCAGATTGCCTGCCTGATCGTAGCTGTAATCACGTGTGCGGTACGGAATGGAATTCGACAGGTAGTTGACAAGATCAAGCCGGTTTCTTGCATCATAGATGTAGTCGACCTCCTGACCGTTTGCATCCGTCCGACCGGTCCGGTTGCCCAACCAGTCATATCCGAATGATTCTTCGCTGTAGTCCGCGTAGATGATTCCGGTATTACGGCTGATACCGTCATATTCAAATGTGGTTACATTACCGTTCTGATCTTTGATCCATTCGCGGTTCCCCGATGCGTCGTACCCGTATGCAATTTCATGCAGCTCCCCGTCGATGGATTTCTCCAGCCGGTTCAGGGCATCGTAGCGCATTTCAACGGTGATCCCGTTTGCATCCTCCACATAACGCGGATTGCCGTTTTTATCGTAGGTCGTTTTGGTCTCCGGATGAACCTTCACACCGCCTCCGCCGTATACCGGAACAGCAGGCAGGATGGAATTGGTCAGCCGGTTGGCGGCATCATAGTAATTCGTGGTAATATTTCCTTTCGCGTCTGTAACGCCGGTGACGTTGCCGACGCCGTCATAAGACGTAATATTGGTCGGATTCAGCGAGCTTTGAGATACCTCGTCCCAGACCAGCGGCAGGATAACATGGGTCTTACGGTTCCTGTCATCATAGAGGAAGCTGGTTATATTGCCTTCGGGATCTTCAATGCTGGTGACGTTGCCCGCATCATCATAGCCGGTTTCCGTGACAGGGGTTCCCGCCGCAACCGCAGGCTGTGTCACTCTCCACGGACGCTGCGCCTTATCGTAATCGGTCGTTGTTCGACGGTTGTATTCATCCTGATGCCAATAGAGGAGTCCGCTTGACGTATATTTGAAGTCGTGCGATGTGCCGTCCGGGAATTCAACATAGTACGGCTGGTTCAGGGCATCATACAGTGTTTCGGTGACCTGGATCGTTGTTCCGTTTTTCCAGCGCCTTTCATAGCGGAGATTACCCACATCATCATACTCATAAGTGGTCTTGGCATATTTTGAATAATCGCCAAGGTCGGACGGGTTAATCTGCTCCAATCGTTCCACTTCCCGGTAAAGTTTGTCGTAGGTAATACGGGTTTCATAGCCCCGCGCATCAACAATACGGGTGGGCTTATAAGAATAGGGTTCGAAAAGGAGTGATCCTGAATTATTTCCGTACTCGTATGTCGTTGAATAGTTCAGTCCGCCCGGATCTACAATCGAGTTGGTCAGGCGCTGGAGATGGTCGTACAGTTTGGTGGTTACTGTGCCGTTCGGGTCAGTGACGGAGGAGGCCTTACCCATTACATTGTACGTGGTTTTTGTGGAAATATCGGCGGAGTCGATCATGCCGTTTTCATTAAGGTCCACAACCTCATTGGTAACGCGGTTGAATTCATCATACTGCCAGAAGGTGACATGACCATTTTCGTTGGTTTCCGAGGTTTTATTACCCCTCAAATCATATCCGAATGAACGAACCGTTAAATCCGCATTGGTTACGGCAACGAGACGGTTCAGGGCGTCATAGGCAAACCAGTTGGTATGGCCGTTAGGATCAATCACCACCGTCTGGTTGTTGTTAGAATCGTAGCCATATGTGGTCGTGATGGCCAGACCGGATGGATCAATCACTTCCATCTCAATAAGACCCTGTGCATGGGGCTTATTGGTAATCGTTCTGGCTACAAATGACGGATCACCGCTCTTCTGTATCTCATCCCTACGGGTAACGAACGCAGGCCATGTTGTGTTCTCGTAGCTGAACTGTGTAGTTTTGGCTCCTGCCACGGTAATACTACTGCGGAGTCCTTCCTTTCCGGCTGTAGTCAGGTAGGAGTAGTCCGTTCTCCGATTGAGTTCATCATCCTCCCAGTCGGGCTGATATGCTCTGCTCGCCGTATTATAGTACCAGTAGTCGGCATAATCGTTATCGGCGTTGTAGCGCCTGGTAGGCTTGGAGTGACTGGTGGTGCTGACGAACCCGTTAATGCCCGGCATGGCGGAATATTCATATCGGGTGGTGTTATCCCACTGGTCAGAGGATTCTGTGACACAGACCACGTGCGGATCGGCATCGGTATGTCCGGGGATCTCACTGTTGACCTTACCTTGTGAAGCAAACTCGAAGGCCTCCTCATAACCGTGATTATTGCTGACCCTCAGGCGGTCGGGAGAAAAGACCAGGGTGCCCCGGTTACCGGGTGAAGGCCAGTAGTCGAGGTACTGCCTCAGGTTGGAATAGGTTCCGTAGGGTTCGACTTCATATTCATAAGTCCATACGGTATTGCGGGCATCGTAAATACGGGTCTTCACTGTTTTCGGGACGCAGATCTGCAGGTAGGACTGGATGCCCACATAACCGGTAGGAATCGGGGCATTACTGTTATACCTCGTTGTAAAATCCTGTGTCCTACTAAGCGAAACATCTTCTCCGTCCGGCAGTTCAACTGAAGTCAGAAGGCGCGGTACACCCAGGCGGACGACCGGCACCCGGCCATATTCGCCATTCCCCGACCAGTCTGAATGGTAGAAACTCGAAGCATGCCGTTGATTCCTGTTATTGAAGCGGAAGGAATAGGTATTGTCATTGGCATCCGTAATAGACCGGATGCAGAGATGATGCTGGTCTTCAGCATCCTTCCAGCTGTTTCCGTTAATATAGAACATGCCGTTGGGGTACCATGCTCCGGGATCGGACGAATGGAAAAAGCGATAGTCCTCCTCCGTCAGGAACCAGTAGCGGTATTCTGTGGTCGCGCCGTTTTCACGCTCCACTTCAGAAAGCACGGTTTTTCCTGAAGGCCAGTATCCGTATTCATTACTTCCGGAAGCATCCCAGTTCTCGTCATCGGATCGAATAGTCGCACCGTTGTCATCATCATCCATGCTCTCAAAACTGTCATCATAATGATACTGGACGGTATTGCCGTTCGGATCAGTAATGGCAGTAACACGTCCGTTACTCTGCGTTATGGTCAATGAAAGCCCGGAGGGATAAGCTGTAATAGTTGCAGGAATAAAGCTGCCTCCGGAATAAACCAGTTGATAGCCATGACGATCCGTCACATTCCACAGGCGTGCAAATTCATGAAAACGGTAGATGGTTGCCCCGCTTGAAATTTCGCGCTGGGTCTGCTCCTGATAGGCCGGATGGAAGCTTGAATAGTTCAGTACCGTGCCGTTCGGAAGGGTAAGCGTGTATGTGCCGTCACCGTTGCGGACAAGCCGTGTCCGCAGCATATCCATGGCCGATTGCCCCGAATGCGCCACCGGATACGGCTGACTGCTGGCATTGGCCATGTAGAAGTTGTACTGCTGGCCCGTATGGTCGGTCACATAAAGATGGCCGTCGCCGAACCATCCTCGCGACCAGTAGATGGATGGAGCTATGTTTGATCCCCAGCCTTTACCGAAGGGCTTGTCGGGCCGATCATCCGGGTCAAGTCCGTCCTGCCCCCAGATTTCCTGCGAGAGTGTTCGCCGCACCTCCAGAGCCATGTGGCCGGAACCTACCGGAATATGGATATCGGTTACACTGTGCTGTACGTCCATAGAACATGGATCCAGCGAGGTTTCCTCCTTGTAATAGTCGGAGTCCGCATTTGTTTCAGGCGGATTTCCCGCCATGGGCATCCCGTTCAGCGAGACCTTGCGTCCCTCCATGGGAGCCAGAAACATCCAGGTATACTCACCATGACTCGGATCGTAATCTTCCTCGTTTTCCGTACTTTCTCTATGAACTGCATGCGCTTTGGTTTCATGCCGCCGATGCTTGATTCCATCTGCATCGGAAATCAGCATCCCTAATAACCCAACAAAAAATATTGAAGTGTATTTTCTCATCCCTGTCCCCTTAGAAAATGTTTACTGCAAAATCCAAACCGTCATCCGGATTCGTGGAATCCGAACTTTCCACCCACTGCGGCCTTCCGTCTGAGTCCGCATCATCCTTGACCGCATTATAAGCAGCGATATCACCTGCCGAATGGTTGTCCGTTACGGTGGGCGATGTACCTAAAACGAGTTTTTCATAGCCATCACCGATATCGTCGTTATCCCCGTCAGGATCATTGGGGTAGGGGTCTTCCCAATCAAAGAGGCCGTCGCTGTCTGAATCCGTATAAGCTGCGCTTCCAGGACTCGCCGCATCTTTGGAGTTCGACCCCATAATCGATTCTTCCGCGTCGGAAAAACGGTCGTTGTCATCATCTGGGTCAGCTACAAGCTGCGGATTGCTGGTGGATGTACGGTTAAGGTAAAGGTCATCAGGCATACGGTCACCGTCGGTATCCACGGCTCCGGCACCGTCCATCGGCCAAGGATCAACATCATCATTCCTGTTGTCGTTATCCGTGTCAGCAATTCTGGGATGGGTGTAAATATCCTGACCCAGCCCCAGATACTCCTCATAGTGACTCAATCCATCACCATCCTGGTCAAGATCACGGTCAAACACCCCGGCAATGACACTCATCGCATTGGTGTGACTTGTCTTGGTGATCATCAACTCGTAAATATCGCTGAGGCCATCACCGTCTGAGTCGGAAAATTCATAGGCGCGAAAGAAAAGCGCATCCCTGTTCAGGGCGTTTTCTCCCACTAAAGGCGCGCTCCAGTAAGCGACATTATCACTTTCACCGATCAGGCCGGTTTTTGCAGGCCATGCGGTTGAATAGCTGGAGGTATTGGTGTCGAAGCGCACATATTGAAGATCGTATGTGTAATAGATTTCGTATTCCTGTCCTACTTCCGCGTTGTGGATATCGAGCCAGCCGTCGCTGTCCAGCGTAAGGTTCTGGCCGAGGTAAAGCTCATCGCCATAATCAAGCGAAGCAGTCTGGTAGTAGTTGGTTCCGCCTGATCCTCCGTTTGTTGAGGTTCCGTCCGGAGGTGGGGGTGCTGACATGGCCATCATCGGCTCCGCTGACAAGGTTGTGGTTTGAGATTCAGCCGCCACATCCTGTTCATAGAATTCATACACGGAGTCAATGGTCAGCTGGATTTCCATGCCCACGTTTGAGGCCGACAACTGCTTTTGCTTTTCAGTCAATTCATCTTCAGACTCAATACCAAGCCGGCTCATTAAATATCCGTACTGCGAGTACCCCGCCGGAGCCGGGCTTGTCCAAACCGCTTCATTATGTATGTTGAAATAGGTCAGGTTGCCACTTTCATCCGCTACCGCCCAGAGCCGGTAAATTGGATAGTCAAACCCGTTGACCTTCACCATTTCGGGATAGGTGTTCTTCTTAAAAGCCTCGGGCCACCCATCTGTCCAAACCAAGGGCCGGGCTTTTCGCTCTGAATGAACGTACAGCGGCATCCCCGGAGGGACGAGTTGCCAAAATTGTTTTTGGGTTTCGCGAACGATGGCATCGGCCTGCTCAATCGAAGTAATAGATTCACTTGTATTACTGATCTCAGTTGCGAGTGCAGTATTCTGCACAAAGCAAACCAACGACACCGCAATCAAAGAAATATGCGTTTTCATGATTCCCCCTGGAGATTATAATTACCCTCTAGCTTAGAAAAGAATCACCGACTCATGAGCTGGGTGCAACACCATTCTGGTTAAAATGACGTTTGTAGAAAATTCCCCCGCAAGGATTAGTAAAAAATACTAGCTAAAAAACATGCCCAAAGTTCAGTGGTGTGAACAGCCTTCAAACTTGTTCTCCCCATAGAAACGCCACGAAGCAAATAAACTGCCACTCTCTCCTAGTGGTAACGTGAAAATCCTGAATCTGTACGCGGGCATCGGTGGCAACCGGAAACATTGGGGCAACGAACATGAAGTTATTGCTGTTGAAAGCGACCCAGACATTGCAGCGATTTACAAAGAGCTTTATCCAAACGACACCGTAATCGTTGGCGATGCACACGAATACCTGAGAACACATTTCAAAGAGTTCGACTTTATTTGGAGCAGTCCGCCTTGTCAGACCCACTCCAGCATCCGCCAGAATATCGGCGTGAGATGCCGAGGTCTTGAACCGAAGTATCCGGACATGACGCTCTATGAAGAGATCCTATTTCTCATGCACAATGCCGAATGCAACTGGGTTGTGGAAAATGTGCGTCCATACTACAGACCACTGATTATTGCACAGCCTGCCCATAGACATCTCTTCTGGAGCAATTTTGAAATCCCACGAATCGAGGTTCCGTCATTCAATATGCACAAGGCTTCCATTGCCGACTTGCAACAGCAGTATGGCTTTGATCTTTCCAAATACAAAGTGCCGAACAAACGACAGGTTTTAAGAAACTGCGTCCATCCGTTAATCGGCAAATCCATTCTGGATGCGGCTCAATCAAAAGATGCGTCCGGCCGACCTCCCCACTGAACCGTGGCGATCTATATAAGCCGAATGTCCTTCCTCAAAAGTGGTGATAAACAATGTCAACACGAGGACTAATCGGATTCAGATACAGAAACAAAGATAAACTTACCTACAACCATGCAGATTCACACCCGGACACGCTGGGATTGAAAATCCTGCGCGAACTCAGGGGCGTGGACAACTGGAACGTGGTGCTGGACCGCATTGACAGTCTGGTTCCGGTTCCCGAACAGCGGCAGCTTAATGAGTATACCAGTATGGCTGAGGCCGAAGTGCGGCGAGCATATCCAAACTTGGAATACAGAGTTGGACTTCAGAATATCTATGATCTTTACCAACCCTTACAGGGAACACTCCAGCCGTATCTTGACGGCAAACTCATGTTTGCTCCGGATGCATCAGATTTTATTCAAAACAGTCTCCACTGCGAATGGGCATATGTGGCCAACCTCGATACCGAGAAATTTGAAATCTGGAAAGGTCTGCAGAGCAAACCGGATCCGGAAAACAGATACGGCACTGAACATGACCGCATGGGCTATTATCCCTGCCGGATGATTAAAGAGTATGAGCTGCAGAACCTCCCGGAGCCAGGATCGTATTTATCGGACTATTTTTTCTTCCGTGAGTTGAATGGCGGAAATTAGTAGGCGCTTCATCCTGTTGCGTATCCATCTTGGATAGAACATCTACTTCACCAGCGGTTACAGGGCACCCTTAAACCCTATCTGGTTAGGAAACTCATATTTATGCCGTATGCTTCAGCAGTATGACCTCAACAATCAGCCACAAAACGCCCTGGTTCAGGGCTTCTTTTATTCATAACCCCGAATACTCGGCCAGTACACAATGTACTGACGCCCCATCTGGTCATAATTCGCGCCGGTAATGCCGTGGATCGCCGCCTGTTCGACGCACTCGATGGGGTTGTAGCAATCAATTCCATAGCATTTCTGCCCGTACATTCCCCGCCCGGAGTAGTCATCCCTGATTTCGCCTTCAATTATCTCCGCAACTTCATGCAGAGCTTCGATTTTTTCTTCTAAATTCATTTTTCATTTTACCTCCTATGAGCAGGATTGGATCTCAGATAAATCCTGTATGGCCGGCGCATTGCATTATGTTGTGATGCGTCCCGTTCATAAACTAACGGCGGTTCTTTCTCGGTCTCAACATCGATTGAGTGGCTGAGAATACGAACCGCCATCAGGGTACGCAGGCCACTGCGGTTACACAGTTTCATTAAACGCGAAATCGTTAATGGATAACGATAGCAGTCGCGCGTACCGTACAGGTCAGCATAGTAGTGCCGGACTTTTTCCAGAACGAGATCGAGCATCCGCTGTTGGCGGATATCAAAATATTCAATCATGTTGGTACCGGGCCAGCGGCGCTGGTGCATCATTTGAGATCCCCGTCTTTTACAGCCCCCGCTTTAACCGGTGTTTCCGGAAACTGTACATGGGTCGGTGTCAGACGACCTTTGATTTTCACAATCCCCTCTCCCACCTTCAAACGATCCAGAAAAACATCCTGGCTCCGATCCAGAAACAACGCCTGACGCGCAGAGATAATGTCGGCCTCATGGGTGAGTGCCATAAAGATCAGTGTATGGGTATTTCCCAGCAGATAGATGGGCAGCAGTGACGGGTGCTGGGTAATGGCGATGAGGGACTGTCCGAAGGAACGGATTTCCCGATACACATTTTCCAGCCCGCCGTTCGGCAGATTATCCGTCAGTTTGGCGGGGAAAATATTATGGGCTTCTTCCAAAACCAGCACATGCCGGAGTTTATCGGTCTCTCCCTGGCTCAACCGGTAGAGATGAATCCAGCGCAGAATCGTTTCGGTAAAGAATGTCCGCACCGTTTTCGGCATCTCCAGATCAAGTTCGAGTATGACCGGTTTATCCAGCAGGTCTTCGAGCTTGATGGGATCGCGGGCATTAAATGCATCGGCGGCGGGACCGAAGGTGAATGTCCTCAATATCCGCAGACAGCTGTCGCGCCACAATGCCCGCCGTCCGCTGTATCGTTGACGCTCAAGCCGGTTTTTCAGATCAAAGAAGGTCGGGAATGAATCGGCTTCATCCGGCTCCCCGTAAAATCCTTTGGCATGAAATTCCGCATCGGCGAGTTCAGCGATAACATCCGCCACCCCCTGCCCCGATACATGGGTCTTTTCTAGCAGTCTGTCGGACTTATCCTTTTTCAGTTAACAAATACCATGTAGACTGATTCAGTCTTAACGGAATATGTCTATGGCTACTCGACTTAA
>JARNMJ010000083.1 GCA_029432795.1 Pontiellaceae bacterium B12219
TTAAGTCGAGTAGCCATAGACATATTCCGTTAAGACTGAATCAGTCTACATGGTATTTGTTAACTGAAAAAGGATAAGTCCGACAGACTGCTAGTAATCCGACCAGCTACTCCAGAAATTCGCGGCAAACCTACCCCTTCCGAAAACCCCAGTTGAGTTGTCATAAATTCGGCCCATTCCTGCCAACGACTTCCTGCATTGGGGTCGCTCGACTCATTCGATTTCGGTATGCTTTCCCTCTTTGGTGTTTTCACAGGGGTGCGGAAAGGTATGGCCATCCGCAAGCTCATGTGCCGAAACGATTTTAAGAGGGATTGGTTTTGGGAAAGAACGACAGGGAATCTTGGTTTTTGCAGGTGGTTTTCATTCTCATTTCGCGGGTTTTCATGCCGCGCTATGATGCGCGTCTTCAGATATTGAAATACCAGATCCAAATGCTTCGTGATCGGATTGATGAACCACGAATTATTACCGAGGAATGGGAGCGTGCGGAACTGATGCGGTTGGGGGCGTTGATCGACCACGATATTTCGGATATCATGCTTGTTGTTAAGCCGAAGACCTACAAGGTTTGGCTCAGGAAGAAGGCGGGAAAGAAGCCGAAGCGCAGGGGTGCCGACCGGAAACGGACGAGGAAATCATCCAGTTGATTATCCGACTGGCCAAAGAAAACCTTGGCTGGGGCTACAAGAGAATCCATGGGGAATTGAAAAAGCTGGGTATCAAAATTGGGCGAACAACAATCCGCGAAAACAGCATCAATCCGGTGCCGGATAAGGCGTACAAGAACCCGGACAGCACTTGGTCGAGGTTCATCGATTCTCACATTGAAACTTTGGTCGCGATTGATTTTTTCACCAAGCCCGTACTGACCTGGAAGGGAAAGATCGATGCCTATGTTTTGATATTCATCCACCTCGGTAGCCGCAAGGTGTTCATGACTCCGGCGACATTTAATCCCGATGAGAAATGGGTGCTTCAACAAGCGCGAAACGCATCCATATGGATGGATGAGATCGGGGTGGAGGCGAAACATTTGATCCGGGATCGGGATGGAAAGTTCGCTGCGAGTTTCGATGCCTTCTGGGAATGTTCGGGTACGGAAATCGTAAAAACTCCGCCACGCACCCCTCAAGCGAACGGATACGCTGAAAGTTATATTTCCACCATAAAGGCACAGTGCCTTGATCATTTCGTCTGCCTGAGCAATGACCACCTTGACCATATCAATCGAGAATGGCTTTCGCATTATAATTACACGAGACCGCACCAAGGCAAAGAGATCGGCAACAACATTCTTAATGTTGATTTCCGACCGACGGACAAGGGCGAGATCCATCGGGAAACAAAACTCGGCGGCATCATCTCGCACTACTACCGCGCCGCTGCGTAGTCCTGCCGTTACCAGCATCAAAACGCACCTCCCTGTTCACTTTGAACAGTCGCTCCCGTGTGCCTTGGTTGTGCAGATTCAGTTGGTTTTAAGTTTTCCATCACTTCGCTTAATACTTTTTCCCGCTCCACTTGCCAAATTTTCGACTTAATCCCGCTCGTATCACACCTGTTTTTACCTGTCCTCGGGACGCCACATCAAACCGCACCCATCACTCTCACCTGATAACGGGGTTTTTCAGGATCGACTAATTACGCATCTATTCATCTCCCGAGGAGGAGACATAACTCTGGATTGCGGACAGTCCTTTGACTTGTTTGTATTCACCTCGTGTTCTTTTTGCCACGTGGGTAAATTTCTGATCTTTCCCGCTATCGTAATCGTCGCTGACAAAATGAATGATATTCAGCGAAAACTGGTCTTTTTTCTTATCGCCCAATCGTTGATTCAGCCCCTTCTCATCCTTGCCCTGTTTCCGCATATTGCCAAAGGCTTCCACCATTTCGTCCGGTGTATAACTTACACGCACTTTGGTATCCGGCGGCAGCTTGGCATTTGGAAAATAGGCTCTTACCAGAGAACGGGTGCTGACGAGTACGCGCGGCGGCTCCCCCTTGGCCGCTCGGCGTTTATTTTCTTCGACCAGTTTCTGCCGGGCCTTTTTAATATTGTCCTCATACTCTCTCTTGTCATCTTCGTCCCAGTTTGCATTTTTCACTTCGCCGGTTTCATACAGAAGATGACCCCAACGACAGGAGAGCACAAAAATCGCATCGGCCTGTTCTTTCATCGCCAGCATCGTCGGCTGGGCCCACTCACCTGGAGAGGTTTTCAATGGATCAACCTTGAAATCACCTTCAATCCTGGTACCCCCTGGCGCCAACGTTCCGGTCCCGTATTTGGTTGATCCGGCATCCTGCTTCACCGCATTTAATGGTTTTAGCCATGCATCCACTTTAGCAACATTCGCGGGTGTTGCCGGAACCATTTCAGGAAATGCAGTGAACCCGCCGTGGCTATATACAGCCACATTAAAGATTACCGTAGAGTTCAATTCTCCTAGAATCCTGATCAACTCCGATTTTATGATTTCATAGGCCCGAATGCCCCCCATCTGGTCCACCATCATATAGTTTGAGGAATCAAGAATAATAAAAACCTTCTCGCCCCGGCTCTTCACCCCGAACAGTTCCATTTCTGGCATGGTAAAACCCAGGTCGCCCGCTCCTCCAAGGCCGTCTCCCCCTGCATTGCCCAGCCCACCTTTCACTCCGGTAATCTCAGGCATTTTAATATCAGGCATCTGCTGATTCAGTTTAGGCATTACCACTATGCGTTTACGGAGCTTCGGTTTCTGAACTTTCTTTTTCTTAATATTGACCGGCACCTGAAGTTTTTTCAACTGCATCTTCGGTCTACTCACCGGCTTGGCCTCGAATTTTTGCTCCTCCTTGTTAATGACCGTTACAGCCACAAAAGAGAGCGCGATCACAATGAGTAAAGCGTGAATGCCCACACTGACTAAAGCCGCACTCGACTTGGCATGCTTTGCAAAAAAGCGTTTTTTTGTGTATGTTCCCATAATAGTTCTCTCGATTAGTTTTATCTTTCTACTGCCCGTTTTTTTATTCGATCTTGAGCTCCCACCCGGAAACCCCTTGATCATCCAGCGGCAAACTAAACACCAGCGAATATGTGCCGGATACAGAAACATAGTCGGTCTGCCAAAAATCATTTCCATGCACAGACTGATCCAATACCGTTCGTTTTCCACCTTCCACGCGATACAGTGCATAATTTGGGGATGAAAGGTTTTCAAAGCGAATTGGAACAAAACCGATTCCGCCATTAATCTTCACCTGAATATTATCAGGGCGGATCGCTTCGATAATAATCGGATAACTGTTCTTCAGTATCCCTCCAACCACCTGAACCTTGAGATCATTACCTTTAGCTTCGCGGTATACGGTCTTCCAGGATTTGGAATGTTTTTTCAGGTGCTTTCTAAAGGCTTCATTGGGCCCATAATAGTCGTCGACATGGCGAGGCAGCGTGATCCACTGTGTTCGCATTCGCACCCGGTCACCCTGCTTAAAATCATTAATTCCTTCGGGAGGCGTTAACCAAAGATCGACATCGGCCCATTCGTCATCGTCAAAGCCTTTCACGGGCAGCGTAATTGAAGGGGCATCGTATGTTATCCCACCGAACGTAGCCGAATAGCTGCGAATGATCAGAGCACGGCTGCCCTGCCCCCAGTTCCTTCCGTCCCCTCTCTTTTCGCCGGACTCAGGGAAAGCCACCCACCAGGGAGCCGCTCCTTTCAACTCCAGCCGGTCCAGCACGCGATCGCCTTTCTTATGTCCGCCGGAAAACTGAATCGTCCCAAGCTCACCGTCTGCATTGCCGTAAACGATCGATTGCGTATGCCATGCTTTAGCCCCCATCTTGAACAGATAGCTATCCTGATTAGAAATATCCGCACGAAACTCATATTCAATATCCTGGAACGTACGCATATAATCGTCCGTGCGCAGAGTTTTCACATCCGCTGCAACACGCGCCTGATGTTCATGACCGAAAAAGCCCCGATACCGCACATCAGTCAGGCAGGGTCCCTGCGTCAGGTAGGCAGTTTTCATCTGACTGAACAATTGTTTTTGCCCCCTGTTATCCTTAATGCTGAGCCAATCTCCACCCCAGCCACCGCTGGTAAACTTCCATTTAGTTCCCTCTTTACCGTTCCGCACGAACAACGTACGTACGTCGGTAATCGCCCCGCGGGTCAACGTCATATCCCCATCAAAACACATGGTTTCCCCCCAACAACCGATGGCCAACTGATCCCACCGGCCATTCCCACCGTTTCCAACCAGCGAAAGCTGGGCATGGCTGGCAGCGGGCACCGTGCCGTAATAGCCGTACGCATTGCGAAGTTTATACTGATGCTTACCGGGAGGCACGGGAATCAGGGCATAGGGCCGAAAAAAACTGCCGCGTCTGGGAGGCTTATGCCAGTCCTTGCTGATCTGCACGGGAATACCGGTCGGGGTGCCGTCAGGCTTACACAATATAGGGACTCCACCCGTCATATTTGCCGCGCCGCCATCCAACAGATACCGCACCGTGGCGGTCTTCCGGTTTCGATTTTCGATCACGATATCGAACTCATCATAGTTTCGAATTTCAGCCCAGCCTGCATCCCAATTCCTGTCCACTTTTCTGGCGACGGTCACGAAACAACCCGTCATAGGATTATACTGCGTCGGATAGGGTTTCCCGCTTTCCGCATGTGTTGCGCTGACCGTGATATCCTGATGAATGTCCCGATCCGGTCCCACCGCGCAGGCCAGTCCCATCAAGTGCTCTTTTTTCAGCTCCTCTTCATCCTCGATTACATGCGTTGTCCGCCATATTTTAGAAGGGGTTTCAAAAGCCAGCTCAACCTTAACTCCCTCCCAGGATGGAACGTCATCAGAAGAATTCATCTGAACAGCCCAAGTCAACACATCAGGGAAGGCGGTAATCGTTAGCCGAGCCGTTGCGGGCAGGACGTCACCTTGTCTGGTCTCGAACCGCACCTGATTCAGCTCAATATGCTGTACAATCCGCCCAGACTCCCAGAGCCAGACATCCGACAGGCGACTGCGGGCTTCTTCAAAATCCTTTTTGTTCTCCGGCATCACTAACTGCTTAGCCCGATATACCTGTCCGTCGACTTCAATATCAAAACAGAGAGCAGCATTGTTCAGAGCAGCAATCCGTGACGTTTCTGCATCAACCGCTTCAGCATAGCCCATCGGATCCGACAACAGACCGAATTGAGCCTGGTCCAACCGGGCCATATCCAGCGTTAGCCCATAGTATCCGGTTTCAAAAACCAGGATATCCCCGATTTCCGGCCGGGTTTCCCCGCGCCGGCCCTGAAGCCAATAACTGAAGGTATAGTCGCGTGGAGACAGATGCTTCATCAATGCGGCATCATCTGCTTTACCCTTTGCCGGAAGGGTCACTGCAATGAACGCTGACAAACCCAACACTATATATTTTCCACTTATTCGCATTCGGTCCTGTCCAAAACTTTTCATCAGTGATTCACAAAATCTTCCGCATCATCCAGAACGATTTCCCGCCGCGCGTCTTCCCCACGAAGGGTTAAGTTTACATTCTTAAATTCGACATTCTTTGCGTGACGTATATAGGCACCCCATGCCGGCAGCACACCAAAGAAAAACTGTTCCGGATAACGGGTTTCATCTTCCACCACCTCATTATTCGCTTCATCTTCAGACGCATAACCCGGGAACGAGATGTTTATATTTTCCAACACGACGTCTTCCACATAGTGCCCCGGAATGCCTGATATCATGATGGGACCAGCCTTTCCTTTTTCCCGCTCTGAATAACCACCGGATTGATCTCGATCCTGAAGCGTCACGGTTGCCGTCACATCGCTGATCCGGATATTCTTTGCGATGCCCACCGGTTTCTTAACCTCATTGCCAAATGTGCTGGCCCGATTGCCCAGACGGATAAAAATGGGACAACCGACATTATCCATCACAACCCGCGAGATTTCGATATTCTCCATACGGCCGCCATCCACAACAGCAAGTTTCATTGCCCCCATGGGACTGTCATAAAAATAGCAGTTGGTCAGTTTAATATCGATGAAGCCGCCATAGCCGGATGAGCCAAATTTAAAGGGCGCTGTATGGCTACAGACCCGGCAGTTCCGAATCCGTATATTACGGCAGGCATTACGCGAACTCTTCAGACAAATCGCATCATCACCGGATTGAATATCACAGTTTTCAATCAACACATTTTCGCAACCATCCAAATCAATTCCATCGTTATTCACACCATTATCCAGAAACCGAATCGTCAATGCGGACATCTGAATATTTTTACAGTCAACTAGATGCAAACCCCAGAAACCCGGGCGTTTATACGTTAGACCACTAAACGTCAGATTCTCACATCCTTCAAAACGAAGCAGTCGCGGACGAGTATCCCCTCGCTGTCCGGGGCGACGCTTAGGAAAGTTTTCAGGTGTTCCCCTTCCATCAATCACTCCTAACCCTTCCAGCCGAATATCCGTTGCGTTTTCAGCATAGAGCAAACATTGGTCCTGTCCCTCACGTGCCGGACGAAGGTTTTCTACAGGATAGTCGTCCAGATTCAAACTTCCTAACAGGCTCGCGCCATGGTCTAAAGAAAGAGTGATGTGACTCTTCAAATGAAGCGTACCGGTAACAAACTCGCCGGCTGGCACTAAAACGGTACCGCCTCCGGCGGCATGACAGGTGTCAATCGTCGCTTGAATCGCTTCAGTATTCAGGGTCACTCCATCACTAACGGCGCCATACTGTATGATACTGAATATCTTCTCACTATTGGCCTGGGCACTAGCCATATGTGTAAGAGTAATAACCATAGCAATCAGTAAGGCCGCCCAACGTATCCTCTGTTTAATCATTTCGTTTATCCTCTACTCATGGAGTGTTTAGCGGGAGAAAACGAATCCAGCCCCCGGATCAAAATATACTATCTTTTGTTATAACGCTCATTCAGGCCAAAGACGTTACAGTTTTCCGGCGTGGCGACAACCGGAGCAATCGTTGCGTCCTCAATGCCTTTGACGAAGAGCGTCGCCGTTTGGCCGTTCTTAAGTTCGATCGAATACAGCCCGTCTTTGAGCTGTTTTACTTTCGACTTCGGCAACCCTTCAATTCGCCCGAGCTCGATATCGGTCTGTAGCAAGCAGGGTTCGCCGGCATTGCTTTTGATTCGGATAAAACAGGTCTTTCCATCGACACGCTTGGCACTGACCTCAAATCCTCCTTTTGCCAGAAGCCCAGCAAACGTGATATTTTTCCAATGATCGGGAACTGCCGGAAAAACCCGTATTTTGTCGCCCCAGCTCTGCAGCAACATCATTTGCATAGAATCGCACAGCGAAAGTGGCGTTTCCGTGACCGGCTGAATCCGGCTGGTTTCGGTATACATGGTGGTGCACCAGATTTTTCCCGGACCGTTCGGGAGCAGCTCTTGCATGTTTAAGAAGATATGGAGATAGCGCGCGGCCCCTTCTCCATTGCCCATCAGTGCATACATCGCCGCCGCTCCACTGAACGAATAGCCCGCGTTTCCAGAGCCTGGATAATTGATCCAGTGGTCCACTGACTTTTTGATCAACTCACGATTTTCCGGCTGATCCCAGTTCACCTCAATCAAGGGATAAATCATCATCAGGTGTGAATAGTGGCGATGCGATTTTTCGAACGGGAAATCTTTCGCGACCATATAGCCGTTCTCATTGACCGGATAATCTGCCAGCCGGGCAAGCGTATTCTTCCACGTCGGCAACAATGGATCATTGATATCGTAGCCCTCATCCAGATCAATCAGAGTGACCAGCCCCCAGCGAAATAATGCCAGGTTAAAACTACAGTCTTCTCCTCCGCCATATTCGGGACTTTTGGTTCTAGGTAAATGGATTTTTCCGTCGTCTCCCTCAACCATAAAATACAGATAGGCATTAACCGTCTTTTTCAACAGAGGAAAGAATTTATTTTTCGTTCGTCCGACATCCTTTGTACGTTCAAGCATCAGCCAGTAGTCGTGACAGGTCCATAGCAATTCACCCATAAAACTACTGCCTACGCGACCGACCGGACTGATAAAGGTTTGTGGAACAATCGATCCCATACCGGCGCACTCCCCCTTACAGTCGTCCGGCATATTAGCAACGAGTTGCGGGAGCTTTTCGTCCAGCTTTGCAAAGAGGCTTTCAGCAACCTCCATACGATTAGCGGTTGAAAGAAACCAGTAGGACAGCTGTGTATTGAGATTAAACCAGCCATTGGCCCAAGCCGTATTTTCCACCACCCATGGCCCCATCGTATCCATAAAGGCCCTTCCTTTACGGGCACCGGCCCCAAACTTATACACCTGGATCCAATAAAAACTCTCCATCCGCGTGTCATCAATACTGATAAAGCTCTGAGGATAATAGTCGTGCCACCATTTCCGATGTCTGGAAACAAACTGGTCGAGCGGCTCATTTTCAATACCCCTCAGATGGACTACGGCATCGGACGCTGCCGTTGTTTCCGGATAGCTGTGTTCAATCGATATAAAGAGGCGTTTAGCACCTTGCTTCCCCTTTTTAATCACCCACGCCGTTCCGTTTTCACCACCACAGGTCAGCGGCTGTTTTGATACGGAATACCCTTCAATCTGAGTCAGCTCGGGATTCGGATTATATTGATACGGTGCGGCGGCCCAGCTTTTTCGACTTCCAGGAGCCTTATCCCCTTGTTCCTTCACCGCCAACTCAGATTGAAGCCGGGCCGGTGAAATGGCCTGGAGCGGTACAAAATCAAGCTGGAAGTTTTTTTCACCTGATGTTGGAATCAGTTCATAGAAGATTACCATATCCTGACTGTGCACCAGCCCACGCAGATCAATCGTACCGTTCTCGGTTTTTACCTGAACCCGTGTTTCGGCATTGTAGAGATCGAGCCGCCCCTCAAAACCGGAAATCTTACCGACCGTTTTCAAGGTAAAATAACCGTTCGGCAGGCGGGATTGTCTAATAAACGAAGTCGTACCTTCCGGCTGATGGTCCTCCATATCAGCGCGCCCCAAGCTGATACGCAGAGTATGGTCATCCTCCTGATAAAGCATCGAACCCAGCATCCCGTTCCCCAAAAAAGGCCCGTCGTGCCACGCCTGCGGCACCTCCGTCCAGACCAAGTCGTGACGTTCAAGAAACTTCGCCCAATCGACACCCGTTTGAGCACGGACAGAGGAGACCGAGAGTAAACAGAGACCAATAAAGGCAATTGTAGGTAGCATTTTCATCGTATGAAGGAACCTTCTATTTGTAATAATGCTCGTATCCGGGGAGACGTTCGGTTTTTTCATTCAGGCCGAAGAGGTTGTGTTCCTTTTCGCCGACCGGAATCGGTTCGATAGTCAGATCCGCCTCTTCCAGCGGGACCGCTGTAAAGATCACAGAATCTCCTTGGCCGATGGCAATTTGATACATACCGTCCTCGAAAACACGTACCTGCTTTTTCATTGCTGGCTCCCCGTTAATATAGATCTTTGCTTTAGGAATGCCCGGTTGCACAAAACAGGGATTTCCTTTCAGGCTCATCACCTCAACAAACTGCGTTACACCGTTCTTTTTCTTTGCACTGACGAGAAAAGCCCCCTGCCCCCGCAAATCCTTGAATGCAACATCTTTCCATTGCGCAGGAGCCCCGCGGAAAACCCGCAGTTTCCCACCCCAGCTTTGGAGTAACATGTCATGCAGACTGGTGGCAAAAGACAGCGGACTCTCGATCACCGGATTCCCTTCGGCATACATGGTGGTCGGCGATACGCGGCTATGGTTGATCAGGCAGTCCAGATAATAATAGGCGTTCTCCGGATCTCCCAACCAGGCATACATCGACGCCGCGCCGGTTGCGGTGTACCCGGTGAACGGGCTCGCTGATCCGGTCTTTTTTTTGTTTGCATTAACCCACAGCCAATGGTCAACAGAAGTTTTGAGCATGTTTGCATCTTCCGGGGTTTCAGGAGTTATTTCGGCCAGCGGATAGAATGGCAACAGGTGGGAATAGTGACGATGCGGCTTGTCAAACGGAACATCTTTGCCGATCCGAAGACCGTTTTCATCCATCGGATAACCGACCAGATTATCCACAATATTCTGCCATTCGGGTGCCAACGGATCATTCAGGTGATACTCTTCATTGAGAGCGAGCAGTGTTTTGAAGCACCAGTTCATCAAACCGATTGTAAAGTTAATGTCCTGACCACGACCACCCGGATATTCCGGCGACCAGCTGTTCTTGATATGAATTTTCCCATCATCGGCTTCAACCATATTATCTTTAAGATAGTTCAGGTAGCTGTTGCCCACCCCGCGCAGCTTTGGAAAAAGTCCGTCCCGCATACGTTCGCGATTGCCCTCGAATGCACAATGCAGCCAATAGTCGTGCATGATCCAACAGAGCATGTCGGGAACGCGTGCTCCCTGATTCGCCACAAGATCCTGCGGGAACAAAGCTGCAATACCCGCACTGTCTTCCCACGTCTCCGGCACATTTTTAAACAACTGCGCCTCATGTTTATCAAACCAGTTACACAGGGAGGAACCGACATCCAGCCGGTTGGCGGTCAAGTGCGTCCAATACTGCAGCTCCACATTGAGATCGCCCCAAACCATCGGCCAGAAGGTTCGGTAATACCACGGCCCCATCAGGTCCATCACGGGCCCGTTGCCCCGGGTTGCCGAAGCAAACTTATACATCTGAATCCAGTAGAAGGCTTCCTTCTCCGCATCGTTGATCGTCAGAAAACTAAGCGGATAATATTCGTTCCACCAGGTGCGGTGCGTATCAAAAAAGGAGTTATCACCCATCATAGAGGCAGCCTTCTTCAAATTCTGGGACACCTTTTCTTTGCTGTTATGCTCTGGGAAACTGTGATGGATACTGGCCAGCAGAATCTGTTTATCATCCTCCTGCCCCCGGATATCCCAGGCCGTAGTGGTTTCACCACGCTCATCATAGAGCATCTGGAAACAATAGTTTATACCATCCTGTTCACTCATGACCGCTTCAGGTGGAAGTTCATACGGAGCTTCGCGCTTATCTTTCCAGCCCTCTGGACCTCCTCCTCGATCCAGCGTGCTGCGCACACTGGAATAGGGCACTTCCGGATGCCAGCTAATCTTAATGGATTCGTTCTCTGCATCCGTCTCAAAATAAATCACATCCTCCAGCGCATGAGAAAATGCACGAATGGCATAACTTCCTTCCCTTGTCGTGATGGTTCCAGTCAGCTCGGCATTCCACAGATCAAGCCGAAGATCAACATCGGTAATATCGCCTTCCGATGTCAGGTTGAAACGTCCCAACGGTAAACGACAGCGATAGATCCAGAGCAGTTCCTTTCCGTTATGCGGTGCGCGGTGGTCATAATAATCATGGCGCCCGGCATAGATGGAAATTACATTCTTTGCCTCGCCCTTTGCCTGATAAAACATAAAACCGACATTTCCGTTTCCTGTGTAAGGAGAAACCTCCCATCGATTCGGAATCCGATCCCAGACCATGTCGTGCTGCCCCAGAAAGGCCTTATAATCAACTGCATTCGAATCTGCAGCAAACGCGGAACATACCGAAAAGCAGACACCAGCCACTAAATATTTAAATCCGTTCATAATATACTCTCCTGCTCTTAATTCACTTAACGACCATTACTAAAATCCTAATCACCCATGACTTTATTCAACGCCCAAATTATACTGCGCAATGAAGCCAATCATCTCTCATTCAAAAACGTTGCCTGTAGATCCCGATCGATATAGGTGGAACCGAAAAGAATGAAAATTTCCAAACCTTGGAAAAATCCCCTTCGATTTTTCTCTATTTGAAAACCGAAGGGTACACCCAAAAACCGTTTGCTCAGTTCGCGGAAATACGAATATCGAGTCGCTGTCCGGCCTGCAGAACCCGCGGGCTCCTGAAGAGGATACGCACGTTACCATCCTTCACCTTAAAGCGTGACTTCAACGGTTTTCCATCGAGCTTTACCTCCACGGACGAGGGACTCTTTCCGTTTGTGGCAGCCAAAACCAC
>JARNMJ010000084.1 GCA_029432795.1 Pontiellaceae bacterium B12219
AGAATCCAATCACGAAGATCCGGTGGTAGAAGCATCGGGGTATTGCGATCCAGATTTTTAAGTCGAGTAGCCATAGACATATTCCGTTAAGACTGGATCAGTCTAACATAGTATTTGTTAACTGAAAAAGGATAAGTCCGACAGACTGCTAGGGGGAGACGCGCCGCGAACTCCGCTGGCGAAAGATAATTGAGTGAACTGTGCGGACGTTGCTCGTTGTAGTCAACCCTCCATTCTTCGATGATCTGTTGCGCTTCGTCGACATTGCCGAACCAATGTTCATTCAGACACTCATCCCTGAACTTTCCGTTAAAACTTTCGACGTATCCATTTTGCTGGGGTTTGCCTGGATCAATAAAATCAAGAGGCACATCGTTTTCGTAGGCCCATTGGTCCAGCACATGGCCGCGGAACTCAGGGCCGTTATCCATGACCAACCGACCGGGCTTTCCACGAAGATCGATCAGGCAACTCAAGACCCGCGAGACCCTTTCACCATTAAGCGAAGTGTCGGTTTCGATCCACAAGCATTCTCGGGTAAAGTCATCCACGATATTAAGCATGCGGATCTTCCGGCCTTGGGCGGTGGCGTCGTGTACAAAGTCCATGCTCCACCGTTCATTCCTCCGCACCGGTGCTGCGGGCTTCTCCTTGCGCTTGTAGGCGGTTTTACGCTTCTTTCGCTTTAGAACCTGTAGGCCTTCTTCCCGGTAGATACGTTCGATCCGTTTATGATTATCAAGCCAGCCATCGCGGCGAAGCAGCACAATCAACCGGCGGTAGCCCCAGCGCTTTCGCTCGCGGGCTTTTTCCCGCAGTGCATGGCGCAAGGGTGTATCATCCTTCGGCATGGGCTGATAGTACATGGAGCTTCTCGCAAGGCGGAGCAGCCCGCAGGTATGCGAGCGGCTGACATCATAGCTTTCGTGAATGTAGCCAGCCATCTCGCGCTTCGCTGCGGGCGTTACCACTTTTTTGAGTTAACGTCCTTGAGGATCTGGATATCCAAGGCCTGATCGGCCACTAGCCGTTTGAGCCTTCGATTTTCCTCTTCCAACGCCTTCAGCCGCTTGGCTTCGTTTACATCCATGCCACCGTACTTGGCCTTCCATCGATAGAAGGTGCCCTGGGCAATGTTATGCTCGCGCAGCAGGTCGGCCACAGGGATGCCCGTCTCAGCTTGCTTAAGGATGCCTATGATCTGTTCTTCGGTGTAGCGCTTCTTCATTCTGAGTTCTCCTTACTGGTTATTTACCACGGAAAACTCTCATTTAAAACTGTCCAGATTTATGGGCTCAGGTCAACTCGGTCATGCCAACGGTTATAAGCCAAAAAACGTCAGGAGCCGGCTCGGCAACCTGGCGTTACAGATTCCACAGGTGCGTGGAGGGATTGAGTTTTATCCATCGGCCCTTGAAAAAGGCGAGCGGTCGGAACGGGCGTTGAAGCTGAGTATGGCGCAGATGTATATCGAGGGCGTGACCACCAGAAAAGTCTCCTCGGTGCTGGAGTCCATGTGCGGTCTGAGTTTCAGCTCCAGTGATGTGAGCCGGGCAACAGCCCTGCTGGATGAGGAACTTGAAAAATGGCGTACACGTCCGCTGGGCAGGGTGGAGTATCTCATCCTTGATGCCCGGTATGAAAAGGTGCGCATGAACGGTTCCGTCGTCTCCTGTGCTGTTCTGGTCGCCACCGGCGTACTGGCTGACGGCAAGCGATCTGTTCTGGGAGTCAGCGTGTCTATGAGCGAGGCGGAGATCCACTGGAGGGAGTTTATGCTGTCGTTGAAAAAGAGAGGCATGCACGGTGTGAAACTGGTCACCAGCGATGAGCATGCGGGTCTGCAGAGTGCCCTCCAAAGCGCTCTTCCCGGCGTTCCCGTGCAGCGTTGCCAGGTTCATCTCCAGCGCAATGCGCAGGCCTACATACCGAAAGCCGACATGCGGGAAGGCGTTGCGGCGGATATCCGCACGATCTTCAACGCTCCAGACAAAGAAGAAGCAGAACGACTGCTGAGCAAAACCGTTGAAAAGTACCGAAACAAGGCCGCCAGACTGGCTGTATGGATGGAAGAGAACCTGCCCGATGGATTTGCCATCTTTGCCTTCCCAGCAAAACATCGCCGCCGGTTGCGTACGACCAACATGGTCGAACGCCAAAACCGAGAGATCCGCCGCCGCACCCGGGTGTCGGGACTCTTCCCTAACGAGGCGGCCCTGCTGCGGCTGGTCAGTGCCATTTTAATGGAGGTAAGCGAAGAATGGGAATCTGCCGACAAGGCCTACTTAAAATTGAAGACTGACTGATGTGCTTATCTGAAATTACAGAAAGGGTGTTGCTCTATCATAATTTTGTCCAGATAATTGGAAATGTGATCACTAACTGGCGAAAACTCAGTATAGTATTTTGCAACAGCTTGCTTAACCATGTCTCGGTCAGCGGCGATTACAAACGCCGTATTCGGAAGGAACAGAAAGAGATGTATCGCCTCAAGGATTCCGATGGCGGTGTCCGGCAAACAGCGATCAAGATTATCGACGAACACAACTACGGTTTTTCCCATTTCCTCAAGAAGCTCTGAAAACTCAACCCTGAATTTACAAATTTCTTCCGTTGGTGAGGTTTCTTCCATAGGCCTCAACAAAGGCCCTGCCGCACCGGCCGCATTGACGATATTCTCGCCATCTTCCATTTTTCCGTCACCAGCCAAAACTTTCGATGCTGAAACCAGTCCAGATGCCGCCAATGACAATGCAGAACCTGTTGCTAAGCTGATGCCGGTTTTCGCAGCCATACCAAACAACCGGAGATAATTGACTCGCTTTAGTAAAGCTCCAGCCTTTTCTACAAGAGTCTCATTATCTTGGATTGACGAGGAAACACTCTCTGTTATTGCTTCCATCATCGACGCCTTAGCATCATCAAAACCCTGAAACAGCCACGCATCGTAATTTATTATGAGAAAGTCATCCTCAACAAGATCCTGTCGTAAAAGCTCTAGAATTGTTGACTTGCCACTTCCCCAATCCCCGTAGACTCCTATTGAAATGGGAAGCATTTCACGCAAACGGATAAGCTCACTGATATTTTCAACAACTTCAGAGTAATTTAAATAATCCTGTTGAGATTCATAATCCGTCCACATATCCCACTTCCTTCCCCTCAAAACACACACTTCAAATATATGAAGATTGTATCCGGAATTTATCGCTTCTGCCAACCATTGCACCAAAAAAGTCTTGTAGGGATTCTCACCACATTTGACATCTTTCTGTAGTCACACTCCCCCACACGATAGTTTACCTATGGATTGACAGGTATCCTTCTCAGATGTATCAGGGTTGCGAACTGCAATAAAAAGTTCGCCATAAGCCATGACTGGTATCCGATCAAGATGACTGGGGTTGAGTGGAAAATTGGCGGTAAAAAAAAGTTCGCTTTACCATCTCGATAGGTGACCGATCAGGATGTTACCGGGGTGTAACTCTGCGGAGAATGGAGAGCGAACGGAGAATATGCCGCGATACGGCAGTGTTAAGAGGCAAGTTTTAGGAGTTAAGCGGGGATGGAGAATCCGGAAACACCGCATTTACTGGCGAAAATATGGGCGAAAACAAAAAAGGCGAACTCGCAATGAGTTCGCCGTAAGAAAGATTGGTCGGGGCGACTGGATTCGAACCAGCGACTTCTACGTCCCGAACGTAGCGCTCTACCAGGCTGAGCCACGCCCCGTTTTGACCAAAGAAGTGCGTAGTCTACGAATCCGCGTTTAAATGGCAAGCGGGAAAAGAGTGAAATTTGGAACGGGAAACCGGAAACTAGAAAACGGCGCGGTCGCAGCGTCCTACGCGCGTGGATGCGCCCGTTGATATACCTCTTTGAGACGCTCCACGGAAACGTGCGTATAAATCTGGGTGGTGGAGAGCGAGGCATGGCCCAACAGCTCCTGTACACTGCGCAGGTCGGCCCCGGCATCGAGCAGATGCGTGGCAAAGCTGTGCCGCAGACTGTGCGGCGTCAGTTCGGCATTCAGATGGCAGAAGAGCACGTATTTTTTCATCATGCGCTCGATAGAGCGGGCCGTGATGGGGCCGCCGTTTTTATTCAGGAAAACCGGACTGCGCACCCCCTTCTTTCCTTCGAGCAGCCAGACATTTTCGCGCAATTCCATATTTTTCATAAGTGCACGAAGGGCCGGCGCTCCGAGCGGACACAGCCGTTCTTTCCTTCCCTTTCCCCGCACACGGGCCACACCGGAAAGCAGATCAATCCGCTCTTCAGGAAGCTGCACCAGTTCATTAATGCGCATACCGGTGGAATAGAGCATCTCAAGAATTGCGGAATCCCGCGCCACCATATATTCCCGCCAAAGCTTCTGCTTCGGATTCGAAGTCGTCTGCTCTTCGTTATAGTGCACGGGCGCATCCAGCAGCTTAACCACCTCGGCCGTCGAAAGAATCTGCGGCAGATAGTTTCCTTTTTTCGGGAGATTCAGCCCGCTGAACGGATTCAGCTCCACATACTCCTCCCGCATCAGAAACTTATAAAACGAACGCAGCGCCGAAAGCTTCCGGCCGGTGGTGGTCGGCGCCATTTCCAGCTTCTGGAAAAAGACCAGAAACTTACGGGCGGAAAACCGATCCGCATCTTTCCACGGATACGGCGGCTGCACATCTTCCCCCCACACGATTTCGCAATACTGCCGAATATCAATCAGGTAGTTGCTGATCGTATGCTCTGAAGCATTTTTCTCTACTTCCAGATATTGGATAAAATGCGTTACGCACGGATCGTTCATAATTAACCACGGAATCCGCTGAACACGCGGAATCCGCACTTCTGTGTATTCCGTGTACTCAGTGGTCGTTGTTATTCAGCCGAAGCTTCTTCTTTCGGCTCGCCTTCTTTCTTCGGCTTGGGTTTACGCGGAGCGGGCAGGCCGTATTGATCCATTAATTCCGTGTAGTTCGGAATCTGATCGGCATAACGGGCCGCCATCTTCTTGAGTGCCGCCAGCTGTCGGTCGGAAAGCGCCCCCTTGCCCTTGAACTGACTAGAAATCGAGTCGAAGAACGTCTTGTCGTTAAACTCCCGCTTTCCGCGCATGGTCGGTTCAGCCCATTCTGTGATGTTTTCCATCAGCGCAATGACCGGCGCAGTCGTCGGATCCGCCTCCACTTCCGGCTTTTCATCCAGTTTGAATTCCGCCTTGAGCGCTTCAAAATTTTCCAGCTGATCGGAATACTTCGTCAGCAGGGTATCAAGATATGCAACCTGACGATCGGACAGGCGCTTACCCATGGTAATCTGATCGCCCAGCGACGTTACAAACTTCTTATCATCATACGTCCGCTTGCCGACCTTTCGCGGCTCTTCAAACTTAACATTCAAAAGAAGTTCAATTTTACGCGGTGTATCACCACGCACCGCTTCCGGCTCAACCAACTCCAGCTCCGACGCAATGGCTTCAGGAATCTGTTTGATATAGCGGCAGCACATTTTATGCAGCATTTCGCCCTGCCGTTTGGAAAGCAGCTCGCCCTCATTCACCTTTTCCTGCAGCTCTTCAAAGGTTTTGCTGTCGTCATATGTACGACGCCCGGATTTAACCGGCGGCGCCCATTCCGTCACGTTTTCCAAGGCCTGGAAACATTTTGCCACAAAGGCCGGTTCAGCGGTTTCTTTGGCGAGTTCAATCCATTCAAGCAGCGAAGGATAAAACTCCTTCATCATTTCAGTCCACTCGATTTTTCCCGCTTCCACATCGTCGAGTTTGCTTTCCATATTGGCCGTGAAATGCGCCTCGAACAGATCCACCTTATTTTCGGTTTTCAGCTTTTGTTCCGTGCGCAGAATCAGCGTGATCAGCTCGGTGCCGAGTTCGGTTGGAATCAGTGACCGCTTTTCTTTAATCACATATTCGCGCTCATCGAGTTTGGACATAATTGCGGCATAGGTCGACGGACGGCCCACGCCGTTTTCTTCCAGAGCCCGGATGAGCGATGCTTCCGTATAGCGGGCCACCGGCTTGGTTTCCTTCTGTTCCGTCAGCCAATCCACCACATCGAGATTTTCATCTTTATTCAGCGGAGGAATGACTTCCGTTTCAGCATCGTCGCCCTCTTTCGGCTTATCAGCTGCAGCTTCAATTCCGGATGCTTTCATATAACCGGGGAATGCAATTTCCGAAGCCGTGGCGCGGAATAAATATGTATTTTCCGAACCGGCCTCCACTTCAACAGTCCGGCGGGCAATTTTTGCTGGAACCATCTGACTGGCCACGAATCGCTCCCAGATCAGGCGATAGAGTTTCTGCTCGGCCGGCTCCAGCTTGACGCCTTCCCTGCCGGGCTCAACCGACACATCGGTCGGACGAATCGCTTCATGCGCTTCCTGCGCGGCGCCTTTGCTCTTATAAAAGTTGGGCTTTTCCGGAACGTATTCATTTCCGTAACTGTCGTTAATAAACGTACGACATTCATCCTGCGCCGACTTCGCAATGTTAAAGGAGTCGGTACGCATGTAGGTGATCAGTCCGCTTTCATACAGTTTCTGCGCAATTCCCATCGTGCGGGCCGGCGCAAAACCGAGCGAGCCGGACGCCGACTGCTGCAGGGTGGATGTGATAAACGGAGGACGCGCCCGGCGGGTCACTTCTTTCGTAACCACATCGCTCACTTTCAGCGGACTGCGATCCAGTTCCTGCTGAATACCTTCGAGCTGCTCCATCGTTTTAACGGCACCCGGCAGCAGCTTGCGATCTTTAATTCCAATCGGCTCCCCGTTAATGCGGGCGAGTTTCACCGTGAAAGGATCCA
Source organism: Pontiellaceae bacterium B12219 (assembly GCA_029432795.1). Lineage (GTDB taxonomy): Bacteria > Verrucomicrobiota > Kiritimatiellia > Kiritimatiellales > Pontiellaceae > Pontiella. Next base: position 6,819 of record JARNMJ010000084.1, read on the forward strand.
ACGGAGCTTCCTGCTTGCGAACCTGAGCCCCAACCGTGAAATAGGTTTCCGGCTCAAAATTCGTAATTTCATTTTCGCGCTCAACCACGAGACGCAGTGCAACCGTCTGCACCCGCCCCACACTCTGCGCTCCGCGAATCTGCTTGCGCACCACCGGACTGCCCTGAAAACCAACCAGACGGTCGAGAATACGGCGCGCCTGCTGCGCATTCACCCGATCCATATCAATCTGCTCCGGCTTTTCAAATGCTGCCAGAATTGCCGGTTTGGTGATTTCGTTATAGGTGACCCGATAAAAATTTTCTTCGCCGACATTTTTCTTCAGCGCTTCAAAAAGATGCCAGGCAATGGCTTCTCCTTCACGGTCCGGGTCAGGTGCGAGGTAGACTTTCTCGCACTTCTTGGCGGCATCCTTCAGCTCCTTCAGAACTTTCTTACCGCGCGTCGTATTGACGTAGTCCGGTTCAAAATCCTTTTCAACATCAACCCCCAGTTTCTTCGCCGGCAGATCGCGCACATGCCCCACCGAGGCCATCACAATATAATCCTTACCCAGAAACTGGTTGATCTTCTTCGCCTTCGCGGGTGACTCCACAATTACCAAATTTTTGCTCATAGTTTTTCCTTTACGTAATTCGTAATGAGTAATGCGTAGTTAAATCCTTTTGTACGCCGTTACGGATTACGTCTTAAATCCTGTTCGTAAATCCTCCGCCAATTCGACCATACGGCCGGGCAGCGTTTTGATGACCCGTTTCATTTCGAGTCCTAATAATAAACCGCTCAATTCATGGCTCTTCAGGCCGACGGCCCGGGCGAGCGAGTCGACATCCGCCGGCTCCTGCCAAAGCACATCCACAATCTTTGATTCCTGATCCGTCAGCGGCACATCCGGCCGGGCGGAAGGGGCCGGTTCCGGCACCTCCAGCTCCGACGGCGAAATCAGAAATTCATATTCCTCTAAAATATCGTCCAGCGACTGGACCAGTTTGGCACCGTTTTTAATCAGCAGGTGCGGCCCCTTCGCACCGGGCGTATCAATCCGCCCCGGCAGAGCAAACACCGTTCGGCCCTGCTCAATCGCCGCATCGGCGGTATGCATTGAGCCGCCCTTGATATCAGACTCAATCAACAGCACCCCCATGCTCAACCCGCTGATAATCCGGTTGCGATACGGAAACGTCATCCGGTCTGCCTGCCGCCCCATCGGGTATTCACTGATCACCGCGCCCTGCTTTGAAATCTGTTCGGCCAGCTCCGCATTTTCCGGCGGGTAGAGGCAATCAATCGCCCCGCCCAGCACAGCAATTGTCCGGCCTTTACTTTTCAGTGCGCCGCGATGCGCCGCCGTATCCGTCCCGCGAGCCAAACCGCTGACCACCGTAAAGCCGGTCTGGCCCAGCTGAAAAGCCAGCCGGTCGGCCACGCTCAAGCCGTAATGCGACGTTGCCCGCGAACCGACAATCCCAAGCGACTTTCCATCCTCCGGCAGAAAGTGTCCCTTAATATAGAGCACCAACGGCGGATCATGAATGGCCTTCAGCGCCTCCGGATATTCATCGTCGATCAAGGTGATGATGCGGGCACCGCAATCCGCGGCTTTATCAATTTCCGCTTCAGGATCGATCGAATCGCGCTGCGTGATAATTTTAAGCGCCAGTTTTTCACCCACCCCGCGCGCTTTCATCAGCGCCTCGCGATCGGCCTCAAGAATTGCTTTGGGAGACCCCAGGCAATCGATCAGACGCCGGACACTCACCGGCCCGAGCCCCTCGATCATATTCAAAACAATATATGCCAACCGTTCCTGCATGAGTGAACCACGGAATACACTGAAAACACCGAACGCGCGGTTTCTGTGTATTCCGTGTCTTCCGTGGTTATAAATTAGTCCAGAGTTTTTCCATCAGATCCTCAGGAATTTCGTTGCCGATACTGGATTTCCCGATTTCCGAAATGAGCACAAATTTCGGCATTCCACCGACGGTTTTTTTATCGACCGACAGCGCTTCGCGCAATGCAGTCCATTTGAGTCCGGGAGCCGTGACGGGAAGTTCCAGTGTCTGGAAAATCTTTTCGATCCGCTCCACCTCTTCCTGCGAAAGACCGGTCCGTTCGGCGGAGGCGCGCGCGGCATAAACGGAACCGATCGCCACCGCTTCGCCATGCACATATTTTCCGTAGCCGGCCACATTTTCGATGGCATGCCCGACGGTGTGCCCAAAGTTCAAAATGGCACGGAGACCGCCCTCGCGTTCGTCCTGCGCCACCACATCGGCTTTCACTTCACAGCTGCGCCCAACCATTTTGGCAAGCAGTTCTGCGTTATTCACATCGGCAAGGCCTTCACAGTTTTCTTCCAGCGTTTGGAAAAATTCCGCGTCGTAAATGATGCCGTATTTAACCACCTCCGCCAGACCGGCGGCATATTCGCGCGGCGGCAAAGTTTTGAGGGTATCCAGATCGGCCAGCACCATTCGGGGCTGATAGAACGCGCCGACGAGGTTTTTGCCTTCCGGAATATTCACCCCGGTTTTTCCGCCAACGGAGCTGTCGACCATCGAAAGCAACGAGGTCGGAACCTGCACAAAGTCGATGCCTCTTAAATAGGTCGCGGCCACGAAACCGGCCAGATCGCCGATCACCCCGCCGCCAAGCGCCACAATGAACGAATGTCGATCGAGCCCGGCTTTCACGCACTCGCTCTGCAACGCAAAAACATTCTCGCCGCATTTGGTGGGTTCACCGGGCGGCAGCGTGACGGTATTCACAGAATAGCCGGCTTTTTCCAGAGTCTGGAAAACCGTTTCTGCATAGAGCCCGCCGACGTTTTCATCGGTGATGATTAAACAATTGCCTTTGAGCCCGACTTCGGAGCAAAGCGCTCCGATTCGGTCCAAAATTCCCGCCCCGATATGAATCGTATAAGAGCGATCGCCTAGATTTACTGGTACGTCGTATAACATAGCTCGGAGTGTGTAGGGGCTCGCAGGGGGGCAAGTCAAACAAAAAGACAGACCGAGGTTTTTAAAAGTTTTAAATAGACTGCCTGCAAATTGCATGAAACAAATTAAATCCCAATTGATCAGAACCTGATCGGAACCGCGCAGGGAAGCCTTTATGAAAAAAGCCGCATTTTTCAGCGACAGCACTGTCACTTCGGAAATTGAGTTCATGCACCGCAGCGAGCGGGCCTCCATACTGGAACGGGTGTACCCTTCCGACCGCATGAAACGGATTGCACAAAACTGCGATCTCTTTCCGACAGTCATCCATTCCGATAATTTTGAGGCCTGTCTTCCAGACCTTGGAAATCTGGAGATCATCTTCAGCACCTGGGGAATGCCGCCGCTTACCACCCGGCAGATTAAAAAACTGCCCAATCTTAAAATTCTGTTCTATGCCGCCGGATCGGTCCAACGCTTTGCCGCTCCTTTTCTTGAAAACGGTATCCGCATCGTCAGCGCCGGTGCGGCGAATTCGGTGCCGGTGGCCGAATTTACACAGGCGCAGATCATTCTGGCGAATAAAGGCTATTTTCGGAATATCCGGGAATATACATCTCCATCAACCCTTTCGACCGCGTTCCGGGGACCGGGTAATTTCCGGACAACCGTTGCCCTGCTCGGCGCCGGAATGATCGGCCGAAACGTCATCGAACTGCTTAAACCCTTTGATCTCCGGATTCTTGTTTTCGACCCTTTTTTATCGGGAGCAGATGCCGCAGCTCTCCATGTTGAAAAGGTGGAGTTGATGGATGCGTTTAAACAGGCCCAGGTGGTTTCGAATCATCTGGCCGATAATCCGCAAACCCGCGGGCTGTTGCGAGAAGAGCATTTTTCAGCCATGCAGCCGAATGCGGTATTCATCAATACCGGACGCGGCGCAACCGTTAACGAAGAAGGCATGGTTCACGCATTGAAAGAGCGAACTGATTTAACCGCGCTGCTCGATGTCTCGCACCCCGAACCCCCGGAAGAACAGGCCCCCGTTTTTCAACTGCCCAATATCCAGATCAGCAGTCACATCGCCGGCTCGATCAATCATGAAATTCCGCGCATGGCTGATTTGGTGATCTCCGAATTTGAAAACTGGTGCGCCGGCAAACCCTTGGCACATGAAATTGTTCCGGCGAAACTCGCAACAATGGCTTAATGCGAATGAAAAACTGCCATTTCGGGATTGAACCAAAAATAAAGCGCGATATATTTGACCACATTCGTACTAATTAATTTTAACCAACCGAAATCAGGAGAATATCATGAACGTTGATCAGCATCTGAAAGTTGCAACTTGGCACATCGAACAGGCTCGTCTTCACGCTACCGTCGAAGAAGGCCACAAATGCGGATGCCCGCTGAACGATGACTATGCAAAAATCATCGAACAGGTTGAAAGCGGCAACATTGTTGACGAAGGTCACTAGACCCGGACAGACATAGTGTTGTGCAGGAACCGCCCTTCCCGGCGGTTCTTTTTTTGTGCCCGAAGCAAATGAAATGAGCCCGGCTTTGGACCTCCACCGGGCGAAAGGGCGCAATCGACCCCGCGTTCCTTACCCATCCATAATCCTCATTGAACACGATGAAGCAAGTAGCATCTACTTTAGCACTTTTAACGGCTTTCGCCGCTCATGAAGCCAACTCAACCGCCATAGAAGTTTACAACGTACAGACTTATGTCGGGGGAACAACCACCTCAATTACTGATGGAGGAAGTTCTGCTAATTACAACTCAGGAACCCAAGTGGGAAACTATGCCGTATTCGATATGCAAAAAGACGGAGTTGATTATGCAGACTTGCGGGTAACCTATTCCGGCGATGACGGAACCATTGGCTCAGACGTGCTCATTACTCAGACATCGAACAGCCAAGGGCTCACCGACACCGGAACCATTTCAATCCTATTAAATAGAGCCTGTCCCAAAGTCTCCGATTTTATTTTCACCTCAAAATCAGGCCGGAGCTAAAAGTCGGATTTGTGCCGCTTGACGGCTTGTGCA
>JARNMJ010000085.1 GCA_029432795.1 Pontiellaceae bacterium B12219
GGTTGATCTTGTCGTACTGCGCTTTTGTTATCTTCATAGCAAGACCATGCCAGACTTGTCAGATAAACTCAAGCAATAGTGTTAACAGGCCCTAGATCATATGTTTCCGTCTGAAGCACAAAGCCCGACATCCATCGGGCTTTTTTTTGCTTCCAATGCGTGGACTTAGATGCTGATTCAATTGGGTATCTAATACCACTTATCCAAATATACCGGGCAAACTGCCGAGATATTCCCCGCTGAGCCATGTTAAAAATTTTCTCTGTGTTCTCAGCATCTCTGCGAGGAATTAAATTCATACCGCAACGTTATTACGATTGGTATGAGCATGACGGGCATCGCAATTTCGGCGAAATCTTCGCGTCGGTTTAAACGGATCTGCTCAGTTTTCTTTCGCCCGTATAGTGCGCACAGAACCATGTGTCGGGTACTGCATTTTCCCAATCTGTGGAATGCTTCCGTATTCGAAGCTCATTCTGAAGATAACTTGGGCGGATGCATTCATACGGGGATGTATCGCACAACCATTTACTCGTCCGTCGAATAAAGAGCTTCCGGATTGATATTACTCATGGAAACAAAAAAAAGCCCGGCGGGTGCCGGGATTTTTGATATTCCAAAGTTTGGAATTTAGATGCCGAAGTCGTCTGCGCGAATCATTTCCGGCTCAACACCGAGATTATACGCCATGTCGTTCACGCATTTAAGCATGATGGGCGGTCCACAGAGATAGTATTCAATCTCGGTGGGATCTTCGTGATGGTTCAGATATTCATCCAGACAGACCTGATGGATAAATCCGGTCAGACCTTCCCAGTTATCTTCGGGCAACGGATCGCTGAGTGCCACGTACATTTTAAAGTTCGGGAACTGTTTTTCCAATTCCCGGAACTCTTCCATGTAGAACAGCTCACGCTTCGAACGGCCGCCATACCAGAAGGTGATTTTACGGTCGGTACCGATGCGTTTAAGCTGATCATAGATGTGCGAGCGCATGGGAGCCATTCCGGCACCACCACCGATGAAACACATTTCCCGGTCGGTTTCCTGAGCAAAGAATTCGCCGTAAGGACCGGAGATGGTGATCTTGTCGCCGGGTTTCAGGTTGAATACATAGCTTGAACAAACGCCGGGCGGATAGCTGGTGCCCGGAGGCGGAGAGGCAATACGAATATTCAGCATAATGATGTCATCTTCCAGCGGGAAGTTGGCCATTGAATACGCGCGGAAGCAGGGCTCTTCATTGCTTGCGACATTGTCCCAAACATTGAATTTATCCCAATCTTCACGGTACTCTTCCTGAATATCGAACGATTTGTACGACAGCCCTTTATAGGCAGGAACGTCAATCTGAATGTAGCCGCCTGCACGGAAGTCGAGCTTTTCGCCTTTCGGCAGCTCCACAACCAGCTCTTTAATGAAGGTGGCTACGTTGTCGTTCGAGCGCACAGTACATTCGTACTTTTTGATGTCCAGAATCTCGGGCTCAATATCGAGCACCATATCTTCCTTAACCTTCAGCTGACAGGCCAGGCGAACGCCTTCTTTGGCCTCGGCTTTGGTGACCTGTCCGGCTTCAGTCGGAAGCAGCGTTCCGCCGCCTTCGAGTACTTTACATTTGCACATTGCGCAGGTTCCGCCGCCACCGCAGGCGGACGGGAGGAAGATCTTTTCCGATGAAAGAGCGGTCAGCAGGGAAGACCCCGGCTTGACCTCAATTTCGCGGCTGCCTTCGTTAATGCTGAGTTTGGCAAGTCCCTGGGGAACCAGCTTTTTCGCAGCGACCATCAGCATAACCACCAACAGCATGATGACTGCGGTGAAGACGATGACGCTTGATACAATATAGGTTACGTTTTCCATAATAGATCTCTATATCCTAGTTACCGACATCGGTGAGTTGTTCAGCCGCTTGCGGGGCCGGATCCTGTGCCGTGGTTTTCTTATCCAGATTAATACCGGAGAAGCACATGAAGGCCATGGCCATCAGACCGGTCATGATCATCGTGATACCGAGTCCTTTCAGACCATCGGGCAGGTGCGAATAACGAAGCTTTTTGCGAATGGCCGCCATGGCAGCAATCGCCAGCAACCAGCCGATACCGGAACTGAATCCATATACCGTTGATTCCAGAGCGCCGTAGTTCCGTTCCACCATGAACAGTGAACCGCCGAGAATCGCGCAGTTTACTGTGATCAACGGCAGGAAGATACCCAGCGCGTGATAGAGTGCCGGAAAGAATTTATCAAGAATCATCTCAACGAGCTGCACCATGGATGCAATCGTTGCAATGAAACAGATAAAGTTCAGGAAGCTCAGGTCCAATGTTGCAAACTTAGGGTTCAGCCAGACCAGAGCGCCTTCGCGCAGCAGGAAGTGGTGAATGGCCCAGTTGGCCGGCAGGGTGATCGTCAAAACGAAGATAACCGCAAAGCCCAGACCGATGGCTGTGTCAACTTTCTTGGAACATGCCAGAAAAGAGCACATACCCAGAAAGAAGGCCAGCAGGATGTTTTCAACAAAAATTGCCTTAATGGCGAGGTTTAAATATTCCACGGATTAGTCCTCCACATACTTGGTAAGGGTGCGTTGTCCCCAGATCAGCAGACCGAGAATAATGAATGCCCCCGGAGCGAGCAGCACCAGGCCGTTGCCCATGAAGTTATCTCCCAGCGGAAGCTGAAATCCGAGCCATTTTCCGAAACCGAGAATCTCGCGAATCGAAGCAACGGCAATCAAAACGATGCCGTAGCCCAGACCATTTCCGAGCCCGTCAAGGAACGAATCTTTCGGCGGGTTCTGCAGGGCGAAGGCTTCAGCACGTCCCATCACGATACAGTTTGTAATAATCAGACCAACAAATACGCTGAGCTGTTTACTGATATCGAACAGGAAGGCGCGGAGTAGCTGGTCGGCAATAATTACGAGTGTCGCAATGACGGCCATTTCCACAATCATCCGGATACCGCTGGGAATAACATTCCGCATCAGCGAGATCACGAAGTTGGAAAGGGAAACAACCGCCGTCAGTGCCAGCGTCATTACAATCGCCGTGTCGACTTTGACTGTCACCGCCAGCGCGGAGCAGATCCCGAGTACCTGAATCGTAATCGGATTATTATCCGAAAATGGATCCATCAATAGTTTCTTAGCAGCAGAAGCCATGATTAGTTCCCCCTAATTGATTTAAAGTAATCCGCGTAAGCAGCAGCTTCTTTTTGAAGCAATGCCTGAACGCCTTTACCAGTGAGTGTCGCACCCGAAATTCCATCTACTGAAGTCGGGGTCAGTTTCGTGCCGGGTTTAACCACCAGGAAGTCGACCGCGTTACCGGCATCATCATAGAGCTTTTTGCCGGTAAACTGAGTCTGGAACCACGGCTTTTCAATTTCAGCACCCAAACCGGGAGTTTCCCCGTGTTTGTAGAAACTGATGCCGGCAATGGTTTCCAGATCCGCTTCGAGCGAAAGGTAGCCGTAGAGCATACTCCAAAGACCTTTTCCAGAGATTGGAAAAGCGTATTTGGAGGCTTTGTCAGCGCCATCTTCCGTCCAGGTAAAGATCGGCAGATTACCGGCGAGATCTTCAGAAACATGAATTTCGTAGGTCTCTTCAATTCCCGGGCGATCCATGGCACTGATATCAATGCCGAATGCTTTAACGATATTCCGTTTCACGTCGAATGCTTCATTGGCCTCCTGTCGGCTCTTGAGCCCGGCAGCAGTGCCGGAGAGCAGCAGACTGCACGTAACACAGACGACGGCTGCGAATGTAATAGTCCTAGTATCTTCACGCATTGTTCAAAGCCCTCGCATAAGCTGTTCTCTTCTTGATGTGTCCCTGAACAACGAAGTGGTCGATCAGCGGAGCCATCACGTTCATAAACAGAATGGCCAGCATGGCACCTTCCGGATAGGCCGGGTTCGCAACACGAATCAACACGGTGAGTACACCGATCAGGAAGCCGTAAATGCATTTGCCGGTGTTGGTGGCCGCGGCAGAAACCGGGTCCGTCGCCATGAAGACGATACCGAACAGGAACCCGCCCATTACGATGTGGTAAACGAAGGGCAGAGCCGCAAACGGATTGTCGAGCGGAAGCACATTAAACAACCATCCCATGGCAACACAGCCGAGGATGCCGGAAAGCATCACACGCCAGGAGGCAATGCCGGTCAGGATCAGGAAGCCCATGCCCAGGAGAATGGCGATGACCGATGTCGAACCGATACAACCCGGAATATTTCCTATCGTCATATTCGCAAGGGTAAATCCGGCATCACCCAGCGCGGTAACCGCATCGGAGCCTTTTTCAGCCGCCGCGGCAACCGCCAACGGAGTGGCCATCGTTACGCCGTCAATGTTTTCAGCAACGGTTCCGAAGATGGGACTGTTTTCGAAAGCCGTTTTGGCTGTGCCCACCCAAACCTTGTCGCCCGAAATCTGCGCCGGAAAGGCGAAGAAGAGGAACGCACGTGCGGTCAGAGCCGGGTTCAGGATATTAAATCCAACCCCGCCGAAAATTTCCTTGCCGATTACGATACCGAAGGAGATACCGATCGCAACCTGCCAAAGCGGCAGGGTGGGGGGCAGCACCAATGGAAACAGCATCCCGGTAACCAGGAAGCCTTCGTTAATTTCGTGTCGGCGAACCAAGGCGAACAGCACTTCCCAGATACCGCCGACCGCATAGGAAACAAAGATGATTGGAAGAACCATCGTTGCGCCGCGCAACATGTCGGTGGTGAAGGTGGCATTGGCCACGTTGTTCGCCAGATTGAACTGGTTGCCCGCATTCCAGATTCCGAACAGAATGCAGGGAATCAGCGCATAGATCACAAAGATCATCAGACGCTTCTGGTCGATGGAGTCACGTACGTGCGGTGCACTCGGGGTTACATCTCCCGGGGTGCGGTTAAACGTATCGCCAGCTTCGAACAGCGGATACAGCCGCTCGAACTTTCCGCCTTTTTCAAAAAGCGGGGCGATCGTTTTATCCATAAAATCGAATAAAGCGTTCATTAAATTCCTTCCTCCTCGATCTCATTCAAACCGCGCTTAATGATTCCGCAGACGTCGGTCTTATGCGGATCAACAAACGAAGCGAGAGCAAAATCTTCAGGATCAGTTTCAAGGATACCCAGCTGAATCATTTCATCGGTATCATGTGCAAGTGCTGCACGGATGAGAAAGTCGGTCATAATGTTCAACGGCTGATATTTATCCATCCAGCCGGTAACAACCATGGCACGGTGACTACCATGCATGTTCGTTCCGAGTTTCCATTCGTGGCCCAATCCCATTACAGATGAGAGGTTCACGCGATGCGAGCTGTACTGGAAAAGTCCCGGCATGGTCCAACCCATCAGGTGACGCGAGCGATCTTCTTCCAACGCAAAGAATTCAGAGCCGTAGAATGGTACGCAGGTGTCGGCCGACACTTTTTCGCCCCACAAAACGTTTCCGTTAATCACGCGGACTTCATCGCCCTCAAGCGACTTGTTCAGGAGTTCTTCCAGCGAAGCGCCGATCTGCACCTTATAGTACTGACGAAACTCTTCTTTAACTGCAGGGCCGGCCAGCGCAATGATTTTTGTGCGGGGCAGTTCACCTGTGGTCAGAAGTTTTCCGATCAGAACGACATCCTGCGCCGTAATGGTGTATACGGTGTCGCCGGGAAGAATCGGGCTGATGCGATTGATATGCACGCTGGTGTTACCGGAAGGGTGTTTGCCGGCAAACGTGTGGCTTTCCGCATTTCCAAAGTCCGGAATGTCTGAACCAACCGATTTGCAAAGGTGAACTTTGCCTGCAGTCAGTTTGGCCAGCGCATTGATGCCGACTTGGAATGCCTCTTCATCGCCTTTCAATACAACACTGAAATCCGCCTGAAAAGGGGCGGAATTTGCGGCGTTAATGAAAACTGCTTTCGGATCGGCGTCCGGATCGGCAATCTTATTGAAGGGGCGTTGCTTGATCAGCGGCCAGAGACCGGAGTTCAAGAGGTGATCGACTACCTGTTCTCGAGAGAGCTGCCCAACGGAATCGCGGGTGTAGGTCTCGAAGGTAATGCTTTTTTCCTCCGCGGCGCGTTCGATCAGGATTTCAACCGGAAAGCGACGAGCGCCCAGGTTTACTGCCTTAATGGAACCGCAACAGGGTGAACGGAAAACCATCTTCTCGTTCTTTTTGTTTTCGAACAGTACGTCGCCGCGCTTCACAGTATCGCCCGCCTTAACCTTAAGGCGGGGTTTAAGCCCTTCGAACTCGGAAGGGTATACTGCAAAAAGCTGCTGGCTCGTATATTCTTCAACGGTGGTTTTCGGTTTCCCGATCACCTTAACGTCGAAGCCTTTTTTTATTTTGAAGTTAGCCACGCTATTTTCACTCCTCGGATTTTCTTCTACAAAAAATCTTCACTAATTTACTGAAAAGCGATGGACCTTATTGCTTTTCATTAAATCTGTCAGGTTGCAAATACGGTTATTTTCATCTCATCCACCTCGGGAAAACGGAAGTATAAAACGGGAGAAAACAGTGTTTTTGCACTAATGGGTATGTCTATACCGATTCATTTCCATCGTTAAAAGCAGAAATTATTATAAAGTTGCTCATGTATGGGTAATCATCGGCTAACAAAGGGAGTTACGCTCCTTTTGCGTTTAAATATTTATCCAATACGGGTTTCATTGTCATGTTTAAAAACGTATTCCATGCCCCCTGTATTTCCGGCCAGGCTGAGAGCTGTTCCGTGGAGGCTTCCAGAAGCTGGAGGATATATTGAATCGGATCTTCTGGTGCATTTTGGGTGGCGGTTATTGCGGTGGTTTTCCCGCGCTGATCATCGGTCCCGAGTGTTTTTCCCGATATTTCTTCATTTCCGGAGGCGTCGAGCACATCATCCGCCAGCTGATAGGCGGTCCCCAGTATATAGCCGGCTTCGCGCAGCGCGGCGGCCTGTTCGATTTCGCCGCTTCCTCCGGCCACGGCCGCAAATGCAAAAAGGGCGCCGGTTTTATAGCGCCCAACCTGTTCGCATTCTTCCCAGGTGCCGGGGGTGCCGCGCAACAGGAGCTCCTGTTCCACTTCCGAGCGGCAGACTTCGCCGGTACGATCGATCAATTCGCTGAGCAGATCCACGCGATTGACTTTTACGAGCAGTGAAAGCGCTTTAAACATCAGCACATCGCCAAATAGAATTGCGCCGTTCACGCCGTATTTTTTCCAGAATGTCGGAGCGCCCCGGCGAATAATTCCGCCGTCAATCACATCGTCGTGCAAAAGGCTTGCGCCATGAATCATGTCTACGGCCGCGCCGGCATGAATCAGTTCAGTTTCAGGAATACCGTTGGCTGCACCCAGGGCAAGCGTAAGGCGGGAACGCAGCATTTTTCCGCTGCCCAGCAGGTTTTTATTTGATGGAATCAATTGGGTTAGGCCGGTATCCGATAGGCAATCGACCATCGCCGCCTGAACCTGCTTTAATTGCGCATCAATCTGTTTTTCATCTGTAGACATCCGCGTATAATGCCGACCAATTTCCTCATGTCAACTTTCCGCAACCAAAGAGTTAATAGCGCCACGAAGAAGAATAAAATACACAAAGACTCCGCTCCTGAGCGGCACTTCGAGTCTCTTGTCTCTCTTTACGGCCCATAAAAGTTATGAATACTATAGAATTTTACAATGATTGGAAATGGCAGATTGCCAACCGTATCTCCACCCTGGACCAGCTGGAGGAATACATCGCGCTAACCCGGGAAGAACAAGCTGCCTTTGAGGGAGAGATCCCTTTGTCGTTTGCCGTAACGCCGCACTATGCCTCGCTCCTGAAAAATGATGCCTTGCGAAAAACCGTCATTCCGACGGATCGCGAAAACAAGGTCGGAACCGGCGAACTGGCCGATCCATTGGGGGAAGAGGATCACCGTGCCACCCCGCACCTGATTCACACCTATCCCGACAAGGTTCTTTTTCTGGCCACCACATTCTGTTCCACCTATTGCCGCTACTGCACCCGTTCACGCATGGTTGGCAAGCCGCTTGAGTTTGACGTCTCCACATTTGATGAAACCTTTCAGTATATTGAAGAACACACTGAAATTCGGGATGTGCTTATTTCCGGCGGCGATCCGTTGACGATGACCGACTCCGTGCTCGACGAACTGCTTTCCAGAGTTCGGAACATTCCGCACGTCCGTATGGTACGCATCGGCTCAAAAGTTCCGGTCGTCCTGCCGCAGCGCATCACCGGCGAACTCTGTTCCATTCTTCGGAAACACCGCGTCTGGCTGAGCCTGCACTTTATTCACGCCGCCGAACTCTCGCCTGAAACCCAGACCGCCTGCCGTATACTTTCCGACCACGGAATCGGCATGGTCAGTCAGACCGTTCTCTTAAAAGGAGTCAACGACGATACCCAATCGCTCATCGATCTGTTTTACGGTCTGCTCGAAATCAACGTGAAACCCTATTACCTGTTGCAATGTGATCCGGTTCAGGGTTCGGAACATTTCCGCACGTCGGTAGAGAAGGGGATCGAGCTCATCCAGTCCCTGCACGGCCACATCTGCGGGCTCGCCGTTCCGCAATACGTTATCGATGCTCCGGGCGGCGGCGGAAAAGTTCCAATCCTTGGAAAAGAACAGATCCGACGGGAAGGAGACGATGTTGTTTTTCTCAACTATCTGGGTAAGGAATATCGCTATCCCGACCCGCTGTAAATTCATTCAGGTTTCGGTGCCGGGAAGAGCGTGGTATATCAAAATTGATCTTCGGGCAAAGTGAGTGCTTTCCATCCCGTTAATTTAATGTACAGAAAGAAACCCGGTTGCGGAGACAGATCAACTCAAGTTTAAGAAACCGGTCTGATGTCACAGACGAAGGCGTCTGATCAGAACAATGCCACCCATCCCCAAAAGCATACTGACCATTGTTGCCGGTTCGGGAACACTGTTTACCTCAATCGCAGTAAATCCAAATCCGCTATCCATCACATTGGTGGGTTCATTCACACGAATTCGCATGGTCCAGCTGGCCACGCCGCTCTCGGAATAGCCGGCAGAATCAATGAGGTCTGTCAGCGTCAGGGTCTGTTTTGCGGTGTCTTGCGTGTGGGAAATCCACTCGGGCTCGGCAATGTAATCGCCCAGACTGTCAAAAAGTACGATTGATACATGGTAGCTTCCATTATTGACCGGCCCATACGGGGTAATGCTGGTGCTGGTATAGACATTGACATCCATACTGCCTCCGGCTGCGCCGCCGAGCTGCCAGTCCATGCCGGTATCTTCGAATTCAGTGCTCGTTTTCTGTATCGTTACAATACCGCTTCCGCCATTGTCCGACACGAGAGCCCCGCCAAAGGAATGCGAGATATTGTCCGTATTATCCAGATGATCGACAATGACATTTGCCTGCAGTGATCCCGCCATGGCAAACCCCGCAATTAGAAAAATCGCTTTTTTCATTTCTGTTTCTCCAAAAGAATTAAAGCTTTGAGTAGTGCATTAAGCAGACTTTCACAAGCCCCGAATCCGGTTGTTCAGTTTTGTATCCTTGCTCTGGATGAGGTTTCGAGTACTGTTTGAAGCTCGCAAAAGAAAAGCATTATTAATGCCGGTTTTAACCTCTGAAATCATACATGAGGAATTGATGACAGGCGCACAAATAACCAGTCAGTACGGTTGGGTGTTCAATGAAAGTTGCGATTAGCATGATCCTCTTCAGCTGCTTTTTTATCGGAAGTATTCCTCTTGCAGAAGCGCAGATGAAAATTACCGCATTTGATCAAAACGGGACCCTCACCTGGACCAATACGCTGAGTAATGCTGTCGGAGCGATTCAATGGTCTCCGAGTCTGACCGGAGGAAAATGGAATTCGGATTGGCGGTCGCTCAGCCGCATTCCAATCACGAACGAAACCACTACTGTCTCGGTGCCCATGAAAAACTGGGGGAGGACGATTTGTTGATCTCCTGGAAAAAGTCGGTCTGGCATAAAAGGGCGGCCTACACCCGTGAGGATTGGGAAGCGCTGCCTTCGATTTTGCGGGTACGGCAGATCAAAGTGACGGTGGATGTCCCGGGCTGGCGTGTTAAATCCTTTTATATCATCACCACCCTGCTTGACCACGAAAGGTACAGCGCACCGGAACTGGCAGACCTCTATCTCCAGCGCTGGGATGTTGAGCTGTTTTTCCGGGACATCAAAACCACGATGGGTATGGATGTCCTGAAGTGCAGGAGTCCGGAAATGGTACGCAAGGAAATCATCATGCACTTCATCGCCTACAACTGCATTCGGATGCTGATGTATGAGGCGGCGGAGGAATATGGGGTCGATGTTGGTCGGTTGAGTTTCAAAGGATCTTTGCAGGCGGTACGCCAGTGGGAACCGCACCTGAACCATGCAGGGTTGAGTAACTGGGAGCGCCGGCGGATCCTGTCGCGGCTGTACGATGCCATTGCCGAAAATGAAGTGCCGCGGAGGCTTGGGCGCAGTGAGCCGCGATGTATCAAACGAAGACCGAAACCCTTTCAGTTGTTAAGTACCGTGAGACACAAAATGAAAGAGATACCGCATAGGGGGAAATATCGTGCAAAGACAGCTTAACTTAGTGCCATTCGGGACTGCCCCTTTTCCTTCAAGGACTGCCCCCTTTTTCTTTTTTGAGGTGTATAAAGGAATCGTCAAATTGGCAGCGTGATTTTTCCTTCCTCCCCCCGGGGGAGGAAGGAAGGCAAAGGAACCGGAGCCTATGCGGTATAACTTAAACTGACGGCCGACCGGTTTTAAAAAAACGAGGCCAGTTCTTAGAGTTGCCAGCGACTGCTCCGCGAGCTCTGTGTCGAAATCTACGAAGGCTGGATCGAATAATACCGCTAGAGGTTATTCAATTTTCCATCAAAAACGTGTATTTCAACAATCGATGTAAAAGTAGGCACAAACCCTCCATGTTCTATTTTTTGACCTGCAATAACGTATGTTTGATTGTCAAAGCCTTGACTAGGTGGTGATGCTTTACCGACAGCATCTTCAATAGCCGCAGCCATATTAATGCCACTTGATTTCCCGGTAATTACTTCGCGCGGACTCTTCATATCTTCCTCCAAATTAATCGATAATTATTGTGCCGTTGTTGTCACCTTACTATTTCGCCAAAACCGAGATTACACGAAGTTATGAGGGTCAAGCTTCAATAATGCATATGCATCTACAATTCCAGCACCGAAGCCAAAAGACGGCAAACGGTGCCCTTGACTACAAGATTCTTTCAACATTGACCTAAATGCGTCCACAAGTTTCGTTTTATCATCATCCGTGCATCCAAATATCGAGCACAAATAGTCTTTGCCCCAGTGACTTAGCCATAATGCAGCAACGCCTGCGACACACGCTACGGCATAACTAGTGTCCTGATTCATAAATAGGTTTATTTAACTTCGTTCTGGCCCGATTGATTTTTTCCAAGATGTCTTTGCCTTTGGCAACCCAGCGATA
>JARNMJ010000086.1 GCA_029432795.1 Pontiellaceae bacterium B12219
CGCAGAAAATTGGGCCTGTGTCTGGGTGTTAACTCCGACAGACTGCTAGGGGTTCGAGTAGATCGGGCAAGGCGGGGATCTCGTTACTTTTATCGGCGATATGTTTTCGTCTTTGCTTTTCCATAACTCCTTCATCTCGATTCGTTGATCGATCCGATTATCCAGATAATAATCAAGACCTCTTGTTCTGCTGGGTATGCATTTTAAAATACTTGATGTTTGTAGGTGTATTCGTAGCTTGTTATTATCATTAACCTAAAATTTTATTCTCAAGAGAGTTATTAGCATTCCAGCGATATCTAGCCAGATCATGAATTATTAAGATCAGCCTTCTGATTTTTTATCAGTTAATGGAATTGAATATTATAAAAAGGAAGTTCATGCCGAAATACGCCAAACCGCGTATAAAAATAGCAAAGAAGCCTTCCTGTTCCAATTTTGTACCATTTTAGGTGTGAATGATTTCTGTCATCGCAAAGTTCGGGAAGTATTATGATAAATGGAAAGCAAATATCAGATCTGTTACTGAAGGTTTATGAAGGCGTTACTGAGGATGATTTTTTAGAATATTTATGTGTTATTCTTGAAGGATATGTAACTGCATCGATTTCGAGCTGTATAGTCACTAACCTGGAAACGGGTTGTGTCGAAATAAAAAAAATGAACCATCTCCGCGGGGGGAGTCTTCCTGATAGCACAGATATACAATCGATACTTACTATTCATCCTTTTCATAGCTGTTTTCTTAGCAATGAGGCCGGAGCTGTAGTTTGTACTTCGGATATTATGTCGCTTTCCGAGTGGAAAAGAATGCCGGTGTACGAGCGATTTCATCAGCCGCTTGGCATGTTATATGACATCAGTGTGCGTTTTTATTTCGGAAAGAATTGCATCAGTTTCATGTTTACCGACTCGTGTCCTATGAGTACGGATCACCGACGTATATTGACGTTGATTGCCCCTCATTTAAAAAATGCCTATGGGATCCATCGACGTCAAAAGGGTGAGTTTACAAGAAGTTTTCCCGATACAATCGCATTATTAGATTTAACAGGTCATCTGGTCGACTGTAACAAAGCGTTTCTTCTTTTACTGGAGAAATACTTTCCCGGAGATGAGCCACGGCCGATGCAGGAGCTGCCGAAAGCCGTTGTGACTTGGGTTCGGGCTGTACTGAATAAAAAACGGTCGGATTATACGGGAGGACTGCCGGATAAGCTCTGTTCGCGGAAAGGGAACCTTTCTTTGGTGTTGAATTTACATCCGACCAATAAAGGAGTGTTGCTTAGTCTGGAGGAAATATCAGTTGTTCGCATTATAGATGTGTTGCTGGGATTTGGTCTGACTCTTCGGGAGGCTGAAGTTATGAGCTGGGTTGCTCAAGGGAAGCAAAATAGTGAGATTGCTGTTATTTTGGGTATTCGTACAGCGACCGTTCGTAAGCATATGGAACACGTATTACAAAAGTTAAATTGTGAAACGCGAGGTTCTGCATCGCGGATGGTGATCGAGGTGATTAGCAAGCAATTACCCTATGTAAAATGCATCAATTGTATGAAGGCTGAATGTGAAAACTGTTTTGCACAAATTAATAATACTGAGGATGTGTAGTAATATTCACTACGCTTTTTTACTTATTTTCTAGCTTATCATTCTGTGATTCATTGGCTCGCTCTTGGAGTGGATTGCGTTTACTGCGTTAAAAAACTGTTTAACCGGTGAACAAATTGGGAGGAGTTGAGATGGATAGAACAGGTAGAGGGTTCAGGAATGTAGGCCGAAAAATTCGCCGGCTTATCAATGGATATCAAGAGTGCCGAGGGCTTTATTGTATTGTGGATCCGAACGGCTCCTATTTGGATAAAGTTTCGGTCTATTGCCAGGTTGGAGAAGAGGGCGACTGGGTGCTCTGCGGAAGCAGCACGCATGGTGTGGTTCAAAAAGAGAGCGGCTCCGGTCAGACGTTGCGCGAACCAAATTTCCGACAATTGGAAAGTTTACTCTATCGTCAAGGTCAACCGGTTCGATGGCGGTTTGTTCGGAATGGGTATCAGCCCCGTGAGCTCACACGCTACACAGCAGATAATAACCCTCAAAAGCCTGTGTGCATCGAGCTGGTTCCTGAGTAGATAAGAAGAATCTCGTTCATTTTTAAACTGCTGCTTTCCGCTCCATCTCTCTGAAGGCCGGATATGTTTTCAACCGTGAAAAACAACAACTTGTGTGCAAGTAATGATTTCTTTTAAAGCTAATATTAAAGCAATGCTTCGGACTGCAGTTTTTTTACTGATGACGTTGCTTTCAGGATGCGTGGCACAGCGGGATATTGCTAGCAGTCCATCTGAAACCGATGCGACTGTAATTAAACGTTTTACCCGGGCAAATGATAAACAGGTTACATTACGCTCCGGGGTTGTTTTTTCCATGTTGGTTGATGTGGATGGACTCAATGAAATTAAAGAAGAGCACATTCGGCTACAGCAAGATGGATGTGCAGTGCTGCCCATGGTCGGCTCAGTTAATTTAAGTGGATTATCTCTATCCGAGGCATCATCGCTTTTGCAGAAACTGTATAGCACCTACTATCAGGTCACTCCATTGGTTCGGTTACAATTTTCGGCGGATGATGGCAGTGCTCCGTGGGGGTATGTGACTGTACTTGGACGGGTACGTAAACCAGGACGGGTAAACCTCCCGCCGACCCGGGATCTGTCGGTTAGCGGAGCTATTCAGGGAGCCGATGGATATGATACCAGTGCGAACCTGAAATCCATTCGGATATCCCGAATGGATCCTATTAACGGTAATCAACAGGTCGTGGTCAATTTGGAGCGTATTGGGGAAGGTGGAGAAGTGGCTCAGGACCTTCAGTTACAGGCGGGCGACATCGTGTATGTGCCGGAAACGATTTTTTAATAATGCATTACAGGTATGTACAAAGAAAACGGGATTGTTTGTAGGGAGAATAAAATGAAACGGTTGGGTTTACTCCGGATCAGTATCAGCGTATGGGCTTCCGCCCTTTGCGCGATCAATATCTGGGCGGAAGAAGATGGTATCAAGCTGGGAGGAATGCAGTTTCATCCTTTTGTATCGGGGGAAATTACTCAGGACAGTAATGTTTTTCAGACGCCTGATGCGGAGTCTGATGTCTATGCAGAAGCTTCCGTAGGGGCTCGTTTGAAAAGGGATACAGATTCAATTCATTTTGATTCCAGCGCCTGGTATTCCCGTCGTGAATATTGCGAATACACCGCCAAGGACGCGAATCGATGGGGGTTGGCTGGCGTGTTACGAAGCGAAAGCGATAAAACCTTCGGGGTGCTGTTGTTTGATGGCCGGCAAGTGGATGACTATGATCTGGCACCGGTTTTCGGGAGCGTGCCTTCCGGTTTTGCCGGAACGGTGGATGCAGCATTCGACCGCACGAGCAGTTCTGATCCGCGGCGCATTTTCAACGCCCTTGCGGGCGGTGGATACAAGCTAGGGGATAAGGTCAGCGTCATGGGCGGCTATAAGTTCTATGCGGTGAACTATTATGAACCTGGCAGCTCGCTTGAAGGTTGGATTGAAAATGCGCTGGGCGTGGAGGTGTCCTCTGAAATGACCGATAAAGCCGTGGTTTTTATGAATGGTCAGTTTGGAGCGCAAAGCGGCGATGGTGCACCCTATGGCAAAGAGGCTGATTTATTAACTCTGCGGCTTGGGATTAAGAATAACCTGACCGATAAATCAACCCTCCGTCTTGCGTTAGGCGCCACTCATTATGTGACCGATAAGGAAAACTATTTCGAACCCAGTTTTGAGCTAAGCGGTCTGTGGAACAGTACTGAAAGATTAACGGTATTTGTTTTTGGACGAAACGAAGTGCAACCGGTCGGAGACGGTGTTGATGTGCAGATGACAGCACGGGCCAGTACCGGCGTAAACTTTGTTTTGAACCGGGCCATCAGCATGGTGTTGTCCGGCAGTTTGGTCAATGACCGCTATCTGGACGATACTTTACTTCCCGATGGAAGCTATGGAAAGCCTGTAGGGACGACTCTGATTGGAACCTATCGAATCAACGTAACTCCGGTCAAACGGCTGGACCTTTTTGGACAAATTGAGGCTACCGATGCCAAGCAGGATCTTGCCGGTGACTACACGCGTCTTCGACTCTCGGCGGGATTGGGATATGCATTCTAAAAACAGGAGATTTTTTATGACCCGAAATACTGTATACATCATTTTTTTATCCATTGCATTTCTGGCTTCTACAGGGGATTTGTTTGCTCAGGAGCAGACATCACCTCAGGCGAAAGTTGCAACGATTATAAACGCATCGAATTTGAGCAATGCCCAAAAAGTTGCCCAGGTTTCCTCGCTCATTACAGCCACAGGAAAAGCGGGCGGAAATGTTGTGGCCGTTGCTGAAACGGCCCTGACCCAAACTCCACCGGGTTTGATGGATGCCATGATTGCCGGAGTGGTTACATCCGCAGCCCTGCAGGACCCATCCGTAGCTCCGCAGGTCATAGCCGCCGTGGTAAACGGGGTTGATGCCGGAACAGCGGCGAAGGTGGTGGCTGCAATATCGGTTCTTGCACCAACGCTGCCAATCAATCCGGCAGCAGTTACTTCTGCGATTCAGAGTATGGTCAGCGATCCGGCTAAAGTTGCGGCAGTCACCGCCGCGGCTGCGAACCCTGCTTCGGTTGTTGATGCAGCAACCGTCAGGAGCTCCTCCACAGAAACCCTCTCTGTAATTACTGCATCGACTACTCCGGTCACGTCCTCTTCTTCTCCCGTTCAATTTACCATTCCAGCTATTCCGGTTGATGTCGTTGGATACGGGGGACAGACCGAGCCCGCTCCGTAAGGTTTATGGATCAGGAGAAGATAACCGCATGGAATATAGTGCTTCTTCTGGTTTATACCGGGTGGGCGCGCAGTGGGGTGTACGCACCGTGGCATGGTCCACTCTGGGTACTCAGCGGGACACTCTTTCTGCTTTGCGTTGGATACGCCTTCCGAAGCCCGCGAACGCTCTTTCGTGATCCTGTCTTATATATCGGATTCTTATTGCTAGTACTGTTACTCATCCAATGGCTGAACACCGGTGGAACGCTGTTTATGAATATTTTTAACGGACATTATGGATACACTCCGCCTCGCTGGCCGGGCTTGCCGTTTTCCATCGACGCCCCGCTCAGTATTCAGCAGCTCGCATGGTTTGCTCCGATGGGTTTTATGTTGTTGGCCGTACGTCATATTCTTTCTATCGGCACGCTGAAATGGGTGTTGAATGCGGTTCTGCTCAATGCGGCCGCCATGGCGGTTTTCGGGTTGGTTCAATCTGGATTGGGCTGGACTAGACTTTTCGGTTTTATACCGATTGAGGGCAGTCCGCATCTCATTTCCACCTTCGACTACCCGAATCATGGCGGGGCTTTTTTTTATCTGCTCTTTGCGCTCAGCATCGGTCTGTTGATTGATGCATTGGAAAAACATAAATCGGCAAAGAAAAATACGGTAATTGTGGCGTTGATTGTCTTGTTCGGAATTACGGCATTGGCCAGTTTAAGTCGATATGCGGTGTTGGCGGTGCTGGGTATTTCCCTGGCGGGGCTGCTCTGCTGGACCGCGCTGAAATTTCGCCACTTTTCAACCGGGAACTGGGTTAACCTGGCCATTTTCTCCGGCTTGATCAGTGTTCTGTTCGTTCTCGGACTGCTGAATGTCGGGCAGGGCGCTGTGTTGCGCGAATTTAAGAATAAATCCGAGGTGAAGCCGAATTGGGCGACCTATTATCAGGAAAACCGAGGATTCCAATTGCAGCCGGCGTTCGAAATGGTTGCCGACTATCCGTGGTTCGGGGTCGGAGGCTGGGGCTATCGTCGTTATCTTCGCGTCTATCTTTCAGATGCAGAATATGAAAAATATGCAAGTGTGGGGCGGGCCAATGTGCACTGCGATCCCGTACAGTTTTTAGCGGAACATGGCTTTGTGGGGTTCGGCCTCATGACCGCCGGCCTGATCTCCCTTTTAGCCCCTTGGCGAAAGTTGCCGCGTTGGCGGTTCAGGGGGTTGGCCCTCATGACGCTTGTCGGTGCTTCCGCAGTTTTCTTGCACAGTCTGATCGATCTGCCTTTTCGTTGTCCAACTGTACTGTGGCATTGGTTGCTTCTGCTGACCATGGTGCCGATGCTGGCCGGAAGAAGGTTCAAATCGAATCGGGATAAAGAACCCGTTTGCGGGGACGCGATTTAAAGCGGCCCCCGGATACTATCCTCGGCTAAATGCCGAAAATAAATTTGGCCGAATGGACCAAATCATACAATTGAAAATAGAGGGAAGGTTTCAGTCAGCGGGCTGATCGACCAAGGGCGGTAGCGTGTAAATTTGGAGCGAAGCATTGAACGCCGGGGTTCGGTCCTGAGCGGCTTTAAACCGAAAAATCCCAGTCTTATAAATGCGCCGTCTCCTTTTCTTGCCGGAGAAACCATGAATAAAAAATCGAAAAAAACAGAAGAACACGAATTTAAAGGCTCCCCCTATGGCGGTGCTCCCTATGGGAAAGGTCCTTATAGCGATCCGGTCTATTACGGACAGGCCTCCTATGGAGAGGATGGTGAAGAGGGCATTGATCTCATGCGTTTGGTGCAGATCGGGCTTCGTCACTGGAAAACCATACTGCTCGTTACCTTGCTGGTTGTCGGGCTTGGACTCATCTATCTCAAACTGGCAACACCGATTTATCGTGCCCATGCGCTCATGGAAATGAGTGTGCGTAAACCGCGCCTTGTAAAAGAGAGTGCCGTTATTGAAGAGCAAGGCGGACGATTGGATACCGATATGATTTTTAATACCCGTTTGGCGAAATTCCAGTCCACCGGTATGCGGTTGCTGGTGGCCAAACGGTATTTAGCAGAACACCCTTCTAATACCAACAGTGTTGAGCGGCTTGCTGAATTGATCGGAGAAATGACTACATGGGAGGTACAGCGAAAATCCTATGTTGTAGAAGTCAGTGTTGATTCCCCCGATCCGGAGGAGGCTCGGGATCTGGCGAATCTCTATGCCGAAAGTGCCACGGTACTAATGGTCGAAGAAAATCAGAAAACATCCGATAATGCGGTGCAATGGTTGAAAAAACAGGCCAAGCAGCAGGAACTCGCTTTGGCTGCAGCAGAGCAAGCCTTGGTGGATTACCGGACGAAGGTTTCCATCGATGCCCTGCGCAACGGTAAACGGGTGGCCGAAGACAATATGGTGCAACTCAACACATCAATGATTGAATTGGAAAGTAAATTGCTGACGGATCAGGCGTTGGTGAAGCATCTGAAAATCATTGAACAACAACCGGAAGCTGCTGAAACGGTATTGGGTATCATTCCCGATGCAGAACAACTTAAGGAATTTTATGTTGAATGGTGGAATGCCAAAATGGAGTTGGCCAAACTTCAAAAACGATATACCGACGCCCATAGCAGTGTTAAACAGGCCGCGATTACGGTCGATCAGACTAGGGAGCGTCTCGAAGGCTATCTGGCCACCCGAATAAAAAGCACCGAAAATTCAACTCAGGTGTTGGCGGAGCAAGCGGAAGTCCTGCGCAATCGCATTAAACAGGAAAAGGAGGAAATCGAGGCGTTGGAACTGAAGATCGTCACCTCTGAAGGGCGGCTGAATACCTTGATGCGCGAAAAAGAAGCTGCCGACACCACCTATCGCTCCGTCCTCAGCCGCATTGAAGAATCCCGTATGGCGGCCGATGAAAATACGGCCGTGCTCAAACTGCTGCAGGCGGCAGAACTTCCCGAGATTCCGGTTTCGCCCCGCAAGTTGCGTATTCTGGCATTGGCCATTTTCTTGGGCGGAATGTTCGGCTATGGGTTGGCGTGGCTCATTGAATTGCTCGAAGATAAAGTGACCGGCATACGGGATATTGAAAAAATGGGGCTGACCATGCTGGCGCTTATTCCACAGCAAAAGGAGGCCGACCGTCCGAAATTGGCGAAACTCTGCATGCAGGATAAATTCAGCCACGTCACCGAAACCTTTGCCAGCCTGCGTGTCATGCTCACCTACAAGGAAGCCAAAGAGCGTTATCAGGTGGTGCTCATCACCAGCACCCAACCGGCCGAAGGGAAAACCGTCACCGCCTCCAACCTCGCCATCTCCATGGCTCAGAGCGGGCGTAAAACGTTGTTGATTGATTTTGACCTGCGTCGCCCGCGGTTGAAGAAAATCTTTGCTGCAGACAAGGACGTGATTTCTCTCATGCATCTGCTGGAAAAGAAAGACTACGAAGCCTTTGCTACGTTGCCGTTTAACGGTGGTATCGAACATCTGGACGTTATCGCAAGCCGCCCGTCCGACACAATCAGCCCCACCGAGCTGATTGGCGGGGAAGGCATGGAAAAGCTGATTGCCTGGGCGCGGTCAATTTACGAGTGTGTCATTATTGATTCCCCTCCGCTCGGCGTCGTCGGCGATTCCCAGGGCATTGCCGATCTGGTCGATGGAGTCATCCTCACGGCCAAACCCGAATTCACCCGGAAACGCGCTCTGCGCTACACCGCAGAACGGATTGAATCCGTCAATACCAATGTCATAGGGGTTGTGCTCGACAATGTGCGAATCCGCCGCCACCACACCTATTCCAGTCAATATCACCATTATAATTCGTACTATGCGTATGGAAGCTACCGCAGTGAATCTACAGATGCAGCTGAGGAATAAAGGATTCAACAGAACTGTTGATGGCAGAACAGTTTTTAATTAAGCACTGCCTGACCGGGAGCGCCAGCTGCTTCAATGAAGCATCCTGATGGAATGCCAGCTCGGTTACCGAGGGTCTTATCCACGGGCTCCTCACCTCCGCCTGCGAACCCGTCAAAGCCCTCTCCCTCATCGCCGGCTACCGATTTAATGACGACGAACGCCCCGACCCCCAGAACAAACTCTACCTCAGCGCCGGCTACCGGTTTTATTAAGCCGCGAGTGGCGAACCTAAAATCACAGCTATGTAGTGGCCGTTTATATGACCTGGATTAAAAACATTTTATCGCGCCTGATGAAGGTGCAGATGCTTAGGCATATGGCAACGCTGGTGTCCGGTACGGCCGTTGCGCAGCTGATCGGGGTGCTGGCCGCTCCGGTATTGTCGCGGGTTTACACGCCCGAAGATTTCGGGGTGCTGGGTTCGCTGCTTGCCATCACGGGCGTCATTTCAGTGGTCAGCTCGCTGAAGTATGAAATGGCGATTGTACTGGAGAAAAATGATCGGCAGGCGGATGTGCTGCAGAATCTCTGCTTGCTGATCCTTGCTGCGATTACCGTGCTGTCCGCCGCTGGTTTTTATTTGGCGCCATTATGGATTAAGGGACTTTCAGAAAAAACGGAGCTGGTGAGCATCCTGCCTTTTGGGAGTCTGATTATCCTGCTGACGGGTTGCTTTAACATTTTCAGTTTTCGGTTAAATCGGGAGCGAAAATACAAGATATTAGCGTTATCAAATGTGGTTAGACGAATCACTACAGTGATCCCTCAATTAATATTTGGTTTTGTTGGATCCTCATGTTTGGGGCTTATTTTCGGTAATATTGTAGGGTTGTTGTTGTGTGTGCTGTTAATGCTTCCTGAGGTAGTTCGGCTAACGAACACATTTAATGTATTTCCAGATGATTTAATATCTGTCAGTAGGAAGCATGGCCGATTTGCGCGATATACGGCACCTCAAAATCTACTCAGTGCTTTGTCCTTAAATACTCCTGTATTGTTGTTGGGCTATTTCTTCAGTGCTGAAGTAGTTGGTTTTTATTTTCTGGCCTACCGCATAATGATTCTACCAGCACAGTTTGTAGGGAATGCGCTTCGGCAAGTGTTCTTAAAAGAGGCAAGTGAAGTGCAGAACAATTCTTTTCGCTTGTTCAAGTTGCATCAACGAACGACGGCAGGACTCGCATGGGGTGTTTTACTCCCTGTTTTGATGATATTCATCTGGGGTCCGCAGTTATTTTCTTTATTACTGGGAAAAGAATGGATGCAGGCTGGTGAGTTTGCCAGATGGGTTGGTCTTTTTTTAGGGCTCAGTTTTGTGAACCCCCCTTCTACTTGTGTTTGTTATGTCTTGGGGTTTCAATCACAGCTTTTATTTTTTGAGGCATTTCAGTTTATACTTCGCTCTATGGCTTTATTGATATCATCGATGCTGTTTTTTGATTCTAAGCTTGCTGTTTTGTCGTATTCATTAACAGGCGTTGCCTGTAACGCATTGTTAATATCTATAATATCTGGCATTTTAAAAAAAAAGAAATAAAGGCGATGTGCAATAAAATAATAAAGTTGATTGTTAGGATCGTTAATTGGATGCACCGAAAGAGAGATCCGATAGGTTATGCTCGGAAAATTGGAGTTAAGTTAGGCGAGGATTGTCGATTTTGTGGGGTGGTAAACTTTGGAAGCGAGCCCTACCTTGTATCACTTGGTAGTCATGTAAGTGTCACAGATAGTAATTTTATAACTCATGACGGTGGTGTTTGGGTTTTTAGGGATGAATTTCCAAAGGTGGACATGGTTGCCCCCATTAAGGTCGGTAACAATGTTTTTATAGGCATGGGATGTACTATTCTTCCTGGCGTTATTATTGGTGATAATGTTGTGATTGGTGCTGGTTCTATTGTAACGAAATCCCTGCCTGCAAATGGAGTTTACGCGGGAATTCCTGCCAAAAAAATTAAAAGTTTAGATGAGTATAAGGCGGGAGTATTGCCTCGATGCGTTGATAGTAAGCTGATGACCCCCTCGAATAAGGAACGGTTCCTGAAAAGTAAGTTTGAACTACGAAAATGAAATATCAGGAATTGAAATATTTTCTTTTATCCGACCTCTATCGGATTACAGGGGACACTAGTGTCCTGATTCATAAATAGGTTTATTTAACTTCGTTCTGGCCCGATTGATTTTTTCCAAGATGTCTTTGCCTTTGGCAACCCAGCGAT
>JARNMJ010000087.1 GCA_029432795.1 Pontiellaceae bacterium B12219
AAGGACGGAAGGATTCAGATCAGCTCCGAATGGAGCTGTAAACAGGCGGAGCGTAGCGGAGCCATAGAACCCCGGGCATGCCCGGGGGTATCTATACCGTTGTTTCTGCGGTTCTTCGCGCTCGCTCCTGTGGCGCAGGTGGTGCCGGCTCAATCAGCCTTTCTGCATTTTCTGCTGTCACTGCATTCCTCCGGCTTATGACAAAAAAATCATGTTGCGCCGGGGTATGATGTCATTTTTATCTGTTTTTATTATTCCTGTTAGATCGGAGCTGTAATTCCGGTTCGTTCAAAATGGAGAGCAAAATGAAAAATATGATGATGTTGATTGGCCTGATTATTACCGCGACGGCTTATGGATTTCAGGAAGTACATGAATTTGTTCTTAACGATGGATCCACCTTTGAGGGTATTGTGGTTTCCTGCAACAGTGCGAGCGATACGGTTGAGCTGCTCTCGCCGGACGGGGATGAAATCATCTCGGACTTTTCAATGTTTTCCTCAGAAAACCAGGCGTATTTGAAGCAGTGGGAACAGTGTGAGCTGTTTATGTCCCCAACACGTTTTGTTGTGATACCCACCCATTCTATGGATCGACAATGGGTGGGGCAACCCGTAGGGGAGAGCGGGGACGGGGAGGGCTTGTTCGTTTCCGGCGTCAGTGAGCACCGGTATTATCTGGCCATGTATAATCTGGGGAGCACGGCACTGGAAAATGTGACCGTGGACTACCACATTGTTTATTCCGAGACCTTTTCTCCAGCCGAGGCCGATCGGCTTGCATTGCTGAGTCCTTCCATGTCCGGAGACGAGGGCTTTGTAACGATTTCTCAGGGGATTGAAGGGTCCATTCCCGTTGCTCGGCTGGAGGTGGGTGGATGGAAACAGTTTGTGACCCGTCCTGTTACTCTGGTTGATGGGGATGACGCTCCGGCCTCTAACCGGATACAGATTACGGTCAGTATGGAAGCCCCGGACGGAACTTTGCTGAGCCGGGAGATTGAGCTGCCGGACACTTCGTATTCGGGGGACGCATGAGTTATTGCAAAGGTTTATTTTCCAGAGACTGGAAAAACTGAACGATAAGGGCCGGAGCCTCATTCGGGAATTTGTGGGTCCCCGGGGAAATCAGTGTGAGCAGCGGCGTGCCGGATGCTGACGGATAGAGGGTGCCGATCAGCTCGTCATCAGAATGCCACGGTATTCCTTCCGCGCTGCAGTTGTTAATCTTTTTAAGCGCATGGATCATGCGTTCCTGCCAGTCGTATTTTACCAACGGATCCTTGGTGTCGGCCACGTGCAGTACGGGTTTCGGTTTCAGCAGGTTTACGGATCGGGCTGAGACGGCCGCAGAGGGGGCAACTGCCGTCAGTTGATCGCCGCGCGCCGCCCAGAGGCAATAGGTGAATCCGCCGCCGTTGGAATGGCCGGTGCTGAAAACGCGGTTTGTATCAATTCGACTTTCGAATGATGCGTAGACGGCATCGAAAAAATCAAGATCGCGGTTGGAGGCATCGGAGGGGTCGGAGTTCCATCCGTTTTTCTTCCCTTCAGGATCGGTTAATTGTCCGGCGGTTGGAAGTCCCTGCATATAGACCACTGCGGCTTCCGGCCAGAGTTCATGAATGCGGAAACTGCGCGCGCCGTTTTGCATGTTCCCGCCGTGACCATGAAAAACAAAAACCAGCGGAACCGGCTGTTCGTGCTCCGGCATATGGACCAGGGCCTGCCGATTGGTGCCGTTCACATTCCAGTTGCGCTCTTCGAGTTCTTCCGAAAAGCAATGTGTGGCCGTGAATAAGGCGATGAGTAAGAAGAACCGTTTCATGAATATCTCCGAATAAATAGATCAAAACGAGTGAAACCGGCGGCTGTCACGGCTAAGTGAGATGCTGCTGCGCGAGATCGTCGTAGAGCTCTATGGCGCGGCGAACATAGTTTCGTTTGTCGGAATAGGGGCCCGGATAGAAGGAGCGTTTGAAGCCGGCGAGAACGAGGTCGCGGAACTGGCTGCGGGTCAGGTCGAGATGCTCCGAGCAGAGCAACAGTTCATTCGTTACGCTGGTGTGGGAAATCAACCGATTATCTGTGCTGATGCTGACGGATAGGCCGTTGTCGACCATGCGCTGAATAGGGTGGTCTTTCAAGGTTTGGAAATCGGGAATGGTCTGCAGGTTGGAGGTGGGACAGACCTCAATCGTGATGCGCTGATTGGCGATGTATTCAATGAGCTGGCCGATATATTTTTCCGGATCTTTGATCGATTTCAACTTAATGGCTTCCGCGCTGAAAAGAAAGGTGCCGTGACCGATGCGGTTGGCAAAACATTCGGTGATGGCCTGGAAAATGGACTCGGGGCCGTAGGCCTCGCCGGCGTGGACGGTTTTGCGCAGAAAATGCCGGTGGGCATATTGAAAGGCTTCTTTGTGGTGGACGGCCGGGTAGCCGGCTTCTTCGCCGGCGAGGTCGAACCCGACAATGGGCAGGCCTTCATCGCGCAGTTTCACCGTTTCCTTCACGAGCGCGAGCGAGGCGCGTGTGTAGGTGTAGCGTATGTTGGTTTTTCCGGCGCGAGAAATCAGGCGGTCATAATAGGGTGACATCTGGCGGTTGAAACGGCGCAGTGCGCAGAGAATGATGCCATATTCAAACGGGAGGTCGTTTTTCGGAATGGATGCATTGAGGTGCTTTTTAGCGTTTTCCAATCCTTGGAAAATCGCGTTTACCACTGCGCTGATTTCGGTGCCGTGGGTGAGGTGCAGCTGGGGGGCGAAGCGAACTTCGATATAGCGCACGCCTTCGGCATAGGCATCTTCCGCCAGTTCATAGGCGGCCCGCTCGAGGTTTTCGAGAGTCTGCAGCGCGGCAACGGTGTAGGAGAATCCGGAGAGGTACTCGCCGAGATTGGCGTAGCGGGTTTTAAAAACCAGTTCATTCAGACCGGTCGCTTCATAGGAGGGCAGTTTAATTCCTTCGGATTTTGCTATTTCTATGAGGGAGGAAAGGCGCAGCGATCCGTCGAGGTGCAAATGCAGGTCGGTCTTGGGAATTTTTCGGATGAATTGTTCGGTGATCTCTGGCATGGTTCTCCTACTTTAACCTCATGAAAGACGCGAAAGAAATGAAAAAACAATCATGTTGATTCTCGAATCCAGCACGCAGGATGTGTACCGCAATCTGGCGATTGAAGAATATCTGATGGATCATGTAACCGATCAGGGGCCGATTCTTTTTCTATGGCAAAGCGATTGTGCCGTTGTTCTGGGCAAGAATCAGAATCCCTGGCAGGAATGCCGGTTGGATCTGATGGAAAAGGAGCAGGTTCCGTTGGCCCGCCGGGTCTCCGGCGGCGGAACGGTTTATCACGATGCAGGAAACCTGAACTATTGTGTAATCACCTCGCGCGAATCTTATCAGGAGCAGCAGGCTTATTCATTGGTTTTCCAGGCGCTGGAAACCTTCGGGATTACGGCCGAAAAAACAGGAAAAAGCAATTTGAGTGTGGATGGGTTAAAGTTTTCCGGGAATGCCTTTGCGTTCCGGAAGGGCCGGGCGATGCACCACGGGACATTGCTGCTGCAGACCGACCTTAAACGGCTGAACCGGTATCTGGGTTCCATGGTGGATGGGATTGAAACCCATGCCATTGCTTCGGTGCCTGCCCGTGTGACCAATCTTAATCTGGATAAAGGTGCGCTATCTGATGCGCTGAAAGAGCGGTTTCTTGCAGAATATTCCGATGGAAGCCCGGTGCGGTGGGCGGAGAATAATCTGGATGAATCGGTGCTGCAGTCTTTGTATCTTCGCCAGAATTCTGATGATTGGCGGTTTGGAGGCACACCCCGATTCAGCGTGAAGGCTGGTGATGAGCGGCTGGAAATCAGTAAAGGAATCATTGAAAACGGGGAATTTAAAGGGCGGCGGTTTAAGAATATTGCTTTTTCCTTGTTTTGCTAGGTTGACTAGATCGGATTAAACACTTAAATTGTTCACTAAACCATGTATGGAGGCTCTATGAAGTTGTTGGCTAATATTTTATGTTCGGTAACTGTGATCGCTGTTATTTCAGGATGCGCAAGTAAGAATGATGTTTATATTCCAAAAATTCCCCCGGCCGCTCAGGCAAAGCTTTTGGATTACTATGAACAACCGGATAATAAGGTGTTCATTATTGCGGTTGATCCGGGTGGTGACTTTGCTTACGCATTCGAAGCCGGTAAATCCACACTGGAAGAAGCGGCGAAAGTTGCTAAAGAAAAATGCGCTGCAAGTCGTGAGGCTTCCGGTATTGTCGCCCGCCCATACATTTATGCCCTGAATGACAAGGTCGTTTATGAAAAAATGATCCCTGCGGATAACAGTTCGGCTCAGGTTGAGAAGGTTGACGGCAAGATTAACGCGAATGCTGCAATGGACATGAACGAGTCCAACGCTCTGTAATGTTTGAAACCAAGGCAGTTGTTCTAAACGAGGCCGGCATCCACTGCCGGCCTTCTGCTATTCTGGTTAAGGAAGGGGCCGCTTATGCGGGTGAGATCCTGATAACCGCACCGTCCGGTACCTGCGACCTGACTTCTGCCCTGGAGTGCATCATGCTCGGCATGGAGCAGGGGACAGAAGTTAAAATACAGGTAACCGGTCCGGATGAAGAAGCCTATGCTAAAAAACTGGCCGCGCTTTTTGAAACCCATTTCGACTTCCCTCCGCAGTAGTTCCGAAAAGGGGGGGGGCTGAGTAAAGTGGTTGCTGTATCTGGCATGAAATGGTGCCGGGTTTAAAATCCTGAGTCAGGAATATGCCATTAAATCCGCCGCCCGGGATTGACCCTGTTTTTTTTACTGGTATAGTTCCCGCGATTTTCTGCCAAATACTTGGCTTTTTATGGAATAATCCAACCCAACAAACCAGGAAGGAAATATTATGTCTGCTAAGGTTCTTGATGCTGTAAAACCCGGTGTTCTGTTTGGCGATGACGTTGCCAAAGTTTTTAAGATCGCTAAGGAAAACAAATTCGCGCTTCCGGCCGTAAACGTTGTCGGTACGGATTCCATTAATGGTGTGCTCGAAGCCGCTGCTGCGGTTAACTCGCCTGTAATCATCCAGTTCTCTAATGGTGGCGCTGCATTCACCGCGGGTAAAGGCTGCCCGGCTAACGGACCGGTTGTTGGAGCCATTTCCGGTGCTCAGCATGTTCACATGATGGCTGAAGCTTATGGTGTTCCGGTTATTCTTCACACGGACCACGCTGCAAAGAAACTCCTTCCCTGGATCGATGGACTGCTGGAAGCCGGCGAAAAAATGTTTGCAGAGCAGGGGCGTCCGCTCTTCTCTTCCCACATGCTCGACCTTTCCGAAGAAACTCTCGAAGAAAACATTGAGATCTCCGCTAAATATCTCGAGCGCATGTCTAAAATCGGCATGACGCTGGAAATTGAACTCGGTTGCACCGGCGGCGAGGAAGATGGAGTGGACAACTCCGATATGGATGAATCCAAGCTCTACACGCAGCCCGAAGATGTTGCCTATGCGTATGAAAAACTGTCAGCCATCAGCCCGAACTTCACCGTTGCGGCTTCCTTTGGTAACGTTCACGGCGTATACAAGCCGGGTAACGTTAAATTGACTCCAACCATTCTGCGTGATTCCCAGAAGTATGTTGCTGAAAAGTTCAGCACTGAATCTGCACAGCCGCTGAACTTCGTGTTCCATGGCGGTTCCGGATCTTCTCCTGCGGAAATCGAAGAGTCCATCGGCTATGGTGTAATCAAGATGAACATCGACACGGATACGCAGTGGGCCACTTGGGAAGGCGTTCTTAACTTCTACAAAGCGAACGAAGCTTACCTGCAAGGTCAGTTGGGTAATCCGGAAGGTGCGGATAAGCCGAACAAGAAATTCTACGATCCGCGTGTATGGTTGCGTAAGGGTCAGGAAGGTCTGGTTAACCGCGTTAAGCAGGCATTTGAAGACCTGAACGCTGTAGGCGTTAACTAATTCCAACCATTGGAATGTGTTCAAAGCCGTCCTTCGGGGCGGCTTTTTTTATGTCGTCAATGAACGCAAACCCGAATAGAGTGTCACACTATTATGTATGCAGTATTTCTTAATATAATATTGATAGTTCGAACGTTAATTCCCCGGAGGAACTCATGAAGAAATGGTTGATGATGGTAGCGGCTTTGGCAATTAGTGTGGGAGCATTTGCAGCTGAGGGCTGGATGACTGATTTTGAAAAAGCGAAGTCCGTTGCGAAAGAAGAAGGTAAATACATGCTGATGGACTTCAGCGGTTCCGATTGGTGCGGCTGGTGCATTAAACTCGATAAGGAAGTTTTTCAGAAGCCGGCTTTTAAAAAGTATGCAGCTGATAATCTGGTGCTGATGCTGGTTGATTTCCCGAAGGATAAATCAAATCAGAGTGAAGAAGTCATCAAGCAGAATGAAAAACTCTCCAAAGAATTCAGTGTTCGGGGATTCCCGACGGTGTATGTGCTGACCCCGGATGGCCGTGTTATCGGCAATACCGGCTATGAGAAAGGCGGAGCGGAAGCCTATGTGGAGTTATTGAAGTCGATTATTGCTGAGAGCAAAGCAAAGAAGTAGAGTTCCAATTAGCGGAATCCGAAGAGCCGTCCATCAGGGCGGCCTTTTTGTTTTCCGAGAATTGGAAAATAAAAAAGCATCCTTTTCCGTATCATCCGAACCGTCTATATTTTTATTCATCATGAAAAAAAGACTGCTTATCCCAATACTATTACTGCTCTCGTTGATTGTTCATGCGGAATTCCGAATATGGGAAAGCACGGATGGAAAGATTTGGGAGGGTGAATTTGTTGCGCTGAACGGTGGGCAGGTTGTTATTCGGGATCAATCCGGTAACAAAGCTGAGTTTAGCCCGGAAACTCTGAGTGCGGCAGATCTGGACTATCTGGAAAAAGTGGTTCCGCCTAATCTGAGTTTAGATGTTTCCCGAACCACAGACAGTGCATCCGGGAAATCTGAAATGGTAAAATGCATTGCCTCCATTAAGAAGACCGATACTCGGAAGTATCGCGGTGAACTGACCGCCGTATTGGTGGTGATGGCCGAAGAGCTTAGAACAGGAGCATTTTCACGCGCCGGTGCTTCCACGGAATTCAAATTTGTGCTCCCGGAAAAAAACGGAGTTCCGGTTGTTTTTGAAAGTGATGCAGTCAAATTGCTTAAGCGGTCAAACAAATCCGGCCGGGCTTATGCCGGATATGTCCTCGTGGTTTGGGATCGGTTCGGCAATGCACTTGCTGTGAAATCCAACCGCGATTCCTTTCTGGAAAATGCCGTTAAGATTGCACACCCTAAAATTTCATCGAGATAGGATGGTTGAATGAAACTTGTTATCGCAACGCGTAATGCTCACAAGCTGGAAGAAATTCGAGCTATCTTTGATTTCCAGGGCTTGGAGGTTCGTTCCGCTTTTGATTTTCCGGAAATTCCGGATGTTGTGGAGGATCGGGATACGCTGGAGGGGAATGCGGAAAAGAAAGCTTTCGAAATTGCGAAGGCAACCGGTTGTTGGGCTTTGGCAGATGATTCCGGGCTTGAGGTGTTTGCTCTGAACGGGGCGCCTGGAGTTTTTTCCGCACGTTATGCGGGGGATGAATGCTCCTACGATGCCAACAACGAAAAGCTGCTTGCTGAGTTACAGGGAAAGAAAGAGCGCTCCGCCCGGTTTCGTACGGTACTCGCCTTGTCTGATCCCGAGGGAAATGTCCAGACACTGGAAGGAATCTGTACCGGACAGATCATTGCCGAGCGCCGAGGCACAAATGGATTCGGCTATGATCCGCTTTTTATCCCGGATGGATACAGCGAAACATTTGCTGAGCTGGATGCTGTCGTGAAAAATCGGATTTCCCATCGTGCCCGTGCCTTGCAGAAAGCGGCATCGGAATGGCGTGGTCTGTTTTCCGTAAATTGACGCATGCAATTAAATGCTGTTCACGGTGTGCGGTGGGTCATAATCTGAGTTCATAAACAGGAGAACAGATCATGATACGTAATGCATTGTTTCTTTCCGTCTTCAGCCTCTTGATTGTTCATATTGCACAGGCGGAACTTCGGGTTTGGACCGATAAAAACGGGAAAACAATTGAAGCGGAGCATGTGCGAACGCTCACGAATACAGTCGTATTACGCCGGGTAAACGGTTCTGAAATACGAATCTCGTTGGATACACTTAGCGAACGGGACCGTCGATATGCGATTCTGCAAACGCCGCCTCGTATTGACATTAGCGTTGCATCAGATACGGATCGCTCGAACACCGGCTACGGAGGCCGGCGTTCGGTTCAGGTTCAGGAAGAATCTGTATCGGTGGAGGTGAAGGTTCGGAAAAGCAGTTCCGCCCCTTATGAAGCTCCGCTGCGCGCGGAAATTTATCTGATTGGAAGTCCGGAGAATAAAGAGGGCTATATCATTCTGGATAAACGAACGGAACGGTTTTTCTTCTCGGCTCAAAACGGAAATCAGCATGTCATTCAATCCCGGGAGATAAAGCTCCGGCAGATTGAATCCGGTCGTCAGGTGGGGGTTGAATACAAAGGGTATCTGGTTGCCATTATCGATAAATCAAATGAAATTCTTCAGATGAAGTGCAGTAAGCTCGATTACGAAAAAAATGCGGCAGCTATCATGGCCGGAGAAACAGGAACGATGTTCGATAGCCGGTTTGAGGTAGTAAATGAGAAGAAGGCGATGCGGACTCCAGGTGAAGCTCCGAAGAAGCCCATTGCCGGTCGGCGATTTTAAATTTGGACCGGGTTTCCCTGATACAGAAAAAGGCGCCCCTTAGCAGAGCGCCTTTTTTAATTTCCAGAGTCTGGAAGATGTTTCTTATGCACCGAGGCACTGTTTCATATCTTCCTCGACGGTGGTAACCGGAGCAATTCCGAAGTTATCCACCAGCACCTGAAGTACGGTCGGGGTGATGAAGGCCGGAAGGGTCGGGCCCACTTTGATATCCTTGATGCCGAGATGCAGCAGCGTCAGCAACACGCAAATGGCTTTCTGTTCATACCAGGAGAGGATCATTGAAAGCGGAAGGTCATTCACGCCGCATTCAAAGGCATTGGCGAGGGCAATCGCCACCTGAATGGCAGAGTAGCTGTCGTTGCACTGTCCCATATCCAACAGGCGTGGAATTCCGCCGATATCACCAAACTCAAGTTTGTTGAAACGGAACTTGCCACAGGCCAGCGTCAGAATAGCGCAATCGTCCGGAACCGCTTCCGCGAATTCGGTGTAATAGTTGCGGCCCGATTTTGCACCGTCGCAACCGCCGATCAGGAAGAAGTGTTTAAGCGCACCGCTCTTAACCGCATCAATAACCTGTGGAGCAACGCCGAGTACGGCATTGTGTCCGAAGCCGGTCAGGATGGTCTTCTCTTCTTCGGTTTCGGAGAATCCTTCCGCTGCAAGAGCAGCTTCAATGACCGGGGTATAGTCGCCATTATCGATGTGTTCAACGCCCGGCCACTGTACGAGACCGCAGGTGAAGATACGGGCTTTATAGTTTTCTTTCGGTTTCTGGATGCAGTTTGTTGTCATCAGAATGGCACCGGGGAACGCTTCGAATTCGGAGCGCTGGTCCTGCCAGGCTCCGCCGTAGTTGCCAACGAGATGCTTATATTTCTTCAGTTCCGGATAACCGTGGCAGGGGAGCATTTCACCATGCGTGTAAATATTAATTCCTTTGCCTTCAGTCTGCTTCAGCAGGATGGCGAGGTCTTTCAGGTCGTGACCGGAAACCAGGATTGCTTTTCCTTTAACCGGAGTGATGCGTACCGGAGTTGGAACAGGATGGCCATACGTGCCGGTGTTTGCAGAATCGAGCAATGCCATAACAGTCAGGTTGACTTCGCCGGTTTTCAGTGCATAACCAACGAGCTCAGCAACGGTAGGAGCCGGATTCAATAAAAAGGCCATCGCTTCATGGAAGAATGCGAAAACCGAGTCGTCTTCCTTTTCGAGAACAAAAGCGTGGTCGGCATAAGCGGCGGTGCCTTTCAGACCATAGATAATCAACTCCTGCAGACCGGTAACATCTTCGCCGAGCGTATTCCTGCGGCTTTCGATACCGACCTTTTCACCTTGTGAAATCAGGCCGTCCATATCGCCTGCAATCGGATAGTCTCCGCCAAGTTCCTTCAGCACCTGAGCGCCACGGGAAATAATGCCGGCAATATCTTGCGGGTCAAAGTTTACGTTAGTGACTGTGGAAAAGAGGCCTTCCATGACATAAAGGTCGGCATCACGAGTGGTTTTTCCTGCAGCGCGCACTTCCAGGGCTTTAACGGAAATGTGTTTGCAAAGTTCGATTAAAAGATCCTGTAAAGCGGCTGTTTCCGGATCTTTTCCACAAACCCCGAAAGCTGTGCAGCCGGTCGACTGACTGGTTTGTTCGCATTGGTAACAGAACATGCTCATGATATTTCTCCTTGGTTAGTTAACGGATATGTTGGTCTCAAATGGTGGATGCATTGTACATGGGCATTAATTTCTATCCTTGATGCGCATCAAGAAGATTAAATTTGCATTCAGTTCAGAAAGAAATAAAAGCAGGGGGTTATTGTGAATTTATTCGATTGACGGGAAATGGTGGTTCCGTATAATTTCGGCTTGTTTCAACGGCGAGTTAGCTCAGTCGGTAGAGCAGCGGATTGAAAATCCGCGTGTCCCCAGTTCAATTCTGGGACTCGCCACCACCTTAAACCTCTGATCAGTTCTGGTCGGAGGTTTTTTTCTCCCATGCGACTTTCTTCTTCAGGTGACCTGAGCCCATACATTGGACAGAACCTAGTGAGAGTCCTGCCGGGTTAGGTTTTCTTTCTCTGGATGCAACGCATCCCTATCCTCTCCCCCTAGCAGTCTG
>JARNMJ010000088.1 GCA_029432795.1 Pontiellaceae bacterium B12219
CCTTTTTCGTTTCACAAACCGGTTGCCGCCGGATAATTGGCCGGCCCGCAGAAAATTGGGCCTGTGTCTGGGTGCTAACTCCGACAGACTGCTAGGCATGGAATATACTGCGGCCTATGGCTTGGGCAACGAGGTTCCTTACTACAATATGTATGATAAATTTAAGGACAGTATTTCTGAAAAAAGTCGGGGGAATTTTGAACCGATTTTTGAACGGGTTTATAACCACTATGTAAGAGTGAAGGGCCTTCCCATGCCGTTCACCGAGCAGGTAATCGAACAAGAGCGTCCCGAAGGTTTTACATCTTCCATGACATCATGGGGAACCCTTACCGCCTACCAGGAAGGATTGGTGCAGGAAACTCAGGCTGCTGCCGTGCCGAAGAAATAAAATTGGGGTCACAGCTACGTTCTGGCTCCAGTCGTTAGGACGTCTTTCCATCACACCGGGAGACATAACCGTTGGATTTTTCTTCGGTTCGGTCGATTCGAATTCATTTTCCGGTTTAAATTTCCAAGGTTTGGAACTGTTGTGATTATTTTTTGAATGCCTTTGCGGGACTGTCTTCAAAGCTCAGTCCGTCGCGGAAAATATCAGCGATAAGTTGGTGAAATGATGCCCCGTTTAGAAACGGGGCATTGTTCTATAACCGCTCAAGCCGATATTAAATTTGAGGATGTTCGTTAGTCATCCAATTTATTGGAAAGGATTTTTCCAGTAGCTGTATCAACGGTTAATTCTCTTTTAACACCGTCGACATATACATCTGCTTCCCATACTCCCTTGTCTAAGGAAATGCTTGTGATTTTTGTGAACCCGTTGTCCTCCAGCATCTTCACGATTTTGGATAAGGGCAAAGCATTCTCCGGAATAATCTCACGAGCAAAAAGGGTGAGGCTGCATGCGAGGCTGAAGGTTAATGCCGCAATGGTCAGTTTTTTCATTTTACGCTCCTGTATGTGGTTTTCATTCATCAAGAATGCTGTATTGATCTGTGTTCTTATATCTCATTTAGCCGCTGTTATGGTCCATCTTTTATTTTTACTTCGATGGAACGAAAAAGAAATAATTCCATTTTGAGGCGTGGTCTGCGATGGCTGCGGCAGCTTCCTTTTTGGGGCTACACCGATTTATGCTTGGCCAAAAAAAGCCCCGCTGTCGGTAGCGGGGCTCTTTTTGTTACTCGGTGATTTTTGTTAAGCCGAGGTGCCGACCTGGATGACGAGCTTGCCGGCATTTTTGCCTTCGAGCAGTCCGATGAAGGCTTCGGGAGCATTTTCCAATCCCTGGACGATATCTTCCCGGATTTTGATTTTTCCTTCTTTGACCCATTCGGTCATTTCGGCGGCGAACTCGGGATAGCGCGGGGCGTAGTCATCAAAAATAATGAAGCCGCGCATCGTGATGCGTTTCACCAGAATGGTGGACATCAATAGCGAAAGCCGATCGGGGCCGGGCGGGAGTTCGGTGTCGTTATAGTGTGCTATCAGGCCGCAGAGCGGAATACGCGCTTGGGTATTTAGCAGGGGAAGTACGGCATCGAACACTTTGCCGCCGACGTTTTCAAAATAGACATCAATTCCGTCGGGGCAGGCGGCGGCGAGCTGTTCATTCAAATCGTCAGCCCGATGATCAATGCACGCATCAAACCCGAGTTCCTCCACGGCGACGCGGCATTTTTCCGCTCCGCCCGCTATGCCGACCACGCGGCAGCCTTTGAGTTTGGCAATCTGCCCGACCACCGAACCGACGGCGCCGGTGGCGGCTGCCACGGCCACAGTTTCTCCGGGCTGCGGCTGGCCGATGTCCAGCAGGCCCATGTAGGCAGTGAAGCCCGGCATGCCCAGAACGCCGAGTGCCAGCGAGGGGTGTTCCATTGCCGGGTCGAGTTTCACCAGTCCGGTACCGTCGGAAACAGCGAAGTCCTGCCAGCCGCTGTAGCTGAGCACGAGATCGCCCGCGGCATAATCGGTGTGGTTCGATTGTTCAACACGGGCAACGGTGCCGCCGACCATGACGTCGTTCAGCGCAACGGGCGGGGCATAGGACGGGCCGGCGCTCATGCGTCCGCGCATGTAAGGATCGAGCGAGAGGTAAAGCGTGCGCAACAGGACTTCGCCTTTTCCAGGGGTTGGAACCGTCGCTTCCTCCAGACGGAAGTCGGAGGGTTTGGGGGCACCGTGCGGGCGGGTGTTGAGTACGATTCGACGATTGGTTTCGTTGCTTTGTGTCATAATGGTTTCCTTGATCAGTTATGCTTTCAGGCTGCGTTGAAGAATCCGGCGGCTGACGTCGGGTGTGATTTCCTGCTGTTCGCCCAGTGCAATCATACCGTGAGCTTCCAGCTGTTTAACAACGGCCTCAATGGCTTCTTCGCCGAGCTCGTAGTCGCTTAGATGCGTTGAAATGTCGAGGCTTTCAAAAAAGGCTTCTGTTTTCACAATGGCTTCCTCGATACGTGCATCGTCATCGCCCTCGGTGATATCCCAGACGCGTTCGGCAAATTGAAGCAGCTTTTCACCTTTCACATCGCGGCGTTCGCGCAACAGCGACGGCAGGACAATGGCCAGGGTACGGGCGTGGTCGATGTCGTACAGCGCGGTCAGCTCGTGGCCGATCATGTGCGTGGCCCAGTCCTGCGGGACACCGGCGCCGATCAAACCATTGAGCGCCCAGGTGGTGGTCCACATAAAGTTGGCTCGGGCGTCGTAATCATTTTTTCCTTCAACGATTTTCGGGGCCAGATCGATCAGCGTCCGCAGCAGTCCTTCCGCGAAACGGTCCTGCACCATCGCGCCGGTGGGATAGGTCAGATACTGTTCGGCGATATGTACAAAAGCATCGACTACGCCGTTGGCAAGCTGGCGCTGCGGAAGCGTGTAGGTTTTAGTCGGGTCGAGCACCGAAAATTGCGGGAAGACATAGGGGCTTTTAAAGGCCAGTTTGGCATGCAGTTTCGGGTTGGTGACAACTGAGTTGATGTTCATTTCAGAGCCGGTTGCGGGAAGCGTCAGTACGGTGCCGAAGGGCATCGCTGCGCGGACGTTGACGCCGTGCTCGGTGAGGATGGTCCACGGATCGCCTTCGAAGGGAATCGCCGCGGCCACAAACTTGGTGCCGTCGATCACGGAACCGCCGCCGACGGCGAGCAGGAAATCGACCTGTTCCGACCTCGCCAGTTCAACGGCCTTCATCAGCGTGTCGAACTGCGGATTGGGTTCAATGCCGCCGAATTCAAAAACGGTTCGTTTGCCGAGGGCTTGTTTCACTTCGTCGAGCGTGCCGGTGCGCCGGGCGCTTTCACCGCCATAAAGCACCAGCACACGGGCATCGCCGGGAATATATTCGTCGATTGAGGCCACCCGATTTTCGCCAAACAGAATGCGGGTAGGATTGTAAAAATCGAAATTATTCATTTGAGTTTCCTTTTATTAATGGTGTGTCCAGAAGGATAGACGCGAGTTCCGGCAGATCGTTCTCGATATAATCGGGTTGGGCCGCATTGGGGTACAGTGTTTTTCCGGGGCGGACAATGAAGGCGGTCTGCAGACCGACGTTTTGGGCCATACTTTAAAATCTAGGCAACCTTGTTTTTACCGCTAATTATTACGTTTCATCGGGCGTTCTTCGATCCAGTCGAGGTCGCCGAGAATCATGTAGAAACAGGGCAGGATCAGCAGGATCAATACGGTCGATGACAACAGGCCGAACGCAGTGCTGATGACCAGCGGCTTGAGGATCTGCGCCTGCAGGCTGCGTTCGAACAGGATGGGCAGCAGGCCAGCAATGGTGGTGGTGGAGGTCAGCAGGATGGCGCGGAACCTCGAGCGACTGGCGCTGGCTGCAGCCTCCATCAGGGAGGTGGAGCGGCCGCGGGCATCCTTCAGAAAGATGACCAGCAGGATCGAGTTGTTCACCACCACGCCGGCCAACGCGATGAATCCGAGCAGGCTGGGCATGCTGATCGGTGCGCCCATCAGCACGTGCCCCCAGATAACGCCGATGAGCGAGAAGGGGATTCCGATCATCACAATCAGCGGTTCGGTATAGGTGCGGAACAGGAAACTGAGCAGCACAAAGATGCCCAGCGAGCCGAACACCAACGCGCCCTGCATGGACTTGCGGGCCTGACTGGTCTCGTCAAGTTCCCCGGCGATGGTGGGCTGGACCCCCGGATAGGCTTCGTGGAAACCCGGCAAGTAACTGCGCTGGAATGCGTCCATGAGCTCCACGGTGTTGACCACGCGCGTATCGACATCGCCGTAGACCGTGACGGCTCGCATGCGGTTGAAACGCGCGACGCGCGCC
This sequence comes from Pontiellaceae bacterium B12219, assembly GCA_029432795.1. GTDB lineage: Bacteria > Verrucomicrobiota > Kiritimatiellia > Kiritimatiellales > Pontiellaceae > Pontiella. Next base: position 4,310 of record JARNMJ010000088.1, read on the forward strand.
CACCCGCGCTCCGTCTCCCAGGTCGCCACGCTGCGCAGCGGGGTTTGCTGGCCGTCGGGCAGGCGCAGCATGAAATCGTCGAGCTCGCCCAGCGTTTTACGGTCGGTACCGGCCAGGCGCACATCGACCTCGTAGGCTTCGGAACCCACCTGCAGCTCGTCGGCGATCAGCCCCTGGAAGGCACCGCGCAACTGTTGCGCAACTTCCTCGGTGGTCAGTCCGGTGCCATAGGCGTCGTCGCGGATGCGCACGCGGATTTCGGGTTTGCCGGGGCGCAGGTCGTCGGACAGGTTGATGACGCCCTCGTAGCGCGCAAACCAGGTTTTCATGTCTTCGGCGGCGGCCTTGAGCGTCTCCAGATCACGCCCGCGCAACCGGACCTCGATGGGGCGGCCGCCGGGGCCGAAGCTCGGCTCGCCCAGCGTGAGGGCGATGGTGTCCGGCAGCAATCCGATCTGCGTCCGCCATTCCGCCAAATAGGCCTCGATGGTACCGGACCGCTCTTCGGCGCTGAGCAGGTCGACCGTAATCGTGGCGACATGCGGGCCGTTTTCAAAGGCCTCGCTATTGAGTCCATATTGCACGAACGAATTCTGCACCAGGCTCTGTTCCCCGGGCTGTTGCGGGGTGAAAACGCGATCGGTGGCTTCGAGCGCGTCGAGGATTTGGCGGATGGCGGTCTCGGTCTGCGGAAGCGGGGTACCCTGCGGCATCAATAGCCGCGCCAGCACCACATCGCCTTCGAGGTCGGGGAAGCCCTGCACCTTGATGCGGCCGGAGGCCAGCATGCCGATGGAGAAAATGAACAGCGCCAACATGCCGCCGAACACGAGATAGCGGTGGCGCAGGAAAACCTCGACAAGCTTGCCGGCCAGGTTGTCGCGCAGCCAATCGATGACGGCGGTAAAGCGCTGGCGTCCACGGCTGGTGACACTGGGATCGAAGTGTTTCATGGCGTGGTTGAGGTGCGAAGGCAAAATAGCGAAGGCTTCGACCAGACTGATGGAGAGTACCAGCAGAAGCATCATCGGAACCACACGCAACACCCGGCCGATCTGCCCGCTGATGAAGGCCAACGGACCGAGTACACAGATGGTGGTCAGGAATGACGAAAACACGCCTGCAGCGACTTCACGCGTGCCGTCCACAGCGGCGGCCAGCGGGCTTTTCCCCCGTTGCCGATGCGCCGCAATGTTTTCAGCAATCACGATGGCGTCGTCCATCAACAGCCCCAGCGCCAGCAGCAGGCCGACCATGGTGTACATGTTGAGGCTGAGCCCGAGGCGGGGGGCCAGAAGGAACGCGCCAAGAAATGAAACCGGCAATCCCATGGCCACCCAAAATGAAACACGCAGGTGGAAGAAGGCCCACATGACCAGGAACACCAACACCATGCCCTGGACGCCGTTCACCACCAGCATGTTCAGCCGGTCGGCCAGAATCAGCGACGTGTCCTGCGTGACCATCAGCTCCATTTGCGGACGGCGCAGGCGCTCCTGTTCAAGGAACGCCTTGGCACGGTCGGCCACGCGAATGGTGTCCTCGGATTTAGTTTTAAAGATGTTGAGCAGCGCGGCACGGCGGCCACCCACCTCGATTTTGTCTTCGGCGAACTCGAACCGGGCCTCGATGGTTGCGATGTCACCCAGGCGGATCATCGCGCCGTCGGTACCGGCCCAGACCACCAGGTTTTCCAGCTCGATGGGGGTTCTTCGGCGGGCGTCGAAACGCAACAAAAGATCCTGCTCCGGGGTTTCAACAATGCCGAGCGGGGTATCGCGGCTTTGCCCGGCGATAGCGTTGGCTACCAAAGGAACGCTCAGTCCGGCGGCTTCGAGCGCGGGCTTGGAAAGGGTTACGCGAAGCTGGCGGTCCGAAAAGCCGTTGATCTCGATCAGCGAAAGCCCCGCTTCCTGCATCCGGTCCTTGAGGTCTTCGCTGTAGGTCTTGAGCGCCGTGGCGTCCGCCGCCCCCGAAACCAGAACCCCCAGCACGAGGTCGGTGCGTCCCAGCTCCTTGACGATGGAAAGCTCCACATCGTCCGGAAAGTCGTCAATGGCGGCCACGCCGCGTTCGATGTCGTTGAAAAAGGTTTGGAAGTCGCCGCCTTCGGTCATTTCGATGACCGTGATCGAGAGCCCCTCGCGGGAGTCGGAGCGGAGTTCCTCCACAAAGTTGACGTCGTCGACGGCATCTTCGATGCGTTGCGTGACGGCCTCTTCCACCTCTTCGGCGGTAGCGCCGGGGTAGCGGGTGCGCACCTCCACCTCGCTCGACGCATAGTCGGGGATCGATTCGCGCAGGATGGTGGGGAGGGTCATGCCCCCCAGCACCAGGAACAGCACCATCAGCAGGTTTGCGGCGGTGGGGTGGCCGGCCAGGAAGCGGATCATTTCGAGCCTCCGTTGCCTTCGGCTTGTTCAACCAGCGTGCGCTGCAGGGCGTGGTCGGGCAGCGCCTCGATCTTCATGCCTTCGATCGCCGCGGCTGGTGCCGAGACCACCAGCGTTTCGCCGCCGGCCAGCCCGCTTGCGACGATGGCGAGACCTTCTTGGTAGAAGCCGATTTCGATAGTCTTTTTTTGCAGGCGGCTATCGGAGTCGAGCACATAGACGTGGTCCCCATGCACGGCGCTGCGCGGTAGCACGACGGTGTCCGGGCGTGCGGGCGCCCGCAGTTCCATTTCGCAATACATCCCGCGCACCAACGCCGGGCGGATGCCGGGCACCACTTTCCCATACGGGTTGTCGACGACGGCCACCACGTTGATGGCCCGCGTGCGCGGATCGACACCTTCGCGGATACGGTCGAACCGGGCCGGCCAAACGGCTTCCCATTCCCCGCTCCGAACCCGGATGGCAACCTCCAAATCGAACAGCCCGCGCAACGCCTCCATCGTGAGCCCCGATTCCAGCGCGGTGCGTTTGCCGGCATCCAGCAACGTGCGCAGCTGCTCCGGCCGGAGCTTGGCCTCGACTTCGACCTCTGCCGTGCCGTGGGCCTCGAACAGCGACTGCCCGGCGCTCACGAACTGGCCCTGCTCAATATGGATCTCTGCCAGTCGACAATCGAACGGTGCCACGATGGCGGTTCGGACCAGGTCGAGTTTGGCCTGCTCCAGGTTTGCGGTGTGGGAGGCGAGCACCGCCTCCAGCGTCTTGCGCCGGGTCGGAAGCAGGTCGAGTGCGTTTTCCAGGGTTTGGATGGCTTGCTGCTGTTGCAATACGTTGCGGGTTTCCCGATCCACTTCGTCCGGTGCCACGGCGCGCTGATCCAGCAGGGAACGCCTGCGCTCCAGCGAGGCTTCCGCGAGCACGAGCGATTTTTTTTCGATCTCCAGCGAACGCTGAAGGTGCTGTTTTTCGGCACTCAGTTCGTTGAGGCGGGCGCGGGTTTCCGCCATTGCGGCCTGCAGGCGCGCCACCGCCAATTCGTAGTCCGCCGGATCGATCCGCGCCAGCTCCGTGCCCTGCTGAACCAGCATACCGGGGTCGAGCTGCGGGGCGGTCGAAACGATCCGGCCCTTGACTTGCGCGACGGCGCGCCAAATGCGCGCGGGTTCTGCGAGCCCGTTTCCCTGCACGCGCGGTATGAGATCCACCACCGGCACGTCGATCACGCGCAACGGAATACCAATTTCGCTCTCGGCCTTCACCACTGGTCCGGAGCGCGTGCGCACCAAAATCGCGATAACCAGCACCGCGACCACGATCGGTAGCATCGACAGCCATCGCTTCGCCAGCGTACTCAATTTCGGCATTCGAGGTTTTTTCATTGTATTCCTCCGAGTCCGCGCCGATAGATTGTAAAAACTTTGGGCGCGTCGCTTCGCATTCGACCGACATCGCCGACCAGTATCGACTGTATAATCAATCCTTGAAGGGTGCCGATGAAAAGCGTAGTGGCCGCATCAGTATCTGTGACTTCGTCGATTTCTCCATACGCTTTTCCTTCTTCCAGCAGACGATGCACCCGCTTGCCATATCGATGAAGAAGTATTTGCACCATATCTTTAGTGGCTGTTTTTTCGCCACGCTGCAATTCGCCAAACAACATCCGAGGTACCCCCGGATACTCAATCACAAAATCTACATGCTCCAAAAACATCGCCTCAAGCACGGCAAGCGGCGAAGACGCAGCTTTCGTTGCCCGATCCAATCGCGACAGTAACTGTTCTGCCACCCATTCCATTACCGCTTCAAAAATGGCCTCTTTTTTCGGAAAATGGCGAAAAATGGCAGCCTGAGATAATCCCATCTTTTTGGCGATAGCCGTTGTCGTGATAGCTTCTGGACTTTGATGGGTTGCCAGATTCAACACGGTCTCCACCGTTTGTACCTTGCGCTCTTCCGCCGTTTTGTAGGTTCCTATCTCTTTCATTTCTCTCTTCTTACAAAAGTGAGTGATTAATCACTAACTTATGAATTTGTACTAAACTGTCAACCAGAATCTTGAGAATTTACTTCTGAATCGAGTGCGCGAACAAAGTTGAATGCGGATGAAAAATTGATCCAAATTAATTCTGAGAAGAGCGTTATGGCACTGAATTGCTAATGCAGTTCTTGCGTGAGTTCCGGCAGATCGTTCACGGATATAATCCGCCTTATCCACATGACAGTTCTTCCAGGGCCTCGATCAAGTCGTCGGGTTCCGCTCGGGTTCGATAGTCTACGTCGACATAGCGCCATATGATCGTCCCGTCACGCCCGAGGACAAAGGTGGCTGGAATCGGCAAGATATGTCCATTCCCGTTATTAATTTCTTCCAGGTCCAGCTGGCGCCCCACGCGCATGTGCTCCAAAAGAAACTCCGGCACGTCCCATGCAACGCCATATTCAGCCGCGACTTTCGCATCCTGATCCGACAGGACAAAAAAATCGAGGCCGTTCATTTCATCGTTGCTCATAGATCCATCGGGCAGTTGCGGGCTGATGGCAATCAGCTGAGCACCCAGCGCGTGAATCTCGCCCAACCGGGCCTGCAGGGCTTTAAGCTGCAGGTTGCAGTACGGGCACCAGCTCCCCCGGTAAAAAGTAACGACAACGGGGCCTCGCTCCAGCATTGCCCCCAGCGAGATGGTTTCACCATCCGCATTCGGCAACGAAAAATCGGGGGCTTTCCCGCCCAGTCCGATCGCATCGGCCCCTTGCTGGAACGCTTTGGCCTGCGTAATAATATCGTCGACGCCTTTCATGAAATCAGGGTTGGCCTGTCGTCCCATATCAATCTTCGCTTCGGTCTGTTCTCTTAAACTTTTCATACTCTCCCCCTCTCAAAACTTTTCGCCCCACGTGGGGCATGCGTCCCGCTTGTTTAAACGGCGCAGCGCACCGTTCTACATGTCGCGAAGCGCTTCGACCAGTTCCGGCAGATCGTTCACGATATAATCCGGTTGGGCCGCATTAGGATACAGTGTTTTTCCCGGGCGGGCAATGAACGCCGTTTGCAGACCGACGTTTTTGGCACCCGCCAGATCCCAGGCGTGCGCGGCGACCATCAGCACCTCTTCCGGTTGAACGCCAAGATCGTCGAGCACCATGTTGTACGTGTCTGGATGGGGCTTATATTTTCGGAGCGTTTCAATGGTGTAGCGTTCATCGAACAGTTCGATCAAACCGGCTTTGCGCAGTTTGGATTCGACGCCCATATCATTTGAGTTCGTCAAGGTGACCAATTTAAAACGGCCATCCTTCCGGAGGGCAAGCAATCCTTCCAATACATCCGCATGTGCCGGCAGAGAACGGAGCGGGGGAATGATGGCCTCGCGGGCCTGATCATAACTCATTTCGATGCCTTGTGTTTCTGCAACCATCATCAGCGCGGCCGTACCGATTTCTCCGAAACTGTGGTAGGTGTCGCTGAGGGTTTCCACCAGGGAGTAGTGCAGCATCGTGGAAAACCAAAGCGGTAAGAGATCTTCCCGCCCGCCGAGCGCTTCACCGACGGATACTTTCAGCGGTTCCAGACTCAGCAGGGTTTCATTTACATCAAAGATAATGACCTTGGGGGGTTGCATAATTTTCTCCTGTTGGTTCCGGGTTTCCTGTGCACCGGCAACGGTTAATGTGGCGGCAACGAAGGCTCCGGCCAAGCCTGGATTAAATCGAATCATTTTTATCTCCTGTAGATTTTATATTGGTGGTGGGCGTTACTGCGGATATTTATTCCTTTAACGGTTCATCATTCCGGAATGAGTTGGGTGAAGGACCTGCTTATAAATCTCAACCGGCTGCGCACCGGTCAGCGCACTCGTCTGATTGAAGATGATAGTCGGCACACCGGACACTCCCTGCCGATGCCCCGGTTGGTCCTGGCAGCCTAGGGCGTGTTAACACAACGGGAGCATGTCCACGGTGAGCGCAAAGTGAATAAAGGCGCAGAACATGACGTCGAGTTTCTCGAAGCGTGAAAA
>JARNMJ010000089.1 GCA_029432795.1 Pontiellaceae bacterium B12219
GAACCTCAAAGCAACCGGGCAGTCTTGAGTTGATTTAGCGAAAGAATTATATGCCATCCGGTTGACATCCCCCATAGAAGGGCTGAAACGGTTGACGAAGGAGACCTTTCAGCCGTTCGGTGGGTCGGGCGGCGGTGCGGCGGGAAGGATTCGCAAACTCAACCGTTCCCGCCCTACAAAATCAAAACGTCACTTTATTCGTTAAATGCTTTAGCTGTATCGCCCAGCAGAAAAGCGCGGCGCTTGGCGGCGAAGCCGAGGATACCATCGCCTTCGGGATTGAGATCCACCTGCTTGCGGTAGGCCTCATACGTTTCGAGTTTGCGTGTATCGGCCAGAACATCGGCATCGATGAGCGCGTCGTATCGGCTGATCATGGGGCCGAGCACTTCGGGGTCCAGCCACTGCTCGGCAATTTCATGCACATACTGCAGGTAGCGTTCGCGCAGCTCGGGCACCGCCAACAGACGGGATGCGAGGGGGCGGTCGTCCCGCTCAGCCACCGCCAGCGGATCCAGCGTTGTGCCGCCCGCCTCATGACCACTGCCGGGGGGCGGACCGGGACGCTGTGCCTGTTGATCCATCCGAGCATTCATATTACCAGGCCGCCCCATATTTCCTGGCGGCGGACCTCTGCGTCCACCTCCACCGCCGCGTCCGCCACCGGGACCGCCGCTTTCTTCCATCAGGGTTTCGTTGTAGTCGTAGGGCAGGATGTGAAACATGCCAGAGGGATCGAGATAGATCATATAATCGCTCGCACGGGTCCAGTAGCCGTCGCTGTTGACCAGCACGTTTTCCAATGCCAGGAAGCGCAGCACCCCGTCCAGATCCAGCATCGTCGCGAGCCTGCCCTCCACCTGATCCGGCGTGGCGGCGTCGAGCGTCTGACAGAGCAGAATCAGACTCACCCACGCACGCAGGTCTTCTTTGGACTTCAACTCGTAGACTTCGCGGTAAACCTCAAGATCCTCTCCCATATCGTTCAGCGAGCCGCGGGCGTTCGGGCTGCCCGGCACTTTCCAGCGGCTGCCTTTTTTGGTGCCGAACTGTTCGTCGAAAAAGATTTTATCCTGTTGCTGCTGGTTCACATAAATGCCCCAGCTTTCGCCGTTCACCACCACCCGCACCCAGTTGGCTTTCGGCATCGGCAAATAGTGTTGGCTGATTTCACGGGTCAGGGCCAAACGCATCAAACTGGCATCGCCATTCGAATTGAGCAGGTTAAGATTTCGGTAGCCTCCCAGATTCTGCTCGGGATCAGCCATATCCATCGTCAGCGCAAACGAACGTTTTTTTCCTCGCTGCACCATATCGTACGACGAGTTTCCGCGAAATTTTACGCCGACATTCGAATAGGTGCGCCCATCAACAACCAGCGTTGCGGGCACCTTGACATCGGTCTTCTTGAAATCCTCCAACTCCTCCTCCCAATCATCGTTTTCAAACGTCAGGAAAAAAGTGCGCAGAATTTCGGTGTCGTATAACGGGGCATCCGGATAGGACGCCACATCATCCGGCGACAACATCAAACCAGCTTCCGGTACTTCCGAATTATTTTCAGCCCGACCTCTTCCCGGCGGCCCCATACGGCGCCGGTTTCCGCCTGCGCCGGCATCCGCCTTCACTGCAGTCCGCGCCTCGGCACGTTCGGCGTGATTCAGCCAGCCGTCGCGGTTCTGGTCATAAATCGAAACCATCTCCTGATCCGGAACCGATCCCGGTCCCCCGCGTCCACCGCCGGGCGGACCTCCCATCTCTTCGGGCGGGCGGTCTGCCTGTCCTCGCGCGCCCCACGGAAGCACGAGGATTGCCAACGTCGCGATGCGCAAGCCTCGCTGAACTGCCACACGAGTTTGAAGGATCTTGATTCTGGTTTTCATCATCATTCTTCGTCCTTGATTATCAAAATCCCGAGTGCAACCGGCGGATGCCTTCCACATATTTCGAACACCGGGCAATCCGAAAAGGAAACTGGCTGACAATCGCAGCCGCTTGCGCTGCGTGGGCCGGATCATATTTCAATTCCACCACCAATGCCTGGGCATCACGAATCGGATGGTTCAACGGATGCGTGACGTGGCCGGGATCGTAATAGTGAAGGTTCGTATCAAGCGTCAACCGAACCAGCCCGTCGGCACTGAGATAATAGCGCCGCGCATAGCGGTTCACTAAGCTCGGACGCCGCATCTCTACCGCGGCACGCGCCGAAGCCGGCAGAGACAACGAACAAAGCAAAATATGAAGGCTGCGCGCATCCGCCGTGTGATGCCGTGAAAACTCGGGAATCCAACAGCTTTCCTTACGGCCCATTCCACCTCGCTTGATTTTCAGTTCCAGCGTGGCGCGATCAATCGGCCCATTCAACGGACCGTACCAACGAATTCGCGTTTTGCTCCGTTGCGAAACGCCTTGCTCGTGCTCCCGAAAATCCCGGCGATCCAGCGTATCGAGATAAAGATTATTCACTTCGCGCGGCGGATAAACTTCCCGAAACCCGGCCGGATGCAACCGAATGCGATGCTCCACTCCAACCGAATCGGTGCCGACCGGAAGCATCTTACGCTCATAGCGCCACTCGGGCTCCGAAAGGTGCTTACGCATTTTGCTCATCCAGGCAGGAGATTTCAATATCGGCGCACCGCGCCCTCAGGCCCGCGGCGGCCTGCTGCAGCTGTTCGGGGCGATCCATCTTCACCTGATAGGATGCGCTGAACCGGCCGGGACCTTCGTCGAACCGGCGCACCGAAGCTTTCATTCCGGCCCGGGTCAGCTCTTCCAGAATCTGAACCGCCGACAGCTCCTGCGGCGCGGGATGACTGACCGTCAGGAACAGGTTGGCATCAACGATCGGTTTACGCTGCAGATCACGCACTGCCATCATCGCCAGAATCACGACCAAAGCCGCTGTAGTAATCAACCCCTGTCCCGCGCCCATACCCAGCCCGATGGCAATGGCCAGAAACAGGAAAGCCAGTTCTTCCGGCTCTTTGATCGCCGCGCGGAAACGCACAATCGACAACGCCCCCACCAATCCCAGCGACAACGCCAACGACGTTTTAACAATGCTGATGATCAGCGTCGTCGTGACGGCCAGCGGAAGAAAATTATGTGCAAACTCCCGGCGATTCGACATGGAGTTTCCAAAACGAATGTAGGCGCGCGCCAATAGCCAGGATAAAATCGCTGCGGCCAGCAGGCCCAAGATAACCTCCGGCAGAGAATCGAGTGCGGCGGGGTTCCAGAACGAGTCTGTCAGTGCTTGTTTTAAATCCATGATATTCCTTTTGGTTGATCGGGTAAATTATTGCCTGACAAAAGTAAGGCGCTTCATCCATTGTTGCGGGGTCAAAGAAATAACGGTCAGATGAAAACCAATACGATTATTCCATTAATATTTTGTCATAATCGAACGGCTGTCATGTTTGCCGGAGTCACAAGCAAATAACGAACGACTGAATGGAAACCCGACCAGGCATCTTTTTTGTCTCGGGGGCTTTCAACCTTTGGATAAATTATGTGGGACGAAAAATACGAAGCAGATGAATATATTTTCGGCACCGAGCCGAATGATTTTCTGAAAGCCAATGCGGAGAAACTGAAACCCGGCAGTGTGCTCTGCCTCGCCGACGGCGAAGGGCGCAACGGAGTCTATTTGGCCAAGCTCGGCTTTGATGTCACCGCCGTTGATATGTCCGAAGTCGGTTTGGAAAAAGCCCGAAAGCTGGCTGCGGAAAATGGGGTGAAAATCAAAACCATCCATGCCGACCTGAATGATTTCATCATTGAGCCGGAGCGGTGGGATAATATTATTTCCATCTTCTGCCACCTCCCCGAATCTCTGCGGCAAAAAGTTCACCGTGCCGCTGCAAAAGGTCTGACCGAGGATGGCGTGTTCCTGTTGGAAGCCTACAGGGTGAAACAATTGGAAATGCCCGGCAAAGGCGGCCCGCCGGTTCCCGAACTGTTATATACAGCCGCGATGCTCAAGCAGGACTTCCAATCTCTGGAACTCATCCAGGCCCAGGAAATCAAACGCGAGGTGAACGAAGGCTCGAAACATGGCGGGCACTCTGCCGTGGTTCAGGTTCTGGCCAGGAAGTAGCACGGTCCTCCGGGCCGTGTCGCCCACCGTGCCGGAATAAACGGCCCGGAGGACCGTTCTACTATACGCAATCGATACTTAATCTTAATACCTATTAACCACTACGTATTTTAATTCTGGCAGAGCCGCACCATCTCCAATATAAGAATCATTCTTATTAATGGAGTTTTGAGAATGGCCTGGAAATGCACAGTATGCGGATACATCCACGAAGGCGACGAGCCGCCGGAAACCTGTCCGGTATGCAGCGCTCCCGCTTCGGTATTTGAAAAAGAAGCCGCGGGCGAAGTTACCGTTTCCAAACAATGGAAATGCAAGGTTTGCGGCTATGTGCACGAAGGACCGGAACCCCCGGAAACCTGCCCGGTCTGCGGCGTGCCTGCTTCCGAGTTTGAAGAAGAAGGTGCGGTAGAAACGCCAGTTGAAAGCGTTACTGAAGAACGAACCGTTTCCGACGTGATGGTTCAAACAATGATAAACTGGGGTGTCGATACCGTTTTCGGCATGGTCGGTCATTCGAACCTCGGACTGGCCGACGCGATCCGCAAACAGTGCGAAGCCGGCAAACTGAAGTATATCGGAATCCGCCACGAAGGCGCGGCGTCGTTCGCCGCCTCGGCCTACGGCAAGCTGACCGGTAAACCGGCGGCCAGCCTTTCCATTGCCGGCCCCGGAGCCACCAATCTGCTGACCGGACTGTGGGACGCGCGGATGGATCGCGTGCCGATTCTGGCACTGACCGGACAGATCGACACGCAGGTGCTCGGTCCCGGCGCGTTCCAGGAAGTGGATCTCGCGGCGGCCTTTTCCTCAGTCGCCTGCTGGAGCCAGACGGTACTCGAAACCAGCCACCATGCCGAACTGATGAACCTGGCGCTGAAAAACGCCATCCTCCAGCGCGATGTCGGCCACCTGATTTTCCCGAACGAAGTGCAGACCATCCCGGCGCCGCTTCCAACCCCTGGAAGTCCGGAAGGCCGACTTCCAGACCTTGGAACTTCGCCGCCGGCCACATCCGTTTCTCAGGCCTTGGAACGACTCAATAAAGCCGAACGTCCGGCAATCATTGTCGGGCACGGGGCCCGCTTTAAAATGGATGCGGTTAAAAAGCTGGCTGAAAAACTCAATTGTCCGGTCATTACCACCTTCAAGGGCAAAGGGCTGATTCGCGATGACGATCCGCTCGGCTGCGGCGTGCTCGGCCGCAGCGGCACGCTTGTTTCGGCCCACTTTATGAACAGTTCGGATTTACTGGTCGTTTTCGGGGCTTCGTTCTCGCAGCACACCGGAATCAATCCGGACATCCCGACCATTCAGGTGGACCTCGATCCGATCACACTCGGAAAATTCCATGCGGTCGATGTTCCGGTGGTTGGAGAAATCGGGATCACCGCCAACCTCTTTTTCCAAGGGTTGGAAAATCCGAAGAGCATCGATCGGCGCGAAGAGATTGCCGCGAAAAAAGCGGAGTGGAAAACCGAGAAGGAAAACCGCGCCGCCAAAGACAATGGAAAAGGCCTGAACGCCGCGACGGTTTTTGCGCAGCTCAGTGAACTGATTCCGGAAGATGCGGTGATTGCCGTGGATGTTGGCAACAACACCTATTCGTTTGGACGCTATTTTGAAAGCAAAGGCCAGCCGGTTCTGATGTCCGGCTATCTCGGCTCGATCGGCTTCGGCTACCCCGCCGCCATGGGTGCGTGGGCCGCCGCGCCCGACCGCCCCATCGTCGCGCTGACGGGCGACGGCGGGTTCGGGCAATATATGGGCGAACTCTGCACTGCCGGCAAATACGGCATGAACATTACCCACATTCTCATCAACAACCACGAACTCGGAAAAATCAGTACCGAGCAGAAAATGGCCGAGATGACCGTGTGGGAAACCGGGCTGCACAATCCCGACTTTTCGGAATATGCCGGGATCTGCGGCGCAAAGGGATTCCGGGTGGAGAAAACAGAAGAGATGGCCGAAGCCGTGAAATCGGCCCTGGCTCACGACGGCCCCGCATTGGTGGAAGTGATGTGCGATCCGGATCTGATTTAGCCTCCTTCTTAAGATTTAATAGGTCAGGTCGAACTGGCTTTAATTCACGATAGAACGAACGAGATTTTATGATGAAATATGTATGTACCGTTTGCGGCTTTGAACACGAAGGCGACGCCCCCCCCGAATCCTGCCCGGTCTGCGGCGCGGGAAAAGATCTATTCGAATCCAAGGGCGGGAACGAAGAGGCGGCCACATCTGCACCCGCAGAAAAACCGCAGACTGAACCCGCCGGTGAATACCTTCAAACATGGGAGCGCCCTTCCGATGCCACGGAAGAGTGGATGAACGACATCCACGAAATGGCGAAAACAGGCCATTCGATTTACGAGCCGATGCGTACCAAACTGCCTGTGGTTTCGTGGGACGATATTCTGATTAAAGGCGCACAGCTCAACCCGATGCCGCTGGCACACGATGCCGCGGTTTCCACCAAAACCGTCATTGGAAAAAATGCGGCGAAACCGATGGAGCTGGAAACGCCGCTGATGGTTTCGCACATGTCGTACGGAGCCCTCTCGAAAGAAGCCAAGATGGCACTGGCGAAAGGCAGTGCAATGGCGGGTGCGGGTATGTGTTCCGGCGAAGGCGGTATTCTGCCGGAAAGCCAAGCACTGGCGCATAAATATATTTTTGAATACGTGCCGAACCAATACAGCGTGACGGATGATAATCTGCAGCGCGCGGATGCCATCGAAATTAAAATCGGGCAATCCGCCAAACCCGGCATGGGCGGGTATCTTCCGGGCGACAAAGTTACCGACGAAATTGCGGCGATCCGCGGACGGGAAAAAGGAAAGGAAATCATCAGCCCCTCCACCTTCCCCGATATCCAAACGCTGGAAGATCTGAAAGCGAAAGTGGATTGGCTGCGCGAGAAATCGGGAGGTCGGCCGATCGGTATTAAATTCGCGGCGGGCCATATTGAAGCCGATCTTGAATTTGCACTGGCGGCGGGGCCCGACTTTATTACGATCGATGGGCGTGCCGGCGCAACCGGCTCCGCTCCGAAGATCATCAAGGCCGCCACCTCGACCCCCACCATTTATACCCTGCATCGCGCTCGGAAGTATTTGGATGCAATGAATTCAGATGTCAGCTTGATCATCACGGGCGGCTTCCGCCTTTCGTCCGATATGGCGAAAGCATTGGCGATGGGAGCCGATGCCGTCGCGGTGGCGAGCGCGGCGATGATGGCGATCGGCTGTCAGCAATATCGCATGTGCGATAGCGGGAAATGTCCGGTCGGCATCACCTCGCAGGATCCCGAACTGCGCGCTCGGCTGGATGTCGATCTGTCGGCGCAACGCCTCGCGAACTATATGCGCGTCTGCAACGAGGAGCTGAAAATCTTCGCACGCATTACGGGGCATGCGGATGTTCACGGACTTGCGATGAATGACCTGTTTACCACTAACACCGAAATTGCGGAATACACCACGATCGAGCATGCATGATGAAGCCTGTTCCCCAAAAAGAAATCCAACATCGGCTGAAGCAGCTTTCTGAAGCATGCAAAAAATCGGGCATGCGAATGACGCATCAGCGCATGGAAATTTTCAGGGAAGTGGCCTCCACTGCGGAACATCCGAATGCGGACACGATCTTTCATCGTGTGCGCGAACGACTACCCAGTGTTTCCCACGACACAGTCTACCGCACGCTCGCCTCACTGGAGGAATTGGGACTGGTCAGCCGGGTTGATCCGGTGAAGGGCGGCGCGCGCTACGATGCCAACTGCGACAAACATCACCATTATATCTGCACCCAATGCGGAAGTATCACCGATATCTATATGCAAAACGAACCCTCCCTTCCGGAAGGGATTGAAAATCTGGGCGATGTCGAAAGCCTGCACCTGCAGGTTCGCGGCATTTGCCATAACTGTAAAACCAACTAACCCAGGAGAACATCATGAAAAGTCTCAAAGGAACCGAAACGGAAAAGAATCTGCTGAAATCATTCGCCGGAGAATCCCAGGCGCGTAACCGCTACACCTACTTTGCCTCCGTTGCAAAAAAGGAAGGCCTCGAGCAGATTTCCGCTATGTTCGCGCGAACCGCCGATCAGGAAAAAGAACACGCCAAGCGTTTCTTCAAGCAGCTTGAAGGCGGCGGCGTGGAAATCACCGCAATGTTCCCGGCCGGCGTTATCGGCACCACAGCTGAAAACCTGAAAGCGGCGGCTGATGGTGAAAATGAAGAGTGGACAGAACTCTACCCGGCCTTTGCAGCAAAAGCGCGTGAAGAAGGTTTTGAAGCCGCTGCCGTGATCTGGGAAAAAATCTCGATTGCTGAAAAACAGCATGAAAAACAATACCGCGACCTGCTGAAAAATCTTGAAGAAGGCAAGGTCTTCAAAAAAGACGGTGTGGTCATCTGGCAATGCCGCAACTGCGGCTACATCCATGAAGCGGCAGAAGCCCCCGGCATGTGCCCGGCCTGTGCACATCCGCAGGCACATTTCGAACTGCTCGGCGAAAACTACTAAGAATCGACTGACGTCGATTTGAGTCAAAAGTCGAAGGTCTCAAGGTCCAAGGTCACTTGGCGAGACCTTCGGCTTTTTGATGTTCTGACTTTTGCCCGCTGGTTGACCTCGGCTTTTTCTTTATCCATAGTCGCTCTATGAAAAAAGAGATAACCATACGCTATCAGCAGATGGGTGATGCCAAACGCTTCTACGAGATTCTGAACAGTCCGAACTTCACCTACTTCCCTTCCAAGCCGAAAACGATCAAAGAGCAAAAGGATTTCCTTCGCCGCAACAAGGAATGGCGGGAGAAGAAACAGTGGTTTAATTTCTCGGTTCTATATGGGAACGACTTGGTTGGAGCCGTCGGCATTCACATGGAGTCGCACCGGCCGTACTGTGGTGAGGTCGGCTATTTTGTGGATGAAGCTTACTGGGGAAAGGGCATCGCCGTTCAAGCGGTTCGACTGATCGAAGAATTCGCTTTTGAAGAACTCAGCATGATCCGCAAGAAATCAACCTGGTTAAAGCGAATAAAGCCAGCGCTCGCGTTGCCATCAAAGCAGGCTATCATAAAGAAGGCATCGCCCGCAAAAAACTGATGCTGAATGGCGAAGCTCATGATTGTTACGTCTACGGGAAAGTGCGTGACTGAGATGGAACGATTAAAGCTTTTTCCACGCTGTGCGCGCCCGGAACAGATCTTTTCCTTCCGCAAGAATAGAATGATCAACCACCAGACCATTCTGCTTTTCACACAGTAAAATTTCATGTCCGCAGACCGCTTCCGCGAGATAGTTGACTTCCAGGGTTTGGATGTTGTGCTGCTGATGGAATTCCAAGGGAAGGCTGTTCAGAATCCACTCCACGTAGCGGATATTGCTGACGTGGCCATTGAGATCCAAATCTCCATAATTTACATGTAACGGATCGCCCTCTGAACACCCACAGCTTTTCAGACGGCTTATTTTCGAATCGAATATTTTTGGGCCGACCGGCAGGGCGTTGGTATTCCACCAATCCGGAATGGTCCGCTCCCGCTTCTTGATATCGATGATAAACCAGGCCGTGCTGGCCCGTAATAGAATTTTGTCATCGCCATCTTTTATTTCAAAATCGCGATAATAGAAAAGGCGATCCCGCCCCGAGGGCCAGGTACGCAGGTTGATGGTTTCTCCCCATTGAGGCAGTCGCTCGACCTCAATCCGCATGCGGGCCAGCACCCAGGCTTGATTGAGCGAAATGAGGTGCGAGTGGCCCAATCCAAAATGTTCGGCATGCAAATAAGCCGCCTCCTGCATAAAGCGGCAAAATACCGGCAGCCGGGCGGTGGATTGCGGATCAACATCATAGGAGCGGATTACATGCTCCGCGTGCCATTCAGATTGGATAGGCAAAGTCATTCAGCGATTCCTTGCGTAATGCGTAATGCGTAATGCGTAATGCGTAATGCGTAATGCGTAATGCGTAATGCGTAATGCGTAATGCGTAATGCGTAATGCGTAATGCG
>JARNMJ010000008.1 GCA_029432795.1 Pontiellaceae bacterium B12219
GGCCTCGCCCCCATCTGGCAGCGGAATTATTATGAGATGATTGTGCGTTCGGCGGAGGCGGCGGAGAAGATTGCCGGGTATATCCGGATGAATCCGTGGAAATGCGTTACGCCGTTTGGGAATGGATTGCGGGGGATTGGAAATCCGGCGCTGTGGAATGGCGAAAAGCTAGGCGTGTTGTGCAGTCGCAATGCGCCGCACATTGGGCGTATTCCGGATGCGGATGTGTATTTTGGCGGTTGGCATTCGCCAAAGGAGAAGGAAATATTCGATTGGTTATTGGAGCAGAACAAACGGGTGATTGCCTGTCCGGCGTGGGGTATTGACGGGGCGGTTGGAGCCAAAACTATTCCGTCCCTTCAGGAAAACCGGTTGTTGATTTTAGAGATGAGAAACCGGGACGGGGATCTGGCGGCGGCGGAGCAACGGAACCGGTTTGTGATTGAGCATGCGAACAATGTCTTTGTGCCGCACACCACCCCCGGCGGCATGCTGGAAAGGCTTCTGAAGGAATGTCGAAAATGAAATTAAGGAAATCTTTGAGCAGGCTGAGAATTTTAAAAAATACAAGGGGTAGAAGGTGAGGGCGCTTACTTTTTCGTGGGTTTCTTCGCGGGGCGTCCTTCTTCTTTGGCGCTTTTCTGGCGGTCGGCGGAGGGGAGGGCAATATCCATGAGGTCGCCCTGGGTGCTGAGCAGCAGGAGACGCAGTTCGTCTTCAATGTGAATGGCGTAGGGCAGGACGCGCATCTGCAGGAGGACCTGAACCTGATTGCGGGTCAGCTTGATGCCTTTGTATTCCATCGGCAGGACAAATTTACAGCCCTCTTTCCAGCCGGAGCACCCGTAGGCGGTTTTTCCGCGGATGACTTTTTTTCCACAGGTTGGACAATTGCCGAGTTCGTCGAGGTTCAGTTTGGTGGAGGTGCCGCTTTCAATCAGGCCGCGGGTGTAGTCGAAAATGCCGCCCATAAAGTCGTCGGCCTGCGCTTCACCGCGTTCGATCTGTTTGAGTTTCTCTTCCCATTCACCGGTCATTTCGGGGGACTTTAAAAGCGGGTCCTGAATGAGGGCGATCAGGCAACGGCCCATATCGGTGGCGCGTATCTGTTTCTTTTCGCGGCGGATATAATTTCGGCGCAGCAGCGTTTCTATGATGGCCGCGCGGGTGGCCGGGGTGCCGATGCCGCGTTCTTTGAGGGCTTCGCGCAGCGTGTCGTCGTCGACCCATTTTCCGGCGGCTTCCATGGCACCGAGCAGCGAGTTTTCGTTGAAAGCCTGCGGCGGTTTGGTTTTGCCTTCCCGCGTTGCGGGTTCGTGCGGGCCGTTTTCGCCTTTTTCAAAGGTTGGAAGGGTTTGCTCGTCGTCTTCTCCGGCGTCCGGATTCTTTTTCTTCTTTTTCTTTTTCGGGAACAGGACGGACCAGCCGGGCTCGACAATGACGGTGCCTTTGGCCTGGAATTTGACTTCGACCGATTCGCCGTTGACGGTGGTTATTTTTTTGAGGCAGACGGGATAAAACGCGGCGATAAACTGGGTGACGATGGCGTTGTAGACCATTTGTTCGTTCGGGCCGATAGAACCGGGGATGATTCCGGTGGGGATGATGGCATGGTGATCGGTGACTTTCTTATCGTCGACGATGCGTTTGGTGAACGGCAGTTTGGAAAGGTCCAGAGGTTGGATCTGTTCCGGGCGCAGTCTTTCCAGGGCCTGGAAAATTTTCGGGATGCGCGGTTTCATGTCGGCGCTGAGGTAGCGCGAGTCGGTACGCGGATAGGTGACGAGTTTGGATTCGTAGAGATTCTGGGTGGCGGCGAGGGTGTCGGCGGCGGAGAGTCCGTGGCTTTTGTTGATTTCGCGCTGCAGGGTGGTGAGGTCGAACAGCTGGGGGGGCTGTTCTTTTTTCTGTTTGCCGGAAACGCCGGTGATGGTGAAGGGGTTTCCGGTTATTTTATCGAGCAGCTCCTGGGCTCGTTCGAGTTTTTCGAAGCGGTCGCCGGTGTATTTAAATACGACGTCGCGGTATTTGGTGGTCAGCTCCCAGAAGGGCTTGGGGCGGAACTTCATGATTTCGTCATCGCGCTGAACAATCATGGCGAGAACGGGGGTTTGCACGCGGCCGATGCTCCAGAGTACGCGGTCGTCGCCGGACGCGAGGCGGCCGTGGCGAACGGTGAAAAAACGGGTGGCGTTCAGGCCGACAATCCAGTCGGATTCGGAACGGCATTTGGCGGCGGCGTAGAGCGGGTCGTAGTCGTGGCCGTCTTTCAAATCTTTGAACGCTTCCTGAATGGCATCTGTTGTCATGGAACTGAGCCAGAGGCGTTTGATCGGTTTGTCTTCGCATTCGCTGAGCGCGAGAATGTAGCGGAAAATGAGTTCGCCTTCGCGGCCGGCATCGGTGGCGCAGACGATTTCATCGGCTTCCTGGCAGAGGCGTTTGATGGTTTCGAACTGTTCGGAGACGCCGGGGTTTTCAATGATCTTGAGTTTGAACTCCTGCGGAATAAAGGGGAGGGAGTCGAGCCGCCATTTGCGCAGCTCGGGATCGTATTCGCCGGGTTCGAGCAGAGTGACCAAATGGCCGAAGGCCCAGGTGATGGCACAGCCGCGGCCTTCAATATATCCGTTTTTCTTTTCAGTAATTTTGAGAACGCTTGCAATATCGCGGGCTACGGACGGTTTTTCTGTGATGACGACTTTCATAAATGGGTACTTCGTAATTCGGAATGCGTAATTGGACTTAAAGCGGAGATATTGTACGTTGATTGCTGTCTATTCAATCACTAATGGAGACCGGCATGTTTAATCGATTTTTTCTGAGTGTTTTCCTGATGGGAGCTTTGTTCTCCGGGATGTTGGCCAAGGGCGAAGTTGTGGTGCTGGGAGAAACGCCGGTGGCTGAGTTTACGTTGCCCGACGGGGCTGTGCTGAAAAATGCGTTTGTCTGGCGGCGCAGCTCGGAGGGCCTGATGATTGTGCATGACGACGGGCAGGTTTTTCTCAATTTCTCGCTGCTTCCTGATGATTGGAAGGCGGCATATCTGGGTGATGTTCCGGTTGTGGAGGATGTGGCGCCTCAGCAGGTTTATGAGTTGTATGATCCCTATGCGTTGAAGCCGATTCTGGATACCGTTCCGAACCTGATTCCGCAGGGCAGCGACTATGTGCTGCGTAAGGATGCGGACCCGGAATCGTCGCAATATGCTTTGGCGCTGGGCGCGCTGCAGAGTCTGCTGAGTGGCGATCTTGATAATGCAAAGCGGCTGATTCTGATTGTGGAAGAGAAAGGCGTTGAAGTTCAGGGCATTGATCGGGATTCGCTTTTTGTGGAGTGTGGAACGTGCGGTGGTGAGGGACGCGTTGAGCTGGACTGCGTGGCGTGCAAAGGCACGGGGAGGTGCCCTAAGTGCGGAGGGGCCGGGCAGCGGGACAGCAGTATTGGAAAGGGCAGTGTGCATTGCACGACCTGTCGGGGAACCGGTGACTGTTCCGAGTGTGCCGGAGCGGGGAGTTCTGTGTCGGCGTGCAAGGTGTGCCGGGGCCGGGGAAAACTGCTGCAGAAACAATACTGCGAAGTAAAACGCGACTATTTTGTGTATCAAATTAACGCATTGGCGAATCCGGCTGAGGCTGGTTCGGTGCTGCTGTCGGATCGGGAGCGGGTTTTGAAGGTGCTGAACGTATTGCCGGGGATTGACCGCGATGCTGCGGCTTATTATTCATCGGATGCGTATGCCGGAGGAATGGACAGTAATATTCTTGTGGCCTGTATTATGGATGCACTGCTGCACAAAGACCTTGATGATGCGAAGCGTTTTCTTTTAATTCTCGAAGAGCAT
Organism: Pontiellaceae bacterium B12219; assembly: GCA_029432795.1. GTDB lineage: Bacteria > Verrucomicrobiota > Kiritimatiellia > Kiritimatiellales > Pontiellaceae > Pontiella. The sequence continues at coordinate 3,845 of JARNMJ010000008.1, forward strand.
TTCGGCGATGAGATCCTGGTGATTGATAATTATCTTCAACGCTGTGAAAGATGCGATGCCACGGGATATGTTGAGCGCGACTGCAACGCCTGCGGCGGTTCCGGAAAATGCGTTCGGTGCGGCGGAGACGGGAAGCGGGATACCGACTTCAGAGATCGGACGATTCCCTGCACGACGTGCCGTGGAACGGGGGTGTGTGTGAAGTGCGGAGGGGAGGGCACGCTCCGGGCCCGCTGCGCCGTCTGTGAAGGAATGGGGCGGACAATGGAAAAAGATCGGGCCAAGGTGCGCCTGCAGTTGATGGTTGAGGAGCTGAATCGATATTATCAATCGGTTGAGCAATGACCGTGTTCCAATGGCTGGAACTATTTTTTCAGCTGCCGGTGCATGTTTCCGATGCTGCCGGCATCGATCACGTTCGTATATCCGGTTGAAATCAAGGATTGTTTCGCGTGGGCGGAGCGATTGCCGCTTCGGCAGTACACGATAATGGTTTTTGTTTTATTGGTTTCATACTGACTGATCGACCGGGCAATGCTGTCGTAGGGAATGTTCAGAGCACCCTGAACATGACCATTTGAAAATTCGCCCGGTGTGCGTGTGTCGATAATCAGCGCACCGTCTTTAACCTGAGCGGCAACGTCGGCATTGTTGTCGCCGCCGCCCCCGAAAAGAAGATTGGTGAAGAGCAGGGCCACAACAACGGCTAATGCGATTTTTCCAATAGTTTTAACCATGCGACGGGTTTCCCAGTTGACGGCGGAGCGCATCAATGGTACCGCCGTTTTCAGCGAGTGCATAGCCGGCGCGCTTCAGTGCTGTAACCGCCATTGCGGAACGCCCTCCGCTTTGGCAATACACGACAATGGCTCTTTTTTTATCCGATGTTTTTGTATGAATGATCCGGGCAATCACATTATGGGGAATGTTGACGGCTCCCTCGATGTGCCCGCCCGAAAATTCCTGCGGGGATCGGGCATCGATCAGCAGAGCACCGTCTTTAATGAGCTTACCCGCATCGACGTTGTTTGCGCCGCCGCCGAATAATTTAGAAAGAAAGCCCATTCCGTTTTCCCCGGATCAAATGGTGATGGACTGGGTCAGTTCTTTCGTGGATGTGAATTCAACGGAGCGGGAGCCCAGCGAAAGCACAACAGTTTTTCCGGCTGCTTCCAGTTGAATGGATGCTTCCGGATGGCGCGCTTTCCAGGCATTGGAAAGGGCGAAGGCTTTTTCAAGGCCGTCGCCGCGCTGAAAATTCCAGACTTCGTCGGGCTGAGCCACGCGGGTTCCATCGTAGATGGACTCGTTTTCGAGGTTTTCCAGTGCCTGGATCAATTCGTCGTCCGATAGATTTTTTGTGGCTTCAATAACCACCGGATTCCGTTCCATTCCGGCTTTCAGGAAGGGGCCCCAATTGGTTGCGGCAAGGTCGCGGCTGGCATAAAAAGCGAGGTCGGCAATGGTGTGGGTTTCGCGGAGTTCGGTGAGATAGGCCCGGATTTCGTCGCGGGTGGCACCGGGTTTGATTGCAATCGGGCCCGGGCCGGTGAAGGTTTTGCCTTCAACGTCTGGAAGTTCCGGTTCGAGGTGCACGAAATCGACCAGTGCTTCAATAACCGACATCTTGCGCTGCATATCGCCGGTGCAGTCAATTTTCCCTGCCAGTTCGCGCATGCTCACCTCATCAAAATGAGAGATGGGGTTGTTTTTAAGATAATCGGAAAGCTTGTTCAGCTGAATCCGGTTTTCGATGGGCTCGGTGTAGAAGTCATATTCGTCGATCTGGTCGAGCAGCTTATCGCGCGTGGCGTTGTCGGACACTTTGTAGGGCGATCCGTGTTCGTAGCTGTAGGCCCGTTCGATCGGCAGGTATTGCTCTTTGCCGTGGCGAAGGTATTTGATTTGAAAACATTTCTGGAACTCGGAGCGGTCGCGCAGGAAATTGGCAATCATCTCAAAGGTGATCTCCGTTGTGGTGAACGCATCGAGTTGTTTGCGGAACAGCTCAAAGCTTTCGGGGTCGATGGTGGCTTCGGGATAGACCGTATGAATGAATCCGGTGTTGTTGGCGACGATGGTGACCTGCTCGTTCCGCAATGCGCGCTGTGCGCGAGCGGTGAGATCGGTTCCGTTGAACCACATATTTTTTGTTACGAGCCGGCGGTTATTGGTGAGCACTCCGTCGTTCACATTAATGAAGTTCTGCGAATGCAGCGGTGTGGCGATCAGAAAGATGTCTTCCAGCGGGATGTCGCAGATAATAAACAGGGCCGCGGCATAGAGCGTGGAAAGGGAGACGCATTCTCCGGCGCCAACCCGGTAGTTGTCTTTATAGCGAAACGCATCCATGGCCTCGAGCGTTTCTGTTTTCCAGAAGGGGATGACATTGCTGGTATATTTGTCCAGGCCGAAGTGTTTGCGGATATCGAGCGAGAAGTAGTGCCGGTCGCCTTCGTAGCCGAACAGCGCATTGGACTGGCTGATCAGCTTTTCATCCATGAAGGGTTTAAACCGTTCAATTTCCGATTCTTTGGTTGTCAGGCCCCAGGTGTCCAGATCGAGATTGAACTCATAGTTGTCGATGATGAACTGCTTCAGCCGTTGAATCTTTTTATACGGTTTCATGGAATCGAGCTTGGCAAACCAAGGGTCGTTTTTCCATTCCCAGATCCGGGGCGACATAATGTTGGCCAGCACGAGGCTGTACAACAGCTCCGGAAAAACAAAAATTTCCATATCCGAAAGAGATATGGCTGATGAATATTTCTCAAGTTGGTCTGCGGGGATTTCTGGATTTTTCTTCATGGCGGGCATTCTAAGGGTCGTAATCCGGTTTAAAAGCAAACAATGGTACGAAATCGATCCGAATGATCGGCTGCGGGTGGGGGTGGTGTGAGAGGGACGTCATAAATGAAATGACAGGAAAGGTTTTCAGAAATCCGGTACTTCTGGCAGAATTCATCGTTTAATTGAGAATTTTGAGTCCGGAGTGAATATGAAATTAATGAAGTGGTTGATTCTATCGATTGGTATTGTTTGTTCGGGAACGGTTTTGGGGGCCTTCCCGGTGGTGGATGACGGGGATGCAGAGACGATTAGCGGAACCAGAGATATCAGTGGGACGGATGTTTATGTGGGCATCAGCACGAGCGGGAACGGATTAATACAGAGTGCCAATGCTGGTCTGATCGCAAATAACGGTTACATCGGCTCTTCAGCCTCAACGTCGAATAACTGGATGCGTTTGGATCAGGGTGCTGCGACCGTTTTTAATAATTTTCTCATTGCCGGAGCTGCCGGAGGTTCCAGCAATGCAGTGTATATCGGTGCTAATTCATCCGTGGGTTCGGCGAACGGCAGTTTGGGGCATGGAAGCGGAGCTGACAATAATTTCGTTTCTGTGAGCGGAAGCGATGCGCGCTGGGATGTGCAATACGATCTGTATGCCGGGCAGGACGGATCCGGAAACCGTTTTGAAATTAAAAATGGCGGAGCGGCTTCTGCGGCTCAGGTTTTGATCGGGGTTTCATCCACGGCCAATAACAATTCGGTCGATCTTTCCGGCGGGACTCTTGAAGCCGGGGCCATTGCTGTCGGAAACGACGGATCTTCAAATACCATGGATGTTGCCAGCGGATCTACCGTCAGCGCGGTTGACGCCTGGGTCGGCTTTGCTGATACGGCCAATGGAAACGTGTTGACCGTCAGTGATTCAGAATTGGAGCTGTCCGGAACGCTCACGGTGGGGTCCAGCCTGAACTCCGGTAATCAGGTGAATGCTGATTCCGGCGCAGAAGTTTCGTTGAATGAATTGCTTATTCTGGGCTCAGGAAATGCGTTCAATCTGAATTCGGGAGCTCAATTGACTGTGGCCTCTGATCTTGATGCTTCGATGACCGGTTTTAATTTCAATGACGGAAGCTCGCTCTATGTTGAGGGCGATCTGACCGGGCTGTCTGAATTGGAAGGTGGAAAAACGCTGGGTGTTTACGGAACCTGGAATGAGGCAGGGAGTACACTTTCTGTCGGGAATTCAAGTTCAGGAAATGAGTTGCTGATTGCGCAGGGTGGTCAGGTGACGGCGCTCGATTTCAATCTGGGAACGGGCAGTAATTCAACGGATAATACGGTGAATGTTTCCGGATCGGGCTCGCTGTTGACGGTTCAGGATCGGCTGACGATTGGTTCCCTGCTTTCTTCAAACCAATCGATAACGGTTGAAAGCGGCGGAAAAATGGTGGTGGGCGGAGATCTTCAGATTTATGCGGGAAGTTCGCTGGACCTGGGGTCGGAGGGCTGGCTGACCGTGAGCAATGATTTTGATGCTTCGGTTGCCGGCTTCGATTTCCAGTCGGGAGCCAGCCTCGAAGCGATGGGCGAATTGACGGGGATGTCCGGCTTGGTGGAGAGCAACCGCTCCGTTTATCTGACCGGGCCTTCAGCGGTTTGGGATGTCAGTTCTGGAGCATTTGAAGTTACCGACAGTTTGGTGGCGCTTACCAACGGGGCGCAGTTGGTGAGTTCTTCGAGCGAACTGGTGTCCGGTACCCGGGTTGAAGTTGACAGTGCGATGTGGAATAACAGCGGGACGCTGGTGGTTGGCAGTTCGGATGGCAACCTGGTGGTGGCCACAAACGGGGGAATGGTCGTTTCGGATAATACCCGATTGGGCATCGGCAATAACAACCGGATTATTGTCTCCGGCTCGGGAACGATCTGGAGCACTGTAAATGATTTTGAGATCGGAGCCGGCGGCTCCGGAAATGTACTGCAGATTGAAGACGGGGGCGCGCTCGGTGTTGGCGGGCATCTCTCGCTTAACGATGATTCGGTGCTGGATTTCAAGACCGGAGGATCGGCGTCGGCGGCTTCCTATTATCAGGATGCCGATGCCGTGTTTCAGTTTGATTCGGTGACCAATGTTGCCGTGGATCCGGGAGCCGCATTGCTGAGTGTCAGCGGTACGGCGGATGTGGAGGATGGAGCGAACTTTGTTTACACCGGGTCGATCGGAGCGGTGGATGTCGGGGTCACGAACAGTCGTCAGTTGATTGCTTCCGGTACGCTGAATGTTGATACAAACACTCTTAACGGAGCGTTGACGGGAGGGCTGTTGTCGGTTGGGTTCCTTTCGCAAAACGATGCCCTTTATTTTCAGGTCTACCGCCAGATGCTGGCGGAAAGTGCCGGCTTCGGTTCCAATTCCCAGATGTATGCTGTCAGCGAGGAAATTGATGCTTTGGCGAACGGCGGAAATAGCGCGGCGGTTAATCAGCTTCGCATTTTGGATTCGATGAGCGGAGCGCAGCAGAATGCGCAATTAACCCAGCTTTATGATCAGGGGGCGCCGACATTCATGCATATGGCCGGCCTGTTTGATGGTATGCGGCAGGTGCAGAATCGCGGGGTTATGCCGGACAAATTCTGGCCGATCGGTGCTTTCGGGCCGCATTTGTATGGTAGTCAGGTACAGGGCTGGATTAAGGGATACGGCAGTTGGGCAACGCAGGATGGCAGTGCTGGTTTTTCCGGATACGATCAGTCGGTGTATGGCGTCATGATCGGGTTTGATAAAGCCTATGGCGATTATCTGTTTGGCGGCGCAGGGGGCTATGCATCGTCCGATATCAGTCAGGATGATGGCGACAGCAGTAAATCAGGAACCGGTTTCGGGATGCTCTACAGTTCCTGGGGAACATCGGACTGGTTTGCAAATGCAAGTCTGGCCTATGGATTGGGGTCGGTTAAAAATAATTCCGGAACGGCGTTTGACAGCTCTGCAGAATTTGATTCCAGCCAGTTCGGCTATTATCTGGGCGGCGGAAAAGAAATGGTCTTTAAGGAGGATCGATTGTTTGTGACCCCTTCAGCCGGTTTTCTGGGCGGATGGTATATGCAGGACGGTTATACGGAACGTTCCACTACGGCCGTTGCAAAAAAAGTCGATGCGTACAATCGCTGGAGTTTAAACTCGGAGATCGGCGCGAAAGTGGTGTTTCACCAGGATTTCAGGCGTTCGGTTCTAATGCCCGAAGTGCATGCGAACTGGATTCATCAGTTTAATGCAGACGAAGAGCAGGTGGGCTATTCGCTGGTCAACGGAACGGGCGATTACAGCTTTGGGATGGCGGCTCCGGTTTCGGATCTCTTGGAGTTCGGTCTTGGGCTTTCGTTATGGACGGGCAGCAAAGACGGTGCGGTGTATGAGTGGGGGCTGGGGTTCGATTCCCGGTTCGGCGACGGCTACAGCGCCAGTGCACTGAATGCACGTCTGGTGGTGGAGTTTTAAGTCTAAACCTGCGGGGTTTGCTTCCAATGCTTGGAAGTTGACCTTGAGACGGGGGTCGGGTAGCTTGTGCCCTCATTTTTTAGAGGCGTATTTCGCCTGAAGCTTTTTGTATATTTATGAATGATCTTAGTTTAATCCGAAATTTCTCAATTATCGCGCATATCGATCACGGTAAGTCGACACTTGCCGACCGTATGATGGAGCTTACGCACACAGTTGAAGATCGTAAGATGAAGGAGCAGTTGCTCGATTCAATGGATCTTGAACGCGAGCGCGGCATTACCATCAAGGCACATCCGGTGACGATGAAGTACAAGGCGAAGGATGGGAATATCTATACTTTCAATCTGATCGACACGCCCGGTCACGTGGATTTTTCTTACGAAGTGTCCCGCAGCCTGCAGGCCTGCGAAGGGGCCATTCTGGTGGTTGATGCCTCCCAGGGCGTGGAAGCGCAGACCGTTTCCAATACCTATTTGGCAACAGAAAACGGGCTCACAATCCTTCCGGTGCTCAATAAAATTGAGATGCCGAATGCGGATGTGGATGAAGTCTGTCAGCAGATTGAGGATATTCTGGCCATCGAGGCGCATGAAGCTCTGCAGGTGAGTGCGAAAAAAGGCATTGGGATTGAGGCGGTGCTCGAGGCCGTTGTGGAACGGTTCCCTCCGCCGACTCCGGCCAAAGATAAGTTTACCCGCGCCTTGGTTTTTGATTCCAAATACGATGCTTTCCGCGGCGTGGTGGTTTATATGCGCTTGTTTTCGGGAACTTTGCAGGCGGGCGATAAGGTTCGCGTGATGAGTTCCGGAGAGGATTATGAAATTAAGGAAGTCGGCGTTTTCACGCCGGAAATGGAAAAATGTAAAATCCTGGCCGAAGGTTCTGTGGGCTATGTGATTGCCAACATTAAGGATGCTTCCGAGATTCAGATCGGCGATACGCTGACGCTGACGAAGATGCCGGCCGAAGATGCGCTGCCGGGCTTTAAGGAAATTCATCCGATGGTGTTCTCCGGTATTTATCCGGTGGAAACGTCGGATTATGAAAAACTCGGCGCAAGTATGGATAAGCTGCGTCTGAACGATGCATCCTTTACTTTTCAGGCAGAATCTTCGATTGCGCTGGGCTTCGGGTTCCGTTGCGGCTTCCTCGGGTTGCTGCACATGGAAATAATCATGGAGCGCCTGCGCCGCGAATATAACCTCGATATCATTTCCTCCTACCCGAACGTGGTGTATCGCGTGGTAATGAAAAACGGAGAGGTGCTGGAAGTCGACAACCCGATGTATCTGCCGGATCAAACTCTGATCGAACATATTGAAGAGCCGATGATTACGGCCACGATTATTGTTCCGACCGATTATCTGGGCGATATGATGAAGCTGATCATGGACCGCCGGGGCGATATCACCAAAACGGATTCAATTGATGGGCATCGTGTGATGCTGACCTGTTTTATGCCGCTGAATGAAGTACTGATCGATTTCTACGACAAGCTGAAGACGATCAGTCGGGGTTATGCTTCGATGGATTATGAATATGCCGGCTATCAGCCTTCGGAGCTGGTGCGCATGGATATTATGATTCACAGCGAGGTGGTGGATGCCTTTTCGAGCATTCTGCACCGCAGCAAGGCGGAGTTTCGCGGACGGCAGATGTGTAAATCCCTGCTGGATGTTATTCCGCGTCAGGCTTTTGCGGTGGCGCTGCAGGCGGCTGTGAATGGGAAAATTATTGCCCGCGAAACGATTCGGGCTTACCGGAAAGATGTGACGGCCAAGTGTTATGGCGGCGATATTTCCCGAAAACGCAAGCTGCTTGAGCGTCAGAAGGAAGGTAAGAAAAAACTGAAGGCCATCGGTAAAGTGAGTATTCCGCAGGAGGCCTTTATTGCCGTCCTGAAAACGAACAATAAATAATACGTAAATCGTAATGCGTAAGAATGAGTGGTTTACGCATTACGGATTACTCGTTACGCAAAGGTTTTCCAATGATTGGAATGTTGAAAAAACGGAAGCTGAAGAAGCAGCTCAAGGAATATCTGCAAATGGCCCGCCACGCGCGGCACATGCGCGAAGATATTGCCGAGCCGGCTGCGCTTGAAGCGTTGAAAGCTGCCGAGGCGGATTTGCTCAAACTGATCCAGACGGGTGAAGGGGATGTTGAAAAAACGGTCCAGTCCCTGGAGGCCGCTGCGAACCGGGTTTATCCCATGGCCCGTAAATCAGTCATGATGGAATGGACGGAAACCCTGATTGTTGCGCTGGGTGCTGCCATGGCGATTCGGGCCTTTTTCTTCCAGCCGTTTAAAATTCCGACCGGTTCCATGCAACCGACGCTGAACGGAATCACTGCCGAGGCGCAGGCGGAGCCCGGTGTGTTTGATAATCCATTGCTGAAGTTTCCGAAATGGCTGATCACGGGCACTTCCTATAAGGAAATTCGGGCGAAAGTCAGTGGCTCGTTGGTGAGTATAAAACCTGAGCGGGATCATTACATTGTTGTGATTGGTGGCGTTGAGCACAAAGTGCCCTCTTATATGGGTGAGTTTCTGGCGGATTACATGTTTGAGGATGCGGGCGGATATCCGCATTTGAAGAGTGTAACCTTCAATAAGGGCGATGTGATTGTGTCTGCCAAGATTGTGGCGGGGGACCATATTCTGGTCAACAAGATGAAGTATAATTTCATGAAGCCGGAGCGTGGCGATATTTCCGTTTTTGATACGCGGAGTATTTCGCACCCTTTGGTGCGCGCAGATACGTTTTATATTAAGCGCATGGTGGGGTTGCCCGGTGAAAAGATTCAGATTCAGAACCGGCGTCTGGTGGCGGATGGGGAAATTGTGTCGGATCCGCCGATGTTTGAAACCATTGCCACCGATCCGAAGTACAGCGGCGGTCATGATGTGGCTGCTGGGTCGCTGCTGGTGCAAGAGGATGATTTTATTCAGCTCGGTGATGATGAATACCTGATGATGGGTGATAATACCCGGCCGAGTATGAGTTTGGACGGCCGGTTTTTCGGGGGCGTACCGCGTAAAGATTTTCAGGGTCCGGCTGTTTTTGTCTACTGGCCTTTTCGTAATCATTGGGGCCCGGTGCATTAGATCTGAAAAAATGAAAGAATTGCGGGTTGACTTCGCAAGCGCCTGCGCTACTATCTCGACCTTCTTTTCCAGAAAATGGAACGAATTTGTTAAAACGGAGTATTTGAAATGCCGAATCTTAAGAGTGCAAAAAAGAGAATGCGTCAGAATGTGGTGCGCCATGACCGTAATGTTCAGGTCCGTACCCGTGTAAAAACTGCGCGTCGCAGCATGATGGAAGCACTGGAAGCTAAGGATGCTGAAGCAGGTCAGACTGCATTACGCACCTACAGCTCGGTTCTTGATAAAGCTGCAAAGCTGGGTGTTATTAAGAAAAACACCGCTATTCGTCGCAAAACCAATGCGGCTAATGGACTGCGCAAGATTGCCTAGTTTTATTCAGGCAACCTGCTGAAAAAACCCGCCAATGAGCGGGTTTTTTTGTGTCTTGAAGCAATGGGGTAAATTTTAGGGTTTGGTTTGAGACGGCCTCACTGGTTCGGTTACAGGGGCTGGAACTTAAATCCTAAAACTTAATGCTTAAAACTGTTTCTCTCACCATTGGTCAATGAGATCTTCCAGCATGTAGGTGGCAATTTCCTGAGCGGCTCGCGGCAGGGCATCACGCTTGGAAGTTGTCAGATCGTTCAGAAATTCGAAGGTCGCTTCGCCAAAGGTCTGCGAGGTGGAGATGACTTCTCCGGTTGAAATCTTGCGGAGTTCGGCCACGCCGGTAATGCGCAGGCGATACAGATCCGGTGTGGTGCGGAGTTCGGAGCGGTAGGCGATCGGCATTAACCGGTAGTCTGTTAGTGTCAGTTCTATGACGGCATCCGCATTTTTTCGTTCGTTGACCAGTTTCAGCCGTCCGTCGAATTGAATTTGCTGACGCATTGCGTGGGTAATCTGGATCTCAATGGCAGGCTCTGCGGTCTCGTTAATGACCGGAGCCATGGCTACGGTGTTAATGCCGGCCGGTTTTCCGCCGCCCAGTTTATAGCCCATACAGCCGGTGAAGAAGAGCGAGGCTGCCATGCAATTCAGTAGAAGAAGTCGTTTTTTCATAATTGTCGCGTCCGATTGGAACGCAAAACTCTCCCAGAAAAATGAAAATTGTCAAAGCTTGATTCCTGACGGGAGCCTGCTTAGTGTGTGCGCTCGTTTTTCAACCCCAACCGAGAGGAAATAATGAAAAAGGTACTGATACCGACCAAACTGAATGCGGTAGCCCGCGAGACCCTGAATGCCCACGGCGGATATGATGTTGTGCAGGATGAATCCACTGAGCTCAGTACACTTGCCTCTCAGAACCCGGATACCCATGCTCTGATTGTCCGGTCTGAAAAAGTAACTGCCGAAATTATCGATGCGTTGCCTTCGCTGAAAGTTGTGATCCGTGCAGGTGCCGGCTATAACACCATCGATATCAAGCACGCCCGTGCTAAAGGGGTGGATGTTATGAATACGCCGGGGGCCAATGCCAATGCGGTGGCCGAAGAGGTGGTTGCGCTGATGCTGGCTGATGCCCGCCATGTGGTTCCTGCCGATGCGTCGACGCGTTCCGGCCTTTGGGAAAAAAGTAAATTCATGGGTAAAGAGATCACCGGGAAAACCGTCGGTATTGTCGGTTTTGGTGCGATTGGTCAGTTGACTGCAAAGCGGCTGTCCGGTTTTGATGTGAAAATTCTGGCCTTCGATCCCTTCCTCTCCGCTGAGCGCGCTCGCGATATGGGGGCAACGTCCGCCGAGCTCGGCGAAATTTTTGAAAAGTGCGACTATATTTCCCTGCATATGCCGGAGAATGATGAAACCCGCGGTATTATTAATAAGTCGCTGATCGCCCGTATGAAAAACGGAGCCACGCTCATCAACTGCGCACGGGCCGGCATTCTGAACGAAGACGACTTCCGTGCAATGAAGGCCGATAAAGGGCTTCGTTTGCTGAACGATGTGTATCCGAAAGATGAAGCGGGCGAAAAGCCGATTGCCGATATTTCCGATATCATGCTTCCGCACCTTGGCGCCAGCACCGTTGAGGCAAACTGGAATGCGGCTCACCGTTCGGCCACGCAGCTGATCGGCTACGATGACAAGGGCATTGCTTCCTATGTGGTAAACCGCGATGTGCCGGAAGGTCTCGACCGCGCTTACTCCGAGCTGGCCTATGCGCTGGCGCACACCTGCCGCGGCATTGCTGGCGGAAACAAACAGATGAAGCTGATCGAAACCAGCTTCTACGGCGATCTGAAAAAGTATGCCGACTGGTTGCTGGTTCAGATTGTGGCGGCGCTCAGCGACGACTTTGATCGCACGCTCGGGTTTGATGCCGCGCTGGAATATCTCAAGGAAATGGGTGTGGAATATTTCAACCGCGAAACCGATATGTCAAAAGGCTACGGCGATTCTATTACGGTGGATGTGACCACATCGCTGGACGCGGCAAACTTCAGACGCATCAGTGTTCGCGGAACGGTTGCGGAAGGCAATATGATGATTTCCCGCATCAACGATTTCGATAAACTCTATTTCGAGCCGGTCGGAGCTGCGGTGTTCTTTATCTATAAAGATCGTCCTGGTGTGATTGGGCAGATTGGTAAGGCTCTGGCGGAAGCGGGGGTTAATATCGACGATATGCGCAACCCGCATGATCCGTCCGGCGAAAATTCGCTGGCCATTCTGCGTACGAGTGCGCCGGTGGATTGCGATATTATGGATGCGATTGCTGCAGAGATTGATGCGCTGCACGCTTCCTGCGTTAAATACTAATTGTATTTTCGCAGATAAAAACAGAAGGGCTCCAATGGCTGGAAAAACGGAATCTCCGAAGCTGCTGGAGCTTTTTTGTGTCTTTGTGCGCGTCAGCGCCCTGACCATTGGGGGCGGATACGTCATGTTTCCGCTCATGAAATCCGAGGTTGTCGATTCCTGGGATTGGATTACGGACGAGGAGATGGTCGATTATTATGCGCTCGGCCAGGCGATTCCCGGAATTATTGCCATGAATACCTCCACGCTTATCGGCTATCGAAAGCGCGGCATTACGGGGGCGGTTGTGGCGGCGCTCGGAATGGCCGCGCCGGCTGTAGTGGTTATTCTATTGATCGCGGCATTTTTAACGCCGTATTTTGAGCTACCCTGGGTACAAAAGGCGTTTGCCGGAATTCGGGCGGCCGTGGTGGCCATGATAGTTATGGCAGTTTGGCAGGTGGGGCGGAAATCGGTGACCTCGGTTGTGAAGGCTGTGATGGCGCTCGGTTCTTTTTTGGCGATTGTTGCTCTGGGGTTGCATCCTGTTTTGATGATTGTTGCCGGCGGATTTCTGGGTGCGCTTCTTTTCCGAAAGGAGGCCGGCGCATGAATATGCTGATTCAGTTGTTCACCTCTTTCTTTACGATCGGTCTTTTTTCGTTCGGCGGCGGGTATGCCATTTTGTCGTTCCTGCAGCAGGAGGTGGAACGGCGCGGCTGGATGACCACGGAGCGTTTTGTGGATTTTATTGCGATTTCGCAGAGTACACCCGGTCCGATTGCGATCAATATTGCGACTTTTGTCGGTTATGAAACCGGCGGGATTCCCGGGGCGTTGGTGGCAACATCGGCTGTGGCTTTGCCGGGAATGATTATGGTTTCTCTGTTTTCGCTGTTTTTCTTCCATTTTTATGAGCGCCCCGGTATGCAGGCTCTGTTTCGTGGGCTCCGGCCGGCGACGGTCGGGTTGGTTGCGGCGGCGGCCTGGCAGATCGGAAAAGTGGCGGTTGTGAGCTGGCCGGCGCTCGCGATAACCGGAATCAGCATCCTGCTGATTGCCAAATGGAAGATCAGCCCGGTGGTGCTGGTGATCGGCTCCGCGATTGCCGGGATATTACTTTTTTAAAAAATATGTAGTCCCGCCTTCTCTTTCCCTCTTCCTCTTCATTAAATCCGCGTCGGCTTCTTTAAACAGATCCGCGGCGGGCAGGGCGGCGACGCCGGCCGTGACGGTTGGGGATTTTTGGTTGGTCTGCACCCGTTCCACAAATTTCCAGGCATTGGAGTTTTCGGTTTCCGGAAGCAGGACTGCAAATTCATCGCCGCCGATCCGGCAGATAATGTCGGCCGAGCGGGCGGTGGAGCGAAGGAGTTCTGAAAAGCGGCGCAGTGCCGAATCGCCTTCTTTATGTCCGCCGGCATCATTGATCGCCTTAAAGTCATTCAGGTCGAAAATCACAAGGCTGAGTTTTCGATCGTAGCGTTTGGCGGTTTCGATGTGGTCGGCCAGCGTTTCTTCAAAGTAGCGGCGATTATATAATCCGGTGAGCCAGTCGCGAGTGGCTTGTTCAGAAAGCAGCAGCAGGGTCAGCCAGAGGGGCAGGTTGGGGTCCGGTTTGTTCATCAGGGATAGAAAAACAGTTTGGCATATACATAAGCAAGCCATTCGCTCATGACGTAGCGCACACCTTCGCTTCCTTTGTACCAGTCTTCGGGGGTATACGAGGCCGGAGCCAGGCAGGTGATGCCGATGTTGTATTTATCCCCGAGCGCTTTTTGGAAAAGCATCCGGCTGCGACGGCCGTGCGGGCCGGTGGTGATCAGGTGCAGCTCGGTTTCGTCTATATTGTATGCCATAAAAGCTTCGCGCAGGGCCACGGCCGCCATGTAGGTGCGGTCCTTTTTGGCTTCATCCGCCACGGAAACAATGATTTTTTCGGGAGGGATTCCCATTTTCTTGAGCCGGGCGGCAGTCATTTCGGGGTAGGATTTAAATTGCTGGATATAACTTCCGGTTTCAATCGGTACGCCGGTGCAGACTATTTTTGAATAGTTCCCGGTCTTGAACAGGATGATGGCTTCGTCGAGTGCGAAGTCGTGGATCCACCCTTCAACCACCATAAGGCCTTTGTGCGGCGGTTTTTCCGGCGCGAGGAACGGGTATAGAGATGCGATGAAGCCCAGAAAAAGACCACAGAGCAGGGTTGCAATCAGCAACCATCCCAGCCATGTTGGTCTCTTGCGCGGGCGAACATTGGTAAGCTCAAATCTCATGCGCATTTTGTAGCACGGAACTGCCGGTTGTAAAAACCAGAAACTTCTTGCGTACAGGGGTTGACATGCCATGGCGTCTACTATAGCTTCCCCCACCTTGTGTTTTTACTGAACAGAGCTAGAGGACTTACTTAATGAAAACTTTTATGCCCAATGAGGCTGATATTAAACGCGACTGGTATGTTGTTGATGCAACGGATAAACCAGCCGGCCGTCTGGCTGTTGCAATTGCAGATGCACTGCGCGGTCGTGACAAGCCTACCTACACCCCGCACGTCGACGTCGGCGCTTTTGTTGTTGTAATCAACTGTGAAAAAATCAAGCTGAGCGGCAATAAAGAAGAACAGAAAATCTATCAGGACTTTTCCGGATACAACAGCGGCCTGACCGAAACGAAGGCTAAGGATATTCGCGAGAAACATCCGGAGCGCATCATCACCCAGGCTGTTAAAGGAATGCTGCCGACGAATCGTCAGTCCCGTCAGACGCTCACCCGTCTTAAGGTCTATGCCGGCAGCAAGCATCCGCATGCTGCACAGCAGGTGCAGGAACTGGCCCTTAACATCTAAGCAGGATAAATTATCATGGCAAAAGATACTTTGACACTCCAGGCAACCGGCCGTCGTAAGACTTCCGTTGCACGTGTTCGCATGACTGAAGGAACCGGAAAAATTACGGTTAACGGTCTTGAGTCCGACGCATATTTTAACACCGCTCTCCAGCAGGAACTGCTGAAGAAGCCTTTCGAATGCGCTGGTGTTGACGGCAAATTCGATGTGATCGCCACCGTTAAGGGCGGCGGAAAATCAGGGCAGTGCGGCGCTGTGGTTCACGCCGTGGCCCGTTCACTTGCAGGTTCTGACGATGAATTGAAAGACGTCCTGAAAAAGGGTGGCTTCCTGACTCGTGATGCCCGTATGAAAGAGCGTAAAAAACCGGGTCAGCCGGGTGCGCGTAAACACTTCCAGTTCTCCAAACGTTAATCGTTTCGAGCTGCAAGTTGCAAAGCCTCCCATTCCGGGGGGCTTTTTTTGTTTTCCAATGTTTGTAAAATCACTTTAATCCGGCTTCCGATCATTGGAACCGAGGAGCGATAATCATGTTTTCAGAAATTCATCTGCCGAAAGGCTTCAAATGTGCAGGCATTTCCGCCGGAATCAAGGCTTCGGGCGTAAAGGATATGGCGTTGATCCTTTCTGATGCGCCCGCCGCCGCGGCAGGCGTTTTTACTACCAATCAGGTTTGTGCCGCACCGGTTAAGCTATGTCGGGCGCATCTGGAGCACGGTGTGGCCCGGGCGATTGTGATGAATAGCGGAATTGCCAATGCCTGCACGGGGGCCGAAGGCCTGGTGATGGCAAAAAATATGGCCGCCGAAACCGCGAAGATGATCGACTGCGAAGTGCAGGAGATCTTTGTGTGCTCCACCGGGAAAATCGGCCCGCAGCTTCCGCTGGCTAAAATTATTCCGGGCATTGGAAAACTTTTTGAATCGGCGCTCATTGAAAATGTGCAGCAGACCGCTGAAGCCATGATGACCACCGATACCCGCCCGAAGGTGGCGATGGCCGAATTGCAGATTGACGGGCGGCAGGTTAAAATTGTGGGCTTTGCGAAAGGGGCCGGCATGATTGAGCCGAATATGGCCACCATGCTTTCGTACATCACCACCGATGCTGCGGTGGATCGGCGCACTTGGCAGGCTGCACTGAAGAGCGCGGTTGATCGGAGTTTTAACCGGATTTCCGTTGATGGCGATCAAAGCACGAACGATACGGTGTTGGCGCTGGCAAACGGCGAGTCGGGCATTCATGTGCTGGATGAAAATTCCAAAGATTGGAATGCTTTTTACCGGGCGCTGGAAAAGGTCTGTTTTGAGTTGGCGATGATGATTGTGCACGATGGCGAGGGGGCTGATAAATTTGTGACGGTGCAGGTGAAGGGCGCGGTTTCGGATGAAGAGGCTGATCTGGCTGCGCGGGCCGTGGCGAATTCCCTGTTGAATAAAACCGCCTGGGCCGGAACATATCCCGACTGGGGCCGGATCATGGATTCCATCGGCTATTCCAAAGCGAAGGTGACTGAAGAGTTGGTGGATATTTTTTACGACGAAACGCAGGCAGTCGCAGGCGGTTGCCGCTCGGGGGTTCCACAAGAGGATTTGATTAAGGTGGTCTCACAAACTGATTTTGCTATAAACATCGATCTGAATATCGCAAACGGTGAGGCCGTTGTTTACACCTGCAATTGCACAGAAGAATACGTGCGGATTAATTACTAGTTCCTTATTCAAAAGGAGCAGGGAGAACGTTTTTAATGATGGATAAGTATATTGAAAAGGCTGCTGCGCTGACTGAGGCACTTCCATTTATTCAGCAGTTCCGTGGTGAAACTGTTGTCGTCAAACTGGGCGGCAGTATTATGGAAAGCGAAGAGGGCTACAGCCGTATTATGCAGGATATCGCTTTTATGGAATGTGTTGGTTTGTGCCCGGTAGTGGTGCACGGCGGCGGAAAAGCGATTTCGCGTTCCATGAAGGAGGCGAACATTTCTCCGAATTTTGTGCATGGACTTCGGGTTACGGATGCGGCGACGATTGGTGTGGTGGAAAAGGTGCTCAATCAGGAAGTGAATCCGCATTTGGTGGAAATTATCCAGCAGTTTCAAGGAAAGGCCCGGGGAATTCACGGGGAGGATATCCTGCGTGTTGAAAAAATGACGGGTACGGATTCAGAAACCAATGCGGTGCTGGATTGGGGATTTGTCGGGAAAGTGACTGCAGTTGATACAGAGCCGATCTGTGCTTATTTAAAATCCGAAATTGTGCCGGTGATCACACCCTTGGGCAAAGGGGCGGATGGGCAGCTCTATAACATTAATGCAGACGATGCGGCCACGGCCATTGCCTGTGCGCTGAAGGCGCGTAAGCTGGTATTTTTAACGGATGTTCCCGGGTTGTTGCTGGATCCGGAGGATAAATCCACGCGGATTTCTTCGCTTCATTTGAGTGAAGTGGATGAGCTGATTGAACGGGGCGTGATTGCCGGCGGTATGCTGCCGAAAATCAAGGGAATGGCGGGGGCGGTTAAATCGGGCATTAAAAAGGCCCATATTATCGATGCATCGATGCCGCATTCGCTCCTGCTGGAGTTGTTTACGAGTGAGGGTGTGGGAACCGAAATAACTGAATAGTGTTAAGTTTTAAGTATTATGTGCTGATCATTCGATGAGCTGATTGAAATCTCTAAAATGCGTTTTGGATGGGCGGGGTTACATAAAACTTAACCACTTAATAACTTAAAACTGGGTGATTACTATGAACACAGGGGAAATTGCTTCATTACAAAACGAGTATCTGATGCCGACTTATGCACCGGGAATTGCGCTGGTGGAGGGGACCGGGTCGTTTGTGTGGGATGCCGAAGGAAATGAATATCTGGATTTCGTATCGGGTATTGCGGTCACAAATATCGGGCACTGCCATCCGAAAATGGTGAGGGCGGTGCAGGACCAGGTGGAAACGCTGGTTCATGTTTCAAATCTGTTTTACAACGAAAAACAGCCGGTGTTGGCGAAAGCGCTGGTGGAGCGGTCCGGGCTTCCCGGTGCAAAATGTTTTTTCTGTAACTCGGGGGCGGAGGCCAACGAGGGGCTGATTAAGCTGGCCCGGTTGTGGGGCAGTGCACACGGAAAGTATGAAGTCGTCACCATGCGTCAGTCGTTCCATGGACGGACACTGGCAACGCTCACCGCCACCGGGCAGGATAAGGTGCAGATCGGATTCGGTCCGTTGCCTGAAGGTTTTAAATACGCGAACTTCAATGATATCGAGTCGGTGAAAGAGGCCATTACGCCGCAAACCGCGGCTGTGCTGGTTGAAGCGCTTCAGGGCGAAGGCGGCGTGATTCCGGCCGATCCTCAATTTCTTTCCGATCTTCGGAAGCTGTGCGATGAGCAGGATGTGCTGCTGTTGTGCGATGAGGTGCAGGCGGGCGTGGGGCGGACCGGAAAATGGTTTGGTTTTCAGAATTACGAGGTGCAGCCGGATGCCTTTTCGCTGGCCAAAGGTCTGGGCAATGGGATTCCGATCGGTGCAATTGTGGCCGGCGCAAAACTGGCTGATGTATTTCAGCCGGGACATCATGCCACAACCTTTGGCGGCACGCCGTTGGCCTGTTCGGCGGCAAAGGCGGTCATCGAGGTTATTGAAGAAGAAGATCTGCTTTCAAACACGATGATGATGGGGGCCTATTTTGTGGAAGGGCTGTGCGAGATTGCGCAGAAACACAAAAAATGGATTTCCGGTGTGCGCGGTCTCGGTCTGCTGCTCGGTCTGGTGCTGGATGTTCCTGCGGCTCCGTTGCAGAAAAAATTGATGGAAAAAGGCATGCTTGCGCTGGCAACAGCAGGTAATGTCCTGCGCTTATTACCCCCGCTGAATGTTTCTCAGGCGGAAATTGATCAGGCGCTTAAGCTGATCGCTGAATCGTGCGTTGAACTGCATGAAGAAATGGCGGCTCTGTCGCCGAACCCCTGCAAATGCGGGATGGGTCAATAAATTTATATAAAGGAGATCAAGACATGGCATATGAGTTAACCGGAAAAGTTAAACTGATCCAGGATGCGCAAACCTTCGGTAGCGGGTTCACCAAGCGTGAAATGGTTGTTACGGTTGAGGATGGAAAATATCCGCAGGAAATTAATCTCGAATTTGTTCAGGATAAAGTGAGTCTGCTCGACACCGTTCAGGCAGGGCAGGAAGTAACGGTTACCTTTGATATCCGTGGACGTGAATATAACGGGCGCTATTTCAATAATCTTCAGGGCTGGAAGATTCAGACCAGTGCCGCGGCTCCTGAAGCCGACGACAAGCCGCCTGTTTCGGACAAAGATGTCCCGGCCGACTTCGACGAATACGAAGACGATATCCCGTTTTAATAGACCTGGATGGAATGTCGGATGTCTGGATTGATGGCTTTATTGCAGCAATCCAATACTCCAAGAATGCAGTAATCCAAAAGTTACAGAGAAGGATCAATCATTATGAAAGTGGTACTCGCTTATTCCGGTGGTCTCGACACCACCGTACTGTTGACCTGGTTGCAGGAAAAATATAACGCGGAAGTAATTTGCTACTGTTCCAATGTGGGGCAGGAAGATGAGCTCGACGGGCTCGAAGCAAAAGCGCTGAAGCATGGTGCGGTTAAGTGCTATGTGGATGATGTGCAGGAAGAATTTGCAGCCGATTACATCTATCCAATCATGCAGGCCAACGCGATCTACGAAGGCACCTATCTGCTGGGAACTTCCATTGCGCGTCCGCTGATTGCAAAACGCATGATCGATATCGCCAATCTTGAAGGCGCTGAAGCCATTTGCCACGGCGCAACCGGCAAAGGTAACGATCAGGTTCGTTTTGAGCTGACAGCTTATGCTCTGAAGCCGGACATTAAAGTCATCGCTCCGTGGCGTATGCCGGAAGACTTCCCGTTTGAGGGACGTACCGACATGATCAAATATCTGGAAGAAAAGGGAATTCCGACCGCCGTTTCCGCGGCCAAGCCCTATTCGATGGACCGCAATATGCTGCACATCAGTTTTGAAGGCGGCATTCTGGAAGATCCGTGGAATGAGCCCGATGAAAATATGTGGTGCATGACCAAGCCGCTGAGTCAGGCTGCTGACGAAGCTGAGTATGTTGAAATCAGTTTTGAAAAAGGCATCCCGGTTGCTGTGAATGGCGAAAAACTCAGTGCTGCAGCCTTGTTGAAAAAGTTGAATGCCATCGGTTGTGAGCATGCTGTTGGCCGTATCGACATCGTGGAAAACCGCTTCACCGGCATGAAAGATCGCGGCGTGTATGAAACACCCGGCGGAACCATTCTGCAACACGCACATCGTGCGCTGGAGTCGATCTGTATGGACCGCGAAGTGATGCACCTGCGCGATTCCTTCATTCCGAAATATGCCACACTGGTCTATAACGGCTTCTGGTTTGCTCCTGAACGCGAAATGCTTCAGTCGGCAATTACCCAGAGTCAGGAAACAGTGACCGGCGATGTTCGCGTGA
This sequence comes from Pontiellaceae bacterium B12219, assembly GCA_029432795.1. Classification (GTDB taxonomy): domain Bacteria; phylum Verrucomicrobiota; class Kiritimatiellia; order Kiritimatiellales; family Pontiellaceae; genus Pontiella. Next base: position 24,319 of record JARNMJ010000008.1, read on the forward strand.
AGCTTTACAAAGGCGGCGTGCATGTTTGCGGCCGTCGTTCCGACTATTCGCTCTACAGCCCGGAACTCGTGAGTTTCGACGAAGCGGGCGGATATGATCAGTCCGATGCAACCGGATTCATCAAGCTCAACGCACTGCGCCTGCGCGTCGGTGCAACGATGAAGGCCAAACAGAACGGATAGATAACGGTTCCATGCATTGGAAAGGGTTTTTCCAAGCATTGGAAAAACCCTTTTTTGTGTCTTCCAATCATTGGAAAAACAGAACGTTCGTGTATAGTCCGCCCCATTATTTTTTAGGAGAAACCATGGCAGAAAAGAAAATTCCATTGAGCAAAGAGCGGTTGGAGGAGATCACACAGCAATTTCCAACTCCTTTCCACATTTATGACGAAAAGGGCATTCGCGAAAACGCAAAACGCCTGAAGGCTGCTTTTGCCTGGAATCCGGGGTTTAAGGAATACTTCGCGGTCAAAGCCGCTCCTAACCCTTATCTGATGACCATTCTGAAAGCAGAAGGGTTCGGCTCGGACTGCTCATCCTACGGCGAACTGATCCTTTCGGAAAAAGTCGGAGTGGTTGGCGAAAATATTATTTTCACTTCCAACGACACTCCGGCTTACGAATTTAAGAAAGCCAAGGAATTGGGGGCGATCATCAATCTGGATGACATTTCGCACATCCAATATCTGGAAGATCATGTCGGCCTGCCGGAGCTGGTTTGCTGCCGCTATAATCCGGGACCGCTGAAAGCGGGCAATGCGATTATCGGGCATCCGGAAGAAGCGAAATATGGATTTACCCGCGAGCAGCTTTTTGAAGGTTACCGCATTTTGCGCGACAAAGGAGTGAAGCGTTTCGGCCTGCATACCATGGTGGCTTCGAACGAGCTGGAGGTCAGCTATTTCATTGAAACCGCCCAGATGCTGTTTGAGCTGGTGGGGGAACTGACCGCTGAACTGGGCGTTGAATTTGAATTTGTGAATCTTGGTGGCGGCATTGGTATTCCCTATAAGCCGGAAGAGCAGGCGGTGGATCTCGCCGCACTCGGTGAAGGGGTTGAAAAACTGTATGAGGAATTGATTGTCGGCAAAGGGCTGAAAGGTTTGGATATCCGTCTGGAATGCGGCCGCATGATCACCGGACCGTACGGTTATCTGGTCGGCCGGGTGCTGCATAAAAAAAATACCTATAAGCAGTACGTCGGGCTCGATGCCTGTATGGCCAACCTGATGCGGCCGGGTATGTATGGCGCCTATCACCACGTCAATGTGGCGGGAAAAGAAGATCAGCCTGCTGATTTTATTTGCGATGTGACCGGCTCGCTCTGCGAGAATAACGACAAGTTCACGATCGATCGCCCGCTTCAACAGGTGGATGTCGGTGATCTGGTGGTGATTCACGATGCCGGAGCGCACGGGCATTCCATGGGCTTCAACTACAACGCGAAGCTGCGCTCCGCAGAGCTGTTGCTGCGCGAAAACGGTGAAGTTGTTCAGATCCGCCGTGCAGAAACGCTTGAAGACCATTTCGCCACATTGGATTTAGAAGGACTGACGTCGTTTGAGGCATAAGGTCAGGAGCCTATTGCCGCCAACTTTTGGAGAGGAAATATGTATTTTACAGGTGTTTATACCGCCCTGGTAACTCCGTTCACTGCAACGGGCGAAGTCGATTGGCAGAAGCTGGAAGAACTGGTTGAATTTCAAATTGCCGGAGGAGTTGCCGGGATTGTTCCGGTTGGAACCACCGGCGAATCGCCGACATTGCGTACGAACGAGCATTTGAAGGTGATCGAGACCGTTGCGATGACGGCCGCTGGACGGGTTAAAATTATGGCGGGAACCGGGGCAAACTCGACGGCCGAGGCCATTGAGCTGACTGCTGCGGCAAAGGAATATGGAGTGGATGGCACACTGCAGGTGACGCCGTATTACAACAAGCCGAACAAATCGGGGCTGATTCAGCATTTTTCCGCGGTTGCGGATATCGGGCTTCCGGTCGTGCTGTATAATGTTCCCGGCCGTTCGGCCTGTGAGATTCCGTTGGATGTTGTCGCCGAGCTGGCAAAACACGAACATATTGTTTCGATCAAAGAAGCGGCGGGTTCGGTTCAGCGCGTTATTGATATCAAAGCCCTTTGCGATATTGAAGTGTTGTCGGGCGACGACTCGTTGGCTTTGCCGATGATTCGGGAAGGAGCCCTGGGGGTTATTTCCGTGGCATCGAACCTTATTCCGGCCGAAGTGGTTGCGTTGATCTCCGCGGCATTGAAGGGTGAATTCGAAACGGCTCAGGCATTGCACGATAAATATGCGCAGCTGTTTGATGATATCTTCATCGACACGAACCCGATTCCGATCAAGGCGGCTATGGCAATGAAGGGGCTGATTGAGGAAACCTATCGTCTGCCTATGTGTTCAACTACCGATGAAAATAAAGCGGTGCTGCGTACGTCGCTTGAAAATGTAGGAGTGCTCTAAAATGGCTGCAAAGGTGGTAATTCAGGGCGCATGCGGCCGCATGGGCAAAGCATTGATCCGCTGTATTCTGGAAGAAAAAGTCCCGGGGTTGGAACTGGTCGGCGCGGTTGATGTGCCGGAAGTTCCAGGCATTGGAACAGATGCCGGAGTTATGGCCGGTTGTGCCGCTGCCGGAATTAACGTGATTTCGGATTTGGCCGAAGTCGGTCCGGGTGCGGATGTCATTATTGAATTTTCAGCACCGGTTGCTACAGCGGCGAATGCTTCGCGTATTGCCGAGTGGGGCACCGCCTGGGTGATCGGAACCACCGGACTCAATGAAGAGCAGATTGCTGCGGTTGAGGCGACCTCTGAAAAAACAGCTGTTGTGCTTTCCGGAAATATGAGCCTGGGCATTAATCTGCTTTGCCATCTCGTTGAAATCGGGGCCCGGTCGCTGAAGGGCAAGGGCTATGATATTGAAGTGCTTGAGAGCCATCACAATCTGAAGAAGGATTCGCCGAGCGGAACCGCGCTGATGCTCGGGCAGGCGGCGGCGGATGGCTATGGCTGGAACCTGAAAGAAGTGCAGGTTGATGGGCGCACCGGTTTGCCGGGCGAGCGTCCGGAAAAAGAAATTGGTTTTCACGCGATTCGCGGTGGCGATATTGTGGGCGATCATACGGTTATGATGGCGGGCGTGGGTGAATTGCTGGAGCTGTCGCACCGCGCAACCAGCCGCGATGTGTTTGCCATCGGAGCATTGCAGGCCGCACTCTGGGTTGCCGAAAAAGAACCGAAACTCTACACGATGAAAGATGCCATGAAGCATGTTCTTGGATTGTAGCGTGACTCGTGACGATTGAAGTGTGATTTAAGTTGATGGACTTCCACAGCCTGTAAAAATTTTTCACGTTTCACGTTTCACGTTTCACGTTTCACGTTTCACGTTTCACGTCTAAAGCGCACCGGAAACCGAGGTTTCCGGTGGAGGAATCCGGCGTGTTGGAGGTGCGGGCCGCCACGCGGTAGCGGTTGCAGTAGGAATCGTGGCAGAGGTAGGAGCCGCCGCGGTTCACTCTGCGGTCGCCGGTTGCCGGGCCCACCGGATTTTCGCGCGGTCCGGTCAGATGGAAATCGGTGCTCCACCAGTCGAACACCCATTCCCAGACATTGCCGGCCATGTTGTAGAGGCCGTACCCGTTCGGCTCAAAGGCATCAACCGGGGCCGTGCCGATGAAGCCGTCTTCCGCCGCATTGTATTCCGGAAACTTTCCCTGGAAAATATTGCATTGGTGCCGGCCGTTCGGCAGCAGTTCATCGCCCCAGACATAGCGTTTCCCAACGAGGCCGCCGCGGGCCGCGTATTCCATTTCCGCTTCGGTCGGCAGACGTTTGCCTGCCCATTCGCAATAAGCGAGGGCATCGCGGTAGGAGACATGGGTGACAGGATGATTTTCCAATCCCTGGAAATCGGATTCCGGCCCGAAAGGGTGCGCCCAGTTTGCACCTTCTACGTGATACCACCATTCCAGCCCCACAACCGTGCGGCCCAACAGATCGAGCGTGCGCTTCTGGCTGGGGGAGAGCAGAAGATGGAAAACGTAGGAGTAACCGAATTTTTCGGCGTCGGTTTCATAGCCGGTTGCTTCGGTGAATTTTGCAAAGTCGGCGTTCGAAACGGTATATTGATCCATATAAAACGGGTTGAGGTTTACCGCCCGAACCGGGCCTTCTCCATCGTCCGGGTAGCCGATGGCATCGTCGGTGCCCATAAGAAAGGTGCCGCCCTCCAGCCGAACCATACGGTCGGTTGAACCGGTGGAAATGCGCTCAAACGGTTTGCCCTCGCGGGAGGTATCGCATCCGCATCTTTTTTTGCCCGGAGTACAGCAGCTTCCTTTTCCCATAACTCAATTTCCTTACCTGAAACCGAAACAGTCATATCGCCGTCGAGTCGGATTTTAAACCGTAAACAATGACTATTTAAGATCTGAAGTTGTCTGACCTGCGTCCATGACCTATGGTTCCAGCCTATGGAAACTTCGACTGAATCCTTAAGTGCTCGTTTTGCAAAAGTATACGGCAGCCCCGGAGAAGCACCCCGTGTTCTGGGATTGCTTCGTGGCCTTCTGGCCACTGCTGGTGATTTGTTTTGTGACGGGCTATCTCCTGCGCGCCGCATTCCCCAAACCGGGCCTGAGCATTTCGCAGGTGGGTATTTTTTTCTTCCTGGTGGCTGTGGCGGCGGCCATTTTACTGGCGTGGGGCGACCGGCGATTGGGGAACTATCTGAAAGGCGCCAAAGGCGAGGAGTGGGTCGCCCATGAGCTGGCCTTTTTAAACGCGGAATATACCGTCTTTAACGGATTGCGTTTCGGAGGCGGAAAAGAAAATTTCGACCATATCATTGTGGGGCCGGCCGGCCTTTTTGTGGTGGAAACCAAAAACTGGAAGGGATCCGTTGAATTTCGGGAGGGCAGGCTTTATGCCGGAGGTATAGAGCCTTCGCGCCCTCCGCTCAAGCAGGTGAAAGCCGCAACAGCGGAATTGATGGCGTTTATGGATGATGCCGGATGCGGCGCCATTCCGCTCCATTCCGTGCTCTGTTTCCTCGGCACGCAACTTCCACAGGACATCATGAATGTAAACGGAGTGGTGGTTTGCAAAGGGGAAAAGTTGATTGAGGTTTTGCAGGAAACATTTGATGAACCGATTTCTGATGCCCTGCGCAATCAGGTGGTTGATGAATTAAGAACAGTGATTGAGTGAAGAATCGAAAGAGTGCCGAGAATATTGGGCTCGCGATTCAATAGTCGCGTATCACGAAAACCAGGAGAGTGAATATGAAAATATTAGTACCGATTGCCGAAGGCACGGAAGAAATGGAAGCCGTCATTATTGTTGATACCCTGCGCCGCGCGGAACTTGATGTTACCGTGGCAAGTTTAACTCCGGGAATCATTGAGGCGTCACGAGGGGTTAAGCTGGCAGGAGATACCACATGGGATGAAGTTGATCCCGCTGCATATGACGTTCTGATTCTTCCGGGGGGATTCGGGGGAACTGAAGCGTTTATCGTGCATGAGGGCATTCAGCAGGCGATTAAGGATTTCAGTGCTGCAGGAAAATGGTTGGGCTGCATTTGTGCCGCCGCTGTGGCGCTGAACAAAGCGGGGGTCCTGGAGAATAAAAAATTCACCTGCTATCCGGGGGTTGAATCCCTGCTTCCAGAGGATATTCAGCCGGTCAATGAAAAGGTCGTGGTGGATGGAAAGCTCATCACCAGCCAGGGCCCGGGTACCGCATTTGAGTTTGCGCTTCGTGTTATTGCTGAATGCGGTAAGCCGGACCTCGCCGACGAAGTCCGGGCCGGTTTACTGCTGTGATGTAGGTGGCGGTTTACGGTCGGATGTCTTTGGATGAATAGGGCTCGCACCCAATCTTGACACAATCCCGGCCTTGCAGTAGACCTTTCGCCACGAAACCGCTTTTCAGTCCGATTTCCGGGACGTTTGCCCCATCGCCTGAAAAGCGTGTTATTCATTAAAAGGTGCATTGAACAAAGGCCGTGTTAGCGCCCCCGCACCGTAGACAGAAAAAGGTCGACGCCGTGGCAGCAATCAAACAGAGAGTTCATATTTTTTTTTCACGTAAGCTGCATCAGAACACCCGTGCCGCACTGAATCGGTTTAATATCAGCGACAACACTTTCGCCACTCTGCTCGCCGTCATCATCGGGGTGCTCGGAGGTCTCGGCAACTATCTGTTCCGTAAAACCATCGAGCTGTTTCACTGGCTGGTGGTCGAGCAGTCCACGACATTTTTTGACATTAATTTGGAGGAATGGAATTTCAGGCGGCTGCTGGTGGTTTTTATGCCGGCGATAGGCGGCCTGCTGATGATTCCCATGTGGATCTTTTTCGGAAAAGATCTTAAAGGCGGCTTTGCCGGATTTCTGGTTACAGTGAATCTTAAAGGGGCCAAACTGCCGTTCAGACCGTTGTTCACCCGTGGTTTGGCGGCGGCCATCACGCTGGGCACCGGTGGAAGTGCCGGTCAGGAGGGGCCGATTGCCGTCATCTGCGGCACCATTGGCAGCCAGCTCGGCCGACTGTTTAAAATCCGCGGATCCCAGCTTAAAGTTCTGGTGGCCTGCGGCGCGGCAGCGGGAGTCGCCGCCACCTTCAATGCGCCGATTGCCGGTGTCTTCTTCGCGACAGAGATTGTTTTGCTCTCCTCATTTGAGGTTGCCAGTTTTACGCAGATCGTGATTGCCAGCGGTATCGCCACGGTACTCTCGCGGGCCATGCTGGGCAACGGATCGGAGCTGGTGGCACCAGTCTATGCGATGGACAGTTACTGGGAGCTGGGACTGTATCTGCTGCTCGGCATCATTATCGGCGGACTGGCGGCTGTATTTATTAATGTCTATTACCGGATCAAAGATGTCATCGACGCCACCAAGCTCCCGAAGCTGGCCAAACCGGTGATGGGCGGACTGACGGTCGGTTTGATCGGGCTCTTTCTGCCGCAGATCTTCGGGAACGGTTATGAGTTTATGAGCGAGGTTCTCAATGGTCATTATGCCTGGAACCTGCTGCTTTTATTGGTCGTGGCCAAGATGGTTGCAACGGGGGTCACCATCGGCTCGGGGCTGCCTGGAGGGCTGTTTGCGCCGTGTCTGTTTATCGGCGCGGTTGCCGGCGGTGCCTTCGGCCATCTGATGGCAACGCTGATGCCGGGTGCGGCCCTTTCTCCGGGAGCCTACGCCTTGGTGGGGATGGGGGCTTTTCTCGCCGCCACAACACATGCGCCGATGACGGCCATCTTCCTGCTTTTCGAGATTACCGACAGCTATGAGGTTATCATTCCGATCATGCTGACCTGCGTGATCGGCACCGCCATCGCCCGGCATCTGAAGAAAGAGAGTCTGGAAACGGTGGAGCTGACCCGTATAGGCATCGATTTAGAGGCGGGCAAAGAGCGCAATATTATGAAGAATCTGACGGTCGGGGAAGTGATGCGGACCGCCGTTGAAACTATTCCCGAAGACATGACCCTGCGCGAGTTTGCCGACTTTATCCAGCGTACACAGCACACTAATTTCCCGTTGGTTAACGCGGCCGGCGAGCTGACCGGCATTATTTCGGTACAGGATTTTATGGATGTTGTGTTCGAGAAGAACCTGATGGATCTGGTTGTAGTCAAGGAATTGGCGACCACGGATGTGATCACTGTTTTTGCCGAGGAAAATCTGGATACAGCAATGCGCAGGATTGGTTATCGCAACATTGAACAGCTGCCGGTTGTTGACCGCGAAACCCGGTGTAAGCTGCATGGAATTGTCTCGCGGCACGATATGATCTCCGCCTACAACCGCGCTTTGATGAACCGGACCCGGGCTTTGGAAGAAGCGGATGCCTGATTGGCATTGATACCGCTTCTCCCGTTTCAGACCTCCAGTCTCCTGTCCAAGGGAGGGGCGGTCTCGACCGGATGTACTGTCCAGAGCGTCCTGTTCCCGATTCCCGCCTGTTTTCCCACAGGAAGCTCTGTTCTGATTTAGAGATCGGCAAAAGGATTGTTGGTGAAACCGCGCGGGCGGTTGTCGCGGCCCTGGCTGTTCGTGCCACGCTGCTGGGTATTCGTGCGCCGCTGATTCTTTTTCGGGTTGCCTTGCGGTTTTTTCCGACCACTGGACGGTTTGGCGGTCTGTTTCTTTTTCGCGGAAAGGGAAATGCGTTTCCGGTTGAGATCGACTTCCAGGACGCGGACATCGATGCGGTCGCCCGCCTGCACGACGTCGGCAGGATCTTTAATGAAGGTGTCGGACAATTGGGAAATGTGGACAAGGCCATCCTGATGAACGCCAATGTCGACGAAAGCCCCGAAGGCAGTGACATTGGTGACGATGCCTTTCAGTTCCATGCCTTCTTTGAGGTCCTTCATGGTCATGACATCTTCGCGGAAGCCGACTTCTTCGAACTGTTCGCGCGGGTCGCGGCCGGGTTTTTTCAGTTCCTCGATAATATCCTTCAGTGTCAGTTCGCCGACTTCGTCGCTGATGTAGGTGCTGAGTTTGATCTTGCTGACGACTTCAACATTCCCGATCAGTTTATTCAGCGGCTCACCGAGATCGGCCGCAATCTGTTCGACCAGTTTATAACGTTCCGGGTGAACAGCCGATGCATCAAGAGGTTGGTCTCCACCGCGTACGCGTAAGAATCCGGCGGCCTGCTGGAAGGCGCGCGGTCCGAGTCCCGCAACCTTGAGGACTTCCTCCCGGCTTTTGAAGGCACCGTGTTCATTGCGGTACGCTACGATTTTTTTGGCAAGGCTGTCGCCGATGCCCGCCACTCGCGAGAGCAGGGGGGCGCTGGCCGTATTCAGTTCAACGCCGACTTTGTTTACGCAGCTGACGACCACTTCGTCGAGTTTATCCTTGAGCAACTGCTGATAAACATCGTGCTGGTATTGACCGACGCCGATCGATTTCGGGTCGACCTTCACCAATTCGGCCAACGGATCCTGCAGACGGCGGGCAATGGAAATGGCGCCGCGGATGGTCAGATCGAGATCCGGAAACTCTTCGCGGGCGATGGGGGAGGCACTATAGACAGAGGCCCCGGCTTCGCTCACAGAGACTACGCTGATGTTGGATTTCATATCCTGGAGCAGCGATTTCGTGAATGCCTCGGTTTCGCGTCCGGCGGTTCCGTTGCCGACGGCGATGGCCATTGGCCGGTGTTTTTCGATAAAGGAAGAGAGCGCAATTTTGGCCTGCTTTTCTTTGTCGGCTCCCTGACCCAGATAGATGGTCAGGGTATCGAGATACTTGCCGGTGGCATCGAGCGCCACGCATTTACAGCCGGTGCGCAGACCGGGGTCGATTCCAATTACCGCCTTTTCCCCATAGGGTGCGGCGAGCAACAGACTGCGCAGGTTTTTGGCAAAAATTTCGACGGCCGAGCGATCGGCTTTCATTTTCATTTCGACGGAAACATCGATTTCAACGCTGGTGGTGAGCAGGCGTTTGTAGGCATCGAGAATGGCTTTTTCCAATTCCTGGAAAAACGGCGATGCCGGGTTGGCTTCCGCAATCTGTTTCATGCGTTCAATCTGCGGGTCTGCATCGATGGCCAGTTTGCGTCGGAGTACGCCTTCGGTTTCGCCGCGGCGGATTGCGAGATAGCGGTGCGATGGAATGGCATCGATCGGCTGTGAAAAGTCGAAGTAGTCTTTATATTTCGATTCTTCATCCGTCTTTGCTGATGCGGCCGGAGAGGACGTGATGGTGCCGGTCTTAAAATAGGCTTCGCGAATGAGGGCGCGTACTTCGGCTTTTTCCGCAATCTGTTCGGCGATGATATCGCGGGCGCCGGCCAGTGCATCTTCCCGTGTCTGGACTTCCTTTTCGGCGTTGATGTATTTAGCGGCTTCCGCTTCGACATCGCCGGTTGCGGCCTGACTTGAAATAAGATCGGCCAGCGGCTCCAGACCCTTTTCGCGGGCAATCATGGCGCGGGTACGGCGTTTGGGTTTATAGGGCAGGTAGAGGTCTTCAAGCGTGGTCTTCGACAGGCACTCTTCAATCTTGAGGCGAAGCTCATCGGTCAGCTTTCCCTGTTCGTCGATGGAATTGAGAATCGTTTGGCGGCGGGATTCGAGCGAGTTGTAATAGGCCAGCTTTTCCTGAATATCGGTGATTTGTACTTCATCCAAATTTCCATGTGCTTCTTTGCGATAGCGCGCGATGAAGGGAACTGTGTTGCCTTCAGCAAACAGTGCGGCAACAGCGGCGACCTGCCGGGAAGAAATATTGAGATCGTTGGATACAAACGGAACGGGATCAAATGGGGCGGCTTCTGTTGTCATGGTATTGTTATTTCCTGTTTGTGATTGAAGGGGGAAAGCCTCTTAAAACCCAGTGGATGCGTCAAGCCTCGGGGCTGCGATTTTGAAATGAAGAGAAAACTTTTCGTATTGAGGAGGCTGTGTGTAATATGGGTGCTTTTGAGCGGGTTTCGAAAAACCGCATAATTATCAGGGGGTAAATGTGAACGAAATGGGTGGGGCTAAAAAACTGTTGCTGGGCATTCAGCACGTATTTGCAATGTTTGGTGCGACGGTTCTGATGCCGACGTTGACGGGGATGGATCCGAGTGTGGCCTTGCTGGCTGCGGGTATCGGAACCTTTATTTTTCATGGTGTAACGGGCGGAATGGTTCCTGTTTTTCTGGGGTCGAGTTTTGCATTCATCGGTGCCATTAAAATGGTGGCCGGAGAAGATGGGGCCGGATTGCCGCAGGCACTGGGGGGTGTGATTTGTGCCGGACTGGTCTATCTGATCATGTCGCTGATTGTGAAACTGGGCGGTGTGAAGATTATGAAACGGCTGTTTCCTGCTGTGGTGACCGGGCCGGTGATTATGGTGATCGGACTTTCGCTTGCGCCGATCGGCGTGAACATGGCTTCGTCGGATTGGCTGCTTTCGTCGGTGGCGATCCTGACCATTATTGCGGTGTCCTGTTTTATGAAAGGCTTCTTTAAGCTGGTGCCGATTCTAATCGGTATTTTTGCGGGATATGCTGTGGCGGCGGCGATGGGGAAAGTGGATTACAGTGCGATGCAGAACACCGGCGGTTTATTTATCGGTGCGGACAATTTCACATTTCCGAAGTTTGAGTGGGCGGCGATTCTGGCGATTATGCCGATTGCAATTGTTTCGGTGATGGAGCACATCGGGGATATCACCACCAACGGCGCGGTGGTTGGAAAAGATTTCTTTGAAAAGCCCGGTCTGCACCGCACACTGTTGGGCGATGGACTTGCGACGATGTTTTCCGGGTTGATCGGCGGTCCGCCGAACACAACCTATTCTGAAAATACGGGGGTGTTGGCGGTAACTAAAAATTACAGCCCGTCGGTCATCCGTATTGCTGCAGTGTTTGCAATTATTCTGGGTATTTTCAGTCCGGTCGGCGCATTTCTGCGTACGATACCGGTGGCGGTTATGGGCGGGGTGAGTTTCATCCTGTTCGGTATGATTGCTTCTGTGGGGATTCGTACGATTGCCAACGCAGAGCTCAACTTTAACCACAGCCGCAATCTGATGATTGTGGCGCTGATTCTGGTATGCGGTTTGGGCGGGGTTAAAATTTCGATCGGTGCCGTTGCGATCGAAGGCATCGGACTGGCGGCTTTGGTCGGCATGCTGGCAAATCTTGTGTTGCACATATTAATTCCGGATGATCCGGATAACGATTAATTGAGAGGCTTTTAGTATGAAACGTTTTCCAACTTTGACCGTATCAAACCATCCTTTGATCCAGCATAAGCTGACGTATATCCGCGATAAGAATACCCCGAAAAAAGTATTCAAGGAATTGGTGGATGAAGTCGGAACATTGCTGGCGTATGAGATTACAAAAAACCTGCCGGTGAGTGCCGTGCAGGTGGAAACCCCTTTGCAGACGACGACCTGCCATGTGATTGCCGGAAAAAATGTGGTGCTGGTTCCTTTACTGCGCGCCGGACTGGGTATGGTGGACGGGGTGCTGAATCTGATTCCAAATTGCGCCATCAGTCATGTGGGACTTTATCGCGATCATGAAACGCATCAGCCGGTGACCTATTATTTTAAGCCCATGCCGGAGCCGACGGAACGCATGTTTATTATGGTGGATCCGATGCTGGCCACCGGCGGTTCGGCAATTGCTTCGGCAAATCTGCTGAAAGAGAACGGTGCAGAAAATATTAAGTTTATGTGTCTGGTTGCCGCTCCGGAAGGGGTGGAAGCTTTCCAGCATGCACATCCGGATATTGAAATTTTTGCGGCGGCATTGGATGACGGGCTGACGGAGGATGCGTATATCCTGCCGGGGCTCGGCGATGCCGGTGACCGTCTTTTCGGAACGAAATAAGACTGTTGTTCGGAAAATAAAAAACGCGGCCGTTTGAATAAACGGGCCGCGTTTTTTTATGTATGCTTTGTCTGCCTGCCGGTTTACTGAACCTTTCGCGGAGCGCGGAGGGTGAGTGTGCGGTTGAAGACGGGTTTTTCCGCCGTATGCTCTTTGTCTGCACAAAAGTAGCCGACGCGTTCGAACTGATAGCGTGTGCCGGGTTCGGTGCTGGCGAGGCCGGGTTCGATTTTTGCGGTGATGACTTCAAGTGAATTCGGGTTGATGAAGTCCTTGAAATCCTTCTCCTTGTCGCCCAGCGGATTTTCGACCGTGTAGAGGCGGTCGTAGAGGCGGACTTCGGCATCGACCGCATGTTTGGCCGAGACCCAGTGAATGGTACTTCTGACCTTGCGGCCATCGGGGGCATTGCCGCCTTTGGTTTCCGGGTCGTAGGTGCAGGACAGGGAAATCACATTGCCGTCGGCATCCTTCTCGACGGAATTGCAGGTGACGAGATAGGCGCCGCGAATGCGCACTTCGCGGCCAATGGTGAAGCCTTTGAATTTGTTCGGGGCGTCGTCCATGTAGTCCGTGCGCTCGATCCAAAGTTCGCGGCTGAATGGAACGGTGCGTTTGCCTTCTTCTTCCTTCTGCGGGTGGTTGGCCACTTCAAATTCTTCTTCGAGATCTTCGGGGTAATTTTCGATGATGACCTTAATCGGATCAACGACGGCCATGGCGCGCAGTGAGTTTTCGTTCAGATCGTCGCGGATAATGCTTTCGAACTGTTCGATTTCGGTGATGCCCTCAAATTTAGTGCAGCCGACAATGGCGCAGAGTTTTTTGATGGCGTTGGCGGTGAAGCCGCGGCGGCGCATTCCGCAGAGGGTCGGCATGCGGGGATCGTCCCAACCGGAGACGAGCCCTTCGTTGACGAGCTGCAGGAGACGGCGTTTGCTGAGAACAACGTAGGTGAGGTTCAGCTTGGAGAATTCGTACTGCTGGGACTGGAAGATTTCGAGTTCTGCGAGAATCCAGTCGTAGAGCGGGCGGTGCACCGCAAATTCGAGGGTGCACATGGAGTGGGTGACGCCCTCGATGGAGTCTTCGATGCAGTGGGCAAAGTCGTACATCGGATAGATGCACCATTTATCGCCCGTGTTGTGGTGGTGGGCGCGTTTAATGCGGTAGATTGCCGGGTCGCGCAGGTGAAGGTTGGGGGAGGTCATATCGATCCGGGCGCGCAAAACATAGCTTCCATCGGGAAAGTCGCCGTTTTTCATCTGTTCAAACAGGGCCAGGTTTTCCTCAATCGAACGCTCGCGGCCGGGCGGTTCTTTACCGGGTTCGGTGGGAACGCCGCGATAGTCTTTGAATTCTTCCGAGGAAAGGTCGCAGACGTAGGCTTTGCCCTTTTTGATCAGGCGGACGGCGTACTCGTACATGGTGTCAAAATAGTTGGAGGCCCAGAACAGGTTTTCGCCCCAGTCGAAACCGAGCCATTTGATATCTTCCTGAATGGCTTTTACATATTCTTCGTCTTCGGCTTCGGGATTGGTGTCGTCGAAGCGCAGGTGGCATTTTCCGTTGTATTTCTGGGCGGTGCCGAAATCGAGCGTGATGGCTTTGGCATGGCCGATGTGCAGGTAACCGTTGGGCTCGGGCGGAAAGCGGGTGACGATTTCTGTGCGCTTTCCGGATGCCAGATCGGCATCGATGATGTCGTGAATAAAATTAGTGGTCTTGATTGTTTCGCTCATGGGAGTTGTCCGTAATTCATAATGCGTAATTTTTCCAACCATTGGAAAAACCGCGCCTTTTATCCCTGATTCATGCAGGGGAGGCAATCCATAAAAAAAGCCGGTCTGTTTTCGCGGACCGGCTCATTTTCCAGGGAGTGGAATTTTATCGGAATTTAATGCTGCAACCGACGGCTTTTGTTTCCTGGGGGTTGATATCTTTGCCGGCCAGAAGAGCTTCGAGTGCATCGGCCAGCCATACGTCGTCGGTCGGGGAGGTTCCGCCATCGCCGACCGCGCCTTTGTAGACGAGTTTGTTGTCGGCATCAAACAGGAAAACATCGGGTGTTTTGGTTGCGCCGAAATGGCGGGCCACTTCGGATGTGGAATCCTGCAGGTACGGGAATTGATAGCCTTCTTTCTGGGCCATTTTTTTCATGTTCTCAAGTGTGTCGCCTTTGGCTGCGGGATCGTTGGAGTTGATGAATACCACTTTGACGCCTTTTTTCATGTAGGTATTCCCGAGTTCCACCATGGTGCTTTGCCAGGCTTGGACAAAGGGGCATTTGTTGCAGGTGAAAATGATTAAGGTTCCTTTTTCACCTTTCAGTTCTGCGAGGGTGAGAGAGGCGTTATCGACACTGGTCATTTTTACATGGGTGTCGATCATTTCATCGCCGATTTTAAGGCCGGCGGTTGCGCTGAGAGCAGTGAGGCTCAATGCGGTTATCAGGGTATAGAATTTCATAACATTACTCCTTATTTGTGGGGTTCAGTTTTTCGATGAGTTCGGTGTACTCTTCCAACGTTCGTTTCCCTTCCCACTCACTTACGCATTTTCCACCTTTGAAAATGAACGTGGAGGGAAGGGTGCCGTTCCAGTTCGGGGAGAGGCTTTCAATAAATTTCTGACTGAGCTCGGTGGAGATCAGACTGCCGACGGGACTTTTATATTTCTCCAGAAATTCTTCAACCGATTTTTTTTCAGCGGGGTTGTCGGCGGAAATCAAAATGAATTTCACGGACGGGAAGGTATTTATGACCTGGACGAGTTCCGGAAACTCTTCGCGGCAGGGATCGCACCACGTGGCCCAGACGTGCACGAGCGTTAACGGTGCAGTGGATTTCCCGATCTGCTGTTGAATTTCATCCGGCGTTGCGGGGGTTGCTGTCGGCGCTGCGCCCGACGTTCCGACCAGAGAAAAGACGGCAATGAGTATTCCAAGGGTTGGAAAATAGGCTGATTTTAATTTCATAGTATGGTTTTCCTGCTCTCGCTTGACAGAGGGAAGTCTATCCGTCTTCATTCGGCTTACAATTTATAATAACGGAAAAGACACCATGAAAATTGCAACGTTCAATGCTAATTCAATTCGTTCGCGCCTGCCGATTCTTCTCCAATGGCTGGAAGATCGCGAGCCGGATATTCTGGGGATTCAGGAAACCAAGGCGCAGGATGAGGATTTTCCGCGGGAGGCGATTGAGGCGGCGGGGTATCATGTGGTTTTTAAAGGGGAGAAGTCCTACAACGGCGTGGCATTGATCTGCAAAAGCGAGCCGACGGAAGTGAAGTTCGGGTTTGATGACGGTGGCCCGGCGGATGAAACGCGCCTGGTTCGGGCGATGGTGGACGGGGTTGCCGTGGTGAATACGTATGTTCCGCAGGGCCGGGCGATTGATCATGTGATGTATAAATACAAGCTGGGCTGGTATGCCCGGTTGAAACGACTTTTTGAAGCGGAATATGCTGCCGACCAGCCGCTGGCCTGGATTGGCGATATGAATATTGCCGTCGAACCGATTGATGTGAACAACCCGGCGGGAAAGAAGAATGATCCGTGTTATCACATCGATGCCCACAATGCATTTCTGGATGTCTGCTCCTTCGGCTTTTCCGATCTGCTCCGCAAGCATCATCCGGAAGACGAGGTGTACTCGTTCTTTGATTACCGGGTAAAAAATGCGATTGAGAAAAACCTCGGATGGCGCATCGATTATGTGCTGACCACCGACCCGCTAACGCAGCAATGCATTTCGTGTGATGTGGATCTGGAGCCGCGCAAAAGGGAAAAACCGTCGGACCACACGTTTGTGGTGGCGGAGTTCAGGGCGTGAGGCGTGACGAATGAATCGTGACTAATACTTGTGCTTCCTGTTGACGGAACTTCCTGGGGGTTAAAATTTCACGTTTCACGTTATAGCTGCTCGACGGAAAATCCCTTTTTCTTGAGCAGGTTGATTACGCCTTCGTCGCCCGGCAGGTGTCCGGCTCCGACAACAACCATATAGACCTGATCGTCTTTGATCATTTTCCCGAGTTGTTTCACCCAGTTTCTGTTGCGGGCGGTGATAAATTTTTCGTAGAGCTCCGGGTAGCCCGCAAAGCTTTCCGCCATTAATTTTCCGAGAGTTTCCAGATCGCCGTTTTCCCATGCTGTCAGCAGTTCTTCAATTTCACTGCCGAGAAGGTCGAGATCTTTCAGGGCCCGGTTAACGAAATCATCAGGATTCTGGCGGGCAAGGGAATCGAACAGGCCGATCTGGAAATCAATGGTTTCCAATCCCTGGACCGGTTTGTTGTCGCGCACCGCTTTTTCAAAGAAATAGGTGTCGAGCCCGTGTTTTGTATTCAGCCCGAGTTGCTGCATTTTAACCAGCGTAAGTGTCATGGTGGCAAACCAGGGCTTGAATTGCTGAATAACGCCCATGGGAAGACCGGCATTGCTACAGGCGGCTTCGAGCGATTGATAGGTGGCCGGACTGAGAGCCGATTGTAAAGAATCCGGCGGGGTGAGCATTCCCTTTTTGAGAATGAGCTGCTGGGTTTGCGGGGAGGTCATTTGCGCCATATCGACCTCCAGCACGAGGGCTGTTGCGTTGGAATACGCATTTTCAATGGCGGGTGCGAGCGGATAATTATCCGCTTTCAGCACATGGGATGAGCCTTGAATGTATAGCGTGTTTTCTCCTGAGCTGACCGTCCAGAGTGTGCTCTTCCCCTGTGTGATGGGAACTAAGGCTGCGATGGTAATAAGGGTGAGGGTTTTCAGGGCTGTTCGTTTATTCATCATATCGGCTTCTCCAATTACAAAACCATACACGTTATTGAATACTGACAAAGGAATATTGAAATGCTTGAAGGGCTTTTCAAGCTCTCAAATATTGTACTTGTGCAACTTTGTCATCTTTCTATAATCAACGCCTATACCGAAACAGTACTATTTACAGTATAAAATTAGCCGGGAGGGCAAAATGGATACAAATGCAGTTGTTATTGCAGGCAGTGAAGAGATCACTCCGATTCTGGATAAGGTCCAGGATATTGTGGTCGTGTTTGGCGTGAAGATTGTGGCAGCACTACTCGTTCTGATTATCGGGTTATGGCTTGCCAAGCTCATCACAGGAGGAGTTGCTAAACTGATGGCGAAGCGGGGGGTCGATGTTACTCTCGCCAAGTTTTGCTGCAGTCTTGTATCAGTCGGTTTGAAAGCATTCGTATTTATTGCCGCTCTTGAAAAGCTGGAAGTAAAGACGGCCTCGTTTATTGCTATTCTGGGTGCGGCCGGTTTGGCAATCGGTTTGGCGTTGCAGGGATCTTTGGCGAACTTTGCGGCCGG
This sequence comes from Pontiellaceae bacterium B12219, assembly GCA_029432795.1. Lineage (GTDB taxonomy): Bacteria > Verrucomicrobiota > Kiritimatiellia > Kiritimatiellales > Pontiellaceae > Pontiella. The sequence continues at coordinate 42,044 of JARNMJ010000008.1, forward strand.
TGTTTTGATGCTGATCTTCAAGCCCTTCAAAGTGGGCGACTTCATCGATGCCGGGGGTACAGCCGGTTCTGTGCTGGAAATCGGCATCTTCACCACCATTCTGAAATCGCCGGACAATAAGAAAATCATTGTTCCGAACGCGCAGGTAACCGGAGGTGCAATTACCAATGTGAATACATTCGGAACTCGCAGACTCGATCTGGTTGCGGGCATTGGTTATGGCGATGATATTGATAAGGCCAGACAGGTTCTGAATGATATCATTGCATCTGATGAACGGATTCTGAAAGATCCGGCACCGACAGTTGCTGTGGTTGAACTGGCCGACAGCAGCGTAAACTTCGTGGTGCGCCCATGGTGTAATTCGGCGGATTATTGGGGCCTGCATTTCGACCTCACGGAAGCCATCAAGAAAAAATTCGACGAAGCTGGAATTTCAATTCCGTTCCCGCAGCGCGATGTGCACGTCTACGAACACAAAAACGACTGATTTTCCAAACCTTGGAAAACCATGTGAAAAAAGCCGGGGCAGTTTTGCTCCGGCTTTTTCTATGTCCGGAACGTCTTGGTTGTTGCTAATTCTTTGGCTGCGAAATACAGTACTAAAATAGTAGCATTAAATATAATTCAAATCACAGGGAGGGAAACATGGAAACAAACGAAGTGGTCGAGACGGTTGAATCAGCAGTCCAAAGTTCGGGAGATATTTTGGAGACGGTTCAAACCATCGGGGTGGAGTGGGGGATGAAAATCATCGCCGCTGTGCTGGTGCTGGTGATTGGTATGTTTGTTGTGAAGCTCATCAAAAAGGGCATCGTTAAACTGATGGAGCGTTCCAAGGTTGATCATACCCTGATTTCATTTGTCAGCAGTCTGATTCATGTGGGGTTGCAGGCGTTTGTTGTTATTGCTGCACTGGAAAAGCTGAACGTGAAAACGGCCTCTTTTATCGCGGTGCTCGGTGCGGCCGGTCTGGCCGTGGGATTGGCTTTGCAGGGCTCGCTTTCCAACTTTGCTTCCGGTGTGTTGATGATTATCTTCAAGCCGTTCAAAGTGGGCGATGTGGTGGATGCCGGCGGAGTGGTGGGAACCGTGAGAGATATCGGAATTTTTACGACTCATGTGGATACGCTGGATAACAAAAAAACCATTGTTCCGAATGCCAAACTGATGTCGGACAACATCACAAACTATTCTGCGAACAAAACCCGCCGTGTCGACCTGGCCGCCGGCATCAGTTACAGTTGTGACATCGATAAGGCCCGTACCGCCATCCAGTCCGTACTGAAGGAGATACCCGGCATTCTTGATACGCCGGCTCCGACCATTAAAGTTTCCGAAATGGCCGACAGCAGTGTGAACTTTGCGGTACGCCCGTGGTGTGCGCCGGCCGACTATTGGGATGTCTATTTCGGTGTGACGGAAGGCATCAAAAAGAAATTCGATGCCGAAGGGATCACCATTCCATTCCCGCAGCGCGATGTGCACATCTATGAGCACAAAGAGGGCTGATTATTCAGGGATTGGAGATTTCCAATCGTTGGAAACTTGTTTCAAGCTGCCGCGCCGTTCAGACTGCGCGGCAGTTTTTCAGTATATATTGGAGCGTATTGAATGTTTAAAACCGTGAATGATGTGGATTGGGAAAACTGGGAGCCGGTAACCGTGGCGACCCTGATGTTTGTGATTAAAGATGGAAAAATCCTGCTGATTCATAAAAAACGCGGATTCGGGAAGGGTAAAATTAACGGTCCGGGCGGTAAGCTGGAGCCCGGCGAAACCACCGAACAGTGTGCCATCCGCGAAACGCAGGAAGAATTGTGCATTACCCCGACCGGCGTCGAATTCGCCGGTGAACTGCATTTTCAGTTTACAGATGATAATTCCATTCATGGCTACGTTTACACGGCCACTGATTACGAAGGGGAGCCGACGGAGACCGATGAAGCCGTTCCGCTCTGGTACTCGATCGATAATCTTCCGTTTGAGCGCATGTGGCAGGACGACCATATCTGGTTCCCGTATATGCTGGAAGGGCGGCAATTTTCCGGACGCTTCATTTTTGATGACGACCGTATGCTCGATCATGTTATCGATCTCGTTTAACTGCTTTGGCGCAGGAATTGCTCGTACAACAGGTGAAATGTGCTGTGCGTCATATTTGCGCAGCAATTTTAGTTGCGTTGAACGGGGTTCCCGTTAGGGTGCGCATCTTTCTATTTAGGAGGCGGTTATGAAAGTAATGCTTAAAATAACAAGTTTGTGTGTGAGTACCTCGCTGCTGGCGGGGTGTGCTTCGATGAATGGAGCACAGGGGCCGAGAGGGCCCGGACTTGTATCGCGCGGGTATGCCACGGAAAGCGGCAGTTATGCTGAAGTGGGAGTTTCTTTCTCAACCGTCGGGGATTTTACGGCGCTGGTGAATCCTTATCGCTGGAAAAATCCGGTGCAGACCGGCGGAAGCCTTTCCTGGCTGAATCCGGGTGCGTGGAGCGATGATGCCGGCCGTACAGGCCGCGTGTTGCTGGGTGAAGTTGTTGTGGTTGGCGGTGTTGCCATTGCAGCGTCTGCAGGCGGCGGTGGCGGCGACGGTGGCGGAAGTTCCGGCCCAACTACGCCGGGTACGCCTCCGGATCCGCCCGGTGGTACTCCAGATTAATCCGGGCACAAAAGAAACCAGAGGTTGGAAAACAGGTTTTCCAACCTTTGGATTATGTAAGGAAAATTCAGTCGGCAGGAATTAGCCGGCTAAAGAGACGTTGCTGGCCTGCGGGCCCTTTTGTCCGTTTTCGACGTTAAAGGTTACGCTTTGGCCTTCCTGCAGTGAGCGGCGGCCTTCCATGTTGATTGCGGTGAAGTGAACAAACACATCATCACCTGTTTCGCGGGCAATGAATCCAAAACCCTTTTCATCATTGAACCACTTAACGGTACCTGTTTCGATTTGGTCTGACATATGACTATACTCCTAAACGGGCCGTTTCCGGCCATTCTTACTTGTTTTGACCAATCCCCCTTAAAGAACCGGCCGCTCAACACATTCCCCGAAGGGTAGACTTCTAATAGTCCATGCTCAAAAGCTAAAGAGTTATAATAAGTATGGCGAGCATTGTTTTTATCAATTTAACAGTGCTGGCCGGTTGAAATGGTGTTTTTTCAGCGGTCGAAAAGGCGGTGCGGTCCGGTTCCGGAGAGCGGAGAAAATCGGATTATTTTAAAAGATGACTAAATCGGTATTAAAATACCAATTTAGGGTTGCAACTGGACCGATCCGGTGCGATAAATTTTGGATTATTAAAGACGTGATAAAACTACGCACATTTTGTATTCTGTGGTTATTCACCGGGAGGCGCTGCGATGGCGGTTGAAAAGATTAAAGTTGAATTACCTACGGATGCGTATTACGAAGCAGAGGTGGCGTGCCGTAATTCGTGTCCTGTGAAAACAGATGCGCGCGGATACCTGATGGCTACTGTTGCGGGCAAATATGAAGAAGCCTACGCCATTTCCCGTGCAACCAATCCATTTGCTTCCATTTGCGGTAAAGTCTGCGGGGCTCCCTGTGAAAAAGGGTGTCGCCGTTCAGATGTTGATGAGGCCGTTGTTATTCGTAACATCAAAGGCTTTCTGACGGATAAACACGGTCCGGAAAAAGGTGACCTGCGGAAACCGCTGACCTATTCGATTGCTCCGGGTTCAGTTGAACCGAAGTTGAATGGAAAGTCTGTCGGGATTATCGGAGGCGGTTGCGCCGGTTATACGGCCGCACACGATCTCGCCCGTCTGGGTTACAGTGTGACCATTTATGAGCGTTGGGAAAAATCCGGCGGTCAGTTGGTGCAGGGTGTTCCGATTAACCGCCTGTCGCGCAAAGTGGTGGCGGATGAACTGGCTTCGATTGAGCAGTTTTCCAATATCGAGGTGAAAAACGGCGTAGATGTCGGCACCGATATTACGTTCCAGGAATTGGAAAAGAAACATGATGCGGTTTATATCGCAGTAGGATTGGCAAAAGGAAAAAAAATTCCGCTTCCGAATGCCGACCATAAAGATGTCTTTATCGGACTGGCTTTCCTGTTTGATTTTAACCTGCGCGAAAAGTGGGATCTCTCCTCAACCCGTTCGATTGTAATCGGAGGCGGCGATGTGGCGTTCGACGTGGCGCGTTCTGCACTGCGTTGCGGATCGCCCGATGTTCAGCTGGCTTGTCTGGAACGGGAGCATCTGAATGAAATGACGGGTTCCGTGGACGAACGTGAAGGCGGTCGGCGCGAAGGTGTTACCATTAACGACGGCTGGGGCCCCCGTGAAATTGTTGTTGAAAACGGTAAGATCAAGGGCTTGCTGGTCAGTAAAGTTATCCGTGTTTTCGACGAGGACGGAAAGTTTTCGCCGCAGCTGGAAGAGGAAACGCGCCTGATTGAGGGCGATGCGGTTTTCTTCGCGGTGGGGCAGGGGTCAGATCTGGACTTTCTGGAAGGTTCCGGGGTGGAAGTGACACCGCAGGGCTGGGTGAAAGTGGTGAATCAGGAAACGCTGCAGACCAGCAAACCGAATGTGTTTGTGGGCGGCGATATTGCGCACGGACCGAAGCTGTTTATTGATGCGGTTGCATCGGGCAGCAAAGCGGCCCAGGGCATCCACGCTTTCATTACCGGCGGTGAACCGAAATCGCTGAAACGTAAAATCACCTTCACTGATCTTCCGGAGTATGAAAGAAAATCACTCTATGTGGATGAAGAGCGCGAAGAGCGCGAAGAACTTCCGGTGGATCCGGCCAAAGATCCTGAATTTAATACGACGGTCGAATATCCTGACTTTGATGCAAAGGAGCAGGCAAGTCGCTGTCTGGAATGTCATATTCACCCCACCTTCGAAGGGGACATCTGTATCCTTTGCGGTGGTTGCGTGGACGTTTGTCCTTCGTACTGCCTTTCGATGAAGACCGTGGATCGGGTGGATGGCGGCGAAGATTTGATGGTGTTGGCCGAAAAGGAATTCGGCAGCATGGAAGTGGCGGAGGCAGAAGGATCGGTGATGTTGTTCGATCCGCTTAAATGTATCCGTTGTGGCATGTGTGCACAGAAGTGCCCGACGGGCGCGTGTAAGATGTCGGTGAATGAATTCGAGGATTGTTTCGCATAGGAGTAAAGCCATGTTGATTCTGACCATTGTCCTTTTAATTGCCACAACGCTTCTCGGTACGATTTTTTTCGGCCTGTTTCGATGGGCGGTTAAGGATGGTCAGTTTGACGATCCCGAAGAAGCAAAGTATGTAATTTTCCGCGAAGAAGAAAAGCACGCGAACGGTGCTGTTGACGGAGGAATAAAATAATGCCGAAAGAAAAAAAAGAAGGTAAGAGCCGGCGTGAGCTGATCACGATGGGATCGGCTTTTGCGGTTATGGGAATTGCAGCAGCGGGGACCGGCGGTGCTCTGTTTAAATATATGTTTCCTGTTGTATCCTACGGGACGCCGCAGAAGTTTCTGGTTCCGGTGGCGGATCTTCCGGATGTGGGCGATGAGCTTATTTTCGAAGATATGAAGGTGGTTTTACGCCGGCAGTCCGAATCCGAAATTGCCGCGATTTCTCTGGTCTGCACCCATCTGGGCTGCACCGTTAACCGCGTTGAAACCGGTTTCCAGTGCCCGTGCCACGGCTCGCAATACGACACCGATGGTTTGGTGGTGGGTGGACCGGCTCCTAAAACGCTGGCCTGGCTTGAAATTAAATCCGTGCCCGGCGGACAGCTGGAAATCGACACTGCGACCTCGTTGCCGGAAGGCACATTTTTCCCGGCTGCTTAACGGCCCGCATATCCATTTTTTAGGGGATAACTAATGAATGAAATGATTCAAAAGGCGAAAGAGTTCGGAGATAAGTTATATTACTCCTTCTTTCGTCATGGCTTCGATAATACAGGTTTGACCAAATCGAAGATTATGTTCAGCAACGTGCTGCTGCATATTCAACCGGTCAAAATTCACAAGCGCTCGGTAAAATTTAAGACAACGATGGGATTGGGACTGATCACGTTTTATCTGTTCCTGATTCTGTCGGTGACCGGGGTTCTGCTGATGTTTCACTATGTGCCGTCAACGGCCATCGGCCCTGACGGATTGCCGGATGCGTACAGCCGGATGCTGAACCTGCGCAGTAATGTCTTTTGGGGCGGTTTCCTGCGTAACATGCACCGGTGGGCGGCCCACGGCATGGTGGCTTTTGTGGCCTTGCACATGTTGCGGGTTTATCTTGCGGGCGCGCATCGAGGCGGGCGTGAATTCAACTGGGTGATCGGCTGTATTCTCGGCCTTTTGACCGTCTTTCTTTCCTATACCGGTTATCTGCTTCCCTGGGACCAGCTGGCATTCTGGGGCGTTAAAGTGGGAACGGAAATCGCGAAAATTGCACCGGGTGGTGCACTCATTCGCGGCATTCTGCTTGGCGACTCCGACGTGGGATCGGAAGCACTCATTCGTTTCTATGTTTTGCACGTGGCGGTATTGCCGGCCGTGATGGGCTTCCTGATTGCCGTTCACTTCTTCCGCATCCGCAAGGACGGCGGGCTGGCTCGTCCGGCGGATACGAGTAAAGAAAAGCAGATCCCGGATGAAGAATTCGGTGAAGTGAAAAACAACTCTGTTTTCAAATCTGCCCGCAGTTATAAGCTGGTTGAAATTGTTAAGGGCAATGAGCCCAAGGTGAATGAAGAAACCGACCAGATGATGTTTGCCTGGCCGAAACTGATCATTCGCGAACTGATCGTGCTGGTCGGTGTTGTGGCATTCCTGAGTTTGATTTCGGTCTTATTCGATGCGCCGCTGGAAGGTCCGGCCGATCCGAACCATCCGACAAACCCGTCGAAGGCGCCCTGGTACTTCCTGGGGCTGCAGGAACTGGTTTCCTATCACGGGTTTATTGGCGGTATCGTAATTCCGGGCATTATGGCCGGTGGTGTGATGTTCCTGCCGTATATCGAAATTTTCATGGAAACCTTCACGAAGACCTACCGGAAAAATATTCCCGGCGTTTGGTTTGCCAGAGAGCGTAACCTTGAAAACGCTTTGTTTATCGGCATGTATCTCTTCATGCTGGCCTTAATTATTATCGGGGTTTATTTCCGCGGTGAAAACTGGGCGATTATCTATCCGTGGGAACCGACTGTCGGGGGAGGGCACTAAAATGATTAAGGATTATCGTACACTCCTCATTCTGGCTTTGGCCGGGTTTGTATTCTTCGCATTGTCGATGAAGAAAGCCACCGACCAGGATTTTGTAAAATATCAGAAAGCATATTATGCAGAACTTGGCGCAGAATTTCCCGGGGCGGAAATCAAACAGGTCAATGTTCCCACTCCTGCGGGAGCCATCATCGACCGCTGTCAATCCTGTCACGTTGGCGTTTCGAATCCGGAGGCCGTCGATTTCGACCTGCCGCTGGCTACCCATCCGCCGATCGTTCCCGGCCTGGCCGAAGACCCGCATGATTTCAATGAAATCGGATGTGTTGTCTGTCACGACGGGAATGGACGAGCCGTTGAAATGCACGATGCGCATGGTGAGTTTCATGGATGGATCAAGCCGATGCTGACCGGTCCGATTGCTCAGGCCAGCTGCGTGCGCTGCCATGCGATGGAAAGCGGAAACCTGGCAGGAGCGGAACTCTACGAAAAGGGCCGCGAGCTCTTCCTTGAAAAAGCATGTTGGGGCTGCCATACGATTGCAGGAATTTCTTCCTCCTCGCAGGCTCCTGAGCTGACGGATGCCGGAGGAAAGTTCAAATTTGACTATCTGGTTGAATCGATTGTTCACCCGAAAGCCAACGATGAAAACTCCAAGATGCCGGAATTTGATTGGGTGGATGATGAAGAAACGGTTATGGCGCTGGCTACCTTCCTGAAAGGACAGCAGAAGAACCGCCTCCGTACCGAAAATTCAGCTCCGATTGGGTATATTAAACCTAAATCGGATATACTTCGCATTACCGAACCGAGCGTGGCTGCAGGTCGCGCCATGTTTGCCGGAGTTCCTTTTGAGGGAACCATCGCCAAGGGCGGCTGCATTAACTGTCATGCCTTCCGCAATGACGACGGCACGCTTTCCGGTGGTCATATCGGCCCGGAACTGACCTGGACGCTGCGCAACCGGGGGGCGGAATTTGTGAAGGATCATATTGTGAATGCACGTGTGCATACACCGGATTCCATCATGCCGACGTTTAAGGATTACAACGATGCCGAATTGGACAGCCTCGTTAAATTCCTTGAAACCTTTGAGTATAAGCTCGATTCCTCCGCCGATGGACAACGGCTGTATGACACCTATTGTATTTCCTGCCACGGGCCGGAACTTAAGGGTGATGGTGTTGTTTCAGCGATGCTGGACCCGCTGCCGCGCGACCTGAGCAAATACCAGTTTGTGGCCTCCTATGATGAGCGCTTCAAAAATTCCATTCTTAACGGTGTGGGCGGAACGGCAATGCCGGCCTGGAAAAACGTGCTCAGCGAAGAAGAAGCGGAAACGCTGGTTGAGTTTATTAAGTCAAAGAGTCTGACCGAGGAGCAGTCCTTCAAACGTATGGAAGTGGAGCTTCCAATGGTTGGAGATCCGGAACGATTGGACTACAAGGGCAAGGGGACAGTGATTGTTGAAGCCAATCCGGCCCACGGGCAGGAAGCTTTCCAGAAATTCTGTACCTCCTGCCACGGTAAACTGGCGAATGGAAAAGGTCCGAATGCATACGATCTGGTCCATCCGTTGCCGCGCAACTTGATCAATAAGGAATTCATCAGCCAGGCTGCTGTGACAGATGAGCGGTTGTATGAATCTATCCTGCTGGGGGTTGCCGGAACACCGATGCCGGCCCATGACCACCTGAGCGATCAGACCATTCTGGATATCATTGCCTGGATCCGGATGAATACCACCGAGGAAGCGAAATAATGAAACAAGATACTGCTGCAAAAATGATGATCATCTCAGCGTGCGCCTTTTTTGGGCTTGCGCTCACGATGGGAATTCTGACGGCACTTAAATTTGTGGTGCCCACCGTCGGGGATATTGAATATCTGTCTATGCCGCGTTTGCGTATGCTGCACACGAACATTAACCTGTTCGGCTGGTTGCTTCAGGCAAACATGGGGATTCTTTTCTGGATTCTTCCGCGCATCCTCCATACCAAGCTTTTCTCCGAAAAGTTGGGTGTTGCCATGGGGGTGCTTTATAATCTGGCCCTGCTCGGCGGTTTGATTGGTATTGCGACGGGACATGTTAAAAATGTGGAATATGGTGAAATCGCATCGCCGTTCGATTATCTCGTGGCCGTTTGCTGGGTCATGTTTGCAATCAACGTATTTGGTACCGTGGCCACCCGTAAGGTGAAATATCTTTACGTGACAGTTTGGTATACGCTGGGTGCGGTCATTTGGACCACGTTCGTCTACATCACCGGAAATATGCTCAGCCAGATGCCGATGGTGGCAGGGACCAATCAGGCCAATCTGATCTGGTTCTATGTGCATAATGCCGTGGGCCTCATTTTTACCCCGCTGGGTGTGGCGATTGCCTACTACCTGATTCCGAAACAGCTTAATACGCCGATTTATTCGCATAAGTTGAGCATGATCGGTTTCTGGGTGATCTCCTTCGTCTACGTTTGGACGGGGGCTCACCACATGATTCACGGCCCGAGCCCGCACTGGCTGCAGACCGTTTCGATTATTTTCTCGTTCAGCCTGATTATTCCGGTGATGGCGGTAATCACAAACTTCTTCGGAACGTTTGCGACGGCGCCGCGAGGCACCCGTATGGTCGGCCCGATTCCCAAACTGCTGATGATGGGAACCGTCTATTATATTCTGACCTGTCTGCAGGGACCTTTTCAGGCGATCCGCTCGGTGAATGAAATCACGAGTAAAACGGACTGGGTGGTCGGGCATGCGCACATGGCTTTGTTCGGCGCATTCTCTTACTATGCGATGGCAGGGGTATATTACGTTGCTCCGAAACTGGCGGGTCGGAAGCTGTATTCCGAAAAAATGGGCGATCTGCATTTCTGGATTATGACGATTGCAAGTGTTCCGTTTTTTGCGGTGCTTTGGATCGGCGGAGTTATTCAGGGCTTTGCCTGGCTGAACCCGGAAATCACATTCGTGCAGACGCTGGAAGCTCTTAAACACGCTCATTGGATGCGCTTCTTCTCGGGTGCCTTTATCTTCGGGGCATACTGCCTGTTCTTTTATAATATTATGCAGACATTTTTCGGGAAATACCGCGAGGAAGATGAAGCAGCTGCCGTGGTGGCTGAGTAGGGGAATTAGACCATGAAAATTGATGTTGAAAAAAGCTTACTTTGGACTGCCACCGGTGCATTCCTCATCTTCTCGATCGGCGCTGTGCTCACCACGATTGTGCCGCCGATGGTTAACCCGGAAATGTGGAAGACCGATCATCCCGTTCACGAATATACGGAACAGGAACTGCGCGGTATCGCAATCTATAAGAGCGAAGGGTGTGTCTACTGTCACACGCAGCAGATTCGTCATCTGGAGTCGGATGAGCGCCGCTACGGCTGGCGTTTGGTTAATGCACCGCCATCCGATTCGTGGGAATATGTGAACGATCGCTATAATTTCCTCGGAACCAAACGCACCGGGCCGGACTTGGCGCGTGTCGGTGGTAAATACTCCTCCGAATGGCACTGGGCACATTTCAAAGATCCGCGGAACATGGGTGAAAAATTCCCGAACCGCAAAGGGATCTACGAAAAGGTATCCATTATGCCGTCGTTTGATTATCTGAGCGACGAGGAGATCAAAGATCTGACCGCCTACATCCAGACGCTTGGCCGCAATAAAAACTGGCGCGTTGACGCCGAAGGCCAACCGCTGAACGACTACGAAAAATAATTTCAGGGAGGTTTCCAATGGCTGAAAAAAATAAAGAGTACGAACTCGAAACAACGTCTGAAATCAAGCAAGGGCATGCCGATATTGGAAAGTTCAATATTGCCATAGAAATTGTGCTGACGATTGTGTGTATCGTCTACCTGATTCTGCAGTGGTAACGTTGCGCACTTAAGTATGTCGAACTATTCGAAACGCCGGAGAATCATTCAGGGGATCAGCGTGGCTGTTCTTCTGAGTATTCCCCTGCGTTTTTTCTGTTTGGATGTGGAGCATGCAACGCTGCGGGTTTTTGGGGCTGACTTCGGGTTGAGCACCATGTTTTACCCGCTTTTTACAATTATCGGGCTCTTATTGTTTGTGGTGGCCATCGGTTTGAAAAAGGGGCGGTTATTTTGTTCGCACCTCTGCCCGATGCACATGTTCCTTGAAAAAGTGAACAACCCGAAAACCGAAAAATCGAAATCACGTCCGCGCCGGGTCTGGCTGTGGTCGCTCCTTTTTTCCTTTCTGTTGACCGAGGTCATTCTTTCCTTTTTCCAACCATTGGATTATCAGATTCGTTTAATGGCCGCAGGAAGCCTTCCGCTCATTGGAATATTTGCAGCGCTGTTTCTCGGGTTTCTGGGCCTCTTTGTTTATTATCAGGAAGGCTTCTGCAAAAAGGGATGTCCCTATGGCTTAATTCAAATGCTGCTTCAATCGGACGGCACCCGAATTATGCAATTTGCCAATCCGGCGAAAACCTGCACCAACTGCCGGGGTTGCGATGAAATCTGTCCGATGAAGTTGCGCCCTCGTTTTGAAAGCAAGACTCCCGACTGCACCAACTGCAATCTCTGCACCGAAGCCTGCACCACAGAGCTCGGCGAAGGAAATACCCTTTTTCATCTGGTGGATCCGGTTGCATCGGAAACCCCGGTCGCGTAAGACCGTTTTCAGAGAGTCTTGCCTGAGTTTGCTTTATATAAAATTCATGGTATAAAAAGCACCGTGCTTCGGAGGATTAACCATGAAAAAATACATGTGCGTTTTTTTTATTCTTCTTATCGGGGGTTCCGTTGTGCATGCGGATAACCTTCAGTTGTCCAATGGTACGGTCTTTAAAAATGTAACCATCATTTCCGCCGATCCCGACCGCATGCTGATTGTGCACGATGGCGGCGGCTGCCAGGTGGATTTTAAAGACCTGAAACCGGATTCTTTAACTGCTGGGCAACGGGTTAAAGTGGAGGATGAACTCCGCTACTATGCCCTCCGTACCAGGCGGATGGAGCTCATTCGTTTGCAGACGGAGGAGTTTGAGGCGGAGCAGCGTCGCAAAGGATTGCTACAGTTTGAGGATGGATGGGTCACGCCGGCACAGCGGGAAAATATCCTTCAAAAGCGGGAAGAGAGAAAACTGGAGCTCGAACGGCAGCGCGTTGCATTGGCCAAGGAGAGGGCTGCTCTGGAGAAAGAGCAACTGCAAACGGAAAAAGCCCGAGCCCTTCTGGAAGGGGAAACACAACGGGGAACAACGTATTTCACATATGGCTATACCAGCCGTTTGGATGATAATTGTTTTTATCCGGTTCCGTATCGATATGCTCGAGGCGGCGCATGGACTAAAAAATCACCCTACATTTCCACTAAAGGTGCCGATGCCTACAATCGCGGACCGATGAATCGCTGATGGCTTCTTTTTCCACTGCTTGGAATTGTATTGGGTGGAAATGGTGATAGTCTAATCCGCAATTATGAATGAACTTATTGCTGCCATCATCGCCGGATCTGCTTTAGGGTGGGTCGCTATTCCGCATTGTTATGCCATGTGCGGACCGCTGCATGTTTCCGTGTGCGCGCTTCACCGTGAAAAAAGTCTGAAGGCGCTTTCGCTGTTTAATGTGGGGCGTATTTTCGGATACACCCTGGCCGGATTTCTTTTCGGTGCTTTTGGTGAATTCATCAATATCGGTCCGGCGCACTTCTGTTGCCAAATCGGAGAACATCCCCTGCGCGGTGCTCTGCTGTCGCTCTTATTTCCCGGCATTATGATGCTTTTTATTGCGCTCTACGCCTTCCGTCGGAAGGGGCTGAGTGCGCCTAAAAACAGCTGGCTCTCCCGTTTTTTCAGCGGTGGATTGGGCAAACTGACGGTGGGTGGCGTCTGCACCACCTTAATTCCCTGCGGGATGATTTATGCCGCATTCGCCATGGCGGTCGGCACGGGAAGCTGGTGGAAAGGCGGCGGTTTCATGTTTGCCTTTGTGCTCACCCAGACCTTTTTCATGCAGCTCGGAATTTCCCTCGGACGGCTGGTCGACAAAAAATGGGGCGCGCGCTTTGAGAAGGCGTTCCCATGGATCTGTGTGATTATCGGAGTGGTGTACTGCGTACTGTTTGTTTTGAAATTAACGCCAGGCGCGGAGGCCTAGCGAATTAACGAGTAATTCGTAACGATTCACTCCGCAGGTTTTCTGACCGTTCGGGTTACGCAATACGAATTACGGATTAGGAATCATGGCTGACCATTGCATTGTCTGTAATCGAACGGTACCCGGTGGCGAGGGCGACTTCTGTTGCCCGGGCTGCGCGGCGGTTCACGTCATTATTGGAAAAATGGGGTTGGAAGGCTCCGAGCGGGACGAACGTATTACGCAACTGCTTGAAGGGGTTTTCCCGGGAGGCGAAGAGGCCGGCGATTCGGAAACCGAAATTGAAAACGGGGAGGATCTGTGTTTTCTCGTTGGCGGTATGGTTTGCCCGGCCTGCTCCTGGCTGGTGCACAACAGCCTCGCGAAACTTCCAGGGGTTGGAAACGTGAACCTCAATTTCATTGCGGAAACCTGTACGCTGTCCTACGACCCGATGATTATTGGAAAGGACACGATCCACTCCAACGTTGAAAAACTCGGATATAAATATTTTGAAGGCAACGATGCGCGGACTGACGGTTTTGATTATTTCCGATTCGGAGCGGGGTGGTTTTTTGCGCTGAACAACATGATGATTTCGTTCGTGGTCATCTCTGCTGAACGTTGGGATGTCCCGTTTGCGATGCAGGTGGTCTGCTCCGTTCTGCTGGCACTGTTCGGCACGCTGGTTCCGTTGTACGCAGCAAAAACAACCATGATTGTCGGTTTCCGGCAGATCATGATGCGCCAGTTCCGGATGGAAAGCCTGGTGGTGCTGTCCACCACGGCGGCCTGGATTTATTCGGTCTACTCCATGATTACCGGCGATTTTGCGCACCTCTATTTTGATGTGGTGGCACTGCTGTTGATGCTGATTGAAACGGGTAATCTGATCTCCACTTCCTTTTATAAAAAGCTGAGCCGCCGCGTCAGCTCCCTTTCCTGGCAGCTGCCGAAAAAAGCGCGGGTTGAGCAGGACGGTATTGATGAGGATTATACGGCGGTTGAAGCGCTGGAACCCGGACAGGAATTCCTGGTCAAGCGCGATGAATTTGTTCCAACGGATGGAATTCTGATGGGGAACGCCGAGTTTGATTTCAGTCTGATTACCGGCGAATCACATGGCGTCTCGCTGGAGCGGGGGCACTACGTCGGTGCGGGGGCAAAACTGCTTTCCGATGGGGCCCGCCTCTCCGTCCCTGCCGGCGGGCAGAGCAACCTGATTCAGAAGATTGTCGAAAGCACCATCGAGGCCTTCAATACCCGTAAGGAACAGCTTTCGCTGGGAGACCGCATCAGTCAGGTGTTTGTGCCGATCGTTGTGGTGACAGCAGCGCTGGTCTATTTTGCCAATTTGTATTGGGGCGCTCCCGGCGATGCAATGATCCGGTTGCTCAGCGTCCTGATCATCGCCTGTCCCTGTGCATTCGGCATTGCGGAACCGCTGGTACTCACTGCGGCCATTGAGAGGGTGCGGGGGCTTGGTATCCAGATTTTTAATGGAAAGGTGCTGGCGCTCAAACCGGATGTTGTTGTGTTCGACAAAACCGGCACGCTGACGCGCGGTGCGCCGGAAGTGCATAAAATAGTTTGGCTGACCCCGAAAACTCAGACCGATCTCGATATGCTGGCCTCGTTGGAAAACGGGATTGAACATCCCATCGCCCGGGCACTGGCAACCCTGGGAACACCGAGCCCTGTCGAAGATCGCACGATTGCACGAACCGTGGTTTCGGCAAAGGTGGCCGGAAAGCATTGGTTGGCAGGAAGCGCGGAACTTTTTCCAAGCATTGGAATCCCTCCGGATCTGAAAGAATCGACCATTGTCATGTTCGGCGATGCAGAACAGTGCCATTGCATTGTCGGATTAAAGGACACCATTCGGGATGAGTCGAAACAGCTGATCGCGGACTTGAAAGCGAACGGAATCGAACCCTGTATTTTTTCCGGAGATCGGAAAGCGGTCGTGAAGCAGGTGGCCGAAGAACTCGATATTGCCGATTATTTCGGTGAAATGGGCAGCGGGGACAAGCAGAGTGAAATCGCGGAGCTCCAGAAGCAAGGCAAGACCGTGATGATGGTGGGGGACGGCATTAACGATGCTCAGGCGCTGGCGGTTGCCGATCTGGGACTGGCCGTCTTTTCCGGGCAGATTCCGGCCAAGATGAGTGCGGACGGAGTATTCATGGTCCCGGAAATTGGAAACCTGCGCGATCTGCCCTATATGCAGCGAAAAGTCCGTCGAAAGATTTTGGTCAACTATAGCTGGGCCTTCGTCTACAACACCGTGGGAATAATCATTGCTGCAATCGGCTGGCTTTCTCCTGCATTTTGCGCTGTTGGAATGGTCTTCTCCAGTTTGAGTGTAATCTTTAATTCCGTCTACGGTATGAACCTTCCTTCCACTAAAGGCCGGAAATAATTTACAGTTCAGTTTCCGGCGTGGGAGCTTCAACTTCGACCGGAAGTGAATTGGTATCCAGTATCTCTTCCTGCCAGGTGAATTTCCGAATCAGGGAAGAGGGAGCCGTGTCTTCCCGCCATACCATATTTCCGTCGGGGTCTTTCATGCCGATGCGAAACCAAACCCCGTGAACGCGGCCTTTCCGGCGGCGACCGTGGTCGCCCCACTCTCCGAAACCCTCGATGGTTGCATCTGTATCTGTCTCGCCTGAGGAAGATCGGTTTGGCAGTGCTGAACGTTCGATCTGCTGGTCGACAACGACCGCGCATTCGGACTGAATGAAGACGTCTTCCCGCGGAATAATGACCGGAATTGTTTCGGAAGAATACCGGACCTTATTGGTGAGCACCGTTTCATCGTAGTCCCGGTCATCGCTGTAATAAAAATCATCGGGGAGAATGTAGCGCTCCTGCTCATAAAAAATTTTACTTTCCACAATCAGGTTTTCGAGCGGGAATATATTCTGATTTCGGATTTTGAGTTCATACCCTTCCGCTTCCAGATAGATGGCATTATATTCCTTATAGCCGTCAACCATGATGATATGGTGATTGGGTGTCTTTTTGCCGGGAATCCCGATGGCATCCATGTAGTAGGGCGTAATGTTCTGCTCGTATTTCATCCTCGCCCAGGAGCCTTTTTTAATCTCGGTTTTGAAGCGCATGGAGGATTTAAACCCTTGAATCTGATTCCAGTGCAGAATGTAGGCCTGATCGGCTTCGCTGAAGGAATCGATGGGGTGTTTTCCTGCTTTTTCCAGTGTGACCTCTTTTTCTTCAAAATCATATTTCACAATACGATCGCTGATGGTTTTCCCCTCTGCGTTGGAAAAAGTACGCAGTGCTTCCTGCGCCGGCAGGGTCCGGACCAGAGCGGCCACCAGTAGAAACAGTACGGTACGGTGCATTAGAATTCCTCCTCACTCATATTTTGTTCATAGAGGAGGGACAGTGCGTCGTTCACCGTTTGATAAAGCAGGTTGTTTATTTTCGACTGTCCTTTCAGATACCGGAAACGACCATCCACCATTTTCGCAAGGTTTTTGAATTTAATGTCGGAGGTCATCATTGAGGCGGTTGCCTCCCGGGAATTGGCGGTCGGTCCAGCTCCTTGAAGCATAACGAAGTTGATTTGCGGGAAGCCGCGGTTGCGGTAGTTGTCCATAACCATCACAAAGAGCGATTCCAGAACTTCATCGAGGGTATAGCGGGTTTCGGAGGGCAGCATACCGACCTCCAGAGGCTCTTCGGCCATGGGGGGCAGTGGCAGTTCAACGTTGTTGTCGTATAAGATTTCATCCCAGTCCCGAACGAGTTTCGGCTGGAGTTCCGCCTCAAAGCGGGCTTGGTTTTCCAACTCAAGCATTTTGATGGCGGCATTACGAAGTTCATCGAACTCGGCCATATAGGCCTCCCAATCCGTTAAGAGATCGTCGTCTTGCTCCAGAAAATAGTTGAGGCGCTTAACCTGATATTCCTTCAGTCGGTCGGATCGGCTGAAATAGGAGATGCCGTAGTTTACCGAGGTCACGTTGCCCCATTCCGCGCTCAGGACAAAAATAATCTCGGGCTTCTGTTCCACGGCAGCCTGGAATCCTTTCAGCCATCCTGAAATATCGTTTTCAGCCATTGGAATATCGTAGTTTTTTTTGCTGCGGTAATTTGCCGTTCCTTCCGGAATTCCAACCAGATCGAGATTGGTGTTGATGCCGCTTATCCATTCAATGGCATTGGTTTTGGCTGTTGGTGTGGCCGGAAGCATCGCCGGGTTGAACAGGGCAACCTCCTCTTCATCGAACAGCACAATATTGAACAGGGTGGCGGAGCGCATGTTGCCGATTACGGAGCGGAGGTCTTCGTGGACTTTCAGGTAGGATTCAATACCGCCCCGATCGTCGTAAAGCATCGATTTGGAGGCATCGACAACCACCACCACTTTTTCAGCTTTTCCGCGGGTGCCGAAAAAATCGACCGAAGACAGGCCGAAGGATACATCACGGTATTTCGAGTTGAACTCAAGGGTACGGTCCATCTGGACGAAGTTGGTATAGCCCGCTTTGAACGTCGGCATGGGAGCCATTCGCACATATTCCCCTTGTTCCGGGATGTTCACCATCTGGGGTGCATTGGCCGTGATGCGGGAGGTGGTGACTGATTTCGGCTTGGACATCTGTTCCACAAAGGGCTGTGCCTTGACCGGCATCTGCAGCTTGCGTCGTTCCAGTTTGGGCTTCTGTTCTTCGACCTGAAAAACCGCATTTTGCTTTTTATAGTATTTCATGGCAACGAGCCCGCCCGCAACCATCAGCACCACAACATGGATGGCAATACTGATGACCGCAGCACTCGAATTGGCAATTCGCCTTTTCTTTTTCTGTACTTCCATCAGATTCTTTCGCGTCCTCGTTTGTTGAAATTCAGCATTTTTTCACCGGCCAACGGAAAAGTCATGATACGAACTTAATTTTTGCATACGAAACATTCGCCGCTTCAGATTTTCCAATGCATGGAGGAAGGAGCGTGATGGTAAATAGGATGAAGCTGCACTGTTTCATGGATTCTCCAGAGTGTGGAAAAGATAGTGCAACAGGGGGATGAATTAAAGCGGAATCATGAAAAGGAAACGGGTTCTGCGGGCTTACCTCCGCCGCGTCGGGCGCGGCTGTTGCGCATCGGAATCGTAATTGGGATTTTCCGTTGGAAGCTGGGCTCCCACTTCGTCAAGCCGCCGATCCAGCAGCTTCGCGAGCTGTTCTGTTTTTTCCGGATTTTTTTTTGCAAGATTCGTGGATTCAGTCAGGTCCTTTTCGAGGTCGAAAAGCTGAAGGTCGCCTGTTTCCAGGTCCCGGATGAGCTTGAAATTTTCAACAATAATGGCCGACTGCGGTTTCTGCGCCGGTCCCTGCCCATAATGCGGATAGTGAAAGAGCAGGGCTTTTTCCGAACGTTGGAATGTGTCGGACGTTCCGGTAAGCAGGGGAACCAGGCTCGTTCCTTCGATATTTTCAGAGATTGGAAAGTCGGCCCATTCGCAGAAGGTGGGAAGCAGGTCGCAGCCGGTAACGTTTTCGCGACAGAATGTGCCCGCTTTAATTCCGGGGCCGCGCACTATCAGCGGCACGCGGATACCGCCTTCGTAGAGGCTGCCTTTTCCGCCGGCAAGCGGCAGATTTTGCGATTGCCGCCGATTGCCCGGACCGCCGTTGTCCGACATCAGTACCACATAGGTGTTATTCGTCAGACCCAGCTCATCGATTTTTTCAAGCAGGATTCCGATGCTGGTGTCGAGATCCCACGTCATCGCGGCATATTCGGCGCTATCATGCCGCTCGCCGGGTTCCAGAGCCTGGAATTTATCTTTTGATTTTTCCAGTGCTTCAATCGGCACGTGAACAGCGTAGTGCGAAAGCTGCAAATAGAACGGTTTCCCCGCCTTGGACTGTTTTTCCATGAAACCGATGGCCCGGTCGGTTATGCCGAAGACATCCTTGGGATTGGTGTCGGTTCCATTGCTGGTATTTTCAGTGGAGCCGTCATGCACATCAAAACCGTGCTGACCGGGATTGCCGCGTCCTAAATGCCACTTTCCCAGATGGGCCGTGGCATAGCCCTGTTTCTTCAGCGCTTCGGCAATCGTGGTTTCCGCCGTTGGAAGATCGCGGACGAAATCGGCTGAGGCCAGTTTATGATAGGCCTGCACCCGTCCGCCACCGGGGGTGGTCATATGCAATTCGGCCGGCGTTTTCCCGGTCAGAATACCGGCCCGGCTCGGTGTGCACATCGGTCCGGGGGCATAGGCCGCCGAAAAGCACATGCCTTGATCCGCCAGCTTTTCAATATTCGGCGTCCGGTAAAAATCGCTTCTGGATTCCTCGATCTGTTCGTCGATTTGAACCGAAGTGCCTGTCCAGCTCATATCATCGGTAAGAATAAAAACAATATTGGGCTGCGCGAAGGCGGTTGACGTGAAGAGGAGGGCAATAAGAATTCGATTCAGCATGACGGTTTCTCCGGTTTATTTACGTCCGCCAGCCGGTCGGCCGGAAGGGGCTTCATCTTCGGAGATATAGCCGTCTCCGTCTTTATCGAGGCGCTCGAAGCGGTCGGCCGGTCCCCGGAACTCATCCTTGGAAACTTTGCCATCGTTATTCTGATCGGCCCGGTTCATAAAGGATCCGCTCTGGCTTTTGCGCTGACTTTGGGCCTGGCTCGGCTGCTGTCCCTGTTTGCCGTGATCTCCTCCGGGGAAGTGACTTTGCCCGGACACCTTTCCGGCGGTTTCATCTTCTTCGAGCCACACGGTGAATTCCTGTTCAACCGCTTCGCACCAGCCTTTTTCTTTGTTGCAGGCGAAGTATTGAATCTCCACTTTGATCGGCTTTCCCGTTTTCCAGTTTTTTACATCCACGATGAACTCACGCGGTTCAGTATCGGATTCAACGCTGAGTTCCGGCGCTTCGGCCATCGCAGGCGTCACCTTTACACCGTTGGCGGTGATGCGATATCTCGGTGGTGCCGCCAGGTTATTCCAGGCCGCTCCCAGCACCGGATCCTGCCGAAAGCCGAGGTACAGCTGGCCGGTCCCGGTCTGGATCAACTGCTGATCCGCTTCCGGCCGAAGTTTGACATAGCGATTGGATTCACCGTAATCGGGGGACTGGATATCGTTAATGTCTGCTTCTTCGCCCCCCGCCGCAACTCGCAGCGGAACAGCCACTCCGTCGAGGAGCTTGGGTTCGAGCAGCCTATTCGCTGTGGTCGATTTGTGTGATCCAAACTGCGACAGGTTCAGATCGGCGACCGTTGTGATTGTGTCGGAAGGCCCGACCAGTTTTTTCAGCGATTCCCGCAGGCTGGAACCTCGTCCCCATGAATCGCAGTAAACGATCTTTCCGTCGCGGTTGAATATGAACTGCGCGTTTGGTGTCATCGCAAAATGCTGTTTCATCTCGTTGTCCATTGTATCCGTCAGCCATGGGATCGACGTCTGCAGCAGTTCTTTCGCATATTCAACCTGGGCAAACCGTTCCTGAATGGATGTCGGTTGAACAAAGCCCCAGTTTTCCGGGTGAGTGAGCGATTGGTACAGGAAGTAGAACTGCACGCCCTTGCTGCGGTAGTCTGCTGCCACGGCTTCGATTTCGGGATACGAATTGCGGTATTCCGGACACGTCAGACACCCGCTCACGATCACCGTGTACGGCGCATCGAAGATGCTGTTGGCAGCGACCAGTTCGCCATCCGTATTATAAAGCTGCAGCGTGTCGGGCAACTCGGCCCCTTCCGGGAACTGCGCTTTGAATTCCGTGTCGCGAGGGCGAACTTTATCACGAGCCCGGGTGCGCTGATCTCCGCGAACCGCCTGCCCGCCACCACCGCGTTGTTCGGTGCTCATGCCCTGAACACCCCGGCCCTGTTGCCGGTTTGAGGGCTGCTGTTCCTTTCTTCCGCGTTTCAGTTGTTTAGGTTCTTTGGCAATCGGGGCATCGACTTCTTCAACATTGCCACCGCGTACCAGACGCACCATATTCTCGATCCGGATCACATCACCCTGCGGTCCGCGACCATGCGGGAATTTTGAGGCATCGCCCACTTTGGGGTCGGAGCGCTGCGAGCCCGCGCCGTGCACATCCAACAGTTGATATTCACCGGTGCGTCGATCCTGCATAAAGCCGAGGGAACGGCCGAAAGCAAAATAAACCGCCGTGTCGGTGCTGTTTGCGCCGATGTGTGTGCTGCTCGTCCAATAGTGCGCGAAATCTTTTTTTCCGCCTTCATTGATGATTTCCGAACATTGGAAGATCGGGGCGATGGCTGCGGAGTCGGTGGTGTCGGGCGAGCGGGTGTAGTCGATAATGCTCTGCAGCTCTTTGGCATTCGGCAGGCGCCAGTCGGAGTGACCGGCAAACTCAAACCCTTCGGCATATTCCAGTGCGGTCGGCCAGTCCATGCCTTCGCCGCTGTCGGCCTGCATCCAGGTCAGTCCGGTGGCTTCGTCGGTAACCGTTCCGTCGCCATTGTCTTTGAATTTATTTTTCCCATAGTCGGGATTGCCGCGAACATAGAGGACATAAAACGTTTTTTCACCGCGTCCGCGCGGGTCCTCAAGTCCGTAGCCTTTAATACGCCCGTCGGCAAAATTGACGCCGAACATGGTTTCAGCTCCGCGCATAGTGGTGCTTACATATTTGGTGGAGGTGGCAAACTGGGAGTCGATGATGCGGTCGCCGTCTTCCTGTTTCCCATAGGTGAATTTGAAGACGGAGTCATCGATAAACGGCTTCAGACCGGATGTGTCGGTGCTCATGGGATCGGGATCGGTTCCGTTGAGCTGGATCAGGGAATAGAGCTCCTTGATGGTGGGCAGGCGCCAGTCGGTATAGCCCCCGGTTTTACATTTAGCGGCTCCTTCAACGGCCTGGGTGAAAGTCATCTTTGCACCGGGGTCCTGCGTCCACATCAGACCGGTCACTTGATCCGTGACGGTTCCGTTACCATTGACGGTATAGTTTGGCGCGTTGGCGATATAGTGAGCATCCTGAGCTTTTTCCTGACCGTATGCTTCTGTTTGACCGGTATCAACAAGGGGATAAGAGATGGCAAGAGCGCCGGTTGAGAGGGCGGCTGAGAGAATGGTGAGCATTGTTTTCATGTGTGGAACTCCTTTTCTATTCGTTGTGCATTAAACAGATGAAGCGGGGGTTAATTGCCTGTGAAATCATTACAGTGTTGTCATAAAGCGGGTTTTGAGGGCAGCGGCGGTTTTTGCGCGGAGACTTTTCCTGTTCTGGTTCAGAGAGGAGGAACTCAGTCGGCAATCATCAATCCATTACGCATTGGTGTTGGTTTCTTCATTCGGTATCTCCGGTTGAGGGCAGGGTGCCGCCCAGTGTGGTTAAGATGGTTTCCAATGTTTGGAAAATTTCGGTCAGCCCGTTTTGCGGAAGATTTTCCTGCAGGCGGGTTTCGATGCGGTCCCAGGCGGCCTGGATTTCGCTGCAGGCGGCGGTGCCGGCGGGAGTCAGCGAGACCTGCAGAGCCCGGTTGGTTTTGGAATCGATCTTCCGCTTGATCAGTTTTTGCTGTTCGAGCGGTTTAAGCATATTGGTAATGGTTGAGGGCTTGACGTCCATGCGGCGTGCCAGATCTGCCTGAGTGATTCCGGAGGCCCGTTGGATATGTATAAGGATACGCCCCTGGCCGTGGTGCAGGCCGATAGCGGCCAGTTCTTCTTCGATGGCCCGTTCCAGCAAACGTCCATTGTGCATTAAAATGTGCAGTAGGGTTTTCTTCATTGTGCGCTCCGTTGTTAGCAACATAATACCAACGGGGTGCCCTCCGGAAAAATTGTGCCTAATGTTGGTGTTTTTTTCTGCGGCGCATTCGGCGCACTTCCGGGGGAGGCCCAATAAAATTATTTTTCGGGTAATAATTCCGTATCGTTATTAGTTTACTATCAATGGTTTTCCGCCGACAGCGATGGTGACGGCATTGCAGATGCCAATGAATCCATTGCGGACACCGGTCCGTTCGACATCAACTCGTTCTTTGCGATCACCGGCTTTTCCAATGAAGCGGGAACGAATCAAATCAGTGCCACCGCTTCCGCCAAACGGCAGTACAGCCTGCTATTCAGCACAAACCTTGTCGCGGTCGGCGGGATGGTTGATTCAAACCAATTCGACCAAGTCGGTGCTGCTGGCGGTGTTGTATTTACTCACCAGCCTGAAACCGATCCCTTGTTTTATCAGGTTCGAGTCAGTGTTCCTTGACTGTGTCTTTATTGTTCTGAGGCAGGATCACCTGAAATGCTCTCGGCATCAGAATCCAGAGGCTGGAATGCTGTGAGTTGAAGGTAGCGGGATAGAAGGGCGGTTTATGACAAAAAATTAATTGTGTTCTCAGCGATGCTGTCATTTTCCAATGATCTAGTGTTCGGCAGGTCACGAATATTAGTCGGTGGTCGATTCGGCAAGTCGATACACAGGAAAAAAAGGAGCATTCTGATGAATATAACGAGTCGGGCGATTGTTACGCTCATTGCAATGTCACTTTCCCATAATATTTTTGCACAGGTGGTCATCAGCGAGTTTATGGCCAAAAATGATGAAACCTTGGTGGATGGCGATGGTAACTGTTCGGACTGGATTGAGCTCTGTAATCTGGGTGATAGTTCTGTTGATCTGACCGGCTGGTATTTGAGCGATGATTCAGCCGATTTGACGCAATGGGCATTTCCGTCCAAAAGCATCGGGGCGGGGGAGTTTCTAGTGGTCTTCGCATCCGGTAAGGAAGCGGCCGATTACACGGACGCTCTCGGCTATCTGCACACGAACTTCAAACTCGGGGCGAGTGGTGAAAGCGTGGTGCTCACCCAAGCGGATGGGGTAACCATTGCTTCAGCATTTATGGATTATCCGGAACAGGACGATGATATCTCTTATGGACTGGCGCAGGATTCCGGCTACGTCAATCTAATCGCCGAAGAGGAGGATGCTACCGCATTTATTGGTTCTTCTCAGCCGGCGTCGAGTTGGAATACAGCTGCCTTTACAGATTCGAACTGGACGTCAGGACAGACCGGTGCGGGGTTTGAATATGTCAGCACCCGGCCGCCGCGTCCGGGCGAGCCGGCCACTTCCTCGGTCTATACAGATCTGATTAATCTCGACCTGATTGGTATGCGTGGTGTGACGGGCTCGGCCTTCATTCGGGTTCCGTTCACGCTCGATGGTTCGGAAAATATTTCACAGCTGGCGTTGCGAATGAAATACGACGATGGTTTTGTGGCCTATGTGAATGGCACAGAAGTGGCTTCAGCCAATGCGCCCGCCTCTCCCTCCTATGCCTCGTATGCAACAGCGGAGCATGCCGGAACGTCCTATGAGGATTTTACCGTCCTTAATGCGGAAAGTCTTCTCCTTGCCGGTGAAAATGTGCTCGCGATCCATGGCCTGAACCTTGCGGGCGATACCTCCGATTTTTTTATCTCACCGCTGCTGACGGGCATTTCGATTGGAGGGATTCAAACGAACTCGGCGATGTATTTCAGTACCGCTACGCCCGGGTCGGATAATGTGTTTGGTGTACTCGGCTATGTTGCGGATACCTCTTTTTCAGTGGACCGCGGGTTCTTCACGAACGCGTTTGATGTGGAAATAGAATGCGAGACCGAAGGTTCTTCCATCTACTACACCCTCGACGGAACAACGCCATCCGCCAATAACGGAATGCTCTATTCCGGCGCAATTACTATCGACCGCACCACAGTGCTGCGTGCAACAGCAACGAAGGCGGGGTATCAATCCAGCGACGTCGATACCCAGACGTATCTTTTTCTGGCCGATATCATCGCTCAGGGAACCGATGTAAGCGGGTTGGCTCCGGAATTTCCTTCCAGTTCTGTCAATGGGCAGGGCTTTGATTACGGAATGGATACCGACATCACTCAGAGCGCAACCTATGCGAGCCAGATCGAGGGTGCACTGAAAGCAATTCCATCAATCTCCATCGTTACCGATCCGGATAATCTGTTTGATGCATCCAGTGGAATTTATGTGAATGCCGATCAGGAAGGAGAGGCGTGGGAACGCGAAATGTCGATCGAATTGATCAACCCGGATGGAACGGACGGATTTCAGATTAACGGTGGAATGCGCATACGCGGGGAATCGAGTACAACATCGTCCAACCCGAAACACTCCTTCCGCTTTCTGTTTAGATCTGAATACGGAACGTCGCGCCTCAACTATGAATTATTCGGCGACGAAGGGGCAGACAGTTTTAAGCGTCTTGATCTGCGGACCGGGCAAAACTTTTCCTGGGCGAATCAAAGCCCGCAATATGCCACATGGCTCTACGATATTTTCACGCGCGACTCTCATCGGGATATGAATCAGCCTTATACCCGCGGGGAATATTATCACCTCTACATCAACGGCATGTATTGGGGCCTTTATCAGACCGAGGAACGTTGCGACGCCCGCTATGCGGAATCGTATTACGGTGACGACAATGAAGACTTCGATGCTGTGAAAGCCGATGGCGATACAGGGGATATGTATGCTGTCGACGGAACGCGTGATGCTTATGAAGATCTATGGACCGGCATAACTGCCGGTGTCTCGGCCAACGACGCTTACTTTTCGCTGCAGGGAATGAATGCCGACGGGTCTGAAAACAGCAGCGGCACCAAACTGCTGGATGTTGACAATGTGATCGATTATATGCTGCTGATCTACTTCACGGCGAATCGTGACTCGCCGATCGGACCCCCCAATCAGGGCACCATGCCGCGCAATCTGACGACGCTTTATAACCGGGCCAATCCGGACGGCTTCAAATATGTGGCGCACGACAACGAGCACTCGCTGGAAATCAGCGAAGGCGTCAACCATAACCGTTTTAATCAGACGCTGAGCAGCTCATTCGACGGCATCGACCGTATGACGCCGTGGTGGATGCATCTCAAACTGATGGAGAATGCTGAATACAAACTGCGCTTTGCCGATCATGTTCATGAACATTTCTTTAATAACGGAGCGCTCACCGCTACCGAAACAAGGAACCGTCTTGGCACCCGTGCGAATGAAATTTATGCGGCGGTCGTTGCCGAGTCGGCCCGATGGGGCGACAGCAAATCCACAACGCCGTATACTCGCGACGATGATTGGCTCTCCTCTGTCAATTGGCTGCTCGACACCTATATGCCGCAGCGCTCAGACATCGTATACAGTCAGATTGTTGCCAAAGGCTGGTATCCGGCTGTTGCCGCTCCGGAGTTCAGTCAGCATGGAGGATATTTTGATGCAGGATTTTCTCTTACCATCTCCGGAAACGGAACCGTCTATTACACCACCGACGGCTCCGATCCGCGCGCCGTCGGCGGAGCGGTTGCCGGAACGGCTTACAGCTCTGCCCTCGTCCTCAACCGCTCCACGCAGGTTAAGGCGCGCGTGTTAAGCGGCGGGGTCTGGAGTGCGCTGACCAAAGCCACGTTTGTGCTGAACGAAGCTTCGCCCCTGCGGGTCACAGAAATCATGTACAATCCGGCTGATGGAAACTCGGATCTTGAGTTCATTGAAATTCTCAACACGGGCTCGGAAACGGTCGGACTGGCCGGAACCGAATTTACATCGGGTATCCATTTTGATTTTACGGAAGGCGATGTGAGCACGCTCGGTCCCGGCGAATACGCTGTGTTGGTGAGTAATTACGCCGCCTTCACTAATCACTATTCCAACTGGGCGGATATCAATATTGCCGGGCAATATCACGGTAAGTTTTTTATCCGGAATGCCGCGCTCTCCAATACGGGTGAAATGCTGACGCTGGAGGACGGAGCCGGAAATGTTATTTTGGATTTCGAATATCAAAACTGGTTCGACACTTCCGATGGCGAAGGCTACTCACTCACGTTGAATGATCCAACGGCCGCCACCAACACCTGGGGCAGCAGCACCTCGTGGCGGACCAGTAAATACAGCGGCGGAACGCCCGGCACCGGGCCGGACGATTTTCTGTCGCCCGGCGATCTGCTGATCAACGAAGCCCTGACACATCAGGATGACGATACCCCCGGGGACTGGATCGAATTGTACAATGCATCCACCAATGCACTCGATATTAATGGCTGGTTCCTCAGTGACGATGAGGATGATTTAATGAAAGTGGAACTCAGCGGGCTTCCAATCATTGGAAGCGGGGAATATCTGGTCCTGACCGAAGCTTCGCACTTCGGAACCGATTTCGCGCTGAGCGAGCTCGGCGAGACGGTCTATCTTTCTTCCGGCGAAGACGGCGCACTGACCGGCTACCGGGTTGGTGAATCCTTTGGTGCGGCCGAGCGGGATGTCACGTTCGGTCGCTATGTGAAAAGCGACGGCTCCGCCGACTTTACCGCACAGCGTGTCCAGACACCCGGCGCGGCCAATGCCTATCCGCTCATTGGCGATATCGTCTTTACCGAAATCATGTATCACCCGGCTGACGGCAATGAATTTGAGTTTATCGAAATCTATAACCGGAGTTCATCTGCTGTTTCGCTTTATCATGAAGACTATCCTGCCAATACCTGGAAACTTGAGGGCGCAGTGGAGTTCTCCTTTCCGGAAGGACTGACACTTTCTGCGGGTGAGCGACTGCTGGTGACGGAAGCGGATGAAGCTTCGTTTCGAAGTGCCTATTCGGTCGAAGCCGGAACAACTGTACTTGGCCCCTATGACGGGGCACTCAATAATTCCGGTGAAGATCTCATGCTGACGCGCCCCGGCGATCCGGAAGCGTTGACCGGAGAGATTCCCTATATCCTCGTCGAGTGGGTGGAATACGATGACGAATCTCCGTGGCCCACTTCCGCTGATGGAGAAGGGGCGTCGCTGCAGCGCATCAATACCGAATGGTATGCAAATGATGCCGCAAACTGGATTGCGAGTACGGACACCGGAGACATTGTGGATCTCGACTCAGACGGAATGTCCGATGCTTGGGAAAACTATTATTTCGGATCAACTGACGCGGTAAACGGAGGGGCAGCCGATGACCGGGATGAGGATGGAGCATCGAACTACAGTGAATATATTGCGGGAACCGATCCGACCGATGAGGGGTCCGTCTTTGCATTTCAATCGCTGGACGTTTCTGATGGTTGCGTGTTCACCTGGTCGAGTGCCACTGGAAAAGTCTATTCGCTGTGGTCGAGCACCAATCTGGTTGCCGGTCCGTTTGAACGCTTAGATTCGGGGATTTCAGCGACGCCTCCGGTAAATACATTCACCACCGACGTGGAAACCGCAGAACAGATCTATTATCAGCTTAGGGTTGAAGATCTGTAGCGGATGAACGGTTGATGCATTGAAGATCAGTATGAGTGCTGAAATCGGGAAGGGCTGAAAGGGCTTCCCTTTTTCCGGCCATGAATTCGCACAGAGTAAGTTCGCCCTGCATTTTTACGTGATGCAGGTAACCCTTCACCAAAGTACTCACTGTGGATTTGAGTTCATCAGCAGGAATCAGCCATTGGTCATTCGTGCAACCCAGCGCATGAAATCCTTCCGAAATTTGGCCGCCCAGATGGAGCTGATAGAATTCAGCCGCTTCGCCGTCGACCCGTTTTTTTACGCCGTGAAATCCGATGGGGGAAACCAGGTTCAGTCCGCATGAACTGGCGCATCCGGAAATATGTATGCCGTCAATGATTGATTCATACACGCCCGGCGCAATATCCGGCTCGTCTTTGACGAGTTCATTCAGCGCTTTCGCAACATCCGCTCTGGCTCGCTCGGTCGGCAGGAGGCCGATCGAGCAGGCGGTGGCGCCGATACAGGAGATAATCCGTCCATCGAAATCGCCGTCGAGATTGATAACATCGGGAAGTTCCTTTTTCAGATCGGCATACAGTCGGGGCAGCATGGATGTATGAATAAAGGGAATCAGAATGTCCTGTGTTGAACAGGCCCGGATTTCATGAATACCGGCGTGATCCAGCAGGACGGCCAGTTTTCGAAGTTGTGCGGCATTTAGGTTTCCATCGCGTACATAGAGTCTGACCGATCGTATTTCTTCGCCCCATGAAGTCGGTTTGACCGATCGTTTTTTCCACTGCAGGAAACCGTCCGAGGGGGGCGCGGTTTCTTTTTTCAGTTTGCTGATTTGGGCGATGTAGTCGATCGGTTGGTGTTTATAGTCAGGCGCGGTGGCATTTTCCAAATATTGGAAAAACAGTTTTTTAAACGCCTCGGGGCCGATGTCCTGAAGAACAAAGCGCAGCCGGGCTTTGGGGCGGACGTTGCGATTCCCGTGCTCGAAGAACAGATCCATGGCGGCCTGGACATAGCGGATGATTTCTTTTTCCGGTGCAAATTCACTGATCACTGTGCCAAGGGAGGGATTGCGTCCCATTCCGCCGCCACAATAGACTTTAAATCCACGTTCTCCCTGCTGGACCCGGGCAACCATTCCAAGATCCTGAATACCGGCGTTGATATCGTCCGCCGGTTCCGAGGACAGGCCCAGTTTAAATTTGCGGCCAAACCCGAATGCGCGCTCGTAGGTGCTGACAAAGTTCCAAACGGCTTGTGTATGCGGGATGGTATCGAAGGATTCCGTCGGGGAAACGCCGGAACGAGGGGAGGTGGCGATGCTTCGGAAGGTGTTGCCTCCGCCGCCCCGGAAAAGCATATCGGCCGCATTGCACGCCTGGATGGTTGCATACACCTTTTCAGCAGGAACCCCGTGCAACTGAATATTCTGGCGTGTTGAAAAGTGGGCATGGTCAATCTGCTGCGCAGCCATGATGTCGGCCAAATCATGTAGGTTCTGTACAAAGACCCGACCGGCATTCCGGCGCACCCGGCACATGTATGTCCCGTCTTTTTCCCGGTAGATACCGAGCAGAGCGCTGCGGTGTTTTACATCGGTGATTTTGCACTGATTCTTGGTCAGCAGGTCGATGTGGTTCTGAAGATCTCGGTATTGAGGCTCCAATTGCTGGAACAGTTCGGCGTTCATAATTAGTCCTTCGACATTTGGACGAGGGCATCGAGTTTTTGCAGCGCAGCTCCGGAGTCGATCGATTCTGCGGCGAGGGCAATGCCGTCTTTCGGAGTGTCGGCTTTTCCGCCGGCCATGATGGCGAAGGCGGCATTGAGCAGAACGATGTCGCGTTTCGGACCTTTTTCGCCGCCGAGGATCGCACGGGTTATTTCAGCATTTTCGGTCGGTTTCCCGCCGATGAGATCAGCGGTTTCAGCCATTGGAAGCCCGAGGCCGGAGGGCTGGACTTCGTAGGATTCCACTTTGCCGCGTCGGATTTCGGTGACCATTGTGGTGGTTGTAGTGGTGAATTCGTCAAGGCCGTCGTTGCCGTGAACGATGAACTGATAGTTCATATCGAGCTGGGCACAGGCGTCGGAAACGATCGGCACCAGCTCCGGTTTGAATACCCCCATAACGCCGTTTTTCACTCCGGCCGGATTGCAGAGCGGGCCGAGAATATTAAAGATGCTCCAGATGCCGAGCTCGCGGCGCGGACCGACGACATGCTTCATGGCCGGATGCAGACCGGGAGCAAACAGAAAGGCTACGCCGAGCTCATTCAGGCACTCTTCCATGCGTTGCGGCGTGTATTGGATATTCATGCCGAGCGCATCGAGCACATTGGCCGCGCCCGATTTGCTGGAGACACCGTAAGAGCCATGTTTGGCGACGGTGACGCCTGCTCCGGCGATGACGAAGGTGGAGGTGGTGGAAATGTTGAAGGTGTGGGCTCCGTCGCCGCCGGTTCCGACAATGTCGACCGCATTGGGATCGTTACACTTAATCTTTGTGGCATTAGCACGCATGATTTCGGCGCAGCCGGCGATCGTTTCCGGCGTTTCGCCGGTCTGCCGAAGTCCCATAATAAAGGCCCCGATCTGGGCTTCGGTGGCCTCGCCCGACATAATGTCGGTCATAGCCGCGGCGGCTTCGACTCGGGTGAGGGTTTCGTGGCGGACGAGTTTGGCGATGGCGTCTTTAATCATGATTATATTCCTGTCTGAAATTGGAGAGGAACGATATTCCAAGCGTTGGAAGATTAAAAGGAGTGAGCACAAAAAAAAAGAGCGTCCGGTGAGGGACGCTCTTTGCAGAAAAGTCAGGATTGTTTATGCAATCTTGGCTTTTGCAGCTTCAACCATTTTGCTGAATCCTTCGGCATCGTGGATGGCGATTTCGGACAGCATTTTGCGGTTGATGGTGATGTTCGCTTTGTTCAGGCCATCGATGAAACGGCTGTATTTGATGCCGTTCATGCGGCAGGCCGCATTGATGCGAACAATCCACAGGCGGCGGAAGTTACGCTTTTTGTGTTTACGATGCACATAAGCCATCGCCTGTGCGCGATCGACAGCTTCAGTTGCCTGACGGAAAAGTTTACTGCGTGCTCCGCGGAAACCTTTAGCGAGTTTCAGGCGGTTATTTCTTCTGCGGCGCGAAGCCGGTCCATTGGTTGCTCTTGGCATGATTCAATCTCCAGCAATTAGATGAACGGGGTGATGCGCTTCATATCGGCCTTATCGACGATGTCCTGACTGCGCAGTTTCCGTTTTTGTTTACGATTTTTGTTCGAAAGAATATGACTTCCGCCCATGTGATTGCGCTTCAGTTTGCCAGTTCCGGTTTTGCTAAACCGTTTGGCCGCACATTTTTTTGTTTTCATTTTCGGCATATCAATACCACCAGTTTTTAAAATTTAAACCCATGCGAGATCGAGTGAATCGCGCAAAAGAGGGTTATGTATAGGGAAACGGCTCTAGGGAGTCCACCCTTTTTTACGGACTTTTTTTCTATATCGCCCGGTTATCCCTTTGGGTTCCCGGAATACACAGCACCAACCGGGCAGGCTGAAGTTGGTTGACGCAAAATGCCTGATCCCCAACGGCTTCCCTTGTGAGCGCTGACAGTTCATTCAAGGTAAATCCTTTCCGGATGGAAATCAATCCATCAATTCGGGCAAAACTGTTGGGGTAAAAGAGGGCGAGAGCGGCATACCCCCAATAAGCGCCCCGAGCGCGTTTCAGGTCGCTCAGCACCATTTTACGCCGGACACGGGGTGCCCACAGCTGCAGCAGGTCAATGATCTGCTTGTCCGTCAGGTGGTGCAGGAAATGGTTGGCAAACACATAATCGACCGGCTCCGGGAAGGAATCTCCCAGCAAATCCTCCCTGCGAATGTCGAGTCCGGGCGTTTTTCCAAAGGTTGAACGGGCATAACGGATAATCCGCGGGTCGATATCGCAGGCGCTGATGCGCAGCTTCAGGCCGCGCTTGCGGGCGGCCTTGAGCAGCCAAACATCAATATCACATCCGCCGGCGCCCATATCCACCAGATGGTATTCCCGGTCGGGATCGCGCATCATATCAGCCAGAATCTCGCGTTTCAGAATGGTACGGTAGCGTGCAACCTGCCGGTTGATGGCGGAAAACTGGCGAACCGTGCGCAAAAGCCGGGTTTCGTCGCAGTCCGGGGCATCCATGAGTTCGTCCATGGTTTCCCGGGCGGACAGGTTGGGCAGAATCATTTCCACGTTACCCCTTTTCAAACCGCACAACCTGCAACAGGCCTCCGAAGAACTTTCGGCTGCTGCACAGCTGAAAGCCGCGGTCCTCGAAGCGTTTGCGGAGGACAGCGCGGTCGGGATAGAGCTTGAGGCTGTCGGCAATATAACCGTAAACATCCGGATTGCCATGCAGCAGGAGCCCCCAGAATCCGCCCCAGAACTTTAAAAGAAAATGGCTGATGCGCTGACCGGTGCGGTTGACGGGTTTGGAAAAGTCGAGAAATGCGGCCTGTCCGCCGGGGCGGAGCACACGTGCAATTTCGTCGATCGCCTGATTCAGGTCGGGTGCATTGCGCAGGGCATAGCCCCCGGTTACAATATCCAGACTCGCCGTTTTACAGGGCAGCTCCGCCATGCTTCCTTCTATATAGGTAATTGCGGCATTGCCGGTTTGTTTTTCGGCAATTGCCAGCATAGCCGGCGTCAGATCCAGTCCGGAGGCTTTCCCGGCGGGATAACGCTTGGCCAGCATTCGGGTGATGTCGCCGGTTCCGCAGGCAAGGTCGAGGCATTGCGGGGCTTCCAGCTCGGGCAGGCTTTTCAGCAGGTGCCGCTTCCACGCACCGTCGCGGCCGAACGAAAGTGCCTGGGTGATGAAGTCATATTTGGGGGCCACTTCGGCAAAGAGCGAGCGATTAAAGGTCTGTTTGGATTCCGGGGCTCCCAGATAGTCCATCGGTTTCAGGTTAAAGCGTGCAATCATCGGGCGGTTCCTTCGGGGTTGGTAAGCGGGCTGCCGGGAATGGTCAGCATGGCAAAATAGGGGGCGAGCTGCCCGCAGATGGAAGGGTGAAACAAAATCCGCTGAGCAAACAGGCGGCGCAGGGCTGAAAAGAGCAGGCCGGTGCGGGTTCCCATCCACATACCCCGGGCGGCGCGGGTGGCGGCATAGTTAAATGACTCCCGTCGTTCCTTATTATATAGTGCAATCAACGCGACCGACTTTTCGGGGGCATCAAGGCTGGAGTGGAGGGTTGCCGCCAAATGAGCGGCATCGGCAAACCCGGTATTCATGCCCTGTCCGCCGATCGGGCTCATCAGATGCGCGGCATCACCGCACAGGATGACCCGGTTCCGAAAATAACGGGTCGCCAGTCGCCGTTGCGGACGGAAGGAACTTTCGAAGCGCAATCGCGATGTGGATAGATCGATCCCGGTCCGGAGCTGCACCTGCCGGATGACGTGGTTTCCAAGGTCTGGATTTTTTTCATGCTTCTTCAGGGGCATCTGAATAATCCAGCGCCGTTTATTTCCCGGCAGAGGAAATGATTCCACCGATCCGCGCGAACCGAAATAGAGATGGGCCTCCGACCCGAATGTCGTTTGGTCTTCAAAATCCGCCATGAAAAAGCGCGAGCGGTAAAAGCGCCCGCGAAACGGGATGCCGGCCTGTTGGCGCACTTTGCTTGCATGGCCGTCGCACCCGATGAGATAGGGGGCGGAAAATTCGGTGTAGCCCTGAGTTTCGGTATTCTTCAGCTGAACAACGACGCCGTCGGCGGCCTGTTGGTGTTCGACGAATTCCATGCCTTCGAGCATCAGTACGGAGGGATATTTCTTCAGGTTGCTTTTCAGGAGTTCAATCGTTTCGGATTGGGGCAGCGAAAGAATGTAGCGGTGTTCCGTCGGGATCCTTGAGAAATCGACGTCGCCGATAAAAGACCCGTCTTCAAAAACGCTGGCCGTGGTGATGGGAACGCCCTGTTTCTCGAAGGTCTGATCGAGTTCGAGTTCTTTTAAAAGGTGAAGCGAGGGCGGCGTGATTCCGATGGCCATGGAGCCTTCGACCGGTTTTGAGCGGTGTTCGGCAATTAAAACCTTCCGTCCGCGGCGTCCGAGCTGATTGGCCAGCATCAATCCAACCGGCCCCGCCCCGATAATGATGACGTCGGCGTCGGCCCGCCGTCCGGACGGTGCTTCCGGCGGAGCCTTTTTTCCAAAGATTGGAAACCAGAACGGAACCTGCGCCTGATATTTGCGGAACGCATCGCCGAAATAGCGTAAGAAACGTTTCTCTTTCAGAGCGGCCCCGACGACGCAGTACCCCGTCCAGGTGAGTGCCAGCACGAGTTGGTCCGGCGTCCAGGTGGCGGTGAGCCAGAGCAGGAGCGCAAAAGAAATATAGATGGGCTGCCGCACATATTTATAAAGCCCTTTTGTTGCGAAAGGTTTGTAGGTGGCTTTCCGGTTCAGAAAGACTGAGCTCCATCCGACATATCCGGTCTGCACGCCCAGTTGCGCATCGGACATCGATTTCCCGAGCAACACCCACGAGGTGCCGGCGGCCAAGGCGATGGCGATTTTCCAACCCTTGGAAGCTTCCCACCAGACCTCGCCGGAGGGCGACCAAAGCCAGAAAACGGAAAGCAACTGCAGGGAGGAGATGGTGGCAAAGACGGTCCACGAAAGTTTCGGGCCGATTCCGAGCGGGACCAGCTTGCTCATAAACCGGCGGCCTTTCGGAGAGAGGCACCACGAGTGAAACAGCGGAAATGAGGCCATCAGTGCAACGTTGGCCGACAGACTGGCCCAGCCGCGGAACGGGCCGATCCCGATGCGCATGCCGGAAAACAGGGCCAGTGCCATGCTGACGACGGCGGCGGCAAAAATCAGATGGCAGGTGATGCCGTAAGAAAGCGCAACAAGGCGTTGGGACATGCTGTAGCTGAGTGTGTTCACTTTGAGCCTCGTTGGGTAAGAATCATATAGGCCGGCAGCACGAGCAGGTCGCAGAGGAGTGCGGAGATCATCATGCAGCCGGTTAAAAGCGCAAAGGTGTTGGTGGGAATAAAGCTGCCGAAGGCACCCATCCAGAATCCGCCGACGAGGACGATGGTGGAGGCTGTCAGTGCATGGCCGATCCGTTGGGTGGTGGAGCGCGTGGCTTCGCGAATGGGCAGATGTTTGAAGGATTGGAAATGATGGAGGTAGTGGATTGTGTCGTCCACGGCCAGCCCAATCACCACGGCAGCGACCATGGTGGTTCCGGTGCTGAGATCAATGCCGAGCAGGCCCATCAGTCCGGCTCCCCAGATGACGGGGAGTATATTGGGAATGAAGGCGGGGATCAGCACGCGTATTGAACCGAAAAGCAGGCAGGTTGAGCCCATGACTACAAAGAGGGAGAGGGCGAAGCTTTTGAGCAGGGTGGCCACAAGCTGATTCGAGTCGCGAACCATTTGGTAATAGTCGCCGGTCGGCTCGACGGACCAGCCGTCGCCCATTTCTATTCCGGCCAGTTCCATCATCCGATCGTTGATTTCCGCCGCGCGGGCCGAGCCGATATCACCCAGGTGAACCTGAGCGCGGACGAGCCGACCTTCGTCGGCGACAAACTGCGCCATGAAGGGAGAGAAATCGACTCGAACCACGTCGGGAATTTGTTCAACTTTTTTGAGGAAGCCGGACAGGGCCGCCATGTCTTCAAGCGGATTAAACGCCGCTCCGGCCGCCCGTTGCATCAGCAGATCGATCGAACGAACACTGCCCATGGTGCGGTTGACTGCGTTGTGGGCGATATAGGTGGGGTCGCTCTTTTTGAAGAATCGGATGAGGTCGGTGTTGTTTTGAATTTTTGTGGCCGCTCCGATGCTGATCAACGAAATCAGCAGGGTGGTTAAAAGAATGGCAACCGGATGGCGGGAGGGGAATTCCGCGGCCCATTTAAGGAAGCCGTTCATCAAGGGGGCTTTGGCCGGGATGGATTGCTCTTTGGCCCGGCGCAGGGCAATCGGCAGTATGATGAAGGCAAAGATCACAGAGAGCGAAACGCCGATGGCGGAAAAAAGGCCGAAGAGCCGGACTGCCGGAATGGGACTCATGCAGAGCGACAGCAGGCCGGCGGCGGTCATTGCTGCTGTAAAGACGCAAGGTTTCCAAATCTTGGAAACGGCCTGCGAAATTGCAACTTCACCACGGGCACCGGAGATGACTTCGTGATTCCAGGCTTCGAAAAGGTGCACGGCAACCGAAACCGACAGTACGATAACCACGGGCGGAAGCAGGGAGGTAATGCTGTTGAGCTCCAGTCCGCATGCGGCATAAATGCCGAGCGTGGATGCCAGACTCAGACCGACAACTGACATCGGCAGCACCACGCCGGCCGGCCGGCGGAATAAAACGGCGAGCATGAGCATCATGACAACCACCGATAATGGAATTACCACCGATTGATCGTGGGCAATGTGATGAGCCACGCGTTCTTTCACCAGCGGGAGTCCGACCAGATGCACCGAGCCCTCGATCCGGTCGGGTGCCTCGGTCCGCAGGGTTTCGAGCAGCTGCATCCGTCCTTCCCGGGATTGTTCGGGATCCAGCGTAATCAACAGTCCGGCCGTTTGGCGGTCGGCGGAAATAAAGCCGGGGGTTGCGGTTTCCCGCGGCGGGAAATAAACCTGTTGCACGCCTTCCAACGATCGGAGCCATTCGATGTCGTTTTCCAAGGGTGCCGCGCATACGTTCGGGCGGGTGATGGTGAACATCAGCTCATATTGCGAGTTGAAGTGCTGTTTGAGCAGGGCATAGGCCGGGTCGCTTTTTGCCTCGTTCGACTGCATCGATTCGTTGTCCTGCTCGATGCCCAGGTTCATCGTAAAATAGACCGAGACGGCTGCAATCACAAGGATCAGCAGGATTTCCAATCGTTGGAGGGTTTTATGCAGAGAGAATTTCGACATGGCGGGCCGTTTCTTTTTTACGATTCGGTGCGATGGCCGGCAGGACTTCCATCAGCGCGGTTTCGATGGTCAGTCCGGGGCCGAAGGCCATGGCGCAGACGGGGTGGGGCGCTTCAATATTGCTTCGGTTGAGAATCCGGTTGAGCACAAACAGTACGGTGACGCTGCTCATGTTGCCGTATTCGCGCAGGACCTCCCGGGAATCGGCGAGCATGTGCTCGTCGAGCCGGAGTCCGGTTTCCACTTTGTCGAGAATAGAGCGGCCTCCGGGGTGCACGGCCCAGCTGCGGATGTCGTCGAGATTCCACGCGGAGGATTTCAGCACGCCTTCCATGATCCCGTTGATGTTTTCGGCAATGATGTTCGGGATATAGGTGGAGAGGCGGATGCCGAATCCGCGGTCGCCGATTTCCCAGGCCATATCGGTGGCGCCTTCGGTGGCGAGAGCAGAGGAGAAGGCGTGCAGCGCAAGGGCGGGGCGCTCGGCGCTCGGTTTGCGGGCGCTGACGAGTACGGCGGCGGCGCCGTCGGCAAACAGGGAGTTGGCCAGCAGGCTGTCAGCTTCTTCCTGAAACTGCAGATGCAGCGAGCAGAGCTCAAGGCAGACCACCAGTACCACGGCGTCGGGGCGGGCCTGGCAAAACTGGTCGGCCATGCGCAGGGCGGGAAAGGCGGCATAGCATCCCATGAAGCCGAGGTTGTAGCGCTCGGTGTTGTCCGAAAGTTCCAAGCCCTGTATGAGATCGAAGTCGGGGCCGGGATTGTAGAAGCCGGTGCAGGAAACGGTAATGACGTGGGTGATGTCTTCTTTCGAAAATCCTTCAGCATTTTTGAGAACTTTACGTCCGGCTTCCACAACAAGTTTACGAGAGCATTCGGCATAGATGCGGTTGCGCTCATGGGTGGTCGGTTCGATCATCCGGCCGTTTTCATCTTCGTGGAACAGGATGGATTCCGGGGTGGGGCCGAAATCGGGCAACACGCTGTGGCGGGTGTCGATGCCGGAGTGGTCGTAGATACCTTTGATCAGGCGGCGGTTGCGCTTGCCGGGCATCCAGCCGATCATGCGGTCGCGGGCATAATCCTGGCGGTAGGAATAGGGGGGCAAAACAGATGCGATATGGTGGATGTAGGTTTTCATTGGAGGGTTCCTGTTACTGAGCAATCGATTTCGACGGTGTCGCTAACGCGGATGAGGCCGATGACGGAAGGGGCTTTGAGGTCGAATGCTTCCAGAGAGACGTTGAAGGTTACGTTGAAGGTGACGAGATCGTCCACGCGTTCCAGGTACGACAGTGTGACCGGGACGTCCTGTTCGATCTCCCGAATGCGGAGGTGCAGGGAGGCGGTGCTGTTTCCAATGGTTGGAAGTTCGGCATGGGTCAGGGTTCCGGTGATGGTTGAAAATTGTTCCTGATCGAGCATTTTTCGCATTTTGCTATCGCGTTTGCCGTTGCCGGTGGACATTTCCAGAACGTTGAACGAGGCTGTGCCGGAGACCCGCATCGGGCTGTTGGTTGTTTCGCTGATGAATGCGAGCAGAAAGGGCTTGGTTTTCACCTTTCCTTCAAACCCATGCAGTGTGGAGCTCCCTTTAAACCGGATGTCCGCGGTTGCTTCGGCTTGCTGGATTTCGGCGGAAGCGGCGAAGGTCAGGCTCAGCCCGGCGAGAACGATATAGCGTGCGAATCGATGTGTTTTCATGAAGAGCAGGGTGCGGCTTTCGAGGGTATGCCGCAAGCGGATCTACCTGAAGAGACCGTAAGGTTAAGAAGATTGTGGCAGCGGGTTCCGGGTGCTAGCTTTCCAACCATTGGAAACCAAACCTATGAATAGAGAAACGGAAGACCTTCTGTTAATTGTGGAGGACGATGCCAGTCTGGCGGCGCGCCTTGCGCAGGGATTGCGAGAGGCGGGCTATGCGTGCCGGCTGGCTGAATCGATTCGGGATGCGGAAACAATCCTGCAGGAAGAGCTGCCGGCACTGGTGCTGCTGGATATGGGGCTGCCCGATGGCGATGGCGGCGATCTGCTTGCGACCATCCGCACCCGGTATGCGGAATTGCCGATTATTATCACGACGGCGCGCTCGAGCATATCCGATCGGGTCGGCGGCCTGGAGAGCGGGGCGGATGACTATCTGGTGAAACCGTATGCTTTTGAAGAGCTGCTGGCCCGTATTCGCATTCAGCTACGCCACCTTGAACGCGTTCAGCTGCAGCGGACAGTCGGGGATTTGAAGATTGATCTGCCCAGTCGAACGGCTACACGCGGAAAGCAGGTTCTGGACCTGACGCCGCGTGAATTTGATCTGCTGGCCTATCTGGCGTCGCTTCGCGGAGAAGTGGCGACGCGTGATATGATTCAGCGGGAAGTCTGGAATGTCCGTTCGGCCATGGCTTCGATGGAAAATGTACTCGATGTGCATGTGTCGCGGCTGCGCCAGAAGCTGCAGGCCGATGGAGCAGCCCCTCTGTTGCACACGATTCGGGGTGTCGGTCTGGTGCTGAAGGAGTCCGAATGAAAAAGCGTACCATTCGAGTGCGGGTCTTTGCCTGGGTGGCTACGCATACCATGCTTAACTTTTTTCTAATTGCGTTGGTCCTGTTCTGTTACGACTTTTACGAATACTGGATGAACCACGGTAATCTGGACGAAGAACTCGAAGAAATGCTGGTGGTGTTGATTGTGATGGCCATACTTCTGCCGGTGAGTCTTGGGGGAGCCTGGGCTGTTTCGCGGCGGTTGCTGCGCCCCTGGCGTGACCTGTTGCTGCAGGCGGAGCACATCAGTAATGATCGGTTGGATGACCGGATTGCCGTGGTGAATCAGGAAGATGAAATCGGGCGGCTGGCTGCAACATTGAATCAGACGTTTGACCGCTATCAAACCCTGCTCGACCGCATGCAGCGGTTTAACTACGATGCGTCACATCAGCTGCGAAACCCATTAGCCGCCATTCGGACCAGCGGGGAGGTCTGTTTGAAGCATGATCGGTCGGCTGCGGAATATCGTTCCGTGATCGGCGGGATGCTTGAAGATGCCGGCCGTCTGAACCGGACGGTGGATCAGCTTCTGCTATTGGCCCGAACTGCCGGAGATCTCGATGAGTGCCGCAAACGGGTGTCAATCAATACCATTGCTGAAGATGTGGTTCGCGAGGCCCAGGTGATTGGTGAGCTGAAGGGAATTTCAGTCGCGTTGTCGGCTACAGAAGAATCGATGATGGCGGAGGTGATTCCGGATTTGCTGCGCGAGGCGTTAGCGAACCTCCTTGATAATGCGTTGAAATATTCGCCCGAAAAGGGGGAAATTTTAATTCGGATTATGCGGCCGGATTCGCGGGTGATACGGATTTCCGTAAGTGATTCCGGTGCGGGATTGACGCCCGGGCAAAAGGCTCGGATTTTCAGACCTTTTATGCGGGGAACCAGAAAGAATGGCGAGAGTGTGGGCCTGGGGCTGGCTATTGTTGCTGATATTTGCCGTGCGCATCAGGCCCGTTTCGGCGTCGATGACAACGCCGGCCAGGACTGCTGTTTCTGGATTGAATTACCCGGATAACAGAATCTGTTCTCTAAATGCCCATGCCGTGTCCGTGCACCTCGCGGGTGCGGATGACGGTTCCTTCTTCTGTTCGTGTGACCAGACTGCGGGGCGGAGTGCTTTTCATCAGGAAAACGTTACCGGCCACCGTGGAGCCTTTACCGATGACCGTATCGCCGCCGAGAATGGTGCTGTTGGCATAGACCACCACATCGTCTTCCACGGTGGGGTGGCGCTGAATGTGTTTAATTGGCCGGCCGTGTTCGTCGAGCGGGAAACTTTTTGCACCAAGGGTGACGCCCTGATACAGCTTCACATTGTCGCCGATATGGCAGGTTTCCCCGATCACCACGCCGGTTCCGTGGTCGATGAAGAAGCCTTTGCCGATGGAGGCTCCGGGATGGATGTCGATTCCTGTGAGGGAATGGGTGTATTCACTCATAATGCGGGGAATCAGAGGAACATCTAATTTGTAGAATTCATGTGCAATGCGGTGCGAAGTGATGGCAACGAGGCCGGGATAGGCCAGTTTGACTTCGGCATAACTCAGGGCCGCCGGGTCGCCGTTATAGGCGGCTTTGACGTCTTCCACTAACAACGTCCGGATTTCCGGGAGCTTTGAGAGAAAGGTGTTCACGATTTCGGTGGAGGCGGCAAACAGATTGTCGACCGGTGTTTTTTCGTCTTGCAGATAGGCCGCTCCCATCCAGCGGAAGGGCAGGGCTTTTTCAATTTCCTGTTCGAGAATCTCGGCCGTATTTTTCAGCTGTTTAATAAAGAAGCTCTTAAAGCAGGCCGGTTCGGGAATATGGCGTCCCGGAAAAAGAACATCGGAAAGCAGACGGAGTGCTTCGATCACCTGATCGATTTCGGGGTGGGCCCAGAGCGGGCGGTCCGGCAGGTCCGTTTCTTCCTGGGTATAGAGCGGGATCAGCTGGTCTGCAGTTTCTTCAATTTTTTTGATCGTATTCATAGCAAGGTTCCTAAGTCGGTAAAGCGGTCAACAAGCTAACGCTCGGACCGTGGAGAGGCAAAATGAATCTTCGGCTTTTATACATATCAGGAAGCGATACAGATGCTTGATTTATGCATATATTTGCATTCGCCGTTTCGGTTGAGATGCGGTTTGGGTATCCTTTATAAAGGAGATGCAAATGGTCAGGAATATCAAACTTTTATCTTTAAAGAAGCCGGATTGTGAATAATGATCCGGCCTGATTTTTTTTGAGGAATTGTTATGAAATACATCAGTACACGCGGGCAGATGGAGCCCATCGAATTTCAGGATGCCGTTATGACGGGGCTTGCGCCGGATGGAGGGCTCCTGTTGCCGGAATCGCTTCCAGACATTGGAAACAAATTAGACGCCTGGTCGAAACTCTCCTACACCGAGCTGGCTTTTGAGGTCATCAGCCTGTTTGCCACCGATATTCCGGCCGAAGACCTTAAAAAACTGATTAACGATTCTTATGCCACCTTTGAACATCCCGAAGTCTGTCCGTCGGTCGAAGTGGGCGATTTCCGGATATTGGAACTTTTTCACGGGCCGACGCTGGCCTTTAAAGATGTGGCGCTGCAGTTTCTCGGCAACCTTTTTGCCTACATTCTGGAAAAGCGCGGCGGCAAGCTGAACATTCTGGGCGCCACTTCCGGCGACACCGGCAGCGCAGCGATCCACGGTGTGCGTGGTAAGCCGAACATCAATATTTTCATTATGCATCCGGAAGGGCGCACCAGCCCGCTGCAGGAAAAGCAGATGACCAGCGTACTCGATGCCAACGTGTTCAATCTCGCGGTCGATGGCTCGTTCGACGACTGCCAGAATATCATGAAAACCACCTTCGGCGATGTGCCGTTTAAAACGGAGCATGCACTCGGTTCGGTCAACTCCGTCAACTGGGCGCGCGTGCTGGCGCAGACCGTCTACTATTTTTATTCCGCATTCCGGACGCTGGAAAAAACCGGTGCCGAATCCGTGCAGTTTGCGGTGCCGACGGGCAACTTCGGCGATATTCTGGCCGGTTATATTGCGCAGCAGATGGGGCTGCCGATCAGCAAGCTGATTCTGGCCACCAACGAAAACGACATTCTTTCGCGCTTTTTCAATACCGGCATTTACGGAAAAGCGGAAGCGGTTTCAACCATCAGCCCATCGATGGATATTCAGGTGGCCAGCAACTTTGAGCGCTATCTCTATTATAAAGTCGGGTGCAATGCCGAAAAGCTGGTTAAATTGATGAACGACTTCACGCAAAAGGGTGCGTTGCAGGTTTCGTTGAACGATCGCTTTGTGGTTGATGATCTGTTTGTGGCGGGACGCGGTGATACCGCCGGAACGCTCGAAACCATCAAACGCTATAAAGAAGAATGTGGCTATGTGCTCGATCCGCACACCGCGGTCGGCGTCCTGGTTGCTGAACAGTTCCGATCACCGGAAGCACCAACCATTTGCCTTGCCACGGCGCACCCCGCCAAGTTCACGCAGGCGATCATTGATGCCACCGGCGAAGCGGTGCACCATCCGACGCTCGACGCGCTGGCCGATGCCGAAACCCGCTGCGACACCATCGCCAACGATGTCGATCTGGTGAAGCAGTATGTGGTGGATCACATCTAGGCCGATTTCCAATCTTTGGAAAACGTTGCTTTCTGGGCGGGGTTTGTCAAAATCCACGGCTTACTTTTATGGAGACCTGATGAGACTGCCTATTTCACTTTTTCTGGCCATTAAATATCTGAAGCCGAAACGATCGATGGTATCGATCGTGACGGTGTTG
Organism: Pontiellaceae bacterium B12219; assembly: GCA_029432795.1. Classification (GTDB taxonomy): domain Bacteria; phylum Verrucomicrobiota; class Kiritimatiellia; order Kiritimatiellales; family Pontiellaceae; genus Pontiella. Next base: position 85,906 of record JARNMJ010000008.1, read on the forward strand.
ACGATGCTGGGGATCATGCTCGGTGTGGCGGTCCTGATTGTGGTGCTTTCGGTGATGACCGGATTTGATGATGTGCATAAGGAGCACATGATTAAACTGGATTCTCATATCCAGATCTCGACGCGCGGACAGTCGGCTTTTATTCCGGATCCGGTACTGGAAGTTTTGGAGGAAATTCCGGAAATCAAGGCTGCTGCTCCGGCGGTGGAGGGATTTGTGATGATGACCCGCTACGGCCAGGCGATCACGGCCGTGCTGCGCGGTATTGACCCGGTTTTGGAAAAAGATATTTCCGACATTGAGGCTTATCTGACTGAGGGCGAACTGCCGCTCGACGATGAAACGGTGGTGGTGGGCAGTCGGCTGGCGATGCAGCTGGGCACGCACGTGGGCGATACACTGACGGTGTATTCACCGCAATGTTTTGTGAGTGAAGACGAAATCCGGCTGCCGGCGGAATTGACGGTTTCGGGTATTTTTTCGGTGGATATGTATGAGGTCGATTCGCAGTTTATGATTTCGTCGCTTCCGACGGCGCGCGATGTTTTTGCGGTGGAGCAGGGGGTTCAGACGCTTCGTATTATTACGGATGATCCGTATAACGTTGCGGCGACCGGTGCGCTGATTCGTTCTAAGCTGGATGAAGCCTCCATGGAGGATCGGAGCTTGAGCTGGTTCCGTTTTCTGACGATCCGATCGTGGATTGATATTCACCAGAATATGCTGAGTACACTGGCGGTGGAAAAAAATATGATGTTTCTGCTGCTCTGTTTTATTTCGTTGGTTGCGACGTTCTGCGTGACGATTAACCTGATTACGATGGGGGTGCAGAAAACGGGTGAAATCGGACTGCTGAAAGCGTTGGGATTTTCGTCGGGAAAAATTGTCGGCATCTTTCTTTTTCTAGGCATTATTCAAGGGGCCTTCGGCTGTGTGCTGGGCGGTTTTCTCGGAATCTGGGTTTCCGGCAATCTCGACCGTATTCTGAATTTCATGCGGCAGTTCAATCCGAACCTGATGGCGGCGGAGTTTTACCAGTTCAGCCAGATGCCTTCGCGTACCACGCCTGAAGATGTGCTTTCGGTCTGCCTGATCGTTTTGCTGTTCAGTGTGTTTGCAGGTGTTCTTCCGGCATTCCGTGCCGCGCGTATGGAGCCGGTTGACGCGTTGAGGTATGAATGATGCGCTTTATTTCAGTCGGTCTTTCGCTGCTCTTATCCGTGTCGGCGCTGGCGCAGGTGGATGGCGACCCGCTGTATACGAATATTTCGGTCAGCAACGAAACTTTCTATGCCTGGCGTCCGTTTTATTCCAGTTCAACGGAGCCGGAGCGCTGGCGAAAGGATTACCTCTGGCCGCTTTACACTAAAAAGGGATTTAAAGAGGAACAGTACAGCCGGTTTTTGTTTTTCGGTTATTCCTCTGATTTTTCGCCGGACACGGATCGCGAGCGAAACTGGCTTGTGCCGTTTTATTTCCAAGGAACTTCAGCAGCCGGCGAGGATTATCTGGCGGTTTTCCCTTTCGGCGGAACCATCTATGAATTTCTGGGCCGGGATAAAGTGACCTTCGTTTTGTTTCCGTTTTATGGAACATCTGATATTAATGAAGTGCATACCATCACGGTGTTCTGGCCCTTTGGCTCAAAAGCGGTCGGTGACAAGGTATACCGTTTTCGCGTGTTCCCGTTTTATGCGAATAACACGCTCGAGGGGGAATTTGTAAAAAAATATTACATGTGGCCGTTTTACAGCACGGTGGACTATATTCATGAACGAAATCCCGGCGGCGGCTTTATCCTGTTTCCAATCTATGGAAAAATAAACACGGAGCGCGCGGATAATTATTGGGTGATTCCTCCCTTTTTCCGCTACATGACCAGTGACGATCAGTGGATTGTTCATGCGCCCTGGCCATTTATTCAGCTGGCCGATGGAATGATGGATAAGCGGATTTTCTGGCCGTTCTACGGAAAGAAATCGATGGCCGCGCTGACCAAGCAATACATGATCTGGCCCTTCTTCTGGAATAATACATCCCGCTATGCCACCTATGATCAATCCCGTAAAAAAATTATCCCGTTCGTTTATACCCAGAAAAATGTCGTGACCCAGGAAACGAAGGAGCACGCAGTGGGCGATGTGCTTTCCAACTATTGGAAAATCTGGCCGCTCATGAGCTGGGACCGTGTGGATGATAAATCGCGGTTCCGAACCCTGGAACTTTGGCCGATGCGCAATACGCCGGGTATTGAGCGGAACTGGGCTGCGTGGTGGACGCTGTACACGCGGACGCATGTTGAGGACGAAACCGGGCACAATGTATTATGGGGCGTTTATCGCCAGAAGAAGAGCCTCGGGCACTTTGAATGGAGCTTGCTCAAAGGCGTGGCGGGCTATAAAAAGACTGGGAACAATCGTCGCTATCGCATTCTGTTTATGTGGGTCGGCGATGAGGAGGAGCAGCCATAGCCCGTTTATTTACAGATTATATGAGCTACCCTATTCGTTCTGCTGAACGGATAGGCAGCCGGATTATACAGATACTTCATAACACCGGGCATGCGATGTTTATGCTGTTGGAAGCAACGTGGTTTGTTCAGTTTGCATTCGGAAAGCGGAGCCGCCATGAAACCGTGACGCAATTGTTCATTACGGGCATTAAAAGTCTGGCGGTCATCACTGTGGTGGCTTTGTTTACCGGGATGATTCTGGCGTTGCAAACCGGCCTGGAGCTGCGGCGATACGGCCAGGAAGTGTATATCGGGTCGGCCGTGGCTGTTTCCATGATTCGTGAGATGGGACCGTTTATGACCGGGCTGATTATTGCGGCCAGTGTGGGCTCGGCGATTGCTGCGCAACTGGGCACAATGACGGTCTCCGAAGAAATTTCCGCTTTGGAAGTCATGAGTATTAATCCCAACCGTTTTCTGGTGATGCCGCGGTTGGTGGCGCTCGCCTTGATGATGCCGGTGCTGACGGTTTATACCAATATTCTGGGTATTGTCGGCGGAGCCGTTGTGGGGGCCACTCAGCTGGGTGTTTCGGTGACGTCCTATATGGACAACGCCACGCAGTTTGCCACGAATAAGGACCTTTATGTCGGCCTGTTTAAAGCATTCATTTTCGGAATTATTATTACCACCGTATCCTGTCATCAGGGGTTTATGACGACGGAAGGCGCGGTTGGCGTCGGCAAAGCCACGCGCAGCTCCGTGATTATTTCGTTTCTGGTTATTCTGGTCGTGGGCTATATGGTTACGAGGTTGTTCTACATATGATCCGCTTCGATAATGTGACTAAAGTGCTCGGGCGCAAAAAGGTGCTCGATGATATCAGCTTCGAGGTGGGCGAAGGGGAGACCTTTGTGATTGTCGGCCTTTCCGGAGCCGGTAAAAGTGTAACCCTCAAGCATATGATTCGATTGATGCGTCCGGATTCCGGAACAATTTCCATTGAGGGAGAAGTGATCAACGATCTGGGGCGCCGTGAGCTGCAGAATATGCGTTCTAAATTCGGGGTTCTGTTCCAGAGTGCGGCCCTGCTGCAGTGGATGAGCGTGCGGGATAATGTGGCTTTGCCCTTGCGGGAACATACCAAGCTGGATGATACGGAAATCCTGCGCCGGGTAGATGAAAAGCTGGCCTTGCTGTCGCTGGATGATGCGGGAGATAAATTCCCGGCCGATATTTCCGGAGGAATGCAGAAGCGGGCCGGACTGGCCCGCGCCATTATTATGGATCCTCAAATCGTGCTCTACGATGAGCCGACCTCGGGACTCGATCCGGTCACCTCCCGACGAATCGACGATTTAATCGTGAATATGCGAAAACAACTGGGTATAACCAGCGTTGTTGTTACGCATGATCTGCATAGTGCGCTGGCAATTGGATCGAAAATCATGATGCTGCATAAGGGAAAAATTGTTGAAAATGCAACTCCGGCAGACTTCATGAAGTCGAAAAATGAAACCGTGAAGAGTTTTCTCGATTCGCAGTACATTACAAAAAAAGGAAAATGGGAAACGATGAGCCATGAATAAATTCACGAGGGAAATCAGTGTTGAAATTCTGGTGGGCCTCTTCATGTTCACCGTGCTCATCGCTCTGAGTATTTTCACGATTGTTCTGAGTCATGAAAAACTGTGGAGCGAGAGCCACTCCTATGAATTTGTCTTCACCGAAGTCAGCGGACTGCGGGAGGGCGATGCGGTGTATCTGCGGGGTATGAATGTGGGGCGGGTAAAGCAGACGACGCTTGAAGATAATCGCGTACACGTCTATGTGACACTTGATCTTCCGGTTACGCTCCGGCACGGCTACCAGATTGATGTGGTGGACGCCTCCATGCTGGGCGGAAAAATTCTAAAGATCTATGAGGGGCCGGACGATGCGCCCGTGCTGGGAGAAAATATTACCATTATCGGCAGAAAACCGGTGGATATGATTCAGCAGTTGGGCGAAGCCGTGGAAGGATTGCAGGAGATGATCAATGCCGTGGCATCCGGTCAGGGCACACTCGGCAAACTGCTGCACGACGATACGATGTATGAAAATATGACCGCCATCAGTGAAGATCTTCAGGTTGTGATTGATAAGGTGGCCCGCGGCGAAGGTACCGTGGGTAAACTGCTGAATGATGATTCGGTCTACGACGATGCAGCAGTTGTTATGGCCAACCTGCGGAGTGTAACCGATCGCATTGCGGCCGGAGAGGGCACCGTGGGCAAGCTGCTCATGGAAGATTCCACGGTATATGAAAACGTCGACGCAACCATGGTTGCCGTACGGGGTATTACAGAAAGCATCAATGCCGGTGAAGGCACGCTCGGTAAACTGGTGCGCGATGCCAAACTCTACGACGAAGCCACTTTGCTGGTGGAAGATGTACGCGCCGCGATTGATGACCTTCGGGAAGCGTCGCCCATCACGTCATTCGGCAGTGTGATGTTCGGGGCCTTTTAAGGAGAAAGCATGACGGTGCCGGCTCCTGGTAAAAATGACGTTCAGTGCCCGCACTGCGGTCATTTTACAGGACCGGCCTCGCGTTGCGCCCATTGCGGTCTGCGGCTCGAAAAACGAATGGGACTGAAGCGACTTCGCACGGCGGCCGTGGTCGTTGCCATCGGCGGCCTTTTTCTTCTGCAGCTCTATGCAAAAAAATCCGAAATTCCGATGGTCTCCATTCATCAGATTTCGCCGGTCATGAATTTTGCAACGGTCCGCGTGGAGGGCACGCTTGAATCCGATGCCCGGAACCTGCGCAGCGGCTCGCAGCTTTACGTCATTGATGATGGAACGGGAACGCTGGCTGTTTTTGCAAATGACTCGACGATTGAAAAACTTCCAGGGGCTGGAAGTCGCGTTGCTGTTACCGGAAACCTGAATGTCGGTGCCGGCCATGAAGTTCGGATGCAGGCCCGCAGTGTTGAGGTGTTGGATGCGCCGGTGGCGGATGGGTTTATTTCCGAATTCCGCCTCGCGGATATTACTGCGGAACAGGTCGATGAACGGATTACGGTGTTCGGAACGGTTTCCAAGGTTTGGAAGGCCGAGGCGGGAAGTAAAGCCCCCTCAAAAATTATCCTCACCGATTCCAGCGGTTCGCTGGAAGTGGTTCATTGGCTGAAAGAGCCGATCGAGGTTGAAGCCGGCGATTCTGTCGAAATCACCGGAACAGTTGGGCTTTATCGGGAAAAGCTGCAATTGAAACTCTGGAATGCCGAGGATTTCCAACCCCTGGAAATTGAAGAGCCGGTGGTGGTACGGGGTTTGGACATAGGGAGTATAACGGAAGAAATGACCGATGAGGTGGTGATTGCGGAGGGCGTGCTCGGCCCGCCGCAGTCTATTCCCGGGGGCGTGATTTATCCGATGTCGGACGAAACCGGAAGCATTCTGGCTCTATTCTGGGATAAAAATATCAGCGGTGAAGAGCGCGATGCGCTGGATGAAGATGTGCGGGTTCGGATTGAGGCGCCGGTTGTGGTGTATAAAGGGAAACTGGAGTTGGTGCCGGTGGATGTCGGCGGGTTTGAGGTTTTGGAATAGGACATGATGTTGCTGCCCGTCATGTTTTCCGTTGTTGCCGGCACTTTGGCTTCCTGTCTGATTTCCATACTTCCGGGACTGCATGTTTACAACGTGATGGGGCTGGCGGTTATGCTGCTGTACGGCGCGCAGGATGCCGGTGCGACCGTGGGCAGTGAGATTGTTATTCCATTCATGATCGGGCTGGTCTGTGGGTGGTCGATGCTCAACACCATTCCTTCGGTGCTTCTGGGCGCTCCCGATGAAAGCGCCGTTTTTACCGTTCTCCCCGGGCAGAAATATCTGATGAGCGGGCGCGGCTACGAAGGCGTTATGATGATCGGTGTCGGAGGGCTTGCCGGAGTGGTTTTGCTTTTGCTGGTTGTCGGTCCGATTGCTCCGAAATTTCTGCCTGTTGCCCACTACGTGCTGATGCGCAATATGCATAGGATTCTCTGGGTCATTATTGCCTTCATTCTGATGACGGAATGGCCGAAGGGCGGAACTCTCGGGCCGTCCGGCTGGGGTAAATTCTTTGATGCCTGGAAGGGGCTAAGCGCCGGGCTGCTGACCTTTTTTCTGTCCGGTTGGCTGGGTTTTATTCTGCTGTACCGCTCGCCGGTTTCGGTGGAGGTTGCTTTTCAGAATATCATGCCTGCTTTTGTCGGTCTGTTTGCGGTGCCCTGGTGTTTGCTGAATATGGTGAGTGGTGTGCGGGTTCCGGAACAACGAATTCATAAAACGCTGGGGATTAATGGCGATGTAATTCTCCGCAGTGCGGCGGCCGGTGGACTCGGCGGCGGGTTTGCCGCCTTCTTTCCGGTGGTGACCGGCGGGGTGGGCGGCCTGCTGGCCGGGCATGCCACGGCGCAGCGCGACGAGCGGGTTTTCATGATGAGTCAGGGTGTGTCGAAAATGATGTATTACACCGGAGCGCTGCTGCTGTTTTTTGCGCCGGGACTGCATCTGACACGCGGTGGAGGAGCGTGGATTATTAAAGGGCTGCATGAGCCGCAGGGATGGGGGGACTATTTTCTCGCACTCGGTTGCATCGCCATTTCGGGAGCGCTTTCTTTCCTGCTGCTTTCGCCGATGTCGCGCTTTACCCTATGGCTGATTGGAAAGATCGGCTATCGGAAAATTTCGGCGGCGGCCCTGCTGATTATTATTCTGATGGTCTATGCCGTCACGGGCTGGGCGGGACTGTTTATTCTGGTCGTCGGAACCGGGATTGGCCTGATTCCGGTGCTGTTCGGTTCGCGGCGGTTGAACTGCCTGGGCATTCTGTTGCTGCCGATCGCCTGCAATATGTCAGGAATCGGTACGGCCATCGCCGCCTTCCTCGGATTGGTATGATCTGCGAACCCAGTCGAGCAGGTCATCTTTGGAGCTGAACTGATCTTCCATCTGATACTCGTAGGTTTCTTTCAGAATCTTTCCAATCCGTCGGCCATCTGTGATGCCCAGAGCAATCAGGTCGTGTCCCGTGATCCAGGGTTTGGGAAGAATCGGTTCGTCGGCCATTTTCTGCTGATAGTCGCGCACGTAATCGTAATTATCCAGCAGGCGGTGTGAGCCGAGGCAATCGAGGCGATGCAACTCCATTTCCAGATCAAATGTTGCCGCGCCAATCAGCTGCCGCAGTTTTGAGGTTCGCATCTGCTGCACATCCATAAACCGCATATGCCCGGCGATCGCGGTGATGATGCTCTTTTTTTCACTGTTTGGAAATTTGAGCCGGATCAGAATTTTTTCCGCCATACGCGCGCCGACCGCGGCATGGCCGTCAAACCGAATGCGGGGTTTCCCGTCCGCCCCCGGTCCGAAGGATGCGGTTTCCGGTTTCCCGACATCATGAAGCAAAACGGTATAGGCCAGTTCGCGTGCATTATAGGCAGGTTTTATTTCGGACTTTTCTTCGGCCATGAGGTTGAGCATCAGGCAGGTATGCTCGAAGGCATCGCCTTCGGGATGAAATTGCGGAGGTTGTTTTTGTCCAACCATTGGAAGCAGTTCGGGAAGGATGTATTGCATCAATCCCAGTTCGTGCAGATGTTTCAGGGCATCGCCAGGCTTCGCGCTGTCGGTCAGCGTTCGGGTCAGTTCGGCTTCGATTCGTTCGGCGCTGATATTCTGGATGAGGTGCGCCATTTCACGGATAGCGGCTTCGGTATCCGGATCGAGCGTGAAACCGAGGTTGTGGGTGAAACGGACGGCGCGCAGCATACGCAGATGATCTTCCTGAAACCGCTCCTTCGGGGTTCCGATGGCTGTGACGAGGCGTCGTTCAATATCGCGCTGCCCGTGCACAAAATCGTGCAGTTCATTTTCTACAGGATCAAAGAACATTCCGTTAATGGTGAAGTCGCGTCGCAGTGCATCTTCTTTGGCGGCGGAAAACAGAATGGTTTTCGGGCGGCGGCCGTCGTGAATTCCAATGTCCTCGCGGAACGTGGCCACTTCGACCATTTCTTTTCCATCAATCACGGCAATCACACCGAAAGCTTTTCCGAGCGGGAGCGTTTTCGGAAAAAGGGCTTCCACGTCTTCAGGACGTGCATCGGTGGCAACATCGTAGTCTTTCGGTTCGCGGCCCAGCAGTTCATCGCGTACACAACCGCCTGCAAAAAGGGCGCTATAGCCTTTCTGCTGAAGGCGCTGAACAATATTCAGAGCTGCTTTTTTCTGGGCAATGATTGTACTCATATATCCTTTTACCACTTTTCTAATGAACTATAGTTGCCCAAGTGAGTCGAAGGAAACATTAAATAGGAAACCTCTGCATGAAGAAATTATTGTCAGCTATCTCAGTTTTGCTCTTTTTTGTCGTTTCGGCTTTTTCTCAATTCAGTTCTCCTTTTGCGGTGGAAGTGCGGCAGGAGGGGGATCAGGTGAAGGTGGATGTAACCGTTCCGCCCGATCATTATCTTTATGCCGATCATTTCGAGGTGACGGATGCGCTGGGCAATGAAATGCAGGTGACCTCGCTCCCGCCGACGCAGAGCATCACGGATCCAAACTCCGGAGATCCGAAGCCGGTTTTTGCTGATTCCTTTACCGCCTTATATGAATGGAAGCCGGAGGGCGAAGGGGCCGCTGCTATTCACGTGAAATATTGGGGCTGCAACGATGAGGTCTGTTTTATTCCGCAAACCAAAGTAGTTGAACTCGATGAGACGGCTCTGGTTCCAAACCTTGGAAACGAGCCCGAAGTTTCCCAGGATTGGAATGTGGAGCTGGAATCGTTTTCGATTGCCGGAACGGAAGCCGGTTACATGCGGGCAGAACCTTTTCTGAGCTTTCTCGATGCCGCCGACAACGGAGGTTATGATGACGAAAAGGTAAATGCTTTTAAACTTTTTCTGACGGACCCCGTCGCCTTTGTCCGTGAATCGGGACTGCTGTTGACGATTGTGTTTATTCTGCTGGGCGGGCTCGCGCTGAACCTGACGCCGTGCGTCTTGCCGATGATTCCGATCAATCTGGCCATTATCGGAGCCGGAGCGCAGGCCGGGTCAAAAGGGCGCGGTTTTGCATTGGGTGCGGTTTACGGCCTTGGCATTGCATTGGTGTACGGCCTGTTAGGCGTGGGGGTGGTGCTGACGGGATCCCAGTTCGGAACCATTCAGGCGAATCCCTGGTTTAACCTCGCGATTGCGGCCATTTTTGTGGTGCTGGCGCTGGCGATGTTCGATGTATTTCATATCGACTTCTCACGCTTCCAATCCGGAATGGGCAGCCAGAAGAAACAGGGCAGCTTTGTTGTTGCGCTTTCGATGGGGTCTGTCGCGGCGCTGTTGGCCGGGGCCTGCGTTGCCCCGGTGGTGATTGCAGTGCTGCTGCTGGCCACGAACATTTATGAAGCCAATCCTGCGGCGGGTCTCTCGCTTCCGTTTCTGTTGGGGATTGGTATGGCGCTGCCGTGGCCGTTTGCGGGGGCGGGCCTCTCGTTTCTTCCAAAGCCTGGAAAGTGGATGGAATATGTTAAATATGCATTCGGCGTCGGAATCATCTTTTTTGCGCTCTACTACGGCAATCTGAGTTACCGTGCTTTTAATCCGCAGGATATTTCTGCCAATGGCGAGGTGGAAGGTCATTTGGTGATCGATGGCGCTACCAACGAGGGATTCGCAGCCGCGCTGGCTGCCGCCCGGGAAGACGACCGTCCGGTGTTTATTGATTTCTGGGCGAGCTGGTGCAAGAACTGCAAGGCCATGGAAAAGACCACGTTCAAAGATGAAATGGTTAAAGCACGGATGGAAAAATACACCTTCATCAAGTTTGTGGCGGAAGATCCAACCGATCCTGAAACCCAGGCCGTGATGGACTATTTCGGTGTGCAGGGACTGCCTACCTTTGTTGTTTTGCAACCCATCAAATAAAGGCGGTTATCCGTCGGGATATTGGCGGCAGTATTCATAGATCGCCATCGAGGTTGATGTTGCGACGTTGTAGGAATAGGGCATTCCCCAAACCGGAATTTCCACTACATCGTCCAGCAGCGCGAGGCAGGCATCGGCCAGGCCCTCGCGTTCGGAGCCAATCACCAACGCGGTCTTTTTCGGAAAGGCATATTCCGAGAGCTGCGTGGAGTTGGTGGTTTGTTCGAGCCCAACGAGCGTAAACCCATCGGCCTTTAATTTTTTCAAAACCGGCGGAAGGCTGTTCTTTACGGTGAGCTTCACGTGTTCTGCACCATCGCGTGCAATTTTATTAATCAGCTTCACATTTCCGGTGGCGATAATTTCCTTCACGCCGCAACAGCCGGCAGTCCGGAAAATAGTGGATAGGTTGACGTTACTCCGCAAGGGACTGCAGGCCACAATCAGGGGGCGGTCTTCGGTCAGAGCGCGGGGAGGCTTGTGTCGGATATGTTCGAATTTCACCGTGAGGTCTTCCTTACTTGAGTTGTTCAGTTGAACGCAGATTCTACCGTATCGTGCCGATTGCTGAACACAAAAAAAGCCTCGGTTTCCCGAAGCTTTTCTTTTTCCAAGGATTGGAAGATTAGGCGGATTTCTTTTCCGTCTCAACCAGCTTGAGACCTTCCAATGGGTGGAGGCCCTGTTCCACCATATCCCGTGTAATCGTGCAATGCGTCACATCGTCGCGCATTGGCACTTCATACATCACGTCGAGCATCAGATGTTCGATGATGGCACGAAGTCCGCGTGCACCGGTTTTGCGCTTCAGGGCCATACGGGCGAGCGATCTGAGAGCATCGGGTTCAAATTCGAGTTCCACGCCGTCCATCGCCAGCAGTTTTTTGTACTGCTTAATCATGGCATTTTTCGGTTCGGTGAGAATGTGTACCAGATCCTCTTCCGTCAATTCCTGCAGCATGGTGACCACGGGCAGACGGCCGATAAATTCCGGAATGAGACCAAAACGAAGCAGGTCTTCGGATTCGACATTCATGGTGACAAAATTAGGCGACTGTTCTTCATTGGATTTTACCGTGGTGCCAAAGCCCATTGTCTTTTTGTCGACCCGCTGCTTGATGATGTCTTCGATGCCGACAAAGGCTCCTCCGCAAATAAACAGAATATTGGAGGTATCGATTTCGATGTATTCCTGTTGCGGGTGTTTACGTCCGCCTTTCGGCGGAACGCGTGCAACGGTGCCTTCGATAATTTTAAGCAGCGCCTGCTGAACACCTTCTCCGGAAACGTCGCGCGTCAGTGAAACATTGTCGGTGCGGCGACCGATTTTATCGATCTCATCGATGTAGATGATGCCGCGCTGAGCGCGGTCGGCATCGAAGTCCGCAGCCTGCAGCAATTGCAACAGAATATTTTCCACGTCTTCGCCCACATAGCCTGCTTCAGTTACCGTGGTGGCATCGGTGATGGCGTAGGGGACGTTGAGTGAACGGGCCAGTGTTTTGGCCAGCAGGGTTTTTCCGCTGCCGGTCGGGCCGATCAGCAATACATTTGATTTATCAATTTCCACGCCGTCTTCATCGAGCTCGGCAAACATCCGTTTGTAGTGGTTGTGCACCGCAACGGAGAGAACTTTTTTGGCCATATCCTGCCCGATGACGTAGGCGTCGAGTTTTTCCTTAATCTCATGGGGAGCCAGCACTCCGATTTCTTTGGAGCTCGTGGGCTCATCGTCTTTGTGTTCTGCAGATTGGTGGCCCAACAGCGCATCGCACAGACCTACGCATTCATCGCAGATGAATACGCCGGGGCCGGCAATCAGCCGCTGGACTTCTTTTTCGTTCTTTCCGCAGAACGAGCATTCGGGAGTTTTGTGTTTATCCGCCATGGGGATTCCTTTGGATGAGTGGATCGAATGAACGATCCGGATCATCCATTCTTCATTTATTTTGCGTGGGTTACAACTTCGTCGATCAGGCCGTATTCCGCAGCCTGAGCTGCAGACATGAAGTTGTCTCGATCGGTGTCGCGTTCCAGATCTTCGATCTTTTTACCGGAGTGGCTGGAGAGGATTCCGTTGAGAATCTGTTTGATGCGCTGGATTTCCTGCGCCTGAATCTGAATGTCGGTTGCCTGGCCCTGTGCGCCGCCCAGCGGCTGATGAATCATGATGCGGGCGTTCGGCAGAGCGTAGCGTTTTCCGGGAGCACCGGCGGCAAGAAGGACGGCACCCATGCTGGCGGCCTGTCCCATGCAGTACGTCGTAATATCACACTTCAGAAACTGCATGGTGTCATAAATTGCGAGACCTGCGGTAACAACGCCTCCGGGGGAGTTGATGTAAAGACTGATATCTTTTTCGGGATCCTCGCTCTGGAGGAATAGCAACTGGGCCACCACAAGGTTGGCTACGGTGTCGTCGATGGCGGTTCCGAGAAAGATGATGCGTTCCTTGAGAAGGCGGGAATAGATGTCGAACGCGCGTTCGCCGCGGCCGGTCTGCTCAATAACGGTTGGAACCAGATAGTTTGCAATTTCGTTCATGCTGAATACTCCAGTGTAGGGTTGGATATGTGGATGAATGGAGTATTGGATCAACGGGCATTCCCATCAATCCTATAAACCATCCATCCTGCAATCCGGCTCTACGGGCCTTACTTGATTTTTGCGTTTTCGACCATGTAGTCGAGCGCCTTGTTGAAGCGGATCTGCTCGCCGACGCTGCTGATGGATCCGTTCTTTTCCATTTCGCTGCGCAGGGCAGATGCATCCTTGCGCTGCTGAATGGCCATGGTTGCAATCTCTTCATCAATTTCGACGTCGCTTGCTTCGAACTTCAGTTCTGTAGCAATTCCAAGGCCAATATAACGCAATTTTACGTTTTCAAGGGCGCGTTCTTCCGCTTCCTTGATGATCTCTTCCTGCTGTTCGGAAATCTGTTCCTGCGTGGCACCCATCTGCATGCGGTGGTTGGCAATGTCGTACATCACGTTGCGGGTCTGCTGTTTGACAACGCTTTCCGGAACTTCAAGTTTGGTCTTCTTGAGGAGGTACTTAACGATCTGTTCGTGCTTTTTGCCAAGAGCCATGTTGTCGGCCTGGGCCTGAAGCTGCTCAAGGATAACGCTGCGCAGAGCTTCTTCGGATTCAACCTGAAGCTGTTTCAGGATCGTTTCGTCGAGCTGCGGGATGGTGCGTACGCGAATTGCGGTGACTTCCACGTTATAAAGGGCTTTAACACCGGCAAGTTCCTTCACCATGAAATCTTCGGGGAAGGTGACTTCAACTTCTTTTTTGTCGCCGATATTCAGGCCGATCAATGCTTCGCCCATACCCGGGATGAAAGCGTGCTCGTCGGCGGAAACCCAATAGCCTTCGCCGGATCCGATGCCTTTGGCTTCCGGAATGGTATCTTGCAGCAGTTTTCCATCGGTGGTGGCTTCGTATGTCAGTTGACCCATATCGCCGGCTTCGATGGCTTTATCGGTTACTTCTTCGTAGTTTGCGTGCTGACTGAGGATGGCATCGATCTGCTCCTGAACCTGTGCGTCGGTGACTTCGATTTTTTCTTCTTTTACCGGAATGTCGGTATATTTCGGAAGGTCGAATTCGGGCTCAACATCAACGGTGACATCGAAGGAAACAGGCTCGTTGTCTTTGAGGTCCACATCGGTGGCATCGACCACATTAACCACCTTGAGTTCTGATTCCATCAGCGCTTCGTGGTAGTATTTCGGGAGAACGCGCTCCTGAATGTCTTTGTTGATTTCATTGGCGTATTTTTTTGCCACAACGTGTTTCGGTGCTTTGCCTTTACGGAATCCCGGGATGTTAGCGAACTTGATGTAGGCCTTCAGCGTGTCCGCTTTTTCTTCAGCGATTTTGTCCGCCGGAATCTCGATCGTCATGGTCTTGCGGCACGTGCCGGCATCCTTAACTGAAACATTCATAAATCCTTGTACTCCTGTAGTTACCTGTTTTTGGTCAAAAGGCGGTGAATCTACGCATAAATGCCCGTCAGGTCAAGCTTGTGCGGGGTCGATTTCCAAGGTCCGGAAGGGTGAAAAATAGGATTCCAAACATTGGAAACCACTGTAAAATCCGGTCGCATTTGTAATGGCTCCGAAAAAACATCTGTTTTAAACCTGTTCGACAAGGAGAACAAATATGGATTCATATGAAGTAATGAAGAAATCGGTCAGCGATCTGGGGGTTAAGTCGGTGGCGTCTGATCTGGGGTTATCGACCTCGTTGATTTACAAGTGGTGCCAGCCGAGCGATTCGGCCGATGCCAGCGGAGCGGGAAATCCGCTGGACCGGTTGGCCCGGGTGTATGAACTGACCGGCGATAAAGGGCCGATCGAATGGCTGTGCCGTCAGGCCGACGGCTATTTTGTGGAAAACGTGCCGACTTCTGAAACGGATGCGATTCCGCTGCTGCATATGACCCGCCGGGTGGTGCGCGAATTTTCGGATCTGCTCGATGTGTTGACCGAATCCATCGATAACGACGGGAAAATTGACGAAGACGAGGCCGAAAAAATACGGACGGAATGGGAAAAACTGAAGTCGTCGGCCGAGAGTTTTGTCAACTCCTGCGAAAAGGGCGTCTATATCGACTGATTTTCCAAGGCCGCAAAGCCTTTATCGAGCAGTTTACGAACTTCCGCATCCCGGATATTTTTGTTCGGGCAACCGAGAATGACCGCCACGACACGGTTGTTTCCGCGTTTGGCGGTGGCGGTCAGCGAAGAGCCGCCGGCATTGTGATAACCGGTTTTGAGTCCGTCGCAACCCTGGTATGGATTTTTCCCGACGAGAGCGTTGCGGTTGGCCAGCATGAATTTTTCGGTTCGAATGGAGGATAGCGGCAGATACGCGAGTTTGATACTGGTATAGTCCAGAGTATGGGGATGGCGCAATGCGGCCAGGCTCAGAATTGCGATGTCGTATGCCGTGCTGATGTCGGGCTGCTGCCCGTTGCCCGGCGGAAGCCCGTGCGGGGAATGATAGGTTGTTGAATTCATGCCGAGCTGGCGCGCTTTTTCGTTCATCATGTCCACAAAGGCATCAATCGAGCCGGCGGTATGCACCGCCAGCGCGGCGGCGGCATCGTTCGCGGAATGAATCATGAGGGCCTGAAGCATATTTTCCACGGTAAATTCGCCGGATTCGCGCACATCCAGATAAACACCGGAACCTCCGATGCCGGCAATTTCGGGGGTGATTTTGACCCGGTCGTTCAGGCTGATTTTTCCGGCATCGATCTGTTCGAGTGCCAGCAGCATGGTCATTAATTTGGTGATGCTGGCCGGATAGGAATAAACGGCGGCGCGGTTTTCATAGAGGATTTTTCCGGTGCGGGCATCCACCACGATTGCACTCTGATAGGGGTCGTTCTTCAATTCCTGATAGACCTGTCTGGTGCGTTTGTTCGGACGGTCGGCCCGGAGGTGCCCGGGGCGAACGCTTGTTGTGGCAATGGTTTCGCGCGGAGCGGCGGGTTTCATTTCCACAATTTCAACCGGCATCACCACGGGGTCAGGCATCGGAGCCAGTGGCGGTGCTTCAGGAATCTGAACGTCCGGAACTTCAAAATCGGGAAGCTCGGGCTCTGAAATTGGGCTGGTTCGGGCCGGCGGCGTCTGTGTTTTTGACAGCTTTTTATCTCCCTTATTTCCGATAAGGGCCATGAAGATAACTGCGTGGATGATGATGAGTGCGGCGGCGATGATTGTGACGTTGCTTTTCTTCATATGGGACTGTATTCCTGTAATTAGCGAACATCACAAGGAATTCATGAGCGACATTCAAACTCAATTTGTAAAAAATATACTTTCAGGCGCGAAAAATAACCCTAATTCCTGCGGCTCCGCATTTGCTCCCTCGAACATTGCCCTTTCTAAATACTGGGGGAAACGCGATGCGGATTTGAATCTGCCGATCAACTCCAGCCTTTCGGTTTCGTTAGGTGCGCTCGGCACCCGGACGGAAATACGGCGGACCGATTGTGATGCGGTATATCTCAATGGTTTGAAAGTGGACGGGCACGATTCTTTTGCACTGCGAACACTGGAGTTTCTTCACCTTTTTCCAGACTTGGGAACATCCGGTTTTGAGGTGCGGACGGAAAATAATATTCCAACGGCGGCGGGGCTGGCTTCGTCGGCATCCGGTTTTGCGGCGCTGGTGATGGCGCTGGATGATTTGGCAGGGTGGGGGCTGGATAAAAAGAAGCTTTCGATGCTGGCGCGCCTCGGCAGTGGAAGTGCATCGCGCTCGGTATTTGATGGTTTTGTGCAGTGGAATGCCGGAGAGAATCCGGATGGAACCGATTCCTATGCTGAACCGCTTTCCAGGGATTGGAAGGAATTCCGGATCGGGATTCTTGAGATTTCCAAGGCACGCAAGCCGGTTGGATCGCGCGATGGCATGAACCGCACCGTCCAGACCTCGGAACTCTATAAAAGCTGGCCCGCGCAGGCGAACCGCGATATCGAAACGATTCGTGCCGCTATTGATGCGAAGGATTTTCCAACCCTTGGAAAAACGGCCGAGAACAATGCGCTGGCGATGCATGCCACGATGATGTCGGCCTGGCCGCCGTTGATTTATCTCCAGTCCGAATCCATCGAGGCGATTCATCAGGTGCAGCGGTTGCGGTCCGATGGGCTGGAGGTCTATCTGACCATTGATGCAGGGCCGAATATTAAACTGTTGTTTTTGGAAAAAAATACGGAGGGGGTTTCTGAGGCCTTTCCCGGTCTGCAGTGCATTCAACCCTTTGAATAAATAGAGTTTGGCGGGGTTCGTGCTTATTTGGCTTATTTATCGAACGGTGGACGGATTTGCCCTTATTTAAATACTTATAGGCTATGCATGTATAGCCTGTCGGGAGCAGGATGACGAAGAACAGGCGAAATAAGCTGATCATTGTAATCAGTTCCATGATGGTTGCTGGATTTCTGTTGACCACGTTGATTAGTTATCAATTGGCACGAACTTCCATGTGCGAACAAATTGTTTCCAGTTCTCTTCCGCTCACCAGCGATAATATCTATTCCGAACTTCAGCGGGATTTGGTTCGGCCGATCTTTATTTCCTCGCTGATGGCGCAGGACACCTTTGTGCGCGATTGGATTATCGGCGGCGAAAAAGATGTTGAACAAATCAAAAAATATCTAGGTGAAATCAGGGACACCTATAGCACGCACAGCTGTTTTCTGGTGTCGGATACCAGTCAGAACTATTACTACTACAATGGGATTTTGAAAGAAGTCCGTCCGGAAGTGGAGGCGGATCAGTGGTATTTCCGGGTGAGGGAAATGGAGGAGTTGTACGAAACGAATGTAGACCCGGATCTAGTGTGTTGAGCCGTAAATAGATTTACATTACAAAAAGTTATGGTATGATGGTTTGCATGGGTAGACCAATTCTTCAAATAGAAATCAATG
>JARNMJ010000090.1 GCA_029432795.1 Pontiellaceae bacterium B12219
TTGATCTTGTCGTACTGCGCTTTTGTTATCTTCATAGCAAGACCATGCCAGACTTGCCTGCGAAACTCAAGCAATAGTGTTAACAGGCCCTAATATCCGCCCCGGAAGCGTGAGCCAGGCAATGGCCGAAGCGCTCGCGGAAGTTCCAACCACAGGAAACCTTGAAGGACTTGAACATGTATACGCTGCATAAAGAAACCGTAGTCAACACCACCCTGGAAAAAGCCTGGGATTTCATTCGCAACCCCGCCAACCTGAATCTGATTACGCCGGACGATATGGCATTCGAGATCCTGACCGAGCTTCCGGAGGAAATGACCGAAGGCATGCTGGTTGAATACCGTGTGCAAATTCCAATACTTGGGAAACAACCCTGGCTCAGTGAACTGAAACATATCGTTCCCCGCTCTTCCTTTGTGGATGAGCAGAAGATCGGGCCGTATAAACTCTGGTATCATTATCACGGTATTGCGCCCTGCCCGGAGGGCGTGCGGTTCATCGATCACATCGTCTACGAAGTGCCCTTCGGCATCTTCGGCAAACTGGCGCACAAACTTTTCATCGGCAAAACCCTTGAGCGCATTTTCAGCTTCCGCGAAGAACGGTTCAAAACCTTGCTAAGAACCCGGCAGTAATCTTTCATCCGCCGCTATTGTTATTTCCAGCCATCGGAATTAAACTGTATTCATGAATGATAAAGAATTAGCAAATCCCGAAAACTGGATTGCCGAGCATGGAGACTACCTCATGCAGTTCGCCTTCGTGCGATTGCGCAACCGGGCCGCCGCCGAAGATGCCGTTCAGGAAACATTTCTGGCTGGCTTTAAAGCCTTGGACCGCTACGACGGAAAGACGCCGGTGCGCTACTGGCTGCGCGGTATTCTGCGACACAAAGTCGTTGACTATATCCGCAAAGCCGCGCGGGAAATTGCCGTGGATGAAACCGAGGGCAAAGAGATTCTCGACAGCCTTAAATTCAAGGCGTTCGGCATCCCGACCCAGCATCCGCCGGACTGGAAATTCGATCCGAAGCACGCCTATGAACAAAAAGAGTTCTGGGAGATTTTCTATGGATGCATGTCGCATTTAAAGGATTCCATGGGCCAGGCCTTCACGCTCCGGGAGCTGGAAGGATGGTCCACCGAAGATATTTGTAAGGAATTGAAACTGAAGCCGAACAATCTGTGGGTCGTGCTCCATCGCGCAAGAACGCAGCTGAAGGGCTGCCTCGAAGCCAAGTGGACCAGGACCTGATGGAGAACTACTATGATCGCATGTAAACAAGTTGCAAAAGCGTTGGCGAACAATCGCTACTACGAGCTCCCCTGGTGGAGACGACTGCCCATGTTCGCGCATATCAAACTGTGCGTCATGTGCGGCAAATATCACAGTCAGGTTATCACCATGCAGAAAGGAATGCGCAATTATCTCGAACACGAAGAAGCCGGCGATCTGGAAACCCATATTCACCTTTCAGACGAAGCGAAAAAACGTATTCAGGACGCCATCAAAAAGGAATCATGAAACCGATACCCACCAACGCAGCTTCATTGAATTCATCCTTCAGCCTTCCCCTGCTGTTCATGCATCTGAGCTGTGTTGGTGTTTTTTTCGTCAAAGGCGGATGGCCCGCATTTACTATCTTCGCACTGATGTATGTCCTGCATGTTTTTGCCCTGACCGCGGGATATCATCGTTATTTCTCCCACAAGAGTTTTAAAACCAGTCGGGCCTTTCAGTTTATTCTGGCCGTGCTCGGCACCACTGCCGCCCAGCGCGACCCGCTGTGGTGGGCCAGCCACCACCGCATGCACCAACAACATTCTGACAAAGAAACCGATGTGCACTCGCCGCGTCATCACGGATTCTGGTGGGCGCACATCGGATGGGTGATGAAGCGCGAACTCAGCACAACCGACCTGCGACGCGTGAAAGATTTTTCAAAATACCCGGAACTGCTGTGGCTGAACCGCCATCCCTATGCCCCGGCATTCATACTCGCAGTTCTGTTGCTCATCACCGGCAGCGCCCTCAACGTACTTTTCCCGAACCTCGGTGTCGGCGGATGGCAGTTTGTTTTCTACGGATTCTTCCTGAGCACGGTTGCCGTCTATCACGTGACCTTCTGCATTAATTCCGTCGCTCACATGTACGGCAAAAAACGCTATGAAGTCGACGACGACAGCCGCAACAACTGGTTGCTGGGTCTGCTGGCCATGGGCGAAGGCTGGCACAACAACCATCATCGCTATGCCGTCTGCGCCCGCCAGGGGTTCCGATGGTGGGAAATTGATTTGAGCTATCTCATTCTGCGCATGCTTGCATGGTTCCATATTGTCTGGGACATCCGTGAACCGCCAAAACGTCTTCTGGCTGAACGGAGGGCCTGATGGATCAGCTTCCAATGTTTGGACCGATGCTGCTGAACGGCTTTATCGGCGCCTTTATTCTTTTTTCCATACTCTGGATCATTCAGGTCATCCGCAACGATGCCGGTGTGGTGGATATCGGTTGGACGGCCGGCGTCGGCGCCATGGCCATTTATGCCGCCATCGCCGGCGAAGGCTGGCTCCCGCGCAGAATCCTGCTCGGTGCGATGGGCGGAATCTGGTCGATGAGGCTGGTGCTCTATATTCTGAAAGACCGCATTCTGGTCGAAAAAGAGGATTCGCGTTATCAGCGCCTTCGTGCCCACTGGGGCCCCAAAGCCCACGCCTGGTTCTTCCTCTTTTTCACCTCGCAGTCTTTGCTGGTGGTTCTGTTCGCCCTGCCCTTTCTGGCTGGCGCATCCAAGACCGAACCTGCTTTGAGTTTGTTTGACCTCCTTGCGGTTTCCATGTGGATGCTCGCCATGGGCGGTGAATGGCTCGCAGACTTGCAGCTGGCCCGTTTTAGGAATCAACCTTCCAATGCCGGGAAAGTCTGCCGCGACGGCCTCTGGAATTATTCCCGGCACCCGAACTATTTTTTCGAATGGCTGCACTGGTTTGCCTATGTGCTGCTCGGCATCGGCGCCCCTCTTTTCCTTTTGACCCTGATCGGGCCGATTGCGATGTACATCTTCCTGATGAAGCTGACCGGTATTCCGCACGTTGAACGCGAATCGCTGGCCAAACGCGGCGAGGCCTATCGGATCTATCAGGAAACCACCTCGATGCTCATCCCCTGGCCGAAAAAATGATCTCCGCTTTAATTTTAAAAAGCGGAATTTGGCAGGGACGCTTCGACGAAACGTCCGCACGCCGGGCCGCTCCACCGCCGGCGGTTTCATCGAAACCGCCCTACCCGCCGCTCTGGGTAGGGACGTTTCGACGAAACGTCCGCACGCTCGCGGGGCCGATCCATCGCAAGCGGCTTCATCGAAAACATGACGGGATCAGAATATAGCGTGATAAAAAAAAACGATGGATCTGCTGTAAGGTTTCTCTCAGATGTCCGAACCCCCAGCAACGGAGATTGAATATGATCGATTTAATGAACCTTGCTGAAAAAGGGAAAATGCCGGACACCGCCATTCGGGCCGGAATCAGAAAACTGCTGCGCGACCGGCTGAAACAGGAATCGAAAGCCTCGCACGAAGATCAGCTGGAGGAACACTATGCCTTCAGCCGTATGATGGCGGCCTCGCCGATTGCCGTGGCCACCGACACCGCCAACGAACAGCACTACGAAGTGCCGTCGGAACTCTTCCAAACCTTTATGGGGCCGCACCTGAAATACAGTTGCGGCTATTGGCCGGTGGCAGACACAACGTTGGACGGTTCGGAAGCCTTCATGCTGGACCTCACCTGCAAGCGCGCTGAACTGGTCGACGGGATGGATATTCTCGAACTCGGCTGCGGCTGGGGCTCGCTGTCGCTTTGGATGGCGGAACAGTTTCCCAATTCAAAAATCACGGCGGTTTCCAATTCCCGCACGCAGAAAAAGTTTATCGATGCGCGCGGTTTCCGGAATCTGGAAGTCATTACCGCCGATATGAACGACTTCAGCATTGCGCGGCGTTTTGACCGCGTCGTGTCCGTTGAAATGTTTGAACACATGCGCAACTGGCATGAGCTGCTGCGGCGAGTAAACGGATGGCTGAAACTCGATGGAAAACTGTTCCTCCACATCTTTGTGCATCGCGAACTCGCCTATCTGTTCAACGATTCCGGCGAGGTTAACTGGATGGCGGAACACTTTTTCAAAGAGGGAATGATGCCCTCGGAATCGTTACTTTCTCTGACCAACACCAACATGCAGGTGGAGCGCCACTGGCGGGTCAATGGCCGGCACTACGCAAAAACCCTACGAGCCTGGCTGGACCGGATTAATCAGAATTCCCAAGCCGCCATCGCCATTCTGGAGCAGCAGTACGGGACTGAGGAGGCCCGGCTCCAGTTCGGGCGGTGGCGCATTTTCTTCATGGCGTGTGAAGAGCTGTTTGGATTCAACGGAGGTGAAGAGTTTGCAAATGCCTATTTCAAAATTTGGCTGGGTGAAGAACCGAGCAGTCGCACCATCAAAGAAGCCATGCTTCAGAACGGATCAGAATACTGATGAGTATGGAAAACAAAAAAAACATTGCCGTGATCGGCTCGGGCGTTGCGGGACTGACCGCAGCACATCTGCTCCAACAAAAACACAGGGTCACGATCCTTGAAAAAAGCGAGCGAATTGGCGGGCACACCAACACCGTCATTCTTCCGGACGGCCCCGATGCGGGCACACCGGTGGATACGGGATTCATTGTGATGAACCACCGGAATTATCCGCTCTTCACCAAATTGCTCGCCCAACTGAATGTTGAACTTCGGGACAGCGATATGTCGTTCGGCTATCATGATCTCCCCTCCAACCTGCAATATTGCGGCAACGGTCTCGACGGTTTATTTGCCCAGCGGAAAAATCTGATCTCGCCGGCCTTTCACCGGATGGTGCGCGATACGCTTCGTTTTTTTAAAACCGCACAACAGGATCTGAATAATGCAGGACTGGCGGATGAATCGTTAGGAGACTATTTAAAACGGAACAAATTCGGCCCCGAATTTATGAATCATCATCTGCTTCCCATGGGCTCCGCCATCTGGTCCACCCCCTGCGAACAAATGCTTGAATTCCCCGCACTCAGCTTTATGCAGTTCTTTCACAACCACGGACTGCTCACGATTAAAGACCGGCCCCAGTGGCGCACGGTGGTGGGCGGCAGCAGTTCGTATATTGAAAAAATGAAAAAGGAGTGGACGAACGTTGAGATCCGGACCGGCGTGGATATCTCCGGCATCCGACGCGATCACGGTGTGGAAATATTTTTCGGCGGTTTTGAAGCTGAACGCTTCGATGAAGTCGTCCTTGCCACGCACGCAGACCAGGCCATCAAGCTGTTGAAGGACCCTTCAGCCACAGAGCAGCAAACACTCGGTTGCTGGAACTACACCAAAAGCCGCACGCTGCTGCACACCGATGAATCGGTCATGCCGCCGCTTCGAAAAGTCTGGAGCTCCTGGAACTTCCAACGATTGGAAGGGTCCAAAACATCGCTGACCTATCACATGAACCGTCTCCAGGGATTGGAAACCAAACAGCAATATTTTGTATCGCTCAATCTGCCCGACGATCCGAAGGGGATTATTCGCGAATTTAATTACGAACACCCGATGTACACGCGCAAAGCGCTGGCCAGTCGAACCAAACTGAAAGAACTCAACGGACAGAACCACACCTGGTTTGCCGGCAGCTATTTCGGGAACGGCTTTCACGAAGATGCCGTTCGGTCGGGCGTTGAAGTGGCGGCGGCCTTCGGGATTGAACTTTAAAAACACAAACCACCAACTGAAATTATGGAACCACTGAAGACACTGAATACACTGAAAAAAAGACCGGATCATTGTGCTTTCCGTGTATTCGGTGTATTCCGTGGTTAACTCCCATTAAACGAGGGGTCTTACGCAGAACAGGATGCAAAGTAAAATCTACAGCGGAAGCGTAATGCATGCCCGGAAATCCCCGGTGCAGCACCGCTGGACATTCCCCTTCTATTTCTACGCCATCGATCTCGACGAACTCCCCGAACTGGATCGAACCGTCAAAGGATTCGGGTACAACCATTGGAAACCGGTCAGTCTACAGGACAAAGATTATCTCAAAAACAGCGGCAGCTTTCGCGAACGGCTGAGTGAACACGTTGACCTCTCCGGCGTTGAGCGGATCGTGCTGATCACCGTCGCCCGCTTCATCGGCAAAGTCTTCAATCCGGTCAGCTTTTATTTCTGCCTCGATGACGCAGACCGGCCGGTCTGCATGGTCGCCGAGGTGAACAATACCTTTAAGGAACGTCACCTCTACATCATGGAAGCGGACGGAACCTATCCGGTTGAATGCTCCGATAAAAAATCGTTTCATGTCTCCCCGTTCAACAACATGGACGGGCACTATGAATTCTCTTTTTCCGAACCGGGCGATCAGCTGAATATTGAAATTAAACTGATTCGCGAAAACGAGGAAATCATGGTGGCGGCGATGTGGGGAACCGGAAAAGAACTGACGACGTCCAACCTTTGGAAAACGGTTTTAAGACATCCCTTCACGGCAGCGCTGACCACGCCGCGCATTCTCTGGCAGGCCGCCCTGCTCTGCTATAAGAAAAAACTGCCGGTTTTTCGTAAGCCAAAGCCGTCTCACACGAACACCATCATTGGAAAGACAACTTGATGGGAGAACATGATGACCGTTACGACAGCAATACAACCGACCTCATTTGAACTGAAATGCCTTAATCTGCTTGATCGGCATCTGCAGCATATGACCTGGGGCCATCTGATTATTGAACTGCCGGACGGCACTGAAAAGCACTACGGCGGCGATGCCCCCGAAAGCCGGATCATTGTGAACCGTTACCGCTTTTTCAGTCGCCTTGTCTTGGGCGGCAACATCGGCCTGGGCGAAACATGGACCGACAACGATTGGGACAGCGACAATCTGCCCGGCGTGCTGGAACTTTTTATTCACAACATTGAAGCACTGAAAAAAAGCGGGCTTTCTGCGGCCATTGCCAAACGGGTTGTGAATATGGTCGGCCACGCCAAAAACAAAAACACCAAAGAAGGCAGCCGCAGAAACATTCATGCGCACTATGATTTAGGTAACGATTTTTACAGCCTCTTTCTGGATCAGGAAACGATGATGTATTCCTCCGCCGTTTTCCAATCCTTGGAAGAATCGTTGGCCGATGCGCAACGGAATAAAATTCACCGCCTGATTGCACTGGCCGATATTCGCAAGGAACATCACGTGCTCGAAATCGGTTGCGGCTGGGGCGGCTTTGCCATCGAAGCCGCCAGAAAAACCGGCTGCCGCGTCACAGGCATCACCATTTCCGAAGAGCAGTTTGCCTACGCCAAAAACAAGGTGGCGGAGGAAGGCCTTGAAGACCGCATTGATATTCAACTGATCGACTACCGCGATCTGAAAGGTCAGTTCGATCGCATCGTTTCCATTGAAATGCTCGAAGCCGTGGGGCATGCCTTTTACGGCACCTATTTTGAAACCTGCGACCACCTGCTGAAGCCCGATGGCCGGGTTGTGCTTCAGGTCATCACTATTCCGGATCAGCGCTACGATGCCTATCGCTCCAACCCCGACTGGATTCAGAAACACATCTTTCCCGGCGGTATGCTGCCCTCGCTCACCGAACTCTCAAAAGCCATGACCAAACACTCCGGCTTCACCGTGGAGCACCTTTCCAATATCGGAGTCGATTATGCAGAAACCCTGCGCCGCTGGCGGTATGCCTTTGAGGCAAAGAAAGAGGAATTTCTGGAGCTGGGATACGACGAAACCTTCCAGCGCAAATGGCTCTTTTATCTCTGCTACTGCGAAGCCGGATTCCAAACCCGCTTCATCAACAACCTGCATCTGGTTTTAACAAGACCCGCCGAGTGCCTGGGGTAGGGACGTTTCGACGAAACGTCCGCACGAACGCTGAACCGATCCGCTGCAAGCGGTTTCATCGAAACCGCCCTATCTGCCGCTCTTGGTAGGGACGTTTCGACGAAACGTCCGCACGTTTGCCGAATGCCTTGGGTAAGGTTAAATATGACCGCTTAGGCAACATACTTCGGCCGATTCATCGTTCTGAAGCACATTGTGAGGCGGACGCATGCCCAGCTTTTTTATTTACCTCATATCGTAGTTCGGCCATCCCTACCCCCATTTGCTGAACGGATACTAAACAAAGAGCCGGGCTTAATACACGACGCGGAAAAAGAGGTTTACCTTTAGCAAGAGTGGCCGAACCAACTTGAACAATCAGTTCGTCCAACAAACCCTTGTCATAGAACTGCCCTGCCAAATCTCCGCCGCCGACAATCCAAATATTTTTATCTTTGGCAGCAACCTTCATCTCGTCGTGTGCTTGACGTACATCTCCATTATAAAAATGGATATCTGCGCCATCAATTACTGGCAGTTGGCGACTGGAGAACACCCAGGCAGGCTTGTTATAAGGCCATGGAGAACCCGTCTCTTTAGCGACCGTGTCTGCATTACGTACCATCCATTCATACGTTGATGATCCCATGGCTAAAGCACCAACTTCGGATATGAACGCTGGATAGCTAGAGTTATTAATATCTCCAAGGGGAAAAAGCCAATCAAGAGAGTCTTCTTCTGTCGCGATAAATCCATCAAGACTTGTGGCTGTGTAATATTGTGTTTTCATCGTAAAGTCTGACACCTGGCTTTCCTTTTTTTATAAATAACCTTCTATTTCATCACGCTTATTTGATTTAAGTGAAATTTGTCCATTCTTCCCGCTCATATCGACCAAATCAAGGGTTTGGAGTTCCTGTAATGCAACGTCAACATCACGAACTGATTTGCAAAAATGATTATTTAAGGTTTCGTAGAGTACTGTATTTCTTCCCCAAAAATTTTTCCGAAATAGAGTGTGAAGTACCCTCCGTGTATTGGCATTTAGAGGTTTTCTCGTTGAAAACCCAATAACAGATTCTTCTAGATTTTCTAATATTGAATCATATCCATCGATCCCAAAATAGTGACTATGGGTTCTGCGAATCATTGAAACATCAGAGGAACCAACGAGAACAACTTCGTATCCGTCCACTTCTCGATAAAGATCCTCATTCCGACTGTATGCTTTATAGGCTTCTGCGGGGTCTCTAGAAATTGATTCCCAATTTACAAAACAACCAGAATTCCAATCAAAAATTAATATCCAGTTATTAATCCGACCCTTTTGCCCTTCTTCAACCGCTGTAAGAGTGTGCAGGATGTCGTCATTTACGTGACTGTGTAGCAGATCTCCTTTTTTAGTGTTTTCAATGATGCTTTCTGCGAGCTCTCGTTTTCCGTCCAAATTAATTTTTTCTTGAGGTGTAGGTTCTCTTCGGCACTCGAATTCAAAGAACACATATGATAAAGATTTGTAATAATCGATAATGCGCGGATCTCCATCGTTTTCTTTTAAATGATGCCCATAAATCACGGATGTTCTTTCGATTGATTCCGCCCAATAGTGTTGAGCTCGACTCCTTAATTGAAGTTCAATCTTCACGCCTGATACTGACAGGATCATATGTAGAGCTCGATAACCTGTGTCATCTCTACCTAGCAGTCTGTCGGACTTATCCATTTCAGATTTAAGATATCTGTGATAGACTGGATCAGTCTTAACGGAATATGTCTATGGCTACTCGACTTA
>JARNMJ010000091.1 GCA_029432795.1 Pontiellaceae bacterium B12219
TTTTCCGTGACGCCGTGAGAATTGCGTTAGGATTTCGGTTTCAGGACGGCGATATTTCGGTAGGGTTGGGCGCATGAGAATTACGAGTGGATATTTAAGGAACCGGCGGCTCAATGTGCCGGACAGTGAAGTGCGGCCGACGATGGATGCCGTGCGCGAAGCCATTTTTTCTTCGCTGGGCAATACGTGTGGCGGGCTGAAGGTGCTCGATCTTTTTGCCGGTTCCGGCGCGCTGGGTATGGAGGCCTGGAGCCGGGGGGCGGACTCGGTGACGTTTGTGGAGCAACATTCCGCTGTTTGGAAAAATCTGCAGAAAAATATTCTGTCGCTCGACTGTGATGCGCTGGGGAAAACCACCTGTATCAAGGGCGATGCGGTGAAGTGGCTCAGCCGGGCCGGGGAACAGTTCGACCTGATTCTGGCCGATCCGCCGTATGATCTGCCGGGTGCGATGGAAAACACGCTCGCCGGAATCGTCTCGCATTCCGTTTTAAAACCCGCCGGAATACTGGTATACGAAATGCGCTCGAAGGGCGATCCCGCCGTTTCCAAGGATTGGAAAATTATTCGCGACAAGCGATACGGGAAAACACGCGTCCTCATTTTAAAGCTGAATATTGAGGATGAATCATGAATGAAGCCGCTGTATGTGCCGGAACGTTTGACCCCATCACGATGGGGCATCTGGATGTGATTGAACGCGCGTCGCGTATTTTTCCGCGGGTCGTAATTGCCGTGGCGGCAAGTCCCGGTAAAAACCCGCTGTTCAGTCCGGAAGAGCGGGTTGAGCTGGTGAAAAAATGCACCGCCCATCTTTCCGGCATTGAAGTGGCCACCTTTGATGGCCTGCTGGTGGACTTTGCCAAAGAGAAAGGGGTCCACGTGATTGTTCGCGGTTTACGGGCCTTTTCCGATTTTGAATATGAGTTCCAGATGGCGCTGATGAACCGAAAGCTGAAGTCTGAAATTGAAACCCTGTTTCTAATGCCGAAACAGGATTATTCCTATGTCAGTTCCAGCAACGTGCGAACGGTTGCCTCGCTGGGCGGAGACATCACCCAGTTTGTTCCGCCGGCAGTTGCTGAAGCCCTTAAAAACCGCTTTGCTTAATGACAGCAGTGGCTGTTTCGGCACAGTTTGAAATTCCGTATGTGGGCTGATGCAAGAAAAAGTCCGCCTATGGTGTTGAGCAATGCACTGGGCGGTATGGGGGTTCCGGCCGCTCGAGAGCATCCTGCACAGGTGGCACAGCTGGAGTGACTCACATATTCGAAGATGGTTACGGCAATCATAATGCCGAGGCCAATGAGGCTCAGCGTAGCGGTCCATTTATCTTTGTGCTTTCTGCATCCCATAAAAATGGAGATGGCCGTGGTGGGTAACACCAGCAACAGCATCCAAAGATGAAAGTGTTCATGAGCAAAGAGGCTGGCCGCAACGATGGGTAGTACGGCGAGGACGATCGGCATCATCAGGCAGTGGATACCGCAGATGACGGCCATGCCGATGGCGAGTTGATCAAGAACGGCGGTTGTTTTTGGGATGGATGGATTCATTTTCATAATAGGGTTAGTGGGGTTGAATGGTGGGGATTAGTTTTTGATAGATCCAGCTCACAGCGGCTGCAATGCCGAAAAGCATGCAGCTGACGATACAGATGGTTTGATTGGTTGGCAGATCGTGTTCGAATGAAATGACCATGCCGAAAAAAGTGGCGAGCATTCCGGCGATGGGCGCGATGAGCAGCACCCATTTGATGCGTTTGCTCAAGATCAAAGCCGTCGCGGGGCAGACCACCAGATAGCAAAACACCAACAGAGCACCGGCAATTTGAGATGTTGCCGAAATCACAACGCCGAGCATAAGAAAATAGAGCGATTCCCAAATCCAGGTTTTGATGCCCAGCACGCGGGCGGCTTCGCGGTCGATAAAGCTGTAGAGAATGGGGCGGAGGAAGATCAGAAACAGAAGTAGGGCCGGAACCAATAGGGCTAACAAGCTATAGAGTTCTTTCTGAGAGGACAGAATTAAATCTCCATATAAGACTGCGTTCACTTCCATCAGTCCGGGCCCGCTTTTAGAGACCAGCAGAATGGATAGCGCGGATGCCGCAATGAACATGATGCCCATCAGCGTATCGCGCGGAATTCGCTGCTTTTCGAATGGAATCGCGAGCAGACTAACGGATGCAAGCACGAGCGCCAGCGAGCCGGCCAGCGGCGGAATTCCAAGAAGGAACGATGCCGCGACCCCGCAGGTGGCCACTTCGGAGAGGGTGATGCCGATGAAAACGGCCCTTTTCAGGATTACAAAAACACCGAGCAAAGCGCAAACGGCTGAAACCAGCAGTCCCGCTGAGAGGGCTTCAGGAAACTGACAGTAGAGGCAGGTCATGGCTTCATGCATGGACTTCTCCTCCATTTTTGATGGGGACAATGGACGCTTTCCCATGGCGAACTTGGCACATGCTGGAGGTTAGCATTCGCATCAGTTCTAAATCGTGATGGGCGATCAGCACCGTTTTTCCCTGTTGGCGGTTCAGCTTGAGCAGGTGCCCCAACACCTCTTGCTCCGACTGCTCGTCGAGTTCGGAGGTTGGTTCATCCATAATGATGACATCCGGTTCAGAAACCAGTGCCCGGGCAATGAGAACTTTCTGTTTCATTCCGCCGGAAAGCTCGCGGAATGTTTTGTCCGCATGCTCCGCCATATCGAGCATGGCCAACGCGCTTTCAACAGCAGCGCGCTGTTCAGAGGAAAGCGGTCGGAAACGTCGTCGCTTCGGATAAAGGCCCATCCCGACAATTTGCTGAACGCTGACGGGAAAGAGCGGATCAATCACTTTGTGTTGGGGAACATAGCCGGCTGTATTCTGTTGAAAAGGGGTATGAATCTGTCCTTTTCGAATCGGAATCAGTCCGAGAATCGCGCGCAGAAGCGAGGTTTTGCCGGAACCGTTCGGCCCGGTGAAGGGCAGAAAAATTCCTTCAGGAATTTCAAGGTTCACTTTATGCAGCACCTCGGTCCGGCCATAGGCCACGCACACATCTTCACACGTAATGATTGATCCGCTCATGCTTAGTCTTCGGTGATTCGGTTAATGATAAGATCGATCAGTTCAAAGTAGCCGTTCCCTTCGGGATCGCCACCGGTGTCGGTCGGGGCAATAACGATCCGTGCATCGGTTTTGTCGGCCACCCGCTTCGCGGCTTTCGTGCTGTACCACGGTTCCTGCAGGATGATCCCGATCTGTTTCGCGCGGACGGTTTCCACCACCTGCGTCAAATGGCTTGGGCTGGGCGGCACACCCGGTTTCGGTTCCAGTTCAATGGCAATATCGATACCGAAGCGGTTCGTGAAATAGATCCAGCTTTTGTGATAGGTCACAATGGACTTCCCATTCAGTGGTTCCATTTGAGCTTTCCAGTCTACCATTCGCCGGTCGATTTCCTCGCCGAAGGCGGCAGCATTTTCAGCATAGACCGCCGCATGTTCCGGATCGAGCATCCCCAATCGTTCTGCAATAACCTGCGAAACGATCTTGGCATTTTCAGGGTCAATCAGATAGTGCGGATTGCCCTGCGCATGGACATCGCCCATGGCCCGGCTCAGCATACCCGCATCCGGAACTTCCAGCTTTTGGATCTGTTCCGAGGTATCCAGATGCCCCGATTGACCCGGTCTGATGTTACGGTTGCGTGAGCCATTGATGACCGGCATTTCCCAGCCGATCTCCAGGTCCATACCGGTGCGAATCCAGAGATCTGCATTGCGGGCCATCATCACATATTTCGGACGGGCCTGCAGGTGGTGCGGATCCTGTTTTCCTGTGCAGATTGCGGTGATCGAGGTGTGTTCAGCGCCGACAATCTCTACAATGGATGCAAGGGTGGACGTGGTGGTTACCACTTCCACCTGTTTCGCCAGTGCAATGGCCGAAGTTCCGACCAGAAGGGCCAACAGTATATTTTTTTTCAGCATGGCAGCCTCCTAAAACTGATGGGCGCCGTGGGCACCGATGGAGAAGGTTAGCTGAACAAAAGCCTGCCAGACATTCTGTACGCCCTCATCGCCGAGATCGTAGTCGCCGTTGTCGAGCTGAAAGCGAATCAGCGAAAATTCCGAAGGTCGGAAATCAACCATGGCGGTTGCCCGCCAGCTGTCGCCGTATTTTTCTTTGTCTTCGCCGGGTTCCTGAAATTCGTTGGTCAGGCCCACCTGATCCCAGCGTAAGCCCAGGTTCCAGCGGGGCAGAAAACCATAGGTTCCCTGAATATAATAGCCGTCCTGCGCGCTGGTCAGTGTGCCGGGAGCGGTCTGCTGATCGAGATCTTTGCTGCCCAGATAATATTCGGCCTGAAGTTTGACATCGCCCTGGCCATAGGCCTTGAGGGAGTCAAACATGTAGACGGCATCGCCCCCGACAAAGGAACTCAATCCATCGTAATAGTTGGTTGAAATACCTTCTTCATGAATTTCCTGGTGTCTTCCGATCGCGCCGAAAAGGCCCAGCTGAAATTCATGCTGGTCGGCCTGAAGCGGTGCAAACTTGACCCAGCCGACTCCCAGGTGCGGTCCATCGTCTTCCGGCAAAGTTCCGGTATCATCATCCGCCCGGGCAAACAGGTTTTCATCGTCGCCCTGGAAAACTTCCGCACCAAACAGGAGGAAATATTTTGAGGTGGGTGCAAGCCAGGAAATCTGAGCCCCGACATCATCCAGACCATGATCTCCAAAGGCCAATTCGTAGATCAACGGTTGATCGGCGAATTCCCATTCATGCTTATGTTTGGCATTAATGTAGCCGAAGTTACTCTTGAATTTACCTGCTTTGGCCTGCAGTCCCCAAGGTAGCCCGGTCGTTTCCGCCCAGGCCTCTTCGATTTCCGCACCGTCTTCAAAGAGCGCGATAATAGCCTGCGCTCTGAAGTAGTTATCCACTTCCGCGGCAAATGCCAGTTCCAGCTCGCCAAGATTAAAGCCGTTTTCATAGCCATGGTCATGATCGTGTTCGTCTTCTCCATGAGCATGGCTTGCAAATCCGGGCATCTCTTCTTTCATGTGGCTGAGACTTTCATCCGAGTCCTCATGATAGTAGAGCATATCAATAATTGCCGAAATAGCCGGGTTGAAGGCTTGTAATCCTCCTGTGGTATTGCCGAAAAATTCGGTGTTTTCCAGCGACTCCATCGTAGATGGATCGTTTATGTTTGGTGTTTTGGGAGCATCGGTTGTGGTTTTATTCTGTTCGTTCTGAGCCGATGCCAAAAGGGTACTGCCCGCCAAGATGAGGGCGGACCAAATAATTGGTTTCATTGGTTTCTCCAAATTTTAAATGATTTATGTTCCTGCTGAAGCAGGGGTGTTTAGTTAAATCAAATAAACTGGAGGGGCTCGGGCCTGATGCCGTTGAATAGACTCTGCATCAACAGGCAGCAGGATGGGTTCGGTTTCCAGAATGGAAATGCCGCTATTTTTAATGAATACCCATAGTTCTGGAAGAACGACGGGGATATGGGTCAGTTGACAAAGGGAGCAGTCGGCGTGATCGTGCGGCTCCTCGGATTCCGGGATTTCCGAAGCGGGGGCTGTATGGTTTTGATCGCAGGGGCAGACCACTCGTAATTCATGCTCATGCGCGGCATGACTATGCATAGGCATATGCAGCCATGGCAGCAGAACGGCCAGCAGCAAATAAAGAAAAGATAAACTGGAGTGAATAAGTCTCATTTTCGAAGCGGGCAGAAAAGAGGATGCGAGCGGACGCGTCAATAATTAAATAACACTCCGCATGGGGAATAATTTTACGAAAAACGCGGTTGCTATCCAAAATCGAAGTGTGTAGCTTTCCCGACTTGTTCCAATTCAGGAGAGGTGTCTGAGTGGCTTAAGGAGCTCGCTTGGAAAGCGAGTGTACGCGCAAGTGTACCGGGAGTTCGAATCTCCCCCTCTCCGCCATTTTTTCCGAAGGTCGGAAAAAACGGTAGGCCGTATCCCTGGAAGGGGCGGTCAGGAACAAGATGCTTTAAGCGAGCGTAGCTCAGTGGTAGAGCTCGACCTTGCCAAGGTCGTTGTCGAGAGTTCGAATCTCTTCGCTCGCTCCATTTTAAAAGGCCGGTTCCAAACTTTGGAACCGGCCTTTTTTCATTTCCTGCGGCTCTAATATTCCGGTACATCTTTTCCAATCATTGGAAACCGTTGAATGAAATTCCCGAAATACAGTCTGCCGGTCCTGCTGGCACTTTTTGAAATGCTGAGTGGGCCGGCTGTGGCGCAGACAGAAGATCCGCTGGATGCGCTTGATGTGAGCTATATTTATGCGGCGGTGATGGGCACCGGAACCTATGAAATTAATGATCTGCGTATTTCGATGCTGCGGGTGCCTTTCAGCTATACGCAGCAGGAGTTGACGCTGGAGCAGCCCGGTATCCGGTGGGAGCTGCCCGTCGTTGTCGGCTACGACGCCTTGCATTATGAGGGTTGGGTGGATCGGTTTCTGGAAGATGAACTCGTGACGCTCACGATTCTTCCCGGTTTTGAAGTGATGCAGCATCTGACTGCGGCCTGGGTGATTAAACCGTTCGGGAATCTGGGCGTGAGTTATGATTTTACCCGAGACGAACCGGTTTTGATGGGGGTACTCGGGTTGCGTATGCTCGGAACATGGGCTTATGCCGATTCTTCCGAACTGCGCGTCGGAACTTCGATGCGGTATGCGGCGGAATATCAGATTCAATCGGATAACGGCCTGAGTTTTTCGATGTGGGAAGTCGGTTTGGATTATCGACGCGATACACATATTAAACTGATCTCTCACGATACCAATGCCGGGGTATATTGGCGTGCCCAATTATTTTTGCCCGAATGGACGTTGCAAAAAGCCCGTCAGGGCGATGATGTGTCGGTGGCACTGATTAATGAAATCGGCGTGTCGGTCGGGTTGCGGCATCCCTTTAAAAAGTGGGGACTATCCGCCTCCCGCATCCGGACGGGATTCCTGTTCGGCGATGACATCCGCGGCTGGACGTTCGGAACCGATTTTCCCTTTTAAACCTATTGTCTGGAACCGCCCGTTCCAATTCGTTAGGTTCTCCAACCTTTGGAAAAATAACCACTATGATCGACTTTATTCAGGTGAGCAAACAGTTCGGTACGCAGGACGTGCTGAAATCGGTAACGTTCCGCATTAATGCGGGGGATCGGATCGGCGTTGTCGGCCCCAACGGAGCGGGGAAGTCGACGATTTTCAGTCTGATCAGTCATGACATTGAAGTCGACTCCGGCGAAATTTCCATTCCGAAGCATACCCGCATCGGTTATCTGCATCAGCAGCTGAATCCGCATGCGGTGGAGCTCAACCTGCTCGACTATACCGAAGATTCCGTTCCCGAACTGAAAACCATCCCGTCAACCATTCATGCGCTGGAAGCGAAAATGGCGGACTTCCAACCCTTGGAAAAAGAGCGGGCCCTGAAAAAGATCGGCGAGCTGCAGCATACGTTTGAGCATTTGGGCGGCTATGAAATGCGGGCCCGGGCCGAAGCGGCCTTGTGCGGGCTGGGTTTTCATGTGGAGGATTTCACAAAACCGTTTTCCTCGTTTTCCGGCGGATGGCAGATGCGCGCCGAGCTGGCGCGTACGCTGATTGCCAATCCCGATCTGCTGATGCTCGATGAACCGTCCAACTTTCTCGACCTGCCCGCAGTGGAATGGCTGCAGAAATTTCTTAGGAGTTATGAAGGCACGATGCTGCTGATCTCGCACGACCGCTATCTGCTGCGCTCGCTGGCCACCGCCACACTGGAAATTGCGGGCGGACAGGCGACGCGTTATCAGGGCGGCTACGATTATTATCTGAAAGAGCGTGAGGAGCGGATTCTCCATGCGCTCGCCGCCAAGAAAAATCAGGACCGCGAAATTGAGCAGATCGAAAGTTTCATCCGCCGCTTCCGCGCCAAGTCCAGCAAAGCCGCGCAGGTGCAGAGCCGCGTTAAGCAGCTCGAAAAAATCGAACGTCTCGAGGTTCCGGCCACAGTGGCCAATACCTCCAAAATCCGGCTGGCCGATCCGCCGCATTCCGGCCATGAAATTATTCGTCTGGAAAAGGCGGGGCTGACGTACGACGGCACACGCTGGATTTTCCAAGGGTTGGATCTGAATATTAATCGCGGCGAAAAGGTCGCCTTAGTCGGCTACAACGGGATGGGGAAAACGACGCTGCTGCGTTCGCTGGCCGGTGCGCTGCCGCTGACCGAAGGCAAACGGGTGGTCGGGCATAAAGTGGTGATCGGCTATCAATCGCAGGACTTTGCCGAAACCATGCCGCCGGAAAAATCGGTCTATCATATTGTGAAAGACGGCAATCGCGCGGCCTCCGAATCGGAGGTTCGGAATCTGCTGGGCGGGTTCGGGTTCAGCGGCGATACGATCGATAAAAAATGTGAAGTGCTTAGCGGCGGCGAAAAAATAAGGCTGGCTTTTGCCCGGCTTTTTATTGATCCACCAAACTATCTGCTGCTCGACGAACCGACGACGCACCTGGATGTGAACGGACGCGAGGCCTTGGAAAATGCGCTGAAGGAATATAAAGGCGCGCTTTGTGTGGTCAGTCATGATGTCACGTTTATCCGCAATATTGCCGATCAGATTATCGCCATCGATGATTCCGGTGTGACGCGTTACCACGGCGGATACGATTATTATCTTGAAAAAATCGAGGGCAGAAATCCGCAGGCTGAAACCTCTGCAGGAGGGGCGACGTCTTCGTCGTCCGCCGCTTCAGAGCAGCCCGCCGCCAAAGGCAAAGATGCCCGGAAAGCCCGTGCGCAACAGCGCGAGGCGGAAAAGGCGCTGAAGAAGATCGAAAATAAAATCGAAAAGCTGACTGAAGAGCAGGCCGCGTTATCAGAAGAAATGATGTCCCGTCGCGATGCCGATTTTTCCACCATCAATGCCCGCCTCGCAAAAATCCAAACCGAGATCCAATCCCTGGAAACTGAGTGGGAAACCACGGCGGAAGCACTGGAGTCCTGATTTAGCCGTCGGATAACCGCTGCCGTTATTTCAGCGATTCATTTTCATTCTTTTCGTAACCGGAGCCGGGGGTTTCGGTTTTTCTGTATATTGAGCAAGATCGGTCAGGACAGGCATTCTGTGTCAGGATAGGGTGTTTGCTTAATGGAGACGGGATCAGTCATGAATGAATTGACCATGAAAAATTATGCAAAGCGTTTTGAGCGCGTTCTGATTTATATCGAGCAGCATTTGGACGACGCGTTGAATGTGGACGTCTTGAGTGATGTGGCGTGCTTTTCAAAGTTTCACTTTCATCGTCAATTTTCTCAGTATGTCGGTATAAGCGTCGGGGCTTATGTGCGGCAATTGCGGTTAAAAAGAGCGGCCCATCAGCTGGCTTTCGGAGACTTGCGAATCATCGATATTGCCCTGGAGGCCGGGTTCGAAAGTCCGGAATCGTTTGCGCGGGCGTTTCGTCAGGCCGGCGGCCAATCCCCCTCCCAGTTTAGAACCTCACCCCAATGGCAGCCGTGGACGGAGCGTGTGCGGTTGCCGCCTAGCAGTCTGTCGGAGTTAGCACCCAGACACAGGCCCAATTTTCTGCGGGCCTGCCAATTATCCGGCGGCAACCGGTTTGTGAAACGAAAAAG
>JARNMJ010000092.1 GCA_029432795.1 Pontiellaceae bacterium B12219
GCCGGCCCTTCGACCGCGGGCTGCCGGCCCAGCTCATCGGTCAGGCTGCCGTCAAACCGCCAGTAGCCCCGAAGTGCGGGATGCCCCTTCACCAGATCGGAATAGTTCCGGCGCTGTTCTGCCGCCATCACCGGACCCACCGCCAGCCCAGCGCTCACCGCGCCGGCAGACACAAGAAAACTTCTACGACCGATGGCCGGAATGCAGTTGCATGTGGAAGAAGCACAATCATTCTGATCCATGTTATATTCACCTTCGTTCATTTTATTAATCTCCTATTTTAAAAGTAATATCGCGTTATCACTTCAATATCGTCTCTCCCCAGATGCCCCAATTGCCTACGGAATGTCATTAACCGCACTGAACAAATATTCACCAAAGACCACGAGCGACCAGACAGGACAAACAACTGACCCGACTTATCTTTGTCGAAGGGGACACCAAAAAACCGCTTGTTTAGTTTACGAAAACACGAATATCGAGTTGCTGTCCGGCCTGCAGAACCCGCGGGCTCGTAAAGAGAATGCGTACGTCGCCATCCTTCACCTTAAAGCGTGACTTCACCGGTTTTCCATCGAGCTTTACCTCCACAGACGAGGGACTTTTTCCGTTCGTGGCAGCCAAAACCACCTCGGTCAATCGAAGCTGTCCTTCGCGCAGATCAATGGAGGCATCGATTTTATTTGCATCCTTCACCTGCGTGAACAGGCCATATCCCTCTGCGGCCGTGAAGAAACTGGCGTGGTCTTCGGGCTGCCAGCGCGGAGCAAAACCAATACGTCCCGCCGGACCGTCATAGTCGAATCCCTGAAGGATCAGCAGAGAAGACCAGATGCTGAGGGCACGCCCGTAGAACTTCCCGCACTCGTCATCACCAAAGGGGTTTCCGGTGTAGCCTCCAACACCCAGCGGTGAAATCCTGTCGGTTCTCAAGCAGCCATCATAACGGTCGGAAACCGCCTTGATCACCGTCAGTCCCTCACTCAACAGGCCATGTTGTATCATCGTCGCCGCAGCTGCATATTCGAAGCCGGTCATGACCTCATCGCCGTAATCCATACATGGAATGGGCCGGGGATCGTTAGGCCAGGTAATCATCTTCAGTCCGGCATCCTCCACAGCCGCAAACTGGCGGGGGCGGAGCGATTGCCCTTGGAAATCGCTTTGGAAGTTATATTTGAACAACGATTTCATCGCGATCTTTGAACGCCCGTGCGAATAGTTTTTATCAATGCCGACCTGCTCTGCCCACCATTCACCGAGGAGTTGATCGATATGGCAGCCGTTAAAATAGTCATCGTTCCGCTTTTCGCCTGGTTTCTGGATGTAATATTCGCCATTCCACAGACGTTCGTTCTGCAGCTTTCGACCTGACTCACGAATTTTTCGGCACGACGCTGCAAGCTGCGGATTCCCGTTAACCTCTGCCATACGGGCCACCGCTTCAAGACTGGTCAGATACATGCTGCCCATCCATGAGGTGCATCCGTACAAGTGGCCATCCAGCGTGTTATCCTGCCGGTTCTGCATATAGCCATCCTGATCGGGATCCCATTGTTCAATCGCCCATTCGAAGGCCGTTTCAATCTGAGGCCACTGCTCCTTCAGCCAGGTATCGTCTGTGCTGCAAAGATGCTCGCGGTAGGCATTCAGCAACGTGCCGAAGTGTCCGTCGGTCGCCTGACTGTTCGGATGGGAATGCCGCATAAGAATCCGGCCATCTGGAGCCATTCGTGCAAAGTCCTGCTCCCGCATCTTGCGTCCCAACTCGGGGAAGAGACGGGCATGTGCCTGCGCATAATGCCAGACATGCGTACAGTTTCCGTTGCAACTACCGGCTCCTTCATAACAGCCGAAGTAGCCATCGGCTGCCCACCAGCAGGTTTGAGCCCGCAGAATGGCCAGTTGCGAACTCAGGCGGTCCAGCAGCCACACCGGCAGATTCGAATCATAAAGCGCTTGATGAAATCGGCGGGTTCTGGCGGTCAGATCATCCATATTTTTGCGAAGATAACCGGCGACATCCATCGCATCCGACCACCAGTTTTCGTACATATTTCCGGGATGCGTCCAGCTCTCAGACTGCCCATGCACTTCCTTCGGCATATACCACGTCAGCACATAGGTGATCGATTTCGATTCGCCCGGTGCCAGTTCGAGAGGAGCAGACAGGGCTCCGTTAACCGTTTGCTTGGCCGATGACGGCTCAGAGATCTTCGCTCCTGCCAACTCTCCTTTTGAAAAGAATGCATCATACAGCGTTTTCTGCGATGCCCAGGAAGCCAGCCCGGAAGCATTTGCGGCCTGCGTCATTAGTACCATGTCCATGTCGGAACCCTGCCCGTCTCCTCCCTTGGTCATGTGCAGCAGGGTCGTATCCCCTTCGAGCAGCATTCGGTTTTGGTTCTGTCCATAGGCCGGTCTGCTTCCCCGCGCTCCCGAGGTATATCCGACAATGTTCTTTTGTGCGGCCAATACATCCACCCGTACGGGATCTGATGATGTATTCGTCGCTTTCACGGTTGTAATAATGCAGGGAATCGCCGAACTTTTGGCATCCATTGGAGTAAAGGGATTAAACACCTCCAGTTCCATTTCCACCGGCAAATCCGGTTCTTCAAACCTGTACGTGGCAAATGGATATTCTCCGGTAAAGCGCAGGGAAGGCATTGCGGGAAACGAGCCTACAGGCTTGGTCTGCAGTGCACGCACCATCGCCTGCCCGCCTTTTGACTGCACTCGAACGGCCAGAAAACTGTCGGCTATTTTCGTATTTTCAAAGTTGCATCCAAGCCGCCAAATCGCTGGCTCTGCGGATCCATTATACTCGATCGCACCGGCACCGATGCCGCCCACCGTAAACGAAATGGCCTCAAGTGCTTCATTCCGGTAGACCTTGGTTTCTCCTTGCGCAGTGAGCACCGGATCATTCAGCATCGCCTGCCGCTTTTCCTCGCGCACCTGTCGCAACCGGGCATGATACTGCTCAACCTCGCGCCCGTACTGCTCGATCTGTGTACCCCAGCCGCCCGCCTTCAGCTGATCCCGGATCTCCTCAAGCGACAATCCTGCACTATAATGAGCCACCTCATCAATATCGATCTCCGCCGCGCGCGCCTCCTTCTTGGCCAAAACACCGAAGGTCATCGGAACCGCCGTCTCCTTTTCCCGGCGACTGATGTGCAATGCACCTCCCGTGAGCGCACATTCATAGCCGTTGATATACATACGGAGGTCGTATTTTTCGCTCATAATAGTCAGATGATACCAACGGCCAAGTTCCACCGGTTTGCCGGTAGGCAATTCGATGTGCGTTATATGATGCGAGTGCCATCCCTGGTTGTAGATCAGCCCGGACAGGTCGTGTTTCACTCCTATATCAAACCGTGCAAGCTCTTCAGATGCCCAGGAAACAATGACCGGGTTGTAGGACTCCTCAGGGAGAGCATTCAGCTTGAAAAACAACTCCAGCGTTTCCGGGCCGTGCGCAATCGTTTCCAAACCCGGGACAGCTACATGCTGCCCGGGTGTCAGGCGCAGGGCCAGTCCTTCTACCGCCCCCGGCACAAACTCAACATCCGCCGAACCTTCAGCATGGAATCCGCCCAAGGTATCTGACACATCCCCATCAAAACGCCAATAACTTCGCAGAGCCGGATGTCCCTTCAGAAAGAAATTCTGTTTAGGCAGCTCAGTCAAGCGCTCGGCGCGAAGCGTTTTCCGGTCGGCCTGTAGATTGGCGAGGCTGACGGCATGCTTCTCCTTCACATTTTGCTGGTAGGCTTTATACATTCCGACCTGATCCTCCTCTGGGAGAATCCGACCTTCAGCCTGAAAATCATCGAGTGTAATGTGCCCCCATCCGCCTTTGTTTTCATCAACAACAACCAGGAAGGCCTTTTTGCCCACGAGTTCCGGGGCGTTCCATACAACAGACTGCATGGTTTGATTGTTCTGACCTGCTGCCTTGAGAACCTGCCCGTCTTCCGAGCACAGTGCCACATAGGTATTTGCATGCTTTCCGCCGCCAATCAAAAACGATATCTTCGACCCTTGCAGTTCAAACACGGGAGATAGAATAACACCGGTTAAACTATCTATGGCTCGGCTACCGTCACCCTCCAATGTTGACAAGTGATAGGTGCCCTGCTTGTTGTACGGTTTGCTTGAATTCCAGAACTCTGGTTTATCACTGACCAGTTTCTCGCCGAACGCACCGCTGTATATCTTCCAGCCCTGCAAATCGCCTGTTTCAAAATCAAACCTGATCTTGCCTTCCTGAGCCTGCACTGAACTCATGCCTGTTATTACGGCGGTCAACACCATAATACCTGTCTTTATATACTTCATCGTCTGTTTCCTCTTCTTTTTATTCCCTCAAGCAATCACTCATGCCTAGAATTCAACCGTCAATTTGATCACGTTCTGATTACGTACGACGCTGAATTCAGCGTGGCCCTTGGTCTTTGAAACCGCCTTTTTAAAATCATCCATATCTTTAACCGGCCGACTATTCACCTTCTGGATCAGATCCCCATTCTGGAACCCTGCCTTACCGGCATCCGATCTTGGGCGGAGCCCCAGAAAGGCGACTCCTCCTTCGTCTTTACTCACGCCATAAGCTGAAAACTCCTCGCCGGAAAGTTCCGTCAACGTTGCTCCCATAAATGACATCGTATCAGCCGCTGCAGCCCCTTTACCGCGGGCTCCCATCACAACAGGAAGAATCGGTGTGCGGGCCATGGCTTTAAGCGACGTTTTTTTCACCCCGAACTGATCCATCGGGAAATTCCTGAATCCGACTTTAAACGCCGG
This sequence comes from Pontiellaceae bacterium B12219, assembly GCA_029432795.1. Taxonomy (GTDB): domain Bacteria; phylum Verrucomicrobiota; class Kiritimatiellia; order Kiritimatiellales; family Pontiellaceae; genus Pontiella. The sequence continues at coordinate 4,816 of JARNMJ010000092.1, forward strand.
CGAGCCATCCTTCACCCGGTAATCCCCCGCTGCCGGTGCCACAAACATCGGATCTCCGAAAATGGAATTTTCATCCCAGCCCATTCTTCCGGAAACCTTCATGACCGCTGCTTCATCAGCAGCGAAAAAGTTTTCATCCACGCGAGTACCTTTCTCAGTATACGGCTTACTCATGCGGGCCGGTTTATGGGGCGTCATAAAAATGTTTCCATACACCTGATCCTTGCTTCCGTTGTACCAGACGTGCGGATGCAGCCCGTTGTTAACCGTGATATTATTCCACGCATGACGGCGCAACCCTTCGCGCAGTTTCAATCCGTTGTTCAGCATCAGATTGTTGTAGATATCGTAGTTGCTTGAACCATCATCCAAATCGATATCCCAACCGTGATCACAGCGCCAGCGGCTGTCGCGAATGACGGTCGTTTTAACGGCATCCAGAAACGGAAGGTCAGGTTCTTTATCAATGGCCGCCTGCGAAGTCGGTTGGTCTTTACGCCAGTACCGGTCGCGTCCCCAGGAATTGAACGAGCCGTGATCGTGCGTTTCCAGTACGGTATCAAACACATCGCATCGCTCTATCAAATGACCACCCCAGGTGCCTTCACTGATATTGATTCCCGCGCGGGCCGTGTCATAGATGGAACAGTCGCGAACTGTAATGCCCTGCGCCATGGAAATCTGCACGCCGGCAGGCTGGCGTTCCACCCGCCCGATGCCATGAAGCAGACAGTCCTCTACAGTGGAGTCTGCCGGATAGTTGTTTGTTTTCGGTCCCGGCGTTCGGTCAATCTTTGCCAGGTCGTTCCGTTCGTTATATTCAAACAGCGGATCACGCACGGCATCCGGATCACCCACAAAACAGATGCCGCTCGCCCCCGTATCATGGATATGGCACCCCTTCACCAGAATATCGCGGTTATAGCTGTTCACAAAGATGGCATTGCCGCCGACCTGGTCAAATTCGCAGTCCAGAATCCGGATATGCGCCGCGCCGGTCAGCATGAACGCGCCGCCGCGATAAATGGCCCAGTCCGACCGAAGCAACTGCTCTTTGCAATCCATGAACGTTCGCGCCGCATGACGGACCGTGAAGCCCTGCAGCACAACAAACTGAACCGGACTTTTTTCCGAACCCTGGAACTCAACCAGATGGCGAAGACGAACCACTTCGACCCTGGCCTTGGCAAGATCCGTTCCGGATTCCGGCTTATAATAAAGCGTGGAGGTTTTGGCATTGTGGAACCATTCGCCGGGAGCATCCAGTTCCTCGAAAATGTTTTCCACCATGCGATAATCCTTGTGCATGCCCATCTTGCGATTGTTCTGCCAACCGCCTTCATAGGTCACTTCCCCCTCATCGTCCTTACCGGTGATCCGATAATGGTAGCCACCCCACCGCTTGACATGCATTGCGTGGATGTAGCCGCCCGCCGGATCGGCCCAATTTGCCGCGCGTTCTTTGGAGAAGGCATCGACCGCATATCCCTGATAGGGCTCCGCCTTTTTGGCCGGATCATAGTTGGGATACCGCGCCATCCGCTGATTTTTCCCATTGATAAAAAGCTGATCGATTTCCAGTCCCGCAGGTGTCTTCGCCTGGAAGATCCCGTCTTTGTACGGTTTCCATTTAAGATCCAGCTTTGCACCGCCACTCAGCACCGCGCCGCCTTCATTCACCGCTTCATAGACCACCGGATTGTTTTTCGTGCCGGAGTCTTCCGGACGAAACACCACCGTTTCCGGAAGATAATATACGCCATCTGAAAAATGAACCGTAACGGGCGTCTTTCCGGCATGCGGGCGCACCTTCTCCACGGCACGTCCCAGCGTTGCAATCGGCTTCTCCTTCGTGCCTGGATTTGAGTCACTGCCCAGGGGGCTCACATAAAGATCTGCCGCGTGGACCCTTCCAACGAACAGTGTCAGCAGACAAATCATCAGGTTGGCATTGTTTATTTTCATCATTATCTTTCTTAAAGTTATTCCGGTTTTACAGCCTCGTGGTCCTGCAAATGATCCGCATCATCACTGTTTATTATCCCGCCCCCAGGCTTCCAATCCTTGGAACGGTACGCATGCACATGAGGAACATATTTCCCGCCCACCCATCGGAAATTGCGAAAAATCACATCTGAATCCTTCCACTTTTTATTGCCTGGAGAAAGTTCAAGCACGCCAACCTCATTGATGGAATCACCGAGAGGCTTCTTACTTTTCTTTTCAATGAACTGATCTCCTGTCAGCGTGACGGTCTGCCATCCGCGGTCACCCTTCAGATTGACGCTACACTCATACGTTTCAAAATCTCTCACCCAGTAATTTTTATACAGCCGAACCGTGAAATCTTCATCCACATCGGTCTTGATATCAAACTGCAGTGAAGCGCCTTTCGGGGCACGAAATTCGGGATCACTCGGCGCATAGGTAAACGGACTTACGCGCTCGGCAGTAAATCCGGGTTTCCCGCCCGGCCCCGTTACCGCTTTCAGCCGTTTATCAATTTTTCCAGGAATTGGATCCGTACCGGTCGAACCACGCGTCCAGTCACCGATTCCTTCTTTACCATCATAGATCAGCCGCGAAGGCTTCTTGATTGTTGCCACGGCCCTGATGTTTGAAGGAATCACGGCTTCCAGCGGACTGGACAGCACCACGCCGGATTTATACGTGATGTTTGCAAATGCGAAGAGATATTCATCGGCATTCATGACGGGCACAACCGCCGAATAAATATCCTTGGATTGATTTACCTCGGCAGTGCGCCAGTGCCGATTCACGGCAAAAGGATTCTCAAGGCCGTAAAAAATCTCCACCTTCACAACCTCTTCTGGATTATCCGGTTTCAGGTAAAAGACCGGAGCGCCGGATTTTCCGGATTTGATCGCAGTTGCCGGATTTTTCGGCCAGTTCCCCTCACCTTTCAGGTAAAAATCAAACCATGCCGGCAGGTCATGAATAAAGTCCACCCCGATGTGATGACGCAAACGCGGGGTCAGCGCCCACGCTCGCGGCACCCCTTCCGGAATCAGGTCGAGCGACTGTTCGGCACGGTCCATATACCCATGGCGATCGTTGGAGGAGCTCAGGAACAGCATAGGAAATTTAACATACGGAGCCGATGCCTCCGGAGCCAGCGACGCACGCCAGCGCAGATCATTTTCACTGGGCGTATGCCCGGGCATGCCGACCGAATACCGTGTCTCATCATAGGTATAGGTATTCCATCCCGCTCCATAGATGGCACAGCCCGCTTTAATGCGCGGATCAAATGCAATATTCCACATAATCGAACCACCCATGGAAATGCCGTACGCCCCGATTTTATCCGGATTAACCTCCGGCTGACTTTCGAGATAAGTCACTGCCCGCATCGAAGCCTGCGTCCACAGATAATAGGAATCACTTCGCGGTGAGGGTTTGGTCACCTCCCGTCCGGTCCTGTGTTTATGATCCCCATTTTCAACACCATTCCAGAGGGTATAACGCTCCCGGTTCGGCCATTCTCCGCCCCAGTTAATCGACAGCACTGCGTAACCTTCAGCTGTAAAAACCTTCAGCCAGTCTTTATTCACCGTCTGACCGCCACCATGAATATGCAACAGGCCCGGCAGATTCTTCGCTCCGGTCGGTGCGGCATAGATCCCATAGATTCGGACATACTTTCCGTCAAACAGTTCCCCGTTGAAATAAACTTCCTTATACGTGGCACCATCCTCTTCCCACGTCTTCAGGATTTCTTCATCCAACGGTTCCGCCCGAGGATCATAGCCCGCCCAGATTTCCTCCGGCCCCATAACATCTATATCCTCAGCAATTGATAAACTCGCAACCCCGAGTAAACCCGCAAGAACTACCACATACCATCTCTTCATTTTCATCATCGTTACAGCTTTCTACAGCAAATCCACCCGTACCAAGGCGCATCGGAACCCTATCGTCAAAAAAATACAATACGTCCCCTTCAAAATGTGTCTATCCTCTGTCTTGGGGGTTTTACCGATATATTTTACAAAACTCAGCCTCTGCAGTAAGGCTTGTTCTGATATTCAGTGATCCGACCATATGATCCTGAGAACAAGGCTCCGTTCCTGGCTCTGCCGGATAGATGATATCAACCAGCACCGGCTTCAGGCGCGAAAAAAACCGCTCCCTGTAGCGATCAAAAAACCCACACAGACACTCCACCACTTCCATGTGCCGTGCGGAAACATAGGTTCGGCCGGATACGCCGGGTACACCAGCTGGCTGAACAAGAAATCACATGCGACAGAAAAGGCAACAATCATTCATGCGGCCTGCTGGGCACACGCTCGCCGCAAGTTTACCGAAGTTCCCGGCAACCCGACTGCGGAGGATATCGTTAAACTTGTTGCCAAACTATACCGGGTTGAAAGCAAGCTGCGCAACCATCCCGAACTCGATCGCGCAGC
>JARNMJ010000093.1 GCA_029432795.1 Pontiellaceae bacterium B12219
AAGGAAAATGCAGATGAAGATCTTCAACCCCGTCTGATCGTCTCCGCAGGGCTTCCGCCCGTTATTGAAGCAGAAGATTTCGCCAACTCGAGCGGTGTTTCCGTGCTGCCAAGCTCTGATGTCGGCGGAGGAAGTATGGTTGAATTTTCTGCTGCGGGGAATTCGGCGTCGTATGATGTTCGAGTTGCCGAAGCCGGAACCTATTTGGCGGCCTTTCGTGTCGCCTCTGAGTCTGGATCGGTGAATCTGGAGCTGGCGCAGGATGGAACGCCGATTACGACACTTCATCGATTCGTTGGCAGCGGTGAAACCTGGACCACGATCTATAAAATGGTCACGCTTCAGGCAGGCTTTACGACCCTCACCGTGTCAGCAACGGATGGGAATGTGCAATTCCTGAATTGGTTTGAACTCTCGGCCTCTAACAAATATTTCGAGGACTCAGTCACAGAACCGGTTAATGTTGCGCTGAATCAATCCGCAAGTGCAAGCAGTGTTCACAGCTCCCCCTACACGGCGGATAAAGCGGTCGATGGGGATCTCAATACACGCTGGGCTTCATCCGTTTTAACGCCTTGGATGGAGGTCGACTTCGGTGAAACCGTGCAGGTTAATGGCTCGCGGATTGTGGAAACACGGGACCGCATCCGTTCGTATGAAATTCTGGCGTATAACGGAACGTGGGAAACTGCTTTTACAGGTGGAAACCCTAATGATGCTCAGACTGAGCAGTTCCCCCCTGTGACAGGAACCAAATTCCGGTTGCAGATTATGTCGGCGACCGCTAATCCGACGATCGAAGAATGGGAGCTGTATGGTGGTGCGATTGATCTGTCGGCATCCATGGTGATGACTCCCGATTCAATTACATTGGATTGGCCCAATTACCCCGGTGATACATACGCTGTGCAGCGTTCAACCAATCTGGTGACAGATGCATTCTCGACGACTGTTGAATCGGGGATTCCGGCATTAACGCAAACGAACAGCATCACCATTGAAATACCGGAAGAACCTGCTTCATTCTTCCGGATCATTGCTGAATAGATCATCGGTTGACGAGACCGTCCTGGACGGGGCTCTGCATTTTTCCAACCCCTGGAAAAATCGGAGTCCCGTTTTCTGGTTTAACGATTTGCCGGTAGATGTTAAGCATAGGTTTGTTTGATATCATATGAGGCAGACTGCTGAAGGACACTCGATGAACGAGCATAAATCAACCCGTTATACGTTGCTGCAACGGGCCTGCGATCTGAATGATGCGCAGGCCTGGGAGGAGTTTGTAGAATATTACCGCTGTTTCATTTTATATATTCTCCGTAAACTGGGTGTGGACGCTGGAGATGTTGAAGATGTGGCTCAGCAGATTCTGCTTTCTCTGACCCGAGATTTACCGGGCTATGATCCCTCCCGTTCCCGGTTTCGGTCCTGGCTCAGTCAGGTGATTCGGAATGCGGCTTTTTCGTATTTTCGGAAACAGAAGAACCAAAAGAAACGCATTCAAATCTTTGGAGTAGAGCAGCGCATCGATGCGGAAGGACAACCCTCTGAAATTGATCAGCGCATAGAATTGGAATGGACTACTTATATTGCACAGCTTGCGATGGAACGTGTGCGAAATGTATTCCAGGGCAAGGCCGTTGAGGTGTTTGAGTTGGGGCTGGATGGTCTGTCTGCTGCAGAAATTTCTGAGCAAACTGATCTGGAGGTCTCATCGGTCTATACCTTTCGTAAACGCGTTAAAAAGCAACTGTTTCTGGAAATTCGTGCGATTGTTGCGGATCTGGAGCCCTCATGATTGAACCGAAAACCTATGCGCCGGATTATCGGCTTTCAGATGCGTATGATGAAGCCATGCTTTTTGATGAAAAAGGGTTCGAGGGGCTTTGCCCGTTCTATGTTGAATTGACCCGAACGGTCGAGCGTTTTCAGGATAGCTGTCTGTTGGGGAAAGGGGCGGTAAAAGAAGTTTACAAAACGTTTAATAATCATACGAAGCGCTGGGTTGCCAGGGCGTGTCTGCGCAAAGACCGCGGGCCAGAGTTTTATGATCTTTTCCTGAACGAAGCTTGGCTGACGGCCTCGTTGAATCATCCGAATATTATTACGGTTCATGATGCCGGGGTTGGGGAGGATGGGCGGCCATTTTTCACGATGGACCTCAAAGGGAATTTCTGCCTGTCCGATCGGGTCGCAGAGTCCACTCCGGGCGATCGTCGAGAGTTGCTGGAGATATTCATTAAAGTCTGTGATGCAATGGCCTATGCGCACGATCGGGGCGTTGTTCACCTGGACCTCAAGCCGGAGAATATTCAATGCGATCGCTTTGGAGAGGTGTTGGTTTGTGATTGGGGGCTGGCCAAGTTGGTTCATGAAATGAACGAGGCGCAGAACGAGATGCCTCTAGGCCTGCGGTCGTATGGAAACATGACGTTGATGGGGCAGATCAAGGGCAGTCTTGGATATATGGCTCCGGAACAGGTGGTGCCCGGATTCGTGAAAAACCAGCAGACCGATATTTTTGCGCTGGGATGTCTGCTTCACCTGATTCTTACAGGGCATCCGCCTTTTACCGGCACGGAAGAGGATGTTCTGGAGGCTACACGAACAGGTCACGTTGTTCCGCCGAGCGTGCGATATCCTGAATGTCAGATTCCCGAGGCGCTTGAGGCCGTTGTGCTGAAGGCAATCGCAAAGGTACCGGAAGATCGGTATGCATCGGTGGAAATACTTCGGAATGAAATCTCCAGTTTTCTGGGCGGCTACTCCACGCTGGCTGAAAATTCGGGGTTCTTCCGGGAAGCACGTCTCTTTATCCAGCGAAATCGGCTTGCGGTAACCATCGTGTTTGTATCCGTTGTGGTCCTGACGATCGTTATGATGCTGACGGTTCAGTCTATACGGAAGCTGCGGGAGAAAACAGCGCTTCAGCAGCAGCGGGTCGCTCTGTTTGAGACCAAAGCGAAGACCGCCACTGCGCTGTATAATGAAGAGTTGGCGCGTTCTGAAAAAGTACGGTTTGATCTGGCACGTGAATTATCGACTTCCGCCAGCAATCTGAAAAAACTCGGCATTTTTATTCGGCCCATTGAAACGGTGGAGGAAGCCCATAAACTGGTGGCCTCCGCTTTCTCTTTAAATGCTGATTGCGCGGAAGCGCGGTTGCAGTATTTCTCGTTGAGCTGTATCGCTCTTGATTTTAAAACGGCGCTCAGGAACCCCGTTACGGCGGATAGTGAAATTGCAGATTATCAGCTATTTGTGGATGCTTTTCCAGAATTTGATTTCACGGAAACCCGTCGCCCATCTATTCCCCAATTAACGAATTTTCTCCAACAGGTACTGGAGATCAATCCTAATCGTATTGCATTGATGGAACGGATTGTGGCCTATGATTTTGCCTGTCGTGACGGGATAGATTCCTATGTGGAACCGGTGCAGGCACTACTTGAATATGTAAACCAGCAAAAGGGCGACTTTCGTCTTTCGCTGGATGCAGAACATGCGGTGTTGACCGTGGATGCAGCAAGAAGGGTGCGGTTTATTGTGCCGGGGCCATGGGGATCCTCGGACAGTCTGCTGCGTTTTCTTCCCTTCCGAACACTAAAGCTGAATCTGGCCGAGCGGTTTAATTTGGTTGATCTAAAAGCGCTCCCGGTCGAATCGATTGATTTTCGCCAGTGCAGAGAGGTGTATATCCAGGGGATTTCGCTGCCGCTTCTCCGAACGGTTTATATCCGTCCGGGACAGCTCGATCCTGCCGAATTGAGACGCGCCATACAGTCCAATGAACAGTTTGAGATCATTGAAGAAAATGAAGAATAAGTAGGCTGTATTTTTTGAATGTTGAGAGGTTCTCCCCTCTGTCATGCCCAGCAATTCATACCAGACGAACCAAGCTTATATTCCGCAATATTCCGCGCTCCCTCATGTATTCTGAAGACCCGGTTGCAGGAAAACGTTTAAAAAAAAATCTCGTTTGAGTCCCAATCGTTATTTCAGCAGAGCATTACCTACTAAAGGGGTATTGGATTTGTGAGGGATCAGAAATTTACAGCGAGTGCAAGTTATAACTACAAGACACGAAAATGCGGGTGCGTTTTTGTCAGAATCTTGAACCGGAAGGTGTTATGGCCGTTGAGTATTCCAACGGTTCTGATTTCACAGTTAGTGTTTCAAACTGCAGCGTGGGCCGTTTAAAAAACAAAGGAGAAAGCAATGAAGACACAGATTAAAATGATGGGAGCCGTTTTTGCCGGCATAGTTGGCGTCGGGGTTTCGCAGGCGGCGTTAGTGGGTGAGTGGACGTTTGATTCCCAATCATTTGTGAATTCGGGAACCTCGGGTTCTATTCACGACGGGACGTTCGTGACGGCCAATACGGACTACTTTTCGTCGGATACATTCGATGGAGGTGGGTATTCGCTACGGATTCAGTCTGTCGCCGATAATGACTATACAACGGGTGGCGATGTTCTGCTGATTAATAACAGTAAAAGTACTGACGCAGGTTATCTGCCCACGTTTGATGGTTCTGTTTTTACTCTTTCCATGTGGATGAAAACAGAAGATGCCAGTTGGACTCGGTGGGATGAAATCGGTGGTAAAGGAAATGAAAATGCTGATTCCGGGTGGGCGGTGCGCAGTAGTAATGACGATCGTATTTGGTTTAGCTCGTATGGTGACGGGGGGCTTGCAAGATCCTTATCCAGTACTGAAGTATTAGATCAGAACTGGCATTTGATTACGGTAACGTATGATGCAACCGGGACCGGGAGCATGAAAATGTATATTGACGGTCAGTTCGAGCATGAGGATACGAGTGCTGCAATCTCTGATGCATCTCTTTATGCATTGGTTTTCGGTGCTCGCGAGGATGGTTCGCGCGGTGAAAATATCCTGCTCGATAACATTCAGTATTATGATACCGAACTCTCAGCAGAGGAAATAGCAGCACTGTACACCACTCCGATTGCTTTTTACGCAGATCCCGCTGAAATTGAGCTCGAATTGGTAGCTCCTGCCACAACGATTACCGGAAGTGTGGCAGTGTCCTATATGTCTGAAACAGACGTTGAGGTTTCCATCTCGATTTCGGATCCGGCACATCCCGGAGCATTCAGTGTGCTTTCTGCAACCCCGCAGATTTTGACCGAGCCGAGTCCGGCCAGCACGGTTATTGAATTTGAGTTTGATAACAGCATTGCAAATCTGGCTGATGGTGAATCTGCTACCGGTGTGGTCACCTTTGCCTGGAATGAGAGTGGAGCTTCAACGACCAACGAAGTGTCTGTGCCGATGAGCGTTCTGTTTTATGAAGCCAATTGGATGGCTTTTGAAGAACTGGGTAAAAGTCCTTCCGCGGTAAACCCACTGGAGCTGTCGGTTGATGGTTCAATGGATTGGGTTATGCTGGGGCGTGATGGGTCAACCGTGAATCGCGATGAGAAAAGCGGTGCAGATTATATTGGCGATGTGACTGTTGCCGGCACACATGGCGCTTGGGCTGCCAATGCCTATCTGTCTAGTTGGACCAACGGGTCTCCTGTCCTCAGTACGAATGATGTGAAAGGAAGTTGGGAAGCAAGTGAGTCCTTATCCTTTTCTGTGGACGGATTGGATGCGGGAGGCTACTCCCTGATCCTGTACTGCTCGAAATACAATGCCATCGGAGAAATGACCGCTACGCTTGGTGAAGAGAGTATCGTGAGATATTTCGATGTGAGCGGAACGGGCGGTGGAGCATACTATGGAGTGTTCTCCATCAACATTGGCATCGCTTCCATGGGTGAGTCTCTGGATGTTTCTTATGCTCTTTCAGCGGGATCGGGCAATGTCGGCATTACTGCCATCACGCTCTCGAGAACCTTTACACCGGATCCGACGGTAGGCGCGATTTCTATCGAACTCATTTCCGGAGGAACTGAAGCTGCATTGAGCTGGGATACCATTGGCGGTGCCAATTCGTTATATGGTCTCCAGGCTGCACCTAATCTTTCAACGGGGCCGTGGGAGAGCATTATCTCAAATGTTCAGGGAACCGGAGGAAAGGTGACGGTGACCAATCCTGTATCTGAAAACGTAGAGTTCTACAGAGCCTATATTCAGGACTAAAAAAATGAAGGCTCTTCCTGATGAGGGGGAGAGCCTTTTCAAATAAAGGAGAAAACAATGAGTAAAAAAGTAATTTTGACGGGGGCGTTTGCATTCGTGCTGATCGGAAGTATGACGGCTCAGGCCGAATTGGTGGGAGAATGGAACTTTGATGCCCAATCGTTTGCCAATTCAGGAACTGCCGGATCGGTTCACGATGGGGCGCTGCTTTCGGGCGGCACAGGCAACTTTTCGACGGATACACACAACGGTAGTGGTTATTCGCTGCAGTTTACGGGCGCCGATGATGATGTCCTGCTGATTGATAACAGTAAGAACACTGATGCCGGTTATCTCTCTACGTTTGATAATAGTACGGGGTTTACTATCTCCATGTGGATGAAAACAGAAGTAGCCGACTCCTGGGTTAGATGGGAAGAATTCGGTGGAAAAGGGAATGAGGGTGCAAAATCGGGATGGTCATTGCGAAGCGAAACCGATGAACGCGTATGGTTTACGGATTATGATGGAGGAGGTAATAAAGCCTATAATAGTTCTGTTAACGTATTTGACACGAGTTGGCATTTGGTCACTGCGGTTTATGACGGAACCGAAGGCGATACTAGTATGCGCGTATATCTTGATGGAGAGCTCAGCAGGACCGTAGGTAATGATCTCGCTGATGCATCTGCCTATTCCCTGGTCTTTGGCGGGCGCGACGACGGCTCTCGAAGTGGAGATATTCTGCTCGACGACATTGAGTATTATGACACGGCACTCAATGCAAGTGAAGTTGCGGCGCTCATTCCGGAACCGGCGACCCTCGGTCTGGTTGTGGCCTTTGGGGGCGGACTGCTTTTTGTTCGTCGCTTTATGCAAATCTAAATGATGAGAGAACTCCCGGATGCGGTTCGGGAGTTCTTCTGTTTTATCGGTTTTAAATTATCAGGAAATAAAATGATCTACGTAGTTGGAGGGATGACTAAGCGTTGCTGCGGTGATGCTGGTATTTCGAATGTTGAAGGAAATAAAGAGCAGCGATGAAGATAAGAATAATAAAAACAGCCCGTCTGCTGGTGATACTGGTTTCAAGTTTCGTGATCGTTGCATCAGCACAGGCTGCCTTGGTAGGAGAGTGGGCTTTCGATTCCCGGACATTTGAGAATTCAGGTACGGCTGGACCGGTTCATGACGGGACGTTTGTGACGGATAATACAGATTGTTTTTCGACGGATACAGTCACCGGAATCGGTTATTCGCTGCGAATTAAATCGATCGCTGATGATGATTTTACCGGGGGCGGTGATGTCCTGCTGATTAATAACAGTAAGTCTACTGACGGGGGCTATATTCCTACTTTTGATGGTTCTGCGTTTACTGTCTCTATGTGGATAAAAGTAGAAGATGCTTCGTGGTTTGCCTGGGATGAGTTTGCAGGAAAAGGCAATGAGAGTGCTGGTGCGGGGTGGTCTTTGCGTAGTCAGAAGGAGAATCGGATATGGTTTACGGAATATGCTGCCGGTGGTGCTCTGGCCGGAGGTTTACCTAATGCATTCGATGGAAGTTGGCATTTAATCACTGCGACATACGATGCAAGCGATAGCACTAAGATGAAAATATATCTTGATGGAGTGCTCAGTAAACAAGTCGGGAATTCAATCTCGGATGCATCGTTCTTTTCCTTGGCATTCGGGGCTCGCGAGAATGGCTCTCGCGGTGAAAATATTTTAATCGATAGTATTCAGTATTATGATACGGCACTCAGTGCCAGTGAGGTTGCTGCGCTTGTTCAGGAACCGGTGGCGCTTGTTCCGGAACCGAAGACGCTCGGATTGATTTTGTCTTTTCTCGGGGAGAATTACTTTTCGTTCGATGCGTTATATAAATCATAAATGATAAGAAATTCCCGGAACCGGTTCGGGGATTCTTCTGTTTAAACAGGATTAGCATTCAATACATGCCAAAAGGTTGAATCTTTTGAATCACAAGCTTTCCGGGAATACTCTTCCGGAAAAACTTTTGTGTATTTTGGCCTCTCCGAGTGTCGATGGTTTTCGAGAGACTGAGTATTGAGCGGATGAGAAGCCCTCTGTTTAGATTTTTTTTAAATATGGACGTAAAAAGGAGCAACGATGGGCATAAGAAAAATCAATAAAGTCAATCAGCGGACGAGTCTGCTGGTTTCAAGTTTAATGATCGTTGCAACGGCACAGGCCGCCCTGGTTGGAGAATGGACGTTTGATGCGCAGACATTTGAAAATTCGGGTACTGCTGGATCAGTGCATGACGGGACATTTGTGACGGAAAACACGGACTTTTTTTCGACGAATACGATCAGCGGCAGCGGGTATTCGTTACGCATTCAGTCCAAAGCTGAGAGTGATTCCATAGCTGGAGGTGACGTTCTGCTGATTAATAACAGCTCGACGGCTGACGCCGGTTATCTCTCTACGTTTGATAATACCTCATTCAGTGTTTCGATGTGGGTGAGAACCGAGGACGCCGATTGGTTTCAATGGGATGAGTTTGCCGGTAAATCACTGGAGTCCGGTGTTAAGGACGGCTGGGCATTGCGTTCCAAAACTGGAGATACGATACGGTTCGATTCGTATGATGATGGGTCCAAAGCCGAATCCTCTACTGATGCTCTGGATCAGAGCTGGCATATGATCACAGCGACGTATGATAAAGACTCGAAGGATATGAAACTCTATATCGACGGGGTACTGGAGGCTAC
>JARNMJ010000094.1 GCA_029432795.1 Pontiellaceae bacterium B12219
CTATCGCTGGGTTGCCAAAGGCAAAGACATCTTGGAAAAAATCAATCGGGCCAGAACGAAGTTAAATAAACCTATTTATGAATCAGGACACTAGCTGTTGCTCCTCAAAAACATCTATTCGCAACATTTAGATCAAGATCGGTGCTGTCTTCTATTCGAACGAAAACTGTGTCTGATATCGGCTGTACTGATCCCGGATGCCCCATGCACGTTGTTGAAACATACATACGCACTGGTAAATGTTACAACCAAGATTGCAAGAAGCCAGTTGACCGCTTTCTATACCGCGACGAACAAAAGCTCGTGGATAATATGCTTAATAATGATTTGCTACATTATGCCAACAATGGACAGCGACATGTGGCACTTGTTTCCTCTGATGACGATTTTTGGCCGGGAATTATTACTTTGCTGGCTCATTGAGGAACCCAAGGAATTTGGTATCTATAAAGATAATGATCTGATGCTCTTAACTCGCGCTTTACGGGCCTTCCATAGAACAACAGGGGTAAATGGCGAAATTTTCTTGCGCCGGCTGGGGAAACAGGGACACCACTTTATTGATGTGATCGTACCGGATGCGTTAGAGGCTGGCTTACTTGAAGAAGTTCCCTACCGGGGAAGCGGGAACCATCGACGCTTTCGTCTTAAGGTCCAGATGAGTCAGGTACAGAGTTCTTTGAGAGCGTCACAGGGAAACTACGAAAAATTCTTAAAAACTATCGCGGGAAAATAATTTATTGTCGAGTGAGGTAAATTATGAATCTCGGACGATTAGAAAAGATTACAGATTTTTGGGATGTCTGGAAGCCGGAGGCGCAGCATTTTACGCCTTGGTTAGTGCGGGAAGAAAACCTGTCGCCTTTGGGACGATACGGTCGGGCGTGATTTGGAACTGGAGGCGAGATGCTTTTTCTGGAGGTGCCGAGCCGTGTGGGATTTAGTGGTTCAGTCGTAGAGAAAAGTTTCTGGGACAATGGGGCGAAAGATGTGGCACCTGTACAGAAAATGAAAAAGAGCGAATACAGTTCTGAGAAGCGTGTTCCTGCGCCGGGGGCTCGGCCTGGCGGGCGGCGGAGCATTCGGCTGAAGGGGCATGATTATGCCGGTGGCGGGTTGTATTTTGTGACGCTGTGCGCGCATCGGGAGTTTGTTGCTGCGGCGGGCGGGGCGCCGTTTGGGGCGCTAAATCGGGCGACATGCGTGTCGCCCGTACGGGGAATTATTGAGGAAGAGTGGCGGCGGTGTGGCGAGGTGCGGGATGATGTTTTTCCGGGTGAATTTGTGGTGATGCCGGATCATTTCCATGGGTTGATCCGTATTGTAAAAGGGCAGCCATGCGGGGCACCCGTCCAATCCGAATTGGGGCATGTCATCGGGGCGTTTAAAGCGGCGGTGTCGCGCAGAATCCGTAGGGGCGACACGCCTGTCGCCCCTGATATCCGCATTTGGCATCGGAATTATTATGAAATGATTGTGCGTTCGGCGGAGGCGGAGCAAAAGATTGCCGCGTATATCCGGATGAATCCGTGGAAGTGTGTGCAGTCGTTTGGGAATGGATTGCGGGGGATCGGGAATCCGGCGTTGTGGAATGCGGAAAAACTGGGCGTGTTGTGCAGTCGCAATGCACCGCATATCGGGCATATCCCAAATGCGGAGGTCTATTTCGGCGGATGGCATTCCCCGAAAGAGAAGGAAATTCTCGCCTGGCTGCTGGAAAAGAAACGGCGGGTGATTGCGTGTTTTGCCTGGGATATTGAATCGGCCGCGACGGCGGTGCCCGGATTGGCCGACGCCTTGGAGGAAAATCGAATGTTGATTTTGGAGATGCGCAATCGCGACGGGGATCTGGCGGCGGCGGAGCAGCGGAATCGATTTGTGATTGAACATTCGGATACGCTGTTTGTGCCGCACACCACGCCCGGCGGTATGCTGGATAGACTTTTGAAGGAAACCCGGAAATCAAAGTAAGGCATCATCGAGGGGTTGGTTCTGTACCGTGTTGCTGCTCCAATCCGATGCGCTTGGGGATTGTTGCCTTGGGCGGGATTCGTCATAAATACGTGATTATGAAAACAGGTTTACTTCTATTTTGTATGTATGCGACCGCAGTCGTTTCGTTCGGCCAGGAACTTCGGTTTGAATATGCGCCGATTCATTATCATACACGGCCGCTGACAAACGGAATTACACAGCTTTCTCAGGATCAGCTGCGTTATGAGCCGGAGCAGGGTTATCTGAAATCGGTGCTGAAGGCGCTGGATATTTCGCCGTCGAGTCAGGTGCTGGTATTCAGTTCGAAGAGTTTCCAGAAAGATCAGATTACGCCCACGAATCCGCGGGCGATTTATTTTAATGATGCGAACTATGTCGGCTGGATTCCGGGGGCGGATTTGCTGGAGATTATTTCGATCGATCCGTTTTTAGGTCCGGTTTTTTATGACATCAGACAAACTCCGGATGCGTTGGATCTGCATCGGAATACCGGGGATTGTCTGGATTGTCACAGTTCGGCTAAAACGCAGAGTGTGCCGGGGCTTTTCATTCGCAGTTCGTATCCGAAGGGCGAGGGCCGGTTTGGGGAGCGCACGGTTACGCACCACACGGAGCTCGCGGAGCGGTGGGGCGGGTGGTATGTGACGGGGCAGACGGGCAATGCGCAGCATCGGGGGAATCTTCCGGATATGTTGGAGGTGGGTTCTGAGGCGCATTTGAACGTGACGGATCTGAGCCCGTTTTTTGATACGACGCAATTTCTCACGCCGCACAGCGATGTGATGGCGCTGATGGTGCTGGAGCATCAGACCCATCTTTTTAATCTGATTAACCGCGCGAATTATCGCGTCCGGTTGGTGCTGCATGATGAAGGAGTTGATCCCGCCGATCCCGATGCCGAGCTGCCGGAACGGGTGGTGGCGGAAATTAAACGCAATGCGCCGGCGTTGGTTCGGAATCTTATTTTTACAGGAGAGGCCCAATTAGACGGAGCGATTGTCGGCGGCGCGGGTTTTGAGGCGTATTTTGAAGCATTGGGTCCGTTTGATGAACAGGGCCGATCGTTGCGCCAATTTGATGGCAAAACGCGGATGTTTAAATATCCCTGCAGCTACATGATTTATTCGGATAGTTTTAAGCAGCTTCCGGCGGCGTATAAAAAAGAGGTTTTTCGGATGCTGCATGAAATTCTGACATCGCCGGAACCGGATGAAGATTTTTTGCATTTGTCGGATGCCGATAAAACTGCAGTTATTGAAATTTTGAAGTCGACGGTGCCGGAGCTTTCCTGGGATTGGAAGTAAGAGCGCAGTTATGACGGGGCAGGCTGGAAGCCTACGGTACGTACCGCCGACATCCTGTCGGCCACGTGATTTAGTTAGCGGGAAAATTTATGACTGAAAAAATGACATGGGAAAAATTGCTGAACGATGGGCGGCTTGGAAAATCGGTCGCTGCCGGCGCAACGAAGGAGCGCTCGGGGTTTCACCGCGATTATGACCGGATTGCATTCAGCCATCCGTTTCGCCGGCTGAACGATAAAACGCAGGTGCATCCGCTTTCGCAGAACGATCATGTGCATTCGCGGTTAACGCACAGTCTGGAAGTTTCGATTGTGGGGCGCAGTCTGGGCATGGCGGTTGGCGAAAAGCTTGCCGGATTACCGACGGGAGTCGGCCCGATTGAGCTTGGGCAGATTTTGCAGGCGGCGTGTTTGATGCACGACCTGGGAAATCCGCCCTTTGGTCATGCCGGTGAAGATGCGATGCAGCTATGGTTTTCCAATCCTCGGAACGCGCATTTTTTTGAAGGACTGACTCCGGAACAGTTATTGGATTTTCAATGTTTTGAGGGCAATGCGCAGGCCTTTCGGTTGGTGACGCATCTGGAGCATAATCCAGGGCAGGGCGGTATGCAGCTGACCTATGCGACGCTGGCGACGCTCATGAAATATCCGTGGACCAGTCCGAACGCCGGAGAAAAGAAAAAGTTCTGTGCTTTTCAATCGGAGAAAAAACAGTTGCAGCAGGTTGCCGAACAAACCGGCTTGCTGATGCTGGACGACGGGCGCTATTGCCGTCACCCGCTCGCCTTTCTGGCTGAAGCGGCCGATGACATCTGCTACCGGATTATTGATTTGGAAGACGCGGCGGAAATCGGGCTGCTTCCGTTTGAAACGGTTCGGGATATTTTTCAAAATATTTCGCAGGCCGAAGCGGATTCCGGTTTGAGCCAACGCAATCAGCTTTCCTATCTGCGGGCCCGCGCGATTAATGCATCGATCCGTGCGGTGGCGCAGGTTTTTGTGGAGCAGGAATCGGCGCTGCTGGCCGGCAAAATTCCATTCAGTACGGATCTGATCAGTTTATGTCCGCCGGAAATTCAGGAGCCGTTGGACGCCGCAAAGAAACTGGCTCGAGAGCGGGTGTATACCGACCACCGGAAGATGGAGCTGCAGATTGGCGGCTATGCGCTGCTCGGAAATTTGCTCGAGCTGTTTTGCACGGCCTTGGTCGAACGGCTCGCGAATGAAAAGGTTTCGTATAAATGTGAGCAGGTGATGGCGCTGCTGAAATTTGAAGAACCGAAATACGGCGATGACCTCTATCCTTCGCTGCTGAAAATTACAGATTATATTTCCGGCATGACCGATCAATATGCCTCCCGCATGGCGCGTCAATTGAGTGGCCTGGGGGAATAAACGGGTAGGGCGTGATCGACGATCGCGCTGTTTGTTGGAATGGCCCGGCGTGTGTGCGGACGCTTCATCGAAGCGTCCCTACCTATTGAAACTCTTCGGGGATACGGATGGTTTTCAGAAAGGCGAGGGATTCGTCGGGCATTTTGCCGTCGCGGTAAAACGCTTGAATGATTTCCAGGGCCTGGAAACTTTCGGATAGATTTTTTTCCAGGGATTGGAAGTCGGCGAGGTCGAGTTTTTCCAGGGTTTGGATGTCGTCGATGGACGTTTCGCCGTCGGCATTCTGGATGGCGTGATAGAGCAGGGAACCGATAATTTTGAGGACGTCGGCGTGGAGCTCGTCGGGCTGGTTGTAGAAATGGTCGTCGCAGAAATATTCGTAACACACAGAAGGGCGGCCCTTTTTGAGTGCGCATCCGGTGGCGGTGAGAAACCCCTTTTCGGCGTCGTATTCGTCCATCTGCTGATGAATCAGTTTGAGGAACGGGCTTTTCATGGCTTCGATACACATGACGGCATCGCAGCAGATGCAGGAGCATTGTGAACACAGCGAGTTGCCTTTGCGGGCAATCAGTTGGCGCACGGCGGCTTCGAGCTCGATGTAGCGTTCGGTGTAGGCTTTAAGTTGGTCATTCATATGGGGAAGGTTTAACCACAGCACGCCTTGGGGTGCACGGAGAAAAAATAGATTATGGATGGTTCGGCGCGGGGAAATAGTGAATATTCTCCCTCGAATTTTAAGAGGGTATCCCATTATGGCAGGCGGAAAGAAACAGTTTAATAAACGCGGTTCAGAGTATGGCAGACGGAATAATGGTCCGGCGCGACAGAACGTGCATGCCTCGGGAACCAAACCGTTGATTAAAGAGGAGTCGGAGCTGCCGGAGCTGCTGGAGAATACGGAAAATCCTTTGATTCTGATTCTGGACTGCATTCAGGATCCGCATAATCTGGGCGCGTGTCTGCGTTCGGCCAACGGTGCCGGTGTGCATGCGGTGATTATGCCGAAGGACCGGGCGGTGGGCGTGACGCAGACGGCCATTTCGATCAGTTGCGGCGGGGCCACCCATACGCCGATTTTCCGGGTCACGAATCTGGCGCGAACCATGGAAACCTTGAAAGATCATGGTGTGCGCATTGCAGGCACGTCCGATCATAAGGGCAAAGAAAATCTCTACACGGCCGATTTGTCGGGACCGCTGGCGCTGGTGATGGGTTCTGAAGCAAAAGGCATGCGCGAGCTGACGATGAAAAACTGCGACCTGCTGCTGGAAATTCCAATGGCTGGATTTGTGGAATGCCTGAACGTTTCCGTGGCGACGGGCGTTTGCCTTTTCGAAATTGTGCGCCAGCGTTCTCTGTAGGCCATCTTTCCCGATTGATGCGCGTTGTTGAATTGATTGCATTTAGCGGTCGGTTCTTCGTGCATATATTGGTATAGCAGGGCGCTCGTTTTGAAAATTTTCACTTAATCTCAGGTTTTAGCTATGATTTCTACATCCGGTATCACAATGCGTTTTGGTCAGACGACTCTTTTTGAGGATGTCTCTGTTAAGTTCACACCCGGCAACCGTTACGGCTTGATTGGTGCAAATGGGTCGGGGAAATCGACCTTTATGAAAATTTTGACGGGGCAACAGCAACAGAGCGAAGGTCAGGTTTCCATCGGAAATGATTGCACGGTGGGATATCTGAGACAGGACCATGCTGCGTTCGATGAATTTTCAATCATTGATACGGTGTATCAGGGAAATCCTGCACTTTGGAAAATTCATTGCGAGCGGGAGTATTTGTATGACAAGGAAGAATTAACCGACGAAGAAAATGAGCGATGTGGGCATATTGAGGATGAATTCGGCGAGGCCGGCGGCTATACGATGGAGGCGGAAGCGGCGACGTTGTTAGTGGGCCTCGGTTTTACGGAAGACCTGTTTAATCAGAATATGACCGTGCTGCAGGGCGGATTTAAATTACGTGTTCTTTTGGCGCAGGTGCTGTTCGGGCAACCGGATATTCTGTTGCTGGACGAACCGACCAACCACCTGGATATGGATTCGATTGAATGGTTGGTGGACTTGTTGACGCGCTATAACGGAACCCTGATCACGATTTCGCATGACCGTTTTTTCCTGAATCAGGTCTGCACGCATATTGCGGATTTGGACTTCCATGAAATCCGCATGTTCCCGGGCAACTACGACGATTTTACGATTGCGGCACTTGAAGCCCGCGAGCTGCAGGAAAAGGCGAATAAGAAAGTGGAGAAGCAGGCCAATGATTTGAAGGCCTTTATCTCGCGCTTCAGCTCCAATGCCTCTAAAGCGAAGCAGGCCACCTCGCGCAAAAAACAACTCGATAAACTGGAGATCACAAAGTTTAAACCGAGCAGTCGTGTGTCACCGTTTATCCGGTTCACGCCTAAAAACCGGTTGGGCGATAAAGTGATCAAAGCGAAGTCGATTTCTAAAACCTACGACGAAACATTGTTTAAGGATTTTTCGTGTGAGATCGGACCGGAAGAGCGCATTGCGATTATCGGTAAAAACGGCATCGGCAAAACGACCTTGCTGAATATTCTCTGCAAACAATTAGAGAGCGATTCGGGGAGTGTCAAATTTGGCGAAACGGTAGAGATTGGGATGTTTCCGCAGGAAACCTCCAAGCTATTAGACCCGAAAGCGACGGCTTTGGAATGGCTTGGGAAATTTGGAAACGGCGAGTACACCGAGGCCGAGCTGCGTTCATTCATGGGGCGTATGCTCTTCCGAGGCGATGATTCCATGAAAAAGATCGGCGTGCTCAGCGGCGGCGAAAAAGCGCGCCTGATCATTTCCAAAATGACGATGGAAGGCGGCAATGTGTTGGCTCTCGATGAACCGACCAATCACCTTGATCTGGAATCCATCGAAGCCCTCAACTTCGGACTCTCGCTGTTTCCGAATACGCTCATTTTTGTTTCGCACGACCACCGTTTCATCGCAACGCTGGCGACACGCATTTTTGAAGTTACCGAAACAGGAATCATTGATTATCCGGGAACGCTGGAAGAGTATGAGGCGTTGAAAAAGGCTCAGAAGAAGGCCTGATAAAAAAAGATGTCTGCGTTTGACGAAATTTTATATGAACTGCCGGACGATGCCTCCGATGTCGATATCGAATCGACGGCGCGCGAGCTGGAATGCCTGCATTATGAGCCTATGCTGTTCATTAAAACCCCTTCCTTTCTCCGGATGAAAAAAGGGGACCTGATGAAGGAAATCAACCGGGTGCTGGCGTTGCCAGCTGAGGTGGCTTCCGATGAAATAAAATCGGGTCATATTGAATTGTTATTGTATCATTTCGAGATGCTGACCCGCCTGCGTATTCAGGATGTTGAAGCGTGGGATCAGGTGAATGAGATGTATGTGGATGATTAAAAAAAATAACGATGAGAGGGATGAGATGATTAAACATATTGTGATGTGGAAATTTAAAGACGGTGTTGCTGACGCGGATAAGCAGGAGATGAAACGTCAGCTGGAAGCGTTGAAAGGGATCACCCCGACCCTTATTGATATTGAAGTTGGGCTTGATGTATTGGGTTCCAATCAATCCAAAGATATCGTGCTCTATTCAGAGTTTGCATCGATGGATGACCTGAATGCCTATGCCGCTCATCCTGAACATGTGAAAGTGGTCGAGTTTGTAAAACCGCTCCTCTGCGAGCGCCACGCAGTTGACTACGAAGTTTAATTTGAACCACGGAATACACCGAAAACACGGAAGCTTCCTTTTCTGTGTATTCAGTGTATTCCGTGGTTAACTAGTGTGTTGAGCCGTAAATAGGTTTACATTACAAAAAGTTATGGCATGATGGTTTGCATGGGTAGACCAATTCTTCAAATAGAAATCAATGAC
>JARNMJ010000095.1 GCA_029432795.1 Pontiellaceae bacterium B12219
CTCAGCTACAATCTAAAGAAAATGTTCAACCTGCGGGGGAAGTGCGCCCCGACAAACCCGTAAATGACAGTACATCAACCTATTTACACCATATTTTGGAGCAGATTCGCGCCTTTTTCGTTTCACAAACCGGTTGCCGCCGGATAATTGGCAGGCCCGCAGAAAATTGGGTCTGTGTCTGGGTGTTAACTCCGACAGACTGCTAGGGGGAGAGGAAGGGGATGCGTTGCATCCAGAGAAAACAAACCTAACCCGGCAGGACTCTCACTAGGTTCTGTCCAATGTATGGGGGCAGGTCAACAATATAACCAAAACTATCTGATCGGTTGTTTATCGGTGTACTGACAAAGTGTGGCTAATATGAAGGTTCTAGATGATTTAAGGGGATATTTAATACAATTTGATGCTGTAGATGCATCAATCGCTTTATGCGTATCAGATCTGTGGATACCCAACATATCTAGTCAGGTTAAACATACTCTGGCATTTTCGGTATTGGCATCAATACCCGCAGATCAGTTCGACGAAAATGGGAAACTTGATACCTATACACAGTTATGTGATTTCCTGCGGGGGCTATATAAAATCCTGCCGCAGATGCCCATGCTTGAGGATTATATTCCTGAACCAGACTGGGGGGAGATCAAAACAGAGTCCGAAGGAATATTTCTGCGTACCTTTTACGGAGCTTCTGTCGAAAGGATGCCCGATTTTATTACGGCTTTTAACATTCATTATAATCTCAAGGATGAAGCTCTCAAAGACATGCATGAAGCATTAATTGTTCAGAATCACATTCTGGATAATGTAAGCTCAAAAAATGCGGGAACTGCCGAGGGTATTGATCGTGGCCATATCGAGGTTCCTTCTGAGGTTTTCTGGAAAGAATGCTCGCAGGCTATAAAAACGGTTTCGAAGCTATTTAATGAGGCAGTCGAAGCTAAATTTGTGCTGAATCAAGGAGACGGACTGGCTCCAAAATCGATGTCCGGTTTTGCCGATGACCTAATGAGCGGAACTGCTCTGGCTGGATATTTACTCCGGGTCGATACTTTCTTAATACCGTTGTCTTTGAGAAATGCCACGGGGCAGGTTGTGCAATGGTGGGCCGATTCGGAAGAAGGCCCGTCAAAAGATGTTAATGGATCGGATCATGCTTTGTGCAGTTTTCTGAGACAGCGAGTACTACGCCATGGAATTATTGATGGGCCATGTCAGCTTGGAAATCGCGACCATTTACTGCCCTACGAGTTTTCAGCAATACTGACGGAAGCATCTTCATGTGTGTTCATATATCCGGTGACTGCGGATACGGTAGACAGCCTGGAGGATCTGGAGCGGGACCTGAAAAACCTAATGAACTCTCCCAAGGAATGGGTTGCGTTCCAGAAAAAGGCCGGTGGAATTGTACAGATACGTAATTCAGACGGCCAACAGCCTGGCTTTACAGATATAAACGTCGTCGCAATCGTCAATCAGTTGTCTACTGGTATAGGTTCGATTCAGCTACCAAAAACAGCTGCACGGGTACTTTTCCTATCAGATTTTGTATCGATCTTTGATTCCATTGAGGATCTTGATGAATTGGCCCATTTCTGGAATTTCCTGGATAGCAATGTCATGATGATGGGCTTTTCCGGTATGGCGGACCAGTATGCAGCATTTCGTGACAGCTATTCTCATTTGGTCGAGGGAGCCGTAACTCCGGATAGTATTATGCTGGATCCTCACTGGGGATCGAACTGGCGATATGATCAATTACGGGAATTCTGGAGTAATGCTCCGTCGGAATTTCCTGACGGGCAATGGGCCAGTTGGAAAACCACCAAGGAAGGTAAGAACCTATTTTGTCTTATAAAACGACGGGAACCTGTACTGGCATGGTGTGTGGAGATTGCAAACTGCACTGTTCACTTTGTTTTCAGAATGAAAAGACAAGCTTTGTCCATGGGGGATGGCAGTGCCCTAGAAACGCTTCTCAACTGTTTGGCGGATACTATAGCCGCCCGCAGTGATATTGTAGTGGATCACCCGCTGTTTAAACAGAAGAGGATATCGGTGGAATGCACAGCGGAGGAAGTACACGGGGAAGAGGACAAAGATGCGGCTGCTAATTCGTCTTTGTTTTCAAACTGGAAAATTCTGAATCAGAATCTGCCTGTTTCTGCCGATATTCAGGTCGAGGTAAACCTGAAACGGGTTGAGCAGGAGTTTTCCTCAGCTACAGATGCCACTTTCGAAGTGGAAGCCGTTCAGTCATGGATTGAGGGATGTTGCAGATTACTAAACATCAATCCCGCCCCGTCATACAATGAGAGGTTGCAGGATACAACAAAGAGGCCTCCCCGGTTTAAGATTCATTATGTAGAAAAGAGCGCGGAAATTCCCGACATTCCATCTCCCGTTATTCCCAAGCCCGAGCATTATAAATATGCTCGAAAACTGCTCGCCCACGCATTCAAGGATATCGGGGCGGAGGAAGGATCGTATGAATTGGCAGAGGCCAAAAAGGTCATTGATGAGGCCAGGAATGTTTACCGTAACGGTGTGCATACTGAGATCGCCCGATATCGCAAAGAGGAGCTTGTGCCATTCTGCGTAGAGCAAATTGATGCGCTAATCGGTCAGTATGATTATGAAACAACACGAATAAAAAACAGCTTATCTCATGAAGTCAGCTTCGACCGCTCTGAAAAGTATGCTGAAGCCCATGAGTCATACGTAAAGGAATCTCGAAACTGCCGCTACCTAATTGAATGTGCCCTGAGTTCAGGTTCTGATGGCGAAGAAGCGATATCCATTGAAGCAATGCAGCATCTGATTGCTCGCATTGACTGGCTGATGGTTTTGTATACCGCCAGCGATGTCCTGCATAACGGAATTGATGTGGCAGGACTTGAGCTGGATCACTCGTATGTTCCCGAGGTGGTATATTCCGAAGAACATCAGAAAAAAGAAAAGAAGTTTGCGGAAGAAGTTGCCGGTCTCAGGATGGGACTCGGGGCAGTCGAGTCAGACCAGATCGAGTCGGCTTTTCAGGATGGCGATACGTGGACCGAACTAAATGACGCCTTTTACAAAGATGCCGGACTCAGATTGAATCACATATTTTCCGTCATGCAGGTATTGGCGCATTGGCCCTCCGCGCACCAGTCTGATCAATTTTTATGGAAATATTCTGCGAGCCGCCGGGATATCGTGTCCACTTTGTGCGGACAGATAACCGAGTTGAATGAAGCCGAAGCAGAAAAAATTCTGGATATTATAACCATCGACGCGTCCGGAATAAGACGCTTGCAAGGCAAGGCCGATGATACAGACGATGTTCCGGTTTGGGAACATAGTAAGCGGGTTAATCGCTATACGCTTACGCCGCTTATCAATGTTGAGGGTGATCTTTTATTATGGGGAGCTGCCACTGTCCAGAAATCCTCTGTGATGTGGATGTCCAGTTTCGCAAATGGATATATGCCCGCAGATTTTGAATGGCCGAACGTAAAGAAAAAAACGGAAAGGATAATGTCCGGCCTAACGAAAAAACTGGAACTTAAGACCCTTGAAGTTACGCAGAGAGTATGCCGGTATTGTGAGAGAGGGATTGACTTTAAGCGCCGTTACCGCCGCAAGGACTTCCCCGATGTCGGGGATTACGATGTGCTTGCCTATTGGCCGGAAACAAATACCTGGGTGTCCATTGAGTGCAAATACAACCAGCCTGTATTCTGCCTGAAAGATGCCCGGCGGTTGCGGGAACGGATCTATGGCAGAGGGGAAGATAAGGGGCAGTTCGCCAAAATAGAGAAAAGACGCGATTTTCTGGCTTCAAATTTTGATGAATTGCGGACATTGGTGGATTGGCCGGCACCTGCCGACCAACCGGTTAAAATATTGGAGCTTTATGTCGCAAAAGACCTCCATTGGTGGTTGAGAGATCCTCCATACCATGTCCCGTCTAAATTTTTAAGCATTGAAACATTGGAAAACTGGTTCCGGCTGAATGAATTCACTTAATCCGGCAAGTCGCTGAGCTTTGATGTGGTGCTTGCAGTAGGATAGGTGTGTATTCCTGATTTTCCGGATAAGATTGGGCGTTGAACGAGAAGGTAAACTCTCAAGTTCCGAGTCGAACCGCAGATCAAAGTCAATCAGTCCTTACCGGCGGTGAATATTCTGTCTGGGTGTTATTTTTAACATAGGGGGGTGGGCAACCCTGTTAAAATGCTTTTCAAACTGATTTCTTTTAACTGGAATGAGACTCTTAATCTGACTATTGCCCGCCAGAACTTTATTCACCAGTTGATCAATTGACGCAGTCATAGAAACTGACGCGTAAAATCACTTCATGTACTTTACCATAAATCGATGGGGGAAATTCGTATGTAAACAATCGTAAAGGCTAAGGTTTCCGGGGAAAAGTGCTCCCACCCCTTATTAGGAAAACTTCCCGAATTCGCTGAGAAAATCACTTTCATGTGAGTTGGCTTCAATGCCGTACGTAAACTTCTCGAAAGTGGTTTTTATTTCAGGAATATCCAGAACGAAGTGCAGACTTTCACCTTCGATACTTCTCTCCACAAATCGGTTCAGTTGGTTAGGAGCAGAAAGTGAGATATCTTCTTTTTTCTTTCTGTCAAAGCTGGAGTAGCTGATAACAACACTAGAGATTCCTTTTTTAAGCAGGTACGTGGAGATCGATGTTGCCAGGTCCTCCGCAGTGAAATTCTCCAAAGTAATAGAAGTTAATGTCATGCATTTGTTCCGTGGCGCTGGTATATAAAAGTTACTATGAAGGGGGAATAACTGACCGGGAATAGGCTCAGCAATGATCCGGCGAAGGTTCTGTTTCCTGTTTAGTTTCAAGTGAAGCCATCGGGATGCATCTAAGCGGTTCCTCAAAAACGGCAATGGAGAAATCAATATTTGCATGCGATGCGCGTGCAAAAACTCCTCCGAGCAGGTCATCAATTAAATAGCGCTCCGGTCGGGCACCTAAGTTATTCGTTGAATTTTGATTCATGAGACGGATTACGATTTCAGGTGCGACGTATTGAACATCAAGCCCGTATTCCTGTGCCACTTCTGAGATGGCCATGGTCAATATCTTAACCCGGTCTTCTGTACTGAGTGGACAGAACACCAGAAACTTTCCAATCCGGCCGATGATCTCCGGTAACATACCTGCTGTTTGAAACTGCTTTCTGCAAACTTCGTTTACAACAGCCTGATCTGTAAGCGAATTACTTTCGGTAAGCTCCTCGATTATTTCCCTGGACATGAGGTTGCTGGTGAAAATGAATATGGTGCGTCTGCAATCGATCTCATGTCCGGAAGCTGTACGGCATGCAGATGAAAGTCTGCCCGCATCCATGGCGTTCATCAGTACCCGCAGGATGGAAGGGTGAGCCTTTTCTATTTCATCGAAAAGAATCACGGTATGCGGATTCCGGGAAAGAGCATCTACCAACTGGCTCCCTTCTTCGTGTCCGGTATACCCCTGTGGTGAACCGATGAGTTGGCTGATCCGGTGGGCTTCCTGATATTCGGCCATGTCGAGCCGCAGAAAACCATATCCAGTTCGTCCGGAACTATGGTTGCTCAAGACTTCGGAAAGTACGAGGGCTGCTCTCGTCTTTCCAACTCCTGTAGGACCCGTTGCAAAGATAACAGCGGGGCGGGAGGGTTCACTTCTCGCGCAGTGTCGCGCCACGGTTGCGCACATACCTTTCAGTGCGAAATCCTGACCGATTACTTTTTCAGATACTGAGTCGAATAACCGATTTTCATCTGGTGCTGGATTCGTACTGCCACGATTTAAAGCGGCATATACGGCACTGAAATCCGTCATGGTGTTGGAGGCATTCGTATTCCGAATGAAATCAAGCTGCTGTATTAACGGGTCGGCCATGCAACTGCTCAAACTATAAGCATTCGCCAACTCAGTCTGAATCCAGGTTTTAAGCGCATTGAAGGATTCAAACTGTCTGGAACCGACGGATAACCAGTTTCTGACCTGATCACTGTCCCCCATGTATTGAACGCCGCGACTGACATACAGGGTTGAAAGTCCGGTATCGGTATCGATCTCAAATCCGATATCGGCTGCCTCCGGGAAAGACCCCGGAGGCATTTCCTGAGACCGGTACCGGACACAGATACCCTGCGCCCGTTGCTCAAGCTGAGCAAAGAGAATATCTTCTCCCGATATGAATGTTCTCATAATAGTCTCCTGTTTTAATCGGTAATTCAGTCATATGGCTACGTTGCCGATGGCATCGTTCAGATTTCCTGTGCCATGACAGTCGGGGCAGGGAACTTCGTATCCGGTTTCGGGGGATTCATGCTTCTGCGGCAGCCAGACTGCATCATCAAAAAACAGGCGGGAGGTATTCGCACCGTCAAAGGTTTTATCGAACTGCACCAGTCCAAGCGATGTCCGGACATCGGGGTCCATACGAACCAGAACCAGATTTCTGTTTCCGATCCGTTCAAGGGTATCACCCCAGCGCGGATGAGCGCTGCCGTGATGAATCATTGCCAGCGTGATGAACCCTTTGATCGCATTCAGACGGGTTGTGGCAAAGATCGGAGTGCCGTGGGAAGTGATGTCATTTTCGCCCTCATTCTCTAAATAGTGGGCATATCTTGATCTCAGTATACAGCGGTGACAGGCCGGGGTGACTCCGGGATATGTAAATGTGATTTCTGCTCCCCGGCCTTGATGATAGACCTGGGCACATAAACTCGGAAGCCCGTAATTAAGGGCAAGCTGGTTGACATATGCCTGAGCATAAAAATTATCGGTCAATCCGCAGAGAATCGTCCGCTTCGTTTCATGCCCGTTCAGTTTCGCTGTTGCCAACTGCTCGAAGGTTTCTTCAGAAATATCCTGAACCTTGCAGGGGAATGACAGAATCTCGGCGTAAGGATTGATATCCAGAATCCGTTCGCGGATGCATTCGACTTTCAGGCGGCCTTCATCCTTTCTGTAAACCTGTTGTGTCGCGATGTTGCCGATGGTTGTCCGGTCAGGATCAATAAGCACAAACTGCTGGATCCCGGCACGGGCGAGTTCTTCGATCCAGGAGGCCGCACCTCCGGTACCAACCGCAATAATTCTGCTTTGTGCCATGACTTCAAGATCGTAGGCTTCGGAAACCCGTTCGAACGTTTCCTTCATGACCGCTTGTTTTGTTTGATCCTTTTTATGCTGTTCTGAATGTACAGCGTTTGGGTCATTGAAGGTCAAGGTGTCGAGGAGTACCCCGTTCTCCGTTTTCTGTTCATCGGCATACTTGAACTGGAATTTATTTTCTTTCGCGAGTTTATGCAGTAACTCCGGATCTCCGGATAATCGCACTCTTCCTCGTTTTATCCGTACACCGTTGTCTGAACGGAACGCTGCCCAAGGGGTTAGCGTGAATGCTCCTGTGTCGGGGAGAGTATTCACAATAGGCAACCATAAAACATCCAGATCATCAATGGCGTTGAGAATACGATGCGCATAGACCTCATCCCCTCTGGACGGACGGTTTCCGCCACCGGGATGGCTGTGTGCAAAACCGCAAAACCGTATGCCTTGAGGGTTCCATTCTTTTTTAAAGAGGGTATTGAGCATCACATGGTCCGGGGTATAGGTGGACGCCGTGTTTTCGCTGCCCGTATCAAACTTGAATCGGGATATTATGGATTCCCCTTTGCATTTTCCGAATACTCCGCCGCTTTCAGCCGGTTTTCTGGCGATATGGTTAAAAATATCAGCAATAACGTCGGTAGTTACATGCAGTACCGGTGAATGATCTGTCTTTTTCTGGTTTTCTTTATTCATGGTTTATCTCCTGTTAAAATCTGGTTCCGAATTGAATGTATGTCTGTGTGGCTTCTGCCCAGAGGGCAGCCACCTGTTTGGCCTGGGCTATTGAGTTGAGTTTACGGTTCCAGCACACATAGTATCTGCCACCTCTCGATAGCCGGTGCGTGGAATGATTGTCGGTACTGCGCCCGTTGTAAGACGGCTGATAGAGAATAAAAGCCAGCCAGGAACGGTCAGACTGCTGTTCGAAACTGAACTGATAATCGTACAGGCCGTCTCTGGTCCTGTAATATGCGGTACGTATTTGATTCATGGCTAAGTCCCCGGTGAACGGTGGTGCCGGGACGGAACAGGTCCGTCCCGGCCCGGTTTCAGTGGAATGTACCCGCCGGAATGGCGTCCTCTTCACCATGGAAGGTGCCTGCCGGAATAGCATCCTCTTCGCCATGGAAGGTACCTGCCGGAATGGCGTCTTCTTCGCCGTGGAACGTTCCGGGCGGAACGCCATCCAGATGATGAAGGCTGATCGGGGGGTAGTACCACTCGGTAAATAGAGCTTGTCCCATTCAGGGCATGAGCTTTATTCGCAGGGGTGTTCTTCGATAAAAATCCGAGCAAGAGAGGCTTTTTTGCCTCCCTTGT
>JARNMJ010000096.1 GCA_029432795.1 Pontiellaceae bacterium B12219
TTTTTCGTTTCACAAACCGGTTGCCGCCGGATAATTGGCCGGTCCGCAGAAAATTGGGCCTGTGTCTGGGTGTTAACTCCGACAGACTGCTAGAGGGCATAAAGGGGGATGAACAGGATTGTTGTTGAGTTCGGATCTTTCCCGATATTTAACTATTAAGTTCGCTTCATATAAGAATTGGCATAAAAAAAGGCCGCCCAAGGGCGACCTTTTTTGCAAAGCCATCAGCTGGGCTTATTTTATTTTTCCGGCAGCACGACGTTTTTCAACGACTTCGTTCGCGATGTTGATCGGAACGGCCTCGTAGTGCTCGAAGGTCATGGAGAACGAAGCGCGG
The DNA here is from genome assembly GCA_029432795.1 of Pontiellaceae bacterium B12219. GTDB lineage: Bacteria > Verrucomicrobiota > Kiritimatiellia > Kiritimatiellales > Pontiellaceae > Pontiella. The sequence continues at coordinate 338 of JARNMJ010000096.1, forward strand.
CCCTGAGTCAGGGAGCGGATCGTGTTGGAGTAGCCGAACATTTCGCTCAGCGGAACCAGTCCTTTAACGATCTTCATGCCGCCGCGCTCATCCATGGACTCAATACGTCCGCGACGCTGAGCGATGGTGGAGTTACACGGACCCATGAATTCTTCAGGCGTTGTGATTTCGATGCTCATGATCGGTTCCAGCAGCTGCGGGTTGCCTTTCATGAAGAGTTCCTTGAATCCCTGACGACCGGCAATCTGGAAGGCGAAGTCGGAGGAGTCAACATCGTGGTAGGAACCATCGGTCAGAGTGACCTTCATGTCCACAACCGGATATCCGGCAAACGGACCGGCTTCCAGTGCCTGAATAACACCTTTTTCAACAGATGGAATGTATTCAGAAGGAATGCGTCCGCCGACCACTTTGTTTTCGAACTCAAATCCGTCACCTGGTTTGCCCGGCTCAACGCTCATGACAACATGACCGTACTGACCGCGTCCACCGGACTGCTTGGAGTGCTTGTATGAACCTTCTGCAGGAGAGGTTGCGGTTTCGCGGTATGCCACTTCCGGGCGACCGACTTCGGCAACCACACCGAATTCGCGCTTCAGGCGGTCAACGATGATCTCGAGGTGAAGCTCGCCCATGCCGGCAATAATGGTTTCGCTGGTTTCATGGTCGAAGGCGACAGTGAAGGTCGGGTCTTCGTCGGCCAGGCGGTGCAGGGCTTCGCCCAGTTTTTCGTTATCGGCATTCGATTCCGGCTTAATGGAAATCGAGATTACCGGTGCAGGGAAGTCCATGGACTCGAGGAAAATTTCGTTATCCTTTTCGCAGAGGGTATCGCCTGTTTTGGTTTCGGTAAGACCTGCAACCGCAACAATGTCACCGGCAACGGCCACATCGATGGCTTCCTGACGGTTGGAGTGCATACGAAGCAGACGGCCGATGCGCTGTTTCTTCTGCTGCGAGGAGTTCCAGATGTTGGTGCCGGCTGTCATGGTGCCGGAATAGACGCGCAGATAGGTCAGTTTGCCCATGTGTTTGTCGGACATAATTTTAAATGCCAGAGCGGAGAACACTTCATTGTCGTCTACTTTACGCTGATTATCCGGGTTTTTGGTGCAGATGATCGGCGGAATTTCGTTTGGTGCCGGCAGAATCTTAATTACGCCGTCGAGAAGCTGCTGAACGCCCTTGTTCTTGAAGGCGGAACCGCAGTATACCGGAACAACCTGACGGGCGCAGGTGGCTTTACGCAGAATGGTCCAGATTTCTTTTTCGGAGAGGTCGCCTTCTTCGAAATATTTTTCGAGCAGGACTTCATCCATTTCAGCACATTTTTCAACAAGGTTGTTGCGCCACTCTTTAGCGGTTTCAATGAGATCTTCCGGAATTTCGCTTTCCTCCCATTCAGCACCCTTGGAATCTTCGTTGAAGATGAGAGCTTTCATGGTGATCAGGTCAACAACGCCGGCGAAGGAGTCGGAAGCGCCGATTGGAATTACAACCGGAACCGCGTTGGCTCCGAGCATATTCTGAATGCCGTCAACAACGGCATAAAAATCGGCACCGATACGGTCCATCTTATTTACAAAAGCAATCTTCGGCACTTCGTAACGTTCGGACTGATGCCAAACGGTTTCGGACTGAGGCTGAACGCCGCCAACAGCACAGTAGAGGGCAATCGCACCGTCGAGTACACGAAGGGCGCGTTCCACTTCCATCGTGAAGTCCACGTGGCCGGGGGTGTCGATGATGGAGATCATGTGATCTTTCCACATGCAGGTGGTTGCAGCAGATGTGATGGTGATACCGCGTTCCTGCTCCTGTTCCATCCAGTCCATGGTGGCAGCGCCGTCATGGACTTCGCCGATTTTGTGCGAACGACCGGTGTAATACAGGATACGTTCGGAAACGGTTGTTTTTCCCGCATCAATATGCGCCATGATGCCGATATTACGGACATTCTTCAAAGGGACTGTTCTAGCCATTGTTTTACCTCGTTAATATTTGCCACTTGCCGGCGCCGCAGTTCGGTGCCCGTTTTGTAAATAAATTTTCCTTAATCTATTAAAGGCGCGCCAATATGCCGATTGCCCTCTACGTCTTCAAGGGTTATTTCGTTAAAAGTTGGTAACTGGGGGAATACGCATTTTAAAGTGAAATATCTCGCGCGTTCCCCCATCCGTTCGCTTTACTGCTCCGTATTATGTTTATTGATTCCCATGTACACTTTGATCGATTTGTAAAAGACGGCACGTTTGACGAAATGCTGGCGAATGCCAAAGAAGCCCAGGTTCACGAGATGGTGGCGATCGGAGGATCGACCGAGGCCAACACCCTTTCGCGGAAGCTGGCGAAGGATTATCCCGGGCGGATTTTCGGCTGTGCCGGTTATGATCGCGATCTCGCGACCGAATCCTGTGATTTGGCAGAACTCCGCGAATTTACGGCCGATCCCCTGATGAAGGCCGTGGGCGAAACCGGCCTGGACTACTATTATACGGCCGACACCGCCGCCGAGCAGCAAAAGCTGTTTAACGAAAATCTGGCGTTGTCTGTGGAATTTAAAAAGCCGGTCGTGGTGCATTCGCGCGATGCCGACGAGGATACGATTTCGATTCTGAAAGATTTTTCCAATGCCTGGAAAGGGGAGGAGGGCCGCTGCGGTGTGTTGCACTGTTTTACCCGCGATACCAAATTTGCCAGACAGGTGCTGGATCTGGGGCTGATGATCAGTTTCAGCGGCATTGTTACATTTGCCAATGCTGATCCGCTGCGTGAGGTGGTTCAATATGTTCCGGACGATCGGCTGCTGATCGAGACGGATTCGCCGTATCTGGCTCCGGTTCCCATGCGTGGAAATCCGTGCGAGCCGGCTTTTGTGGTTCATACCGCTAATCGACTTGCCGAATTAAAGGGTTGTTCGTTAGAGTCTCTCGCGAATTTAACGGCAAAAAATGCGCGACTGCTGTTCGCGCTCTAAAGATGTAGGGACGAATATGAAATATATAGCACTTCTTTTGGCTTCCGCTTCCATTGCGATGGCCCAGACAAACGAGATCGTAAAAATCAGAGTGACCGGTGACCGGGTCAGTCTGCGTGCGCAACCGAACCTGGAAGGTGAATTGCTCGATCGTGCGATGCGCGGCGATGAAATGGTATTTTTTGAGGAAACCAATGGCTGGGTGGCTGTTCAGGCCCCGGAAAGTCTGAATTTCTGGGTAGCGGCGGAATTTCTTGAAGACAGCCGGGTGACGCCCAAGAAGCTGAATGTCCGGTCCGGTCCGAGTCAGAACTATAACGTGGTGGCGGTTGTTGAGCGCGATGATGTGCTGACGGTTCGCGGAAAATTTAAAGAATGGCTGAAAATTGCGCCGCCGCTCGGCAGCCGCGTATGGATCAGCGCCGACTATATTGAATTGGTAAATCCTCCGAAACCGGTCACGCTGATGCCTGAGCCGGAACCTGTGGCGGATCTTGAACCTGCAAATTCCGGCGAGCCGGAGGTTGTGGAAGAGGCTGAAAAGACCGCCCCTTTGATGCTGGTACTCGATGATACCAAGCCGCAGGGCAAAAAAGACCGCATTCCCGGTGTGTTGCGTCGTGCAAATCCCGGGCTCTATAAACTGGTCCTGATTTCCGGCGATATGGAAGAGCCGATCTGTCTGGTTCGCGGAAGGGAAAGTCAGCTGGAAAGCATGTTGAATCGGTCTCTGCTGATCGAAGGACCGCTCTATTGGGTGAAGGATGTTGATCTTCCGGTCATTCAGCCTGATGTAATCCATCTGGATCCGATTATTGCGGATTAAAAGGGACGAGATTGAGTGTCTGAACGTCTAATGTCTGAAGGGAAACGACTTAGGATTTCCGACTTGCGGACCTTGGACCCTGCAAAGCACGCACTGCTGGATCTGCTCTATCCCCGCACCTGTATCGGTTGCGGAGTTGCCGCACCGGAGCCCTTTCATTACATCTGCTGGGACTGTTGGTCGGATTGCACCGGTATCGAAGCTCCGTTCTGTAAAATTTGCGGCGATCCGATTGCAGGGTCGGTGGACCACGATTTTACCTGTTTTTCCTGTTCAGCAGAACCGCCGGCGTTCGAAGGGGCCCGTTCGGCGGCACGCTACGACGGGGTGGTCGGCGAGGCCCTGCGTCAACTTAAATATGAAAAAGGGCTGTGGCTTGCGTCGGACATGGCGGAGTTGCTGAAGAACTGTATGAAAGCGGAATACCCCGATAAAAAATTTGATCTTGTGGTTCCGGTTCCGCTTCATCATGTGCGCCGTCGGGAGCGCAGTTATAACCAATCGGCAGTGCTTGCAACCGAGCTTGGTCGCAAAATAGGGTGCCGTTCGGCGCCGGGAATGCTTCGCCGAATTAGGGCGACCACTACGCAAACAAATTTGACAGCCCCGCAACGGCTTAGTAACGTCAAGAACGCTTTTGAATCGAGAAGAGCAACGGGGCTGACAGGACGACGCGTTTTGTTGGTCGATGATGTGATGACTACGGGAGCAACGGTAAACGCTTGCGCTAAAGCCCTCATTAAGGGCGGTGCTCGATCAGTACATGTGCTAACAGTGGCACGCGGATAACGAGAGGATTTAAAGATGGGTTTGTTTGGCGGAAATAAAAAAAACTATTCAACCATTACGGTAAAAAAACGCGATGTGCCGGATGGACTTTGGATGAAATGTCCGTCCTGCGGCGATATCGTCTATAAAGAAGAAGTGGCTGCCAATCTCGAAGTCTGCACCAAGTGCGACCACCATTTCACCCTGCCGCGCCAGGCGCGGCTGGACTTGCTTTCCGATCCCGGCTCTTTTGTCGAATGGGCTGGAAACATTAAATCCATCGATGTGCTCGGTTTTACCGGAAAGCAGTCCTACATCGACAAACTTGAAGCCAATCAGAAAAAATCCGGATGGGATGATGCCGTTACGGTTGGCGGCTGCACGTTAAACGGGCGTGAAATCGGCCTGGGCGTAATGGATTTTTCCTTTCTCGGGGCCTCTATGGGCAGTGTGGTCGGTGAGCGGGTAACGCACCTGATCGAGCGTTCTACAGCAGAGGGCCGCCCGATACTGCTGTGTTGCGCATCCGGTGGTGCCCGTATGTATGAAGGCCTGCTCAGCCTGATGCAGATGGCCAAAACCAGCGCGGCACTTTCGCGGCATGCTGCTGCAGGACTGCCGTATATTCCGATTCTAACCCACCCGACCATGGCCGGTGTAATGGCCTCATTTGCAACATTGGGCGATCTGATTGTGGCAGAGCCGGAAGCGCTGATCGGCTTTGCGGGCCCGCGTGTGATTAAAGAGACCACCCAGCAGGATTTGCCCGAAGGTTTTCAGCGTTCGGAATTTCTGCAGGAGCATGGTCTGATTGACAAAGTCATCCCGCGTAGTGAACTGCGGGATCAAATGATCCTGATTCTCGACTATCTCTGCGATAACTAATCGTTTATTGCAGATACAGAGTATGAGCACATCATACGAAACTCTATTTAAACGAACCACGGCCGGAATCAAGCCGGGGCTTGAAGTAACGAAGGCTTTGCTCGAGGCGCTGGAAAATCCGCATCAAAAATTGGCGGTAATTCATGTGGCCGGAACGAATGGAAAGGGCTCCGTTTGTGCCATGCTTGAATCCGTTCTTCGGGCATCCGGTTTTAAAACCGGGCTCTATACTTCGCCTCACCTCGTCAGCTTTTCGGAGCGGTTTCGCATTAACGGCGAAGAAATTGCTGAAGAGAAGCTGAACGGTTATATCCAGACGCTGGAAAAAACGGCCGATGAGGTGGAGGTCGCGACCGGTTTGCGCGGCGCAACCTTTTTTGAAATTTCCACTGCGATCGCCTTTCAATACTTTGCCGACGAGGTCGTTGATATTGCCATCATCGAAACCGGCATGGGCGGACGCTGGGATGCCACCAATGTGGTGATTCCGCTGCTATCGGTCATTACGCACATCGATATCGACCACACTAATTTTCTCGGCAATACGATTGAAAAGATTGCCGCTGAAAAAGCCGGAATCATAAAACCCGGCCGCCCCGTCGTTTCGGCTCCGCAGGTTCCGGCGGCACTGGCCGAGCTGGAAAAGGCCGGCGTTCCAATCATTGGAAGTGCCGAGGCGGTTTCGGTGAACAGGATTGCTTCTCCGCAAAAGCTTAATATTGAAACACATTCGCAGAACCTGCCGACGATCAATCTGCCCTTGCTGGGCGAATGCCAGCGTGAAAACTGCGGTGTGGCCGTGGCGGCGCTGGAAGTGCTGGCAGATATGCTTGATGTTGAACTCAATTTCAAAAAAGGGCTGGAATCGGTGATCTGGGCCGCGCGCTTCCAAACCTTGGAAACCGATCCGCTGATCATTCTCGACGGGGCGCATAATCCATCGGCCGGACGCGCCATGGCAAAAACGCTCTCAGAACTTTATTCCCGCAGACAGATCGGTTTTATTTTCGGGTTTCTCGACGATAAAGATGCTGTTGAATTTCTGCGCCCCATTAAACCGTTTGTTTCCAAGGCCTGGACCATCGGCATTGATGCGCCGCGCGGAACAACCGCCGAACAGGCGGCCCTGCAGTGCCACGTGGCGGGAATTAATGCCGAGCCCGTCGATGTTTCCACGGGTTGGAATGCCGCCCGGGACTGGGCATCCGCTGAACCAAATCGGCTCGTGGTGATTACCGGTTCGCTCTATTTGAAGCAAGTTCTGGCGGATGCTGATTGCCTGTAAAATAACAGTCCGGTTCCGGATTTTTATATTTTCATGATTTCTAACGTGGGTTCGTGAGAGCTATAGAGTTCGCCCAATCATTGGTTGCCGCATGGAAGTTGTTGGTTCCTTCAAAGAATTCTTTGGAAAGAGGCCTCGTTGGAGCGGCATACCAACTGGCACGAAGATTTGTTTCGAGAATCTCGACTCTGAAATCCACATCCACGAGATCGCTTCCTGAATATCCCCCCAGCGTAACCCAGTCATTAGTGGACATTAGGTTTTCCTTTGCAACATATGCTTCAGTAAATCTCTCACCTGGAGCGGCACGCTGGGTTTTGAAGAATCGGAAGTCCTTGTAGTTGGCGTTCCAATTTTCGTTCGTTTCAGAGATTTTAAAGTCAGTAATGCTCTGTTCCCAGGTATTCGTGGAGTATTGAAATTCTACGGTCACAAATGATTGAGTCACGACTCCAGGTCCTGGCGCTTCGGGTGGGCTGGAGGGAGGATAGGGCCCGTTTGAAAAGGACCGGGTTGGGATTAAGAATAAACCCAATATAAATCCAATGAAAAATAATCGATGCGCTGATCTCATGGTAAACCTCCGGTTTGTACGTGTTATTCCAAACGGGATGAGTTAACCGCAAACAGTGCATTGGTTTTCCGATTGAATGCGCTTTTCTTAACAAGGAGGGAGGTGGTTGGACGAAGGCCGATTGACGAATCGTTATTTTGTGTTGATGACCGCTTCCTGTGGAGTGGTGAAGGTTGCTGGGTGCCGAAATAAAAAAAGGCGGAAGGTAACTCCTTCCGCCTCTCTGTTTCATTGTTTGTCTGCTTATATCAGGAAGATGCGGCGCAGTCCGAAAGCGGCCGCCAGTGTCAGGGTGGACAAGGTGACCGTGGAAGGCATCGGGGATGCTGACAGGAACCGGCGAGAAGCTTTCGCCGAGAACCTCGCTGGGATCTCTGAATTCGAACATAAAGAGTGCGTTTCCTTCGCTGTTTTGTTTGCCCATGTTGATCTGATGGGACGAAGTGCCGATCGTCATAAACTGGGCTGCAGTCAGCGGGTTGTTAAATTCCGAATTGGCATAGGAATCTTCGGCCCGGACCATGCCGGGAGTTTCTTCCAGGTCAGCATGAAGCAGCGTCGTGTCGTTAAAGGCGTAATAATCCAGTTCGCTGGTATTCATGGCGACATATTGGGAATAATCAATGCATGAATTTGCTAGCAGTCTGTCGGACTTATCCATTTCAGATTTAAGATATCTGTGATAGACTGGATCAGTCTTAACGGAATATGTCTATGGCTACTCGACTTAA
>JARNMJ010000097.1 GCA_029432795.1 Pontiellaceae bacterium B12219
CTTTTCACGCTTCGAGAAACTCGACGTCATGTTCTGCGCCTTTATTCACTTTGCGCTCACCGTGGACATGCTCCCGTTGTGTTAACACGCCCTAAATAATACTTCAGCCCGACGGTTCTCGATTACAGTCGGATTACGAATGCCTTCAATCAGCTTTTTTCCAACGACGGGATCAACATGCGTTATAAAACTCAACCACCGGCTGCTCAGACGTGGTGAAAGTACGGGAACAGGCAGCATGATCCGTTTAAGCCCGCGCTGCGCGGCGTATTCCCGCATCAGGTCGCCGTACGACATGGGATTGTTTCCGCCGATCTCGACCGTTTCATGCTGCTGCATCGGTATGTTCAGCGATTGGACCAGATAATTCAGCAGATCGCGTATGCCGATCGGCTGTGCCGGAGTGGATACCCAGCGCGGGGTGATCATGAACGGAAGGTGTTCCGTCAGATCGCGAATCATCTCAAAGGAAAGGCTGCCTTTACCGATCACAATCGATGCGCGCAGTTCAAGGGTTTGCACGCCGGATTCGCGCAGTATATATCCCACATCCTGCCGGCTTCGCAGGTGCGGACTCAGGTTGTCTTTTTCGTTGCCGAGGGCCCCGAGGTAGATGATGCGTTTAACGCCGGCAGTGCGGGCCATGAAGGCGAAGTTCTGTGCGGCCTGGATCTCTTTAATTTCGAACGCCTCTTTTTCGTGGAGCATGTGCACCAGAAAATAGGCGGTATCCACGCCCTGGAAGGCGCGCCACATCGAAGATCGCGCCATGATATCGCCCTGATAGACCGTGGTATTCTTTCCGGTGTTTTTGAGTTTTTCCGGGTTTCTGGTCAGGCAGTTTATTTGGTGTCCGCGACCTTCCAGCTGTCTCAGCAGTTTTTTTTCCAACATACCCGGTTGCTCCGGTCAGCAGTATTCTGTGTTTGTGTGCCATGGTATTCCTCCGATGTGAGCCCCTTGTTCGGAGAGGGAGAGAATACCTTTCAGTTTAAACACAAAAAAAACACCCCGCTAAAAACGGGGTGCTTTCAAATCATCTCTTCGGGAAGAGATTACATGGCGATTTCTTCAATCGTTGCGCTGTCGCGCAGGCTCTTGATGTATGCCTGAACAGCTTCCTGTTTCTTCTGGCCGCTCAGGTAGGCAATGATCTGGTCTTTGGCTTCGTCGAACGGCACAACGCCTTCTTCGATGCGATCAGTAACCAGAATGATGTGGTAGCCGAATTGGGTTTCAACAATGTCACCGACTTCGTCGATTTCCTGAGTGAATGCTGCAACTTCGAATTCCGGAACCATCTGGCCTTTGGCAAAGGTGCCGAGCGAACCGCCCTGTGCACTGCTCGGGCAGGCGGAAGACTGATGAGCTGCATCTTCAAATGTCATTTCGCCCGCAATGATTTTTGCGCGAATGTCTTCGAGTTCCGCTTTCAATTCCGCTTTCTGAACGTCGTTGGTGGCTCCGTCGGTTTTGATCAGGATGTGGCTGGCTGTCACGCTTTCCTGTTTCACGAAATTATCCGGGTTGGCATCGTAGAATTCCTGCGCTTCTTCAACGGTGGCATCCTGAATGCCAGCCGTTTTTTCTTCGAGGAATTTACGGGTTGCCATGTCGTTTTTAATGTTGTCCTGAAGTTCTTCCATGGACGTTCCCTGTGCGGTGAGTGCTGCTTCGAGCGACTGTCCAGTGGGGATGTTAGCCTTGATCTGATCAATGGCTTCAGTGACTTCATCGTTGGAAATGACAACGTTTGCCTCGGCAACGGCGGCATCAATCAGTGTTTTGGTGATGAGGTCATTTTTGATCTGCTCATACATCTGCCCCTGAATCTGGGGCATCTGCTGGGGAGAAACCCGGCCGGCCAGCTGCTGCATTGCCACATTCATCATTTCGAGCACTTCGCCACGGGTGATATCCACACCGTTAACGCGCACAACGACAGCAGTCGGGTCCGCAGTAAGCGGGTTTGCCTGAATCGGTTCAGCAAACAGATCTTCTGTGACGGTCAGATCAACTACTTCCGGAGCGGGGGCACTATTTGCTTCTTCCTGACAGCCGGCTGCCAGAAGGGCCGCCGCAACGGGCAGCATTATCATGATCTTCTTATTAACCAAATTCTCGAACATCGTTCTTGATCCTTTCCTTGGAGTTTCTACTAATACACCGCATCGGCACAGATGCGATAAAAGATCGTGCATACTGTAGAGGGCGGAGGCAAATGTCAACGCAATCAGACCCATTAGAAAGAGAGGCGTTCAATGTTAGATCAGAAAATTCTTAAGGAATTCAAGTGTTCCGGTTGCGGCGATTGCTGCCGGTGGGGTGGGTTTGTTTTGTTGACGGAGAATGATGTCCGCAGGATGGCATCGCATTTGGAGCTTGCTGAGCAGGCTTTTATTGATGTGCACACCCGTCTGGCTCCGAACCGGAAGCAGTTGGCACTGCTGGATCAGGAAGACGGAAGCTGCGCCTTTTTAAAAGGGGACCAGTGCTCCGTTTATGAAGCCCGTCCGGAACAATGCCGCACATTTCCCTATGCCTGGAGCGTGCCTGAGGGCTGCCCGGAGCTCGACAAACTGCTGGCTAAACAGAAAAGCATTGAATAACCCCTTCAGAATCCCTACTTTTTGCCGCTACTATTTAATTCCAACAGGAGAGAAACATGAGTGTAATGGATGTAAACGATATTCTGGGAATGCTGCCGCACCGCTATCCCTTCATGCTGGTAGACCGCATTCTGGAAGTTGATATCGAAAACCAGAAGATCGTTGGTTATAAAAATCTTACATTCAATGAACCCTTCTTTCAGGGGCATTTCCCGACGGAACCGATCATGCCGGGCGTCATGCAGCTCGAAGCCATGGCGCAGGTTGCCGGTATTCTTCTGAACAAAGTAAATGATCGCGAAGGAGCGATTGCCTATTTCATGGCCATCGATAAAGCGAAATTCCGCCGTAAAGTGGTACCCGGGGACACGCTTCGTATGGAAGTGGAAGTCACCCGGATGCGTTCGCGCATGGCGACCGTGGCGGGAAAAGCGTATGTGGGGGATGAATTGGCCTCACAGGCTGAACTGATGTTTGGCTACGGAGCGTAAAACGATGGCCAATATCCACCCAACAGCCATTGTGGCCGACGGTGCGCAGATTGCTGACGATGCGGTCATCGGGCCTTATTGCATCATCAGCGCCGAAGCCGTCATCGGCAGCGGCACTGAGCTGGTTTCCCATGTGGTGATTGAGGGGAATACCTCGCTGGGTAAAAACAACCGGGTATCTCCGTTTGCTGTGCTCGGCGGTCGTACGCAGGATCTGAAGTTCAAGGGTGGAAATCCCGGTGTGAAGATCGGCGACAACAATACCATTCGCGAATACGTCACGATCAATGCCGCCACGAACGACGGCGATTTTACGACGGTTGGAGATCGGTGCCATATTCTGGCCTATTCGCATATCGCCCACTGTTGCCATATTGGCAATGAAGTGGTCATCGTGAATGCCTGTCAGATTGCCGGGCATGTGACGATTGAAGATATGGCAACAATTGAAGGTTCCGTCGGAATTGTTCAGTTTATGCGGGTTGGAGCATTGGCCTATATCGGGGCTATGTCGAAGATCACCAAAGATGTTCCGCCCTATATGATTGCTCATGGTGATCCGATTCAGGTTCGCAGTTTCAACCGGATCGGTATGGAACGCCGCGGCATTTCTGACGAGGGTCGCAAAGCGATTAAGGAAGCCTATCGGATTCTTTACCGCAAAGAGGATCTCAATGCGGCCGACGCGCTCGATAAAATTGAAGCCGAGCTGGAGCAAACGCCGGAAATCAAACATCTGCTCGAATTCTGCCGCGCCTCCGAAAAGGGCATTGCCCGCTAAGGGGTCCAATGGTTGGAAAATTCCAGGCATTGGAAGATTCCAGTTGCTGGAAAATTCCGGGAACGCGCAAGCGCTCCGGCTTCACGTTGCTGGAGCTGCTGGCGGTTATGGCAATTCTCGCGATTCTGATCGGGCTCGCCAGCGGCGGTTATCAGCTGGCGCGCCGTTCAGCCCGCGATGCACAGGCCCGCGCCGAGCTCGAACTGCTGCGTTCTGCCGTGGAGGAATACCGAATTGAATACGGGGCCTATCCGCCGGCGTCCGCCGGCTCGTATTCCAATATGGTGTATGCGCTGCCGGCCGCACAGCAACGCCTGATGCAGGATGCCGCGCGGGGCACACTTCCCGTGGTTGATCCCTGGGGAAATGCCTATCTTTATGCGAGCACGAATCGTTTTCTATACCGCATCTGGTCCACCGGTCCGGATCCGGATCATGACGGGGACGATCTGAATCCGGCCCAAGCCGGTTATTGACTTTCTGTCCGCTGACCTGCCACCGTGTGACCACGATGAAAAAGCATGGCTTCACTTTAATAGAACTGCTGGTGGTGATTGTTATCCTCAGCATTTTGTTCACACTCGGTTCAAAAGGGCTGCGTGCGGCCCGGCAGAATGCCAAGAAGGCGCAGGCGCGCGTGGAAATTCATTCCATCGAAACAGCCGTGCTTTCCTACTTTTCCAAATACGGGAAACTGCCCTCTGACGAATTTTCATCGGATCTGGAAATGGATTTCAGTGAAGCGGGATCGTCGGCCGATCTGATTTCAATTCTGACGCTGGCCGAAGGCGAAGACGCATTGAACCCTTCATCCATTGTTTTTCTCGATCCGCAGTCGAACGACCCGCTTGAAGGGTTTCGGGATCCGTGGGGTGCGGAATATCGCATCGCATTGGATACGGATTATGACGGGTTTCTGACCGTTGAGAATGAGCCGGATCTGCGCGGAAAAGTGGCGGTTGCGGCAGTGGGGTATTATCTCCTGAACGGGGCCTCCGACACAAACGATCTGATCACCACCTGGCAGTAGTTCGCTGTTTTCCGGCGCTTGGGAGCTGAATTTCAATCTTTGAACGAAATCCAATCTTCAAGCTCTAAGTTCACATCTTGCATTTTTAAAACGTGAACTGAAGGAGTAAACTATGCGGAGAATAAAAACAATTGCCGGCGTTTGTGCAGTGCTTTCCATCTGCGTTGCAGAGCCGGTGAAAGCGAAAAATACTGAAATGCTGAGAAAGACCGGCAATGCGTTTTCGGACATTGCAAAAGAGGCCTTGCCGGCCGTTGTTTTCATTGATGTCGAATCAACGGTTGAGGTGCCGGTGCGGCAGTACGCAAATCCGTTTGACCAGTTTTTCGGTCAGCGGCGCGGCTATTCTCAGCAACCGCCCAGTACACAGGAATATCACCAGCAAGGGCAGGGTTCCGGTTTCATCATCACCAAAGACGGCTATATTCTCACGAACAACCATGTGGTGAATGATGCCGATAAAATTACGGTCACCCTCGGCGACGGCCGCGAGTTTGAAGCCCGGCTGATCGGCACCGATCCCAAAACCGAAGTGGCCCTGATTAAGATTGAAGACGGCGGCGAGCTGCCGACCGTACCGCTGGGCGATTCGGATGCGTTGAATGTGGGCGAGTGGGTACTGGCCGCGGGTAATCCGTTTGGACTTTCGCAGACCATCACGGCCGGCATTGTGAGCGCCAAAGGGCGCGACGAAACCGGCATTGCGGAATATGGAAACTTCATCCAGACCGATGCGGCCATCAATCCCGGAAACTCTGGAGGGCCGTTGCTGAATATCGATGGAGAGGTGATTGGAATCAATACCGCCATCTATACCCGCAGCGGCGGTTATATGGGTATTGGTTTTGCCATTCCGATCAATCAGGCCATCAGCATCAAGGATCAGCTGATTAAATACGGAAAAGTATCCCGCAGTGTGCTCGGTGTATATCTGCAGGAAGTGGACGAGGATCTGGCCGCGAGTTTTGATATGGAGGAAAAGGGCGGTGTTCTGATCAATCAGGTACTTGAGGATTCCGCCGCAGATGAAGCCGGCCTGCAGGGGGGTGATATTGTGGTGGAAATGGATGGAAAGAAAGTGATGAAACTTCAGTCCTTCCGGAATCGTGTTGCCAATACTCCGCCGAATTCAAAGATCGAACTGAAGATTTTCCGCGACGGAAAATACATTGAAATCTCCGCAATCACCAAGGAAATGGAACCTTCCGATGGCGAAGTGGCCGCGACCGCGAATGAAATCTATGAAAAGCTGGGAATTTCTGTGGAGAATATGGACAGCGAAACCGCACGGCGCCTGGGCTATGAAGATCTGGAAGGTGTCATTATTACCGAAGTGGAGCAGGGCGGCGAAGCCTGGAATGCCGGACTGAGACCCGGGAAAGTAATCACCAGCGTCAATCGTCAGGACGTTCATAATGTGCGGGATTTTGAAGTCGCCATCCGGAATGTCGAAGAATCCCGCGTACTGCTGCTGGTCACCGACGGGTTGGTTTCCCGCTTCATTGTGGTGAACCTGGACGACTAGTTCGGGCTCTCAACAAACTCCTGGAGGATGGAATCCTCCGGGACCATTGATTTATCAATAACCTCGAAATGGCTCAGGATCTTAAGAAGTTCCTGAGCCTTTCCAATGCCGGGATGCGAAGCCGGCAACGTGCGGATCAGCGGCTCCACCAGCGGTTTCAATACGGAGATTTCATAGCCCATGGCGGAGTTGTATTCGAGGTCCGCCTGGGGCTGAAACGGAAAAATCCATTTATCCTCTCCGGCCCGCACCGACGGCCATAACGTAAAGGTGGTCTCTACCGTGTTTCCCCGGAAGCTGTGGTCGCGAATCATGCGCCGCATCATACGGTGGTTGGTGCTTGAAATACGATTGCCGTTCAGTTGCAGACTGGTGCGGGCGCCGATATAAATTTTGAAGGAGTGCAGTGGATTCACAAAAGAGGTGATACGCGGATTGAGCCCGTGAATCCCTTCAATCAGTGCCAGTTCATCTGATTTCAGACTGAGCAGTTCGCCCCGGAATTCGCGCCGGCCATGCAGAAACTTAAAGTGCGGCAGTTCGATGGTTTTTCCATGGTCCAGCTCGCCCAGATGCCGTTCCAGCAAGGACAGATCAATCGCCTCGATATGTTCGTAATCATATTCGCCTTTGGCGCTGCGCGGCGTCAGAGCCCGGTTTACAAAATAATTGTCCAGACTGATGTTGTGGGTCTTGATTCCGCGCCGGTTCAATTCTTCGGACAGTTTGCGGGTGAAGGTTGTTTTCCCGGCCGAGGAGGGGCCGGCCAGCCAAATCCATTTCAGGCCGTGGTTTTTCGCCATAATACGGTCGGCAATCCCGCCGATATCCGAAAAGGTCCGCGCTTCTTCCTGCGCAATATAGTCCGCCGCTTGGCCCCTCTGAATGGCGGCATTGAGTTCTGCTACGGTATTGATCTGCATGATTCCAGCCTTTGGAAAAGTTTGAATCCATAGATACTGAAAAAACAGCAAGAAACCAAGAATGGAAAGGGAGAATGCGCCTAACGCAGCAACCCATAGCGCTGCCATTTTTTTACCTGACTTTCTTTACAACCGCATTATAACGAGGCCGTTGGCAAAGCACTTGGCTATGCTGTGCAAATATTTAAAATTTAAATTTCGCTATGTCGCGGGGTAATTTCATTTCCACGATTTCTACGGTAGCACGAAAAATATGACAGAATACAAAATAGTAGGTAGTTATGGGCGGAATATGGCATGGGCGGAAGGGCCTGCATAGCTAGGTACGAACAGGAAGGGCCGTGTGTATGGTGACTGATATTTTTCAGGTGCAGGGCATTGTATATGGTGTGGTCGTTAACGGCTCTGCGGGTTGACACGGAGGGCGTGGTAGAAGGTTTTTCGAAGAACAAGCTTGACGAGTTCGGAATGGATTTCACGTTTGCGGAATTAAAGGAGAAAACGAGTGGCGACAACGCGGTATTTGGCAGAATGAAAGTACAACAGATAAGGGTGTTCTGAGCCACTATTTTTTACTCGGTGTAGAAGGTAGAATATATATTGGTCGTGGAGGTTAAAAAATGGAAGACATACTAGATATATTTGGAAAATGCTTCGGGTTTATCGATGGGCATACAGAATGGTTTGTCATATGTGTACTATGCACTTTGGTTTGTCTGTCTGCATTGAGCGTGGCTCTATACTCCATACGCACCGCCAATAAAGCACTTGATAAAAAGTAGTTCTATATTGCTTTTGGGACAAGGGCGCGTCCATTAACACTGTTCCCCTTCAAATCCCCATTGGTATCTGATTTTCATCAGGCCGAGAGGCGTTTCATTTCATGATTCAGATGGC
>JARNMJ010000098.1 GCA_029432795.1 Pontiellaceae bacterium B12219
ATGCTATTCGTACTTCCATAACTTGGAACCATAACGCCTCCGGGCTCATTCATCCACGGGTAAACCCGTGGTGTTCTGTCTTCGACCGCATAAACTGCTGGTTGGTATGATCGACGACAACGTCCGGCGAAGCGATGTGACCGGAAACCCGGATTCCGTCGGCGGAGGTGAACTCAATTTCGTCGGAGGGCCCCAGATCCAGCACGCCGCGACCGGCAACGCGAGCATCGTTGGCCGTTCCGCAGTTAAAGAGCGACCACGGACCTTCAATATCAGCCGCCCAGGCCATGCGGATATATTTCCCGCTATGGTTGGAAAAATAGAGATAGTAGCGTGCCGCGGGATCAGCACGGTCCGCCATCGGCACCCAGTCCGGCACCCGGATACAACTGGGCCCGCCGATATTGTGCCCGTCATCGGCGATACCGAGCGCCGTAAAGCTGGATTCATCAATGATGGGTTGGCTTTGGTTTAGGCGACTGACCGCCAGCGAAGGCGTCAACGGAGCTGCCGTGGTAGTAACGCAAAACAGCAACAACACGGTTGTCATCGAAACAATTAGATGCTTCTTCATATTCTACCTCCTGAATGTGGCGTCCCGCCTCCGTTTCGCAGCGGATGGGACGCCTCACTCTACACATTTATGCGGGCATTCTACAAAATCTTCATTCGGGTGGTGTTGCGGATATCGTCCGACGCCGCACCGATCTGAATTTCAAAGGACCCCGATGGAACCACATACTGATCCGCATCCACATCCCAATAGCGCAACGCGCTGGCGGGCAGCTCCATCTCTACAATTTGAGACGTTCCTTTTCTGAGGAAAATTCGCTTAAAACCGGCGAGGCTTTTCTGCGCCTGCGGCACGGGGGAATTCAGATGGCGAACGTAGAGCTGCACCACTTCTTCTCCGTCGAACGGGCCGTTGTTTTCGACACGGACACGCACCGAGATGCTGCCGTCCTTGTTCATTTTCGGAGCCGAAGTCTGCATGTCGCCGTATTTAAACTGCGTGTAGCTTAAGCCATGACCGAATGCATAAAGCGGCTTGCCGGTAAAATAGCGGTAGGTCCGGTTTTTCATGGAATAATCCGTAAATTCGGGCATGCCGTCGGTTGACTCATAAAACGTAATCGGCAGGCGCCCCGCCGGGTTAAAGTTTCCGAACAGCACATCGGCCACAGCCGTTCCGCCGTTCTGGCCGGGATACCACGCCTGCACAACGGCCGCCACGTTTTCCTGTGCGGTCGGGATGGAAATCGAGCTCCCGCTCATGTTTACAAAGACGAGCGGTCGTTTTGTTTCCGCCAAGGCATTCAGCAGATCAATCTGGGGTTGTGGCAACGAGATCAGCTTGCGATCCCCATGATCGAAGCCTTGATAAGAGGTTCGCATTTCCTCGCCTTCCAGATGTGCATCGAGGCCTCCGATAAACAGAACCAGATCCGACTTTTTTGCCAGAGAAACCGCTTCGGCAGCCGGTTCATCACTCACGCTGTAGGTCTCATCCTGCCGTAAGGCGAGGGGACACCCTTTTGCATAGGTGACCTCTATGTCGGAACCTGCTTCGTTTTGAATTCCTGCGAGCACGGTAATCGGGTTCGATGGTTTGCCGGCATAATTTCCGAGTAAAGCCGCGACCGATTCCGCATTCGGGCCGATGACAGCGATCCGTTTGATTTTCTTTTTATCGAGCGGTAACACCCCGTTGTTTTTCAGCAGGACCATCGACTTGCGCGCGGCCTCCAGGGACAAACGGCTGTTTTCGGGGGTGTTGTTTTCCGCTGCCGGAATCTTCAGATAGGCACACTCATCCGGAGTGTCAAACAGCCCCAGTTTAAACCGCGCGGTTAACACCCGACTCAGCGCAACATCCACATCGGCTTCCGTCAGCAGTCCCTGAGTTACGGCACTCGGAATATTCGCATAAACGCCGCCGCAATTGAGATCGTTCCCGGCCAGGATCGATACCGCCGTTGCTTCTTCCGGCGTCGCAACATACGTGTGATATTTATACACGTCACGAATGCCGCCACAGTCCGAAACAACATGCCCGTCAAATCCCCATTGATCGCGCAGCAGGTCCGTCAGTAAAAATTTACTGGCCGGAGCCGGAATGCCGTACACCGCATTGTAGGCCGACATGATATTTCCGACGCGTCCTTCCTTCACCGCGCGTTCAAACTGCGGCAGATAGGTTTCATAGAGATCCCGTTCGGAGGGAACCGCATCAAATACATGCCGCAGTTTTTCCGGTCCGCTGTGCACCGCAAAATGTTTCGCGCATGCCAGCGCCTTGTAATAGTTCGGATCATCGCCCTGCAGCCCCGTGATGAAGGCAACACCTAATTCACCGGCCAAATACGGATCTTCTCCATAGGTTTCCTGACCGCGTCCCCAACGGGGATCGCGGAAAATATTAATGTTCGGCGTCCAGAAGGTGAGCCCGTAATAGCGCGCAGTATTGGGGTTCTTTGCGCGGGCCCCGTTGTTCTTGGCCCGACCTTCCGTGGCAATCGTGTCGGCAATGGTATGCATCAATTCCGTATCCCACATCGCCGCCATACCGATGGCCTGCGGAAACACGGTTGCATGACCGGCCCGGGCAACCCCATGCAGGCATTCATTCCAGTAATCATATGCCGGAACACCCAGTCGTGAAATGCCGGTTGCTTTATTCACCAGCTGATTTCCTTTTTCATCCAGGGTCATTCTGCGCACCAAGTCCGCAACGCGCACGTCGGTGGGTATCGAAGCGTCTGTATACACGACCGGTTCATTGATTGCCGGAATAGGATAGCGCGGTCCGGCGGTTTCCAGATCGACGGCCTTCACGCAAGCCAATAAAACACCATCGTAGAGAATGCGAATGGCATTCACCTTCGCATTATCCCGTTTGGTTTCAAAACGGATATCCAGCGGGCCTCCGATCGAATCTTCAAGGTGGTAGACTTTTGCCTTCAGGACATATTCGGCCGCCGCGCCGACTTCGGCAAAAATATCCAGATTTTCTGCCAGCAGCGTATTGCCGGAAAAGACGTCGAACATCCGTTTGCCCGCGGCCGTGTGATAGGTCTCTGCAAAATAAATTTCGAGATCATATTCGCCCTCAGGGAGTCCTTCGACAAATGCCGTGAATTCCCGGCCGTAAATTTCTTCCGCATAGATTTTCGGATCCGTTGCATTGGCCACGGCCGTATATTCACTCGCTGACAGCTTGTGATGTTTCACCTCACCGCGAACTGTGATCGCTTTGCCGCAGGCTGAACTCCCGACTTCATCGGCATTTGCCGGCTGCGAAGACAAACCCAGCAACACAGCCGATGTAACGGCAAACCATTTTCCTCGGACACCCAAACCATTCTCTTTAATACTCATAAAAAACACCTGTACCTTCATTAAATAAACTGTACACAACCACTTATCTGATTTTAATCATCTGTTCTGCGCAGATATCATCAGAGGATTTTCCTATCTGGATTTTATACAATCCGGGATTGACGACATACTGCTGTTTCTTTTCATCCCACCAGGCCAAGTCGTCTTTTTTAACGAGCATTTCAACGGGCACGGTCTCCCCCTGAGGAACAGTAACCCGCTTAAAGGCTTTCAGCTGGCGAATCGGCTGATCAACTTTTGAACCCTGATTCGACACATAGAGCTGAACCACTTCGTCGCCATCCATGGCTCCGGAATTCGTCACATTCACCACCGCTTTAATATGCGTCTTGTTCTGCGCCACTTTCAGGCCCGTATAGTCAAACGAGGTATAGCTGAGGCCATAACCGAAAGGATATGTGACATTATCGGTGGCATACATGTAGGTGCGGCCTTTGCTGATTTCATAATCTTCAAAATCGGGGAGTTTGTCCGAGTCCGTGTAGAAGGTTAGCGGAAGACGGCCGGCAGGATTACAGGCGCCGGTTATAATGTCAGCCAAGGCATAGCCGCCTTCCTGTCCGGGGAACCATTGCAAGAGTATTGACGGAACCACTGCAGCAAGCTCAGCGAGTTCCATTACCGTTCCGCCATTAAGAACCACCAGCATATTCGGATAGACGGCTGCCAGTTCTCTGATCTCCGCCATCTGATCAGCCGGCAGGCTTAAGTCCATTAAATCGCGGGATTCGCGCGCCATCGCATGCGTAAGACCGCCCACATAAACCAGAAACTCTTCCGCAGGATTTCCGTTACGCTTCTCTGTCGCGGGCTCGATCCATTTTAATTCAATCTCAGGAGCTCCGCCGCGATTATAAAATTCCACCCGCAGGTCTGCCGGCTGCCCGGCTTCGAGATATATCCCTTTTGACTCCGCTTCATCGGGGGCTCTATGGCTCCAGATATCAATCACTTTTTCCCCATTCAGCCAGACGGCCGCTCCGTAGTGTGCTGCAATGGAAAAGTGGTGATAACCTGTGCGGTTCGGCGTCAGCCGTGCCGTCCAGCGAGCGCCGAAGTCCTGCGCAGGAATGGCCGGATCAATATGGGAGAATTTTTTTGGCAGTTCCAGATAGACCGTTGGATCCGTTCGAGTCATTGCCGGTTTGCCGGTACATTTCCCGCCGATAAAATATTCGCCTTTTACACCTTGGGAATTTTTATCTCCGGGCAGATTCAGGTTCCCCTCAGGAATAGGCAACCAGCCGCCGCCGTGTTGACTGAAGATTTCATAGGAATCACCGGCCACTGCTTTCATCCCCAGCATCGGTGTTGCCGCCGTACGGGTGGCCGTTCCGCTGTAACCACCCAACGGCGCTTCATTCACGTATGGGCCGGCGAAAAGGATGCGTTTATATTTCTGCGGTGTCGCCGGCAGCACGTTGTTTTTATTCTGCAGAAGGACCGCCCCTTCTTGGGCAATCCGGCGGGCAAGTGCCAAATGTTTTTCAGATCCGACTGCCTCGATCGAAATATTTTCGTATGGATTCTCTCCTTCAGGACGCAACAACCCCAGCTTAATCCGGGTTGCCAATCCTCGAATCACCGACTGATCGAGTTCTTCCTCAGTAAGCAAACCCTGTTCAATGGCCTCCAGAGCCCATTTACGTTCATTATTTGATACGGATGTGTCGGAGCCGGAATACACATCCACGCCCGCCTTAATCATCATGGCGGCAGACTCGGCACCGTCCTTTGCATATTTATGTTCCTTGATCATATGCTTGGGTACGCCCACATCGGTTACCACCGTGCCCGTGAAGCCCCACTCATTGCGCAATACATCCGTCAGCAGCCATTTATTCGCCGAACAGGGAATCCCGTTGATCCCATTATACGCCGTCATAATCGATTGCGCATCTTCCTTCATAATCGAGTCCCGGAAAGCAGGGAAATAGTATTCGCGCAAGGCGCGCTCCGAAATATCCGGTCGAACCCGCAGGCGATTATGCTCTGTATTGTTTGCCACAAAATGCTTAATCGTAGCCACGGTTTTTAAATAATTCGGGTCATCTCCCTGCAACCCGCTGATAAATCCGCACGCCAGCTCGGCAGTCAAATACGGGTCTTCTCCATAGGACTCTTCCGTACGTCCCCAGCGCGGATCGCGCGCCATATTAATCACCGGGCTCCAGATCGTTAAGCCATGATAGCGCTTCGTTTGATCTTCTTCGGAATCCGCATGGTGCAACGCACGCGCTTCATCGCTGATCGCGGTCGCCATTTCGTGGATCAATTCCGGATTCCACGTAGAGGCCATCGAAAGCGCAATCGGAAACTGCGTTGCTTTCCCGCGCCGCGCCACGCCATGCAACGCTTCATTCCACCAATAATGTCCTGGAATATTCAACCGTTCAATCGGCAGGTTTTCCATTTCAATCAAATTGATTTTTTCGTCCAGCGTCATTTGCCTGACGAGTTCCGTCGCCTGCTGTATGGCCTTGGCATTGAGTTCGCTTCGGTCCGGTGCGGCCGGACTTGAGCCTGCAGCAAGTGCCAGACTGGAAAGCAGAATCGATTTTATTTTTAACATGTTTACTCCAACTTGTATCGTGTTCGTTTTAATTGTTCGTACCTCGGGGGGATTTTGGCCAACCGTTCAATCAGACTGCCGCCGGTCGCTATGCCGAATGCCTGCCCGGAATTTCCCCGGGATGAATGTTTTCCGTCCCCCGTCTTCCGCATTGATTTCAGCAGACGGCATGAGCCCGGTTATTCAGGAACGATCCGGCAGCATGGATCCATCAACCCAGCGCCCATCAACCAGAATCGAGTTGCGGATTGCCGGAATCCCGAAGTGATGTTCATTCAGCAGAGAAACTAACGTGTGAATAACGGTCCGCCCGATTTCCTGTGGGTTTTGATCAATCCCGGCATCAATGGGAGTGTCGTGAATGCTCAGCGTGGCGAGTCCAATATCCTGCGGAACGGAAAAGCCTAATTCGTTCAGCAGAGAAGGCAGCAAAGGATGATCCGTCAAAATGGCATCCGGTTCATTCGCTTTCAGCCACTGTTTCAAATCCTGGCGATTCCGGGCTGGGTTTTCCGGATCAACTAACAGCGGCGAAAGCATCCGGTTGTCCGGCAGCATGCACTGGCTGCCCAGATAACCGGCAACAAACAAGCGCCGTTCGGCTCTGAACCCGACAAAGCCGATGCGCTTGTAGCCCTTCTCAACCACTTTCTTAAGGGCCGTCATGGTATTGGATACCTGTGCGCTGGTAACCGAATGAACGGAGGGGCCATGCGCACTGCGGCCAAAGCGTACCGCAGAAAAATCCTGCCAGGGAAAGCGGTTCCACTCCATGGATGCCGCTTGTCCTGTGACCGGAGCAACAACAACACCTCGGATGTGTTGTGCTTTGAGTTGGTTTTCGATTTGTTTCAAGGAAAATGATTCTGTCGTGAACTCCGTCAATTCCAAACCCTGTAACCGGGCGGCTTCTTTTGCTCCTTTCCAATATAATTTATATTCATTGTACTGATAAAATTCGCGCGATGAGCGGAAGGGGTTAATCCAGGCCAATGTGGCTTGCCGAGGGCTTTCTTTACAGGTCTGCCGATAGTGGGACAATACGGACAACACGGGATCGGGATAATATCCCATTGCATCCGCCTTTTCTTTAACACGGGCCTGTGTGGCTGCCGATATACGCGGATGGCTGCGCAGCGCCAGAGAAACGGTCGCATGGGAAATATCCAGTTCACGAGCAATGTCCCGCAGGGAGATATTCTGCTTTATACGGCATTTCGAAGCAGGATCTTTATTGGATTGTTTATTCATAAACAGGAATCTCCAAACCGGTACTCATTGCCGCTTCTGTCTCGTTTTTTCATTCTAATCCAGTGCTTTATGTGATCGGCCGAGAACAAGACCAATGAAGCGGAGCGATACGGTTTTTATCTCTTAGCGTCTTGCTGCAACGGAACGGAAAGCCCTGCCGGGTGGCGAGGGCTTTTCTGAAGATCGGGTTACAGCATTATCCGTCGGCGGATGAAGAGGATTCCGCCCCCACACGCCGCGATCAGGCCGAGTGTGGCCGGTTCCGGGACCGCCGCAATCGTGACAGCGCTGATGCCGACATTACTGTATTGATCTCCGCCAGCATCATTGCGGTTGAATGAGATATCCAGAACATCGCCCAGGGTATCAATGCTGAACGCGATAGAGTAATACGTGGCGTCATTGCTAAAACCATGAGTGGCCGTCATAGAACTTGCACCGATCGTGGCGGTCAACAATTGAGAAGCCTTATACGAGCTTGTGTAAAGCATCATCGTATAGTCTCCGACAGCCAAATCATTTACTGAAAAAGTCAGAGCCTGGTCTGTGGCATCAAGACCGCCCAATGGTTTCGCTTCCCAGTCACCAAGTACATCTGTTGCGGTGGCCGTCGGGGCGCCATCCGTCCAGGTGAAGCGGGATGGGTGTGCGGCCCACGAATCTTTGGTGCCGGTTACCGTCACCGCGCCAATATGATTCACACCTGATTTTTCATCACGATTCTCGATCCCGGCGGCTCCTCCACCCTGACCGAGCATGATCCAGTCAGTTGTTCCTTCGGCTGTCAGGTTCACGTCTGCGGCTCCTGTGCCCGCGAGAGTCACCGAAGTGATATCCGCCCGGACCACACAAACCGTTGCGAGAAATACACCCGCAATAAGTGTTTTTGTTTTCATTTTTTCTCCTTTGTCTTAAGTGCGTTCTGTAAAGCGAACGTCTTCTATTTCTTCTCAATTATATTGTGTTTGTTGGGTTTGAGGCTCTCGAAGCCTACTCCCCTGTTTTATCCGGGT
>JARNMJ010000099.1 GCA_029432795.1 Pontiellaceae bacterium B12219
CCATATTGGAGCAGATTCGCGCCTTTTTCGTTTCACAAACCGGTTGCCGCCGGATAATTGGCAGGCCCGCAGAAAATTGGGCCTGTGTCTGGGTGTTAACTCCGACAGACTGCTAGTACGTCCGAGAGAATCTGTATCCAGGTCTGTGGATGCACCCCCGGTGGCGGACGCAACGGGTTCCAGTTAAAGGGACGTGCGTCCCGGCCAACGGTATAAATATTGAGCGCTATCATATCCGGCAGGCTTTTGAGGTTCCGATAGCTTCGTTTCCAGTCAATGGCAAGGAACGGAATGTTCTTTTTCATGAACTGGCGCAGCAGATTGTAGGCGACATGCGTTTTACCCGAGCCGGTTGTCGCAAAAATTCCCACATGTTTCACCAGGTCCGCACTCTGAATATGCAGTTTCCGATTCAGCTGTCCGGGATACCGAACCTCACCGAGATAAAGATCACCATTCGTTTTTATATCGTCGGATGGCGGCAGCCTCACTTCGCGGTCATCGATCTGATTACCCAGATATGAAATCGCCATCATACGGATCATATTTTCCGCCTCATGACGACCGGCAGATGATTCAGCCAACTGATAATGCGACCAGAGCGAATCGGCCGAGTCATGAATGAGAGGACGGAGCTGTTGGCAGATGCGCCTGAGTTCCTCAGTCACGTACAGCATCCTCCAGATTATGGATTAATACTTCCTTACGGGCGGTGTTACGGGTCTCTTTGGATACCCGGGAATTACCCAGCGAATATTTGGTTTCAATGGCATCGATTCGGAAGTCCTTGAAAATCTCCCGGATTTCCGGGGTATCATTGAGCGAGACGATAAATTTACCCTGCACGCTTTTCAGCGTATCGCGTAACCGCTCAAAATCATCCTTCTTGAATGAGACAGCATAAAAATCCGCGTTCCAGTATGGCGGATCGATATAGAAGAACGTTTTCGGTGAATCATATTTTTTAATGCAGTCGCAGGCATCCAGATGCTCAATGGTGGTTCGGGACAGCCGTTTGTGGGTGGTACGCAATGTATCTTCCACACTGTTCAGATTCAGCGAACTTGGTCGCTGTATACTGGTTCCGAATGTACGGTTCGTTGTTTTCCCACCGTATGCCATGCGCTGCTGTCTATAGTAACGGACCGCCCGCTGTACATCGGTCAGCAACCCGACATCCTGACTGCGCTCCATCTCAAACTGCTCACGGGAAACCAGTGAAAAATCGAGACACCGGATAAATTCCGGAAGATGGTGGCGGACCACATTCCAGAATCGGACAAGTTCGCCGTCCATATCATTGAGGACTTCCACGCGGCTCGGCGGTTTGGTGAAATACACCCATGCGCCTCCGCAGAAGGGTTCGACGTAGCACGTATGTTCGGGAATCCGCTCGACGATGCGCTTGGCCAGTCTTGATTTACCGCCAAGGTAACCGAGCGGGCTTTTTAACGGCTTTGTTTCATCTGTCGTAGGGTTGGAAATAGGGGTTTCGGTTGTCATTGTGATAGGTAAACGGAGGGTTCGGCTCCTGCCCCGCTGCTACAGGAGTGAGGTTTGCTTTCGGCAATAGCGCCAGAAAGCGGTTCTTCGCTTCATTGCGGGAGAACCCTTCCCATGCATTGAGGAAGTCACGCATGACGTTGGTCAAATCACGCCAGCATTCCGTGTCCTCGCGTCTGCGTTCGGCCTGTATTTCGGCTTTTTTCTGAGCCAGGAGGGATTCGAGTCCCATCATATCACTGTTGTGTATACCTGAACTGTTGCCATCCAGCTGAAGCATCTCACTTCCGACCTTCAGTTCTTCTTCCATCAACTGTTCCAGATGACTCGCACGTATGCGCAACCGCTCCACAATCTGGGTAGCGGTTACGGCCAGCCGGTCTTCAGCCAGCTCCGAACGACCGCTGAGTAACGATTGCAAAGCGGTGTTGGGAGCCGGTTCCGGGGTGTTGTAGGGATAGGATGATATAGGGACGACCTCTTGTTACTCTCAAAGCGTAACAACTCTTTCTCATCTGATAGTGCTGGCATTTCTTTAAGAAGCTGGTGCCGGAAAAGTGGGAACAAGGGAGAAGGTATCCCTGTTCTCCCTACCGATATGTGGGCAACCATTTCCTGTAGACCTGCCCGTTTCTTCATATGGGCACCATTCGTAAACCTGAAGAACCAGTCATTCGAGGAAAACAGCGCAGGGCTGTGTACGAAACATTGAGAACGCCTTCTACTGCACGGCGAATTCTGATCGAAGCGCGCAAGACCGCTCCATCCATCACCTATCAGGACATCCGTCATATTTTAAGAGACTTCGAACGGCAGAATATTTCGGTTTGTCTGAATCCTGAACAGTCGACCGGTCGGCTGCACATGCTTAAGGCTTTGCTCCCGGATAACCCCATTGCCTCTACCCTCATTGAGCTGTGCTCCATCGTTGACCGGTCCAGAATCAAACTGGCTGTTTTGCGCGAAGCC
The DNA here is from genome assembly GCA_029432795.1 of Pontiellaceae bacterium B12219. Taxonomy (GTDB): domain Bacteria; phylum Verrucomicrobiota; class Kiritimatiellia; order Kiritimatiellales; family Pontiellaceae; genus Pontiella. Next base: position 2,473 of record JARNMJ010000099.1, read on the forward strand.
GCCCGTCCTGTCTATGAAGAAAACAAACCACTCACGGTAACGCAGATTAAAAAAAGACTGCGCGATACGTACCCGCTCGCGCTGAACCATGCCTACTCAGCATTACGGTCGTTACTTGAAGGCGGTCTGGTTCGCGTTGCCGGTCATACCGATAAACGCGACCTGAATATTTATGCAATCACTGATCTCGGCAGAGAAGTGCTTTCATTTCTGGATCAGGAATAAACTGAAAATCACGGGGTGTACCCCCACACGTATACCGTGTAATGGGCCAGACCGGATTTCCGTTAAACATCGGTTTGCATAGCCGTTTGAAACCGGCGGACAATCCGCCTGAAAAACCGAAAGGTTTATATGCCTCAACACCTCGAATATTCTTATTCCTGAAGGGTGTCTGCCCCGAAATGCGGTAGACATGTGGAGTATCACACACCCTCGGCGTTTAACCAAAAGTACAACGCCCAAGCGTATCACGGGAAGTGATTCAATAAACCACTGTGAGGTAACGAAACAGGCGCTTAGAAGACTGGACTAATCCGTCCAACGGAAGCTAAGCGTACGTTCCCACTCTTCAGGGATAAAAAATTTAAACCCCAAAAGAGGTGAACAAACTGTGCCGATACAAGACTACAAAAAGATAGCCAACCGGATTGAGCAAAAACTTATGTCCGACCCCGATATTTCAGACATCAACAAACGACTGTTACAGCGGTTTCTAACTGCATATGATGTTAGCGACGCAAGGCGGCTCATATTTCTGGATAAAATATACCCCGTACTAAGGCACTTTCCAAATATGGAAACTTCATTGTCCGACCGGGACGGTATGAATGCATATTTTGCCGGTTTACGTCGGCATTACAGTCCGGCCACCTACTCGACGTTTCTTAGCGTCGTTGCTCGTTTTCTTTCCTGGATAAATGGAGGAAATCGACCGAACTGTCTGTTAGATCTGAAACAGAAAAAAGGCTCTAAGATCAAACGTAACCTTAAACCGGAAGATATGATCAGCTGGGAGGAAGGACAACGGATATCCGATGCATCATGCAGCATTCAAATGGCCGCGATCATACAAACACAGTTGGACTGCGGGTATCGGATCTCCCCCGACTGTTCCGCAAACAGGGAGAGACCGACAAACGGTCCAGCCTGATGACCGCGGCAAGAGGCCTTGATGACTGGATGAACATTATGGGCGACTGGGCGAAAGTACGTGCGGGTCATTGGCCTTTTAATGACAGCGCCCTTACGGTCATTCCCATGAAAGATGTTCCGGCATCGCTGGAATATTTCTACATCTCGCTCCTGTTCAAACAGCTTACTGATCGGGCATCTGGGTCCGGACATGCCCATGGGCTTCAACGTCTGATCATATTCGACGAGGGCCGGGTCTTTTTCGGACGGGAATTTGAGCCGGGAGCAGGGAGTGGCCGCTCAAACATTCAGACCGAAATGGCAACACGGGGCCGGTCATACGAAACAGGATTTGTTGTGGCTACTCAGGACATGGCGGTGATGCAGCCTTCATTAGTCAACAATGCAGCCACCTTCATCTCCATGCGAACGCACAGTTCAGATGAAGCCAAACTTTTCTGCCGTCGTCACGGACTGCCTGAAAAACAATACCACAGGTTCATGGAGTTACCGAAAGGCCGGGCGGTCATAAGCTCGCCCGAATACCCCCGCCCTGTAGAGTTCCAGGTCCCATTCCATGATCTTGGTGATTATCCTGCAGAAACTGAAATTGCTGATCGGATGGCTCCGGTCTGGAATCAGTGGGATGCCAACGCTGTATTTGCCCCTGTTCAGGATAATATTGTTAAACTGGTAAACTTCCACGAACTGCTCGGTGAATGTGAGCCGCCCACTCAGCATAATTCTAAGATATCCGAAATACCGGAACCGGTAAGTTCCCCTGTAGAACAGGAAGCTGCATCGGACTATTCAACCCCTTCCGATCCCCAAATTATTTCAGAGTATTTCGAGCTGATGCGCTGCTGCCAGGCTTCTAAGGAACTGGGCGTGACGGCCCTCTATCGATCTCTGGGCTGGTCGGGTGGACGCGGCAATCGCGTGAAAAACAAGCTTCTTGAACTTGGATGGGTTACGGCCGCGCGAATCACTTCACCCAAAGGCGGCCGCCCCAAGGAAACCCTTCTAATAACCGAGAAAGGCAAGGAGGTTCTCAATGAACGCGCATAGAGGCAATGAGTCTACAGCCCATCTGGAGGCTAAAGTAGAAATCGGTCGGCTTTTCAGTAATCCCGCCTGGGCGGTATTCTTTGAACAGCGTAATACCGATATTCTCATCATGCATAACGCAACACGGATTACGGCGGCCGTTGAGGTCGAATCATCGCCTCGAAATGTCAGTCGTAATCTTGAACGAAACACCCACAACGGATGCGGCGTGATGGCCGTGGTCGCTCTGAACAGCAGTCATCTCCCCAGAATTACGTCCAAGGCCATCGAACACTCCATGAGCTATCCGGGCACATGCGTCATGGTATTCCCCCATACAACAAACGGATGTCAGGCACTACGCGGCTGGCTTTCAGAAATTGCCCGTTTCAGACAGGAACTTGATGGAGGCTGGTCATGAGGGCAGTGAACCGAAACCAAACAAAAGCTGCCCGAACGATTGCCCAGATTCTGGTCAACGTGCTCCTGCGGCGGCTCAGCGCAGAAAAACCTCCAACAGGGGCAGAGAAGACTTGAGGTTCGCGGGTACGTATGGCCCCACACTGACATGAAAACGAAAAAACAACTGAATATCGATAAACGCGAAGAAGCGCTGATGGGGCTTCCTATGCCCGAACTGCGTGAACGCTTCGCCGTGTGCTACGGCCATTCAACCACGTCCCGCAATCGGGTCCACCTTGTTCACCGCATCCTCTGGGCGGAACAGCGGGACGCCTTCGGGGGTATCAGTGAAGCCGCCCGCAACAAGGCGCTGGCCATGGCGGATGACCGGGATGCAAAAGAGCGTTTTGCGCAGGCGAAATCCCCTGCAGTACGAGACGCAAAAAATACGGTCACCATCGGATACCATTCGGCACCGAATCTTCTGCCCGGAACCGTACTCCACCGGGAGTATCAGGGAACGGATGTCCGGGTTCTGGTGCTGGAAAAGGGTTTCGAATGGAATGGTGAATTCTATAAATCCCTGTCCGCCGTGGCCCGCGCCATTACCGGCACCCGCTGGAACGGCAAGCTGTTCTTCGGTCTGAAAAAGACGGGAGGGAATGCATGATCCCTCTTAACTCCATACCCGTCATTATCTATGCCCGTAAATCCACCGATGCCAAGCTTGAGCAGCAGGTGAATTCCATCTCGGTTCAATGCGATTCCGCCCTGAGCTATATTGAATCCCGGAAGCACCTTGGGTGGTATGCGCTTGAAGAGAAACTGATCGACAACAACATCAGCGGTGCAACCATGAAACGCGGGGGCATCGAACGGCTGAAACAGCTAATTCTGGCGGGGAAGGTTAAGGTTGTTGTGGTCAACCGCCTTGACCGTATTTCACGCAGCCTTTCGCAGTTCCTTGACCTAATGGCTTTCTTCGAGAAATACAGTGTCGCGCTGGTTAGCGTTACGCAGAATATCAATACCGGCGATGCCATGGGTCGTTTGATGCTCCAAATCATCATGGGATTTGCTGAGTTTGAGCGGGAACTGATCTGTGAGCGGGTGACCGAGCGCATGCATGCCGCCCGCCGCAACGGCCAGTTTATCGGCGGTCGCCCGGTGCTGGGCTACAACATCGTTCCAGAGGGCCGGGCATTAGTCACCGATGAAATGGAAGCCATTCGGGTACGGGAGATCTTCGGCCTGTACCTTGAACTCCGTTCCGTCAAGGCCGTGGTCAGGGAACTGGAAAGGCGCAAGTGGCATAACAAGAAATGGGTAACCCGCCAGGGCAAAGTGACCGGGGGGAATTCCTTCTCCACCAGCAGTCTCTACAACCTGCTTACCAATCCTGTTTATGTCGGGAAAGTGAAACTCAAGGATGAGGTGTTTGACGGACAGCACGACGGAATTGTTGATCCGGATGTTTTTGAACAGGTGCAGACCCTGCTTTCGGAAAACACCGCCCGGAAAGGAAGCCGGAAGCGCAACAGTCACGATGCCCTGCTCAAAGGGCTGTTGGTCTGCTCGGCCTGCAATGCGCCCTTCACCCATACCTACACGACGAAGAAGAACAAGTTGTACCGATACTACACCTGCAGTAGTAAGCGGATGAACGGAGCGCATGTCTGCCCCTCACCCTCCATCCCCGCCGGTGAAATCGAAAACCTTGTCACGGAGCAGTTGCTGGCCATTGGCACGGATGCGGATTTACAGGATCTGGTTTATGAGCAGCTGACCGAAGCCATTGATAATAAAAAAGCCAATCTTGCATCACAAAAGATGGCGGCACGACAACAGTTGAAGCGCCTAGACAAGGAACTGGTCTCCTCCCGTGAATTCGAAGCCCCCATGTCGTTGATCCGCCATCTGGAAGAAAAACGCAGGGAAGCCGTTGAATGCCTTGAGAATGCCGAGACAGGTGACATATGGCATCTTCCCTCCAGAAAAGAGATAACCGGTTTACTACGCGATATGCAGGGGTTATGGCCGACGTTCAACACGGGCGAGAAGTGTGCGTTTGTCAAAACCCTGGTCCGGCAAGTGGAGTATGACGCGGTTGAGGGAAACATTACGCTCCACTTCAATGAGGATGGTTTCATACCCGGCATCGATGGAGGTGAGTCATGAGCACCTCCATCAAACTCGACATCCACCTTGCTTCGGGCACATGCGGCCATCGTGTCATCCGCAAGGGCAAACGCCCGGCCCATGCCAAGCCGGTCCGTCTGCCCCGCGTCACTCGTCTCATGGCGCTCTCCATCAAATACGAGCACATGATCCGGCACGGACTTGTGCGAAACCATGATGAACTTGCGGACCTCGCCGGAGTCGACCGGAGCCAGGTTTCACGGATCGTGCGGCTCCGGCTTCTTTCACCGGAGATACAGGAATGGCTGCTCAATCTTCCCGAAACCGAACCGGGCGGTGATCCCATTGATTTTGCGGACCTGAGAAAGACAGCAGCGATTCCATCGTGGGAAGAGCAGCGAAAAAGGCTGTGTAAGCAAGTTCCAGATTTCTTCCCAACAACCCGTGCTGAATGTACGGATAACCATTCGAATGCATTTTCCGGAGAACACCGGTCTCAGCCGGAAGATGCCAGTTAAAGAGACCTCAGAAGAAAGGAAATAACCATGAACACACAAGCACCTATAATGATGATCCCGGAGGTATTTAGAGCCTGTCCCAAAGTCTCCGATTTTATTTTCACCTCAAAATCAGGCCGGAGCTAAAAGTCGGATTTGTGCCGCTTGACGGCTTGTGCACTC
>JARNMJ010000009.1 GCA_029432795.1 Pontiellaceae bacterium B12219
TCATTGATTTCTATTTGAAGAATTGGTCTACCCATGCAAACCATCATACCATAACTTTTTGTAATGTAAATCTATTTACGGCTCAACACACTAGGCGGAAATGCTTTGCGGATGAGCGGACGGTTCATCGAACCGTCCCTGCCTTTGGCGCACTTCCGGCGCTGCCGGAAAAGGGTTCGTCCTCGGATTGAAGTATTTCGGCAGGAATCGCGCGTTACGGTTTGGTAGCATCCCTTTTTCTGCATTTGCTCTTTTGCTTTTCAATCATTGGAAAAAATGATCTCTAGGGGACATGAATTACAGGACGTATAAGTCAGCATTGATTTTAGGATACGGCCGGTCGGGCAGGGCGGCGGAAAGGCTGTTGCAGGCCGAGGGGTGTGCAACGGCGGTTGCGACGAACGATACGCATTCGGATGCCGAATTTTTCCAAGGATTGGAAACTTCGGATTTTGAAGTCTGTGTGGTGAGTCCGGGGTTCGGGCTTTCCAATCCCTGGGTAAAAGCGGTGCAGGCGGCGGGTATTCCCTTGTTGTCGGAATTGGAGCTGGGTTGGTCGCGGCACCGGGGTAAAACGATTGCGGTGACCGGATCGAATGGCAAAAGCACGGCGGTGAAGTGGATTTGCGAAAGTCTGGTAGCGGACGAAAAAACGGCGGCGATTGGCGGTAATTATGGAATTCCCGCCTGCGAGGTGGTGCTGGAAAATCCCGACCTGCAATGGCTGGTACTGGAAGTAAGCTCTTTTCAGCTCGAAACGGTTCAGGACTTTCATGCGGATGTGGCGGTGGTGCTGAATGTGCTGCCGAATCACTTGGACCGGCACGAAACCATGGAGTGCTATCTAAAAACCAAGGCGCGGATTTTCGGCTCTTCCGTATTAAGCGGGGCGTGCCTGGTTCCTGCTCATCTCCTTGAAGAGTTTAAAAAAGATGTGGGGGGCGAACGCAATTGGATCACCTTCGGCGCTGACGGAGATTATCATTTTCGGGAAAGTCAGGTTTTCCAAGGATTGGAAATGGTATTAAATCTTGAGGGAACCTTGTTCGATTCTTCAATCATTGGAAGCTGCACGGGCGCGGCGATGGGAGCGATTGCGACCGCGGCCCAACTTTCATTCGCTGCCGTTGAGCGGGCGGCAAAATGTTTTAATCCCTTGCGGCATCGGCTGCAACGGGTGGGTGAGTTTGCGGGGGTGGGCTTTGTAAACGACTCGAAAGCGACCAACCTTTCGGCAATGGCGGCGGCGCTGTCGGCCTGCGGGCGGAATATCCATTTGATAGCAGGTGGGTTGCCGAAGGAGTCAGACTATACTTTTGTTAAAGAAATACTGGCAGAACGGGTAAGGACTCTATACCTTATCGGGCAAGCATCTGAAGCGATGGATCAAGCTTGGAGTACGGTTTGTCCATGTGTGGAATGCGGGACGTTGGAAGCGGCTTTCAGCCGGGCTGTAGAGGCTTCCAAGGCAGGGGATGTGATTCTTCTTTCTCCCGGTTGCGCAAGTTTCGATCAGTTCGGCAGTTTTGAAGAACGTGGAGATTGTTTCGAAAAACTGGTTCATGGTTTGAAACATGCTTAGAGAATTGCTTCGTAAAAAGTTGAAAAGACGGCCGTCAGGGGCGCTGGAATAGGAGTTTTAAAAATGAAGATCGGATCAGCAGTTTTTGCAGTACATGTTGCTGTAATAAGTATGTTTGCCCTTACGCAGGGTTGTGTGACCACCGAATCGCAGGGCAGTGGCCGCGGTGTTGGAGCAAAGCACAGAGGACCGTTTAAGCATGAGCATAAAGGAAAGAGTGCTTCTGATATGGAAGGCACCTCGGTTGCCATCGATCCTTACGGTGCCTATGAAGAAGATACGACAATGGTCTATGACGATGCCATTATCCTGGAATCCACTTCGACCTATGTTGAACCTTCAAAATCCTCTGCTCCATACGGCCAGACCGAAATTTATATTGTTCAGAAGGGCGACATGCTTTCACAGCTGGCCGTTGATTTTGATACCACAACGGCTACCCTGGTGGAAATGAACGGACTGTCCAATCCGGACGTTCTTTATGTGGGTCAGGAGCTGAGCGTTCCGGCCGGTCGTAAAAATTCAAAGACCACTTCCAAACCAACGGGAAGCGTTAAAAAGGGCGGAAGCTACATCATTCAAAAAGGCGATACCCTTTCTGAAATTGCACTGGCTGCAGGCGTTTCCATTGATGACCTCCGTTCTCTGAACGGCATCAAGGGCGATACGATCATGGCCGGTGAAGAACTTTCCATTCCTTCCTACGGTAAAGTACCGGCTGCTTCCCGCTCGAAGAAGAGCACAACAACGACAAAAACAAAGTCAACTCCGGCTAAAACAACGGAACCTGTTGCTCCGGCTCCGGAACCTGCCGCACCGGTTTTTGAACCTGCAGCCGCACCGGTTTCCGCCGCTCCGATGGAAGTGGACATGGTGGTTGATGATGTGATGTATCCGGGCGAAACGCTGGACGACAAAGCACGCAATTATGGTGTTAGCAAAGCGGAAATCATGCGTCTGAACGGCATCTCCAGCGAGTCTCAGGTTCGAGAAGGTATGACCATTCGTATTCCGGTTGCGGAGTAATCCGATCGGCGGGAATCAATGCGTAGAACGATTTCTCTGTTTATCGCCATCGTGTTGATTCTGGTCACCCTCGGTGTCCTCATTCTTGCGAGCGCCAGCTCGGCAAAATATGATGACGCTGCTTATTTTGTAAAGCGTCAGCTCATTTGGCTGGCGCTTTCCTTTTGTGCTGCAGCCTTCGCGGCGCGCCTCGACTATCGCCTCTATCAGAAAATGGCTATTCCGGCGGCGGTCATTGCGGTTTGCCTGCTGGTTCTGGTGCGGATTCCAGGCATTGGAACCATCATTAACGGCAGCTATCGCTGGTTGCGTATCGGTCCCATCACGGTCCAGCCTTCGGAACTTTCAAAGCTGGCGATTATCCTGCTGTTTTCCTGGTGGCTTTCCCGCAACCAGCGCCGGATCGATGAGCTTAAACGTGGTATTCTGATTCCCTTCGCAATGCTTGGAACTTTTGCATTTCTGCTGGTGATTGAGCCTGACTTCGGGACAACTATGCTCGTTTCTTCCGTTGCGGTTTCCATGATGTTTCTGGGAGGCGTCAGTGTGGCTCCGCTTTTGGTGACCGGACTGGTCGGCCTGCTGGGAGTCCTGGTTATGATTTTCAAGAACCCGGAACGCATGAGCCGGATTCTGGCCTTTCTCGATCCGCAGAAATATGAGCAGGACAAAGCCTGGCAGCTGATTAACTCGCTGCGCGCCTTTGCGGGCGGGGATATGGGCGGCGTTGGTTTCGGTAACAGCATGCAGAAATATCACTACCTGCCGGAGGCTCATACCGATTTTATTTTTCCAATCATTGGAGAAGAGTTGGGACTGGTGGCTTCGTTATCGGTTGTTTTTATGTATAGCATGTTATTCATTTTCGGGTTGCGTATTGCCTGGAATGCCCGCGACGATTTCGGCCGTCTGCTGGCTTACGGCATCACGCTGATGATTACCATTCAGGCCCTGATTAATTTTGCGGTGGTCACAGGTTGCGTTCCGACCAAAGGGCTGGCATTGCCCTTCATCAGTTATGGCGGATCAAGCCTGGTAGTCTCCGGGGTAATGATCGGCATTCTTGTGAATATTGCCCACGAAAGTATTAAGGCTCCGTCAAAAGGAGCCACCAACCCCTTTAAAGACCGGGTTAGGAAGGTCTGACGTGAGGCGTGACGATTGAGCCGTGATTACAAATTTCACGACTCACTGTTTCACGCATCACGAAAACGGAGTTTTACTATGAAAGACGAATATGAACTGCTCGATAGCGGCGACGGAAAAAAACTCGAACGCTACGGTGAGATCATTCTCGACCGCCCCTGTGCACAGGCCGTTTGGGAACCTCAGCATGCCAAACTTTGGGATAATGCCACGGCCCGCTTCGATCGGTCGGGGGGGCTGAACTGGGAAGGGCGGGGAAAAGTTTCCAAACCCTGGAATGTCGAGATAGCCGGAGTGGTGATGAAACTGTCAGCCACCGACTTCGGGCACATTGGGGTCTTTCCGGAAACCCGGGCCCTTTGGAAATGGATTCGGAAAACGCTTTCCGAGCAGGCAACAAAAAAGGGACGCACCTTAAAGTTTCTCAACCTGTTTGCCTATTCCGGCGGAGCCACGCTTGCGGCGGCACAGTCCGGCGCCGAATGCTGCCACCTGGATGCATCGAAAGGGATGGTTGACTGGGCGCGTGAAAATGCGGCGCTGAATAAGCTGCAGGATGCGCCGATCCGCTGGATTGTCGATGATGTCATCAAATTTTTGCGCCGTGAAGTGAAGCGGGGGAATAAGTACGACGGCATTCTGCTGGACCCTCCCTCGTTCGGGCGTGGAAAAAAAGGCGAGCTCTATAAAATTGAAGATCAGCTGATGACCACACTTGATTTGGTTCATGAGGTGTTGAGCGATGATCCGGCTTTTGTGCTGCTCACGTCACACACCCCCGGCTTTTCTCCGATTGTGCTGAGCAACCTGCTGCGCCAGTATCATGCAACCGGTTGTTTTGAATGCGGCGAAATGCTGCTCACCGGCAAACCGGAAGTGAACCAGCTGCCGAACGGTAACTGGGCCCGCTGGATAAATGATTAAAATGAACCACGGATACACAGAATGTCATTTCTGGTTAGCTTCCGTGGTGAAATGTTCCGATGAGCGATATTAAGTACAGTGCTTCAGAATTGAACCCGTTGATTCTATTTGCGGACAACCATTTGCTGGCGGTGAATAAACCGGCGGGAATGTTGACGCAGGACAGTGGAACGGGGCTTCGCAATCTCGAAGACTGGGCGAGGGAATGGGTGCGGGTGGATAAAAATAAACCCGGTGATGTTTTTCTCAACGCGGTTCACCGTATTGATAAAGTTGTGAGCGGTGTGGTGCTGTTCGCCCGGACGAGCAAAGCGCTGACGCGGTTGAATGAAGAGGTGAGAAAGCGTAACTGTAAAAAAATATATCACGTCCTCGTGGAAGGTGAATTGAGCAAAGCTTCCGATACGCTGGTGCATTGGATGACGCACGAAAATCATCGTGCACGTATTTGCAAAGAGGGTGCTAAGGGGACTCAGAAAGCGGTGCTGCATTATCGAACACTTCCTGTGGTTGGAAAATTCCAAGGTCTGGAAATCAATTTGGAAACCGGGCGGTATCATCAGATCCGCGCGCAGCTCTCAGCCATTGGGTGCCCGATTGCCGGCGATGCAAAATACGGGGCGAAGCATGTTGCCGACGCCGGCGAAATTGCGCTGCACAGCCGGGAGCTGCATATCACCCATCCAACCTTGAAAGAGCCCGTGAAAATTGAGGCTCCCTATCCGGCTCACTCGCCGTGGTGGGGTTCGTCGTCCAGTTCAACCCGCAGGTCGTAGAATCCTTCCTGCTGAACAGAGTGCACGGTGTCGGTATAGGCTTCCTGCGGAAAGGGCATCCAGGGGCTTAGCGGCCGAAACGGTTTGTTGAGGTCTTCGCTCCAGTGGACTCGGTAAACGCGGCCGGTGACGGCATCCCACTCAAGAATGACTCCAGCCGGGGATGATTGGGCCGATGTGAACCTAAGCACAGAGGCGGCGTTGGCGGGATCGGTTCCTGCAATGTATTCGCTCACATTATTCAGCAGATCGCCATCGCTATCGATTTCTGCCTTTGCATCGGCACTGGCAAAGTAACGGGATTCCCAGCTGTCCGGTAAGCCGTCGGCATCGAGGTCTCCGGGCATTGGCATACGAACGAGAACGCGGTAATAACAACTCCCGTCGGCACTGTGTTCCGTGTCGGTGTAACTGTTTTGCGGATAGGCAATGCCGGTTTTTAAATACTGGAATCCTTCGCCGAGACGCGGGGCCCAAAGCACGTCGTAGACGCGGTCGGGTGTGGCCTCCCAGCTGATTGTGAAATGCGGGTTTTCATTGTTTTCATCGGCTTCCAGCATGAGGGCAAAACGGGAGTTTGCATTGGTGGGGTTTGTGCCGCTGATATATTCATCAAAGTTGGATTGGCCATCGAGATCGAAATCGCTCCCGGGACCTCCATTGGGATGGTTTGTTGAACTGAAATAGGTCAGTTCCCAATTATCGTCCAGGCCGTCATGATCGTTGTCAACAACCGTTGGGGAATCGGAGCCTGCAATGCCGGGGGTGCCTGTGCTGCTGCGCCAGTTGGCGGCATCATTTCCATACACGGTTGTGGTGATCCGTTCCAGTGACTGACCGGATCCATCGGCTTCGGCGGGCCATGGCGCGTCATCGCTATAGGTTATGCGATCGATAATGATATAGGGCTCTTCTCCCGCATTGGAACCTGACCGAACAGGTTCATCCGGAGCGCGAAGCGTGACGGATTCACCACTGTTAGACAGTTTCCCAGAGTAGCTGAAGATCTGAACATTGGCAGGAATGCTGTATTCGGACCGGAAGGCTTGTGGTGTGATCGAGTCCTGGATGAGCAGAATGATCTCTCCCGGACCGATGGAAATATTATTTTCCGGGAATTGGAAATCGATGCCGCCGACCTTCCAGACATTGGAAGGTGTTGTGGTGTCGTATAATGGCACGCTGTTTTCCGAGATGTTTAGCAACTCAATATATTCGTGGCCGGAAGCGGTCGGGTTGTACATGATTTCGGAGATAACCACCGGGCCGACGGCGGGGCCGGAATTGGCTGCCATGGGGGTGAATGATTGCTGCGAAGGGAAATGCTCTTCGCCCTGACTGGTTAGATGGCGGCCGAAACTTATCCCGTTGTAGGCCCCTTCGAAGCTGAAACCGTGGCTGTAGCCGAGGGTTGGGGAAAAGAGATAGATGTTGTCACCGGCTGCACTGAGGGAGAAGGCTGAGCCGAATTCGCTCTCGGTAAATTCCAGAACAGAATCAACATAATGACCTTCGTAGAGCACCTGATATCCGTTGGCGGGAATAACGGTTCCGGTGGGGATCGTCCATTTTTGCGGAAGGTCTTCGTTATCCGTTAAAAACCATCCGCTAAGGTCTACCGCCTGATTGCCGGGGTTGTATAACTCAATGGTGTCGCGCTGCGGTTTGTCCGTATGTGTTAGTATTTCATTTACAACCACTTTGTTATTTTCAGGAAGCGGATCATCTGCGCCGGGAGAGCCGTGTGCCAGCGCTGAAGCACGCCATTCGCCAGCAATGTCCTGACTGCCTGATGGGTTGCTGTTGGTGGGGGTCAGCGAAAACCCATAGCCATCGGCCGGTAGAGGCCAGGGATCGCTGTCGCCGTATTCCACGGAAGTGATGACATCGAAAAAGTAAGCTTTTGCTCCCTGTGGTTCGGTAGGAAGGGATTCGTTCACAAAAACGATATTTCCGTTTACTGATTTGATCGTGAACATCCGGTTGTTGCTGTAGTGGTCGGAAAGGCTGATTTGCATCCGGTCTCCGGGGCCGATGCTGGAGGGGATGGTCTGTAGAAAAACAGCGCCGTTGCCTTCGCTCGTTGTGACGATTCCGTTTATGTCGTACCGAATATCCGTGGCCAACGCCAGTTCGAGTCGTTCGCCTTTGTTGTCGAGCGTGCTGGCCGGAAAGGACCCGATTGGGGGGATGGAAGGATAGCGTTGTTCAAAGTCCCATGGATTTCGGGCGAGCACAGCAAAGCCGCCGGGCGCGAGTGTTATTGCGTTGGGAAAGGTGTATTTTATGCCGCGAGTGAAGGTTACGCCGCTGAGAGGGAGGGGGCTTTCTCCGGTATTCTTGACCTCCACAAATTCATAGCGGTCGCCGTCGTATAAGAAATCGCAGGTCATCTCCCCCGAGTTTTCGTCAGCCAATGCTTCCGTCAGCAGCACTTCCTTGGTTCTGTTTTCGCCGATGGGACCTTCGTAGATCACCTTGGCAATCGTGAAGGTGCCGTTGTTGATTGGATTGGTTGCTCCGCTGATCCGCACCTTGTCACCGCCGGTCAGTACTACGGGAAGGGTGTCAGAAAAAATGAGGCGCGCGCGGTTGGTGTAGTTCGGGTTGATGAAGCCGGCATCGCCGGTGATGGAAGTAAGCGTTGCTCCCGAGGCCATCAGTGCATCCTGCGGATTGTACATGATTTCGGTAATTTTCAGATCGTTCCAGTCCCGTTCGACAAAAAAGAGGGTTTCATGCAGCGCGCTCCAGGTTTCGCCGTCTAGCGTTCGTGCTTTGACGCAGGTGGTCGTATTGAGCGTGATCGTGGTTCCGGTTCCGGCATCGATGCCCAGGGCCGCACCGCCTTCAGCGCGAGGGTCGGTGCCATTAATGGTGTAGTAGACGGTCCCCGCTGAACCGTCGCGATCGATGGTGAGGTCGAACCCGGCCGGAACTTCTTTGCGTGCGACATCGATTTCCGTTGTGCCGTCCAGGAAGAGCGGCGGATTGATGTCCGGGTACATCTCTGAACTGCGGAAGAGGGCTATCAGTCGGTCGCGTTTACCTGCTGTTCCGGAGGTTACCGCATCGCGAGCAGCAACCCATTGTTCATCGCGGGTGTATGTGGTGCCGGTTTCTGCTTCCCGCTCATCGCCCCAACGGGCTGATTCGGCAACCATAGCGCTATAGATGGTATCGCACAGACGGTTCCAGTTTTCGAGCACATGATCATCGGTCAGAGCTCCGCCGTTGAAGCAGGCTTTATAGATCCGGTCCACAAAGTTCATGCGGTATTCGGCATTATTATCCCACATGTTGTCGAACCCAGCGAAGCGATCATTACTGATGGTTGAAAGGGAGGGATTGTCGCCTTCCGAGCGACGGCTTCCTCCGCCCAGCGAATCCTCGGCATCCCAGTTAAAGAAGTAGACCTGTCCGCCGGGGTTGTTGCGGATGTCGGCATAATATTGCGGGAAATCGGCGATGGCCGCATAGATACTGAACATGACCGAATCGGCATGATTATCGATATTGCAGTATTCAAGCAGCGTGGAAAGGTCCGGGCTTTTGGAAGCCGTATTGAGCCATTCATAGAAACGGGTATTGTTGCCTGCTGTGTTGCCGCCTTTTCCTTTGAAGCAGAAATAGTCCTGCTCGTTCCCGCCGAGGTAGCTGGCGGCAAAGGCATCGTCCTGCTTCTCGCAGGGATTGTAGAGTCCCCAGTAGATGCCGTTGAGGTAGAGATGAACAAATGAGCCGTGTCCGCCGATGCCGGTCATATCGATCTGCATATCGCGAGCAAGCTGGTCACGCGTATAGACCGTGTGTTCGGCGTCCCATAGCATTCCGTAGCTTTTATTATGACCGGCGCGCAGGATAAGCTTATCGTAGGAGCCGGCTTCGCTGTTGCTGTTCAGGGGGGCGTGTTCGAAAAAAGGATAGTCGAGCTGGCCGTTTCCGTATTCACGGCGGAAGCGCAGGCCGAAGGACTGTTTGTGGTCATAGCCGCCATAGCTGGGCATATAGTCGGAGGCTCCTTGGTTTTTAAGGCCGCAATCGATCTGAAATCCACTGAAGCCGGCAAAGTGGGGTGTGTCCGGATAGATCAGTTCCAGCGAGCATGGCATTTCGGCTTCTTCATCCATCGTGTTGCTGCGGTGCATGCCGGCGGGACCGAATAAATCCTCGTGGTTCATGACAATCGATAGGGAGGGGATGGATAGGAGCGCTTCGTCGAGTTCACCGGAATAGGCGGGATTATTTACCACGTCGGGATCCATTTCTGTGGAGTTCCAGAATACGGTGTTGCCATCGGGGCGAATATCGCCCTGTGTCTGAACCTTGGAAATGAAGAGATAGGTGTGCGTGTCGACATTGCTCGGCAGCATACCTTCTTTGTGTGCATACGCCCGTACCATTACAGCCGGGGTCGGTTTCCATTTTCCGGTTCCGTTGTCGGGATCGATCAATACGGTTGCCGGGGCTGTGCTTTGAAATGTGTTGGTTGATGTGCGCGGATCACTGCCATCCAATGTATAGCTGATGATTGATCCGATGGTGTCTGTTGAAATGACCAGGTTGGTTGCAACGGAGTAAAAACCGCGATTGATGCTGAATCGGGTATCGGCCACCTGTTCCTGTGCATGTGCAGCGGGTCCGAAAAATACCAAAAGAACCACGACGAAGTGTCGTGGTCCGATGACTTTTAACAATGAAAAAAAACGATTCATCAGTTGTCAGGCCCGTCAAATGGTAGTCGCTCAATCTCGAACGTGTTGTGGTACGGAGATACTTGTTTTTAATATGTTCGCTCGAAGCGTGCAACACTTTCAACATGATTGGTCTGCGGGAACATATCGATGGGCTGGCAGGAAACCAGCTTGTATTGCCCTTCCGCGCAAAGCATTTGCCCATCGCGCGCCAATGAAGCGGGGTTGCAGCTGACGTAAATAATGACGGGCGGGGCGATTTCCAGCAGGGCTTCCACGGCCCGTGGGTTCATGCCGGCGCGGGGCGGGTCGGTGATGACGACGTCGGGAGCACCGAATTCGGCCATATCGTTCCGGATATGTTTAATGTCTTTGAGGTCGAGTCGGATAAATTCGCAGTTTTCAACTCCGTGTCGTTCCGCATTGGCGCGGGCATCGTTTACGGAGCTTTCGACGAGTTCAACTCCGAGTACCTTTTTACAATGTTTGGAAGCGAAGAGAGTGATTGATCCGGTACCGCAGAACAGGTCGTATACAATATCGGTCGGTTTGAGCTGTGCGGCTTCCAATATCTGGAAATAGAGCTTTTCGGCCTGCACGGTGTTGGTCTGGAAAAAGGAGTTGGCCGAGATGCGATAGTTATATTCACCAAGCCGATCGGTGATGTAGCCGGGACCGAACAGCACCTCTTCTTTTTCGCCGAAGGCGACGGTGTTTTTGGCCGAGGTGATGTTGTTGACAAAGGTGGTCAGCCTGTCGCCAAGCGCCTGCTGGAGTACAGCACTCAGTTTTTCCATCAGCTCCGCATTGTGGGAGGAGGTGACGAGGTTAACCATAAATTCGCCGGTCTGCCCGCCATGGCGGACCATCAGGTTGCGCAGTTCGCCGGTGTGGGAGCGGGTGGAGTAGATCGGGAGTTCATCCTGGTGCTCAAGGCAGAAGGCGCGCACGGTATTGAGTGCAATATTCATCTCCGGCGTTGAGAGGTCGCAGTGGTCGATGTCGATGGCTTTGGAGTAGCAGCCTGGCGCGTGGAAGCCGAGGGCGAAATCGAGCGGCTTGCTGTGGTCATCGGGGGCGATGTCCATTTCTTCGGGCGTGAGGTAGCGCAGGTCGGTGAATGAGAAATCCATTTTATTGCGATAGCCGAACAGAGACGGCGCACCGATGCAGGGGGTGCATTCCACCCCCTGGAATCCGCCGATATGTTCAAGTGCATCCTGCACCTGTTTGCGTTTCAGGCGGAGCTGTTCGGTATATTCCATGTGTTGCCATTTGCAACCGCCGCATAGTCCGAAGTAGTGACAGATCGGGTCGATCCGATGGGGGGACGGTTTTACCAGCTCTATATAACGGGCCACGAGATACTTCTTTTTGATCTTGAAGATCTCGGCTTTCACCACATCACCAACGGCGGCGGGGCCTTGAACGAAGATCGATATGCCATCTTCGAGTCGCCCGAAACTCTGGTTTTTGTCGCCCAGGTCGATAATTTCGACTTCCACAATCTGTTTCTTTTTATACATAGCCGCGGAACATAGAGGAGGGACGGGATTGAAGCAAAAATAAAGTCGGGTGTAATTCGAATTTGATGATGTCAGTTGAAGGCGTATTGTTCTCGTTTTCAGTTGGAGAGACTATGGAAACAATAGATGCGATTATGACAAGACGAAGTGTGCGTAGCTGGACTGAGGAGCCGGTTACGGATGAAAAACGGAAGCGTATTCTGGAAGCGGCAATGAATGCTCCTTCTGCCGCGGATGCAAGGCCGTGGCATTTTGTGGTGCTGGACGATCCGGAAATCATCAGGCAGTTTACCGAATTGGGGGGCACTGAGATGTTGGTGGAATCCACCTTTATGGTCTTGGTTTGCGGAGATGTTTCAAAAGAAATTTATCCTGGATTCTGGCCGCAGGATTGTGCCTGTGCCGCGCAGAATATGCAGCTCGCCGCGCATGACAGCGGCATCGGTTGTGTTTGGATTGCCATTCATCCATTGGGAGAACGGGAGCGGGTGTGCCGGTCCGTATTGGATATTCCAGAAAATATCACTCCGTTTGCTTTGCTGGCAATGGGGGTTCCCAATGAAGTGCATGAGCCGGAATACCGATTTGATCTGAAAAGAGTGCATCAGAACAAATGGTAATGATTTGGTATTTTATTTTTGAACACAACGTGGAATGATCCGTCTGATTTCAAAACAACATTGGAGAAGAAAAATGGCAGAAGGCGTAATTGAACTGAGTGGCAGCAACTATGAAGAAAAAACAAAAAGCGGCGTAGTGCTGGTTGATTTCTGGGCTCCCTGGTGCGGCCCTTGCAAAATGCAGACTCCGATTCTGGAGAAGGTTTCTGCGGAAATCGGTGAAAAAGCTGTGATTGCAAAAGTGAATGTGGATGAAAATCCGGAACTGGCGGCCAAATATGGCATTCGCTCCATCCCGACACTGATTCTTCTGAAAGACGGCGAAAATACACAGCAGTTTGTCGGTCTGCAGCAGCAGGCGGCATTGGTGTCTGCCATTGATGCAGCTCAGTAAATCCATTCCAATCATTGGAATACAAAGGCGGCCATTGGGGCCGCCTTTTTTTGATGGATAAAAGCGTGTGCTGTTGTGCCGGCACACTGCCTGGGGGAAGTCTTTGGTGCTAGAAACATAAAACCCCGCCAGAAATGACGGGGTTTATCGGATCTGTTAAAACGGCACTTTGACCGTTTTTAAGGCTGTTTAGCCTGCGGCAATCGCATCGACCGGGCAGGAATCTGCACAGGCTCCGCAATCGGTGCAACTGTTGGCGTCGATGACAAACTGGTCGTCTCCCTGGCTGATTGCTTCAACGGGGCAGGTGGATTCGCATGCGCCGCAGGAAATGCACTCGCTGGAAATTACATAGGCCATGATGGTTCTCCTTCATTAGTTGTATTAAGTTTCTTTGCGTAAATTCGAGCAATATACCAGTAAAAATCTTGATTACATCAACAATTGTGGGCCATAAACGTGTTTATATATAGATTCAATTTAAAAAAGGAATACGCACAAAAATGAGCTTTGATGAACTGCAGTTGCCGGAAGAGGTCAGGGAATCCGTTGAGGAAGCCTGGCCGCTGTTTGTGGACTTTCTGAAAAAGAAGGATGCTCGCATCACACAGGCTCGTAAAATTGTGCTGACTCAGGTTTTCATGCGCCATGATCATTTTTGCGCGGATGATCTGGCGGCTGAGCTTTCCAGCGGGATGAATCACGTCAGTCGTGGAACGGTATACCGTACATTAGCACTCATGGAGGAAGCGGGCCTTGTTCGGGTGATTCGGGACACGGATGTCCATGCGCACTATGAGCACACCTTTAATCATCCGGATCATGAACATATGATCTGTGATAAGTGCGGTCAGTTCATCGAATTTTCCGATGATAAAATCACGGCGCTGATTGACGAAGCCTGCAAACGCAAGCAGTTCACAGAGCGGAATCACCGCATCGTCGTGTTCGGAACCTGCAAGGACTGCGCAAAGAAAGAGCAGTCAGAGGTGGCGTAAGCGTCTGTTCCTGCGGAATTAAATCTGACGGGCTGCGGCAATTTCTGCTTTCAGCTCTTTCAGCTCACAGGACGGGCACATTACTTTTTCACCTTTGTAAACCACGCAATCATGGCTGCCGGAACAACCTGGTTGTTTTTTCCGAAGCAAATTAATACCGGCCAGAATGCCCATTGGAACTCCGACGAGGAGAACTGCGATTGAGAAAAGTGAGATAAAATTCGTCATGTTTTTTCCTGTCAATTAATCACTGCCTTACTAGAGCAGAACTTGACTCTTACCCTGAGCCGTTTAATACTTCAATCCCTTTATTTAGAGAAATATATATGTACCTGTTTTGGGTATATAAAGTGGAAACCTCCGTATGAATCAAAAAAAGAAGACGAACAGCGCTCAGAAAACATCCAGTGGTTACGACCATCTCGGTTCGGAATCCGACTTTTATTCGGGAGGGGCTCCGGTTGAGCAACCGCTGTATCAGGACCGTTTTGAATCCTCGGCTTCCAAAGTTCGGAAAACCGGTCGCCATCAGGCCGTTGCCGGCAGGCGAAAAGAAACGGTGGACCCGCGCGAAAAAATGGCATTGGTGGCCATTCTGAAATCCATGATTATGGTGCTGTTGCTGTTGATTGCCTTTTTCATGCTGTGGAAGGGGATTTCAATTTATGAAGAAAGTGTCTTCATGAAAACCCAGAGTGAAGAAGAGATTTCGCCGGTAATGCATGAAGTGGCGCTGGTTGAAGAGTTTGATATCGAAAATCAGAATTCCCGCGAACTGTTTGCTGAACGGATTGAAATGTGGAAGGAAGCAGACCGTCTGATTCGCTCTGCTGAAGGGTTGTTAAAACGCAATAACTACGATCTGGCCATTGAGCGCTGTCAGGATGCATTGCGTGTTGATCCTTCTCATATGAAGGCCCTGGAGTATCTGGGAGCGCTTTATTATGAAAAAGGCATGTATGTGGAAGCCATCAACTCCTACATTCGTCTATTGAGTGTCGATCCGTCCCGTCTGGATCTTCAGCAAAAACTCATTCAGGCACTGGATGCCCGCGGAGATGCCAATGCGGTTGTCTTTATGAGCCGCTGGTATCTGGAGCAGAATGAATACGATGAAGATGTTGGCCGTTATCTGGCGAATGCGCTCTTTATAAATGAACAGTACGAAGAGGCCGTCGAGGCCTATGCTCGTGTGGTGAAATATAATGCGAATGATTTAGAGGCATTGGAGCAGCAGGCGAAAGCCTATATTATCCTTGAGGATTATGAGGAGGCGCTTGCATGTTTAAGCCTTCTTCGGGATAAGAACTATCGTGATCCGAATTACTATCGGCAGATTGCGGTTTGTCAGGCCCAATTAGGTAACGGCGTGGAAACCGTGCAGACGCTCGGAAAAGCAGCACATCTGTTTGGGCAGAATGTGGTTATCGGATGGGTCCAGGATCCGCGTCTTGATCCTGTTCGGGAAGACCGGACCTTTCAGGCTTTTGCCGACCGGGTAGGTGGAGAGGAATTCCGCAAATGGCTCGAAAAAATGGCCCAGACCATGGATGGCGATACGCGGGAAGAGATTGCACCGCAGTTGACGCTTCCGAAAGAGGGGCTGAGACAACCGGAACTTCTGCGCCCGGGAAACTGATTTATAATAATTTTAACCGGCTCCTGAAAGGGAGTTATGCAAGCGGGTAGGACTGAACAGCAAAGGGGGCTGTTATTCAGCACTATATCTCAATGCCGCGCCGTCCAATGGTTGGAATCGCATTAGCTGTTTCAGCCGGTATGCTTTTTGCGTCATTGCAGCTCATTCCTCCAACGCTGTTGTTTTTCATGGCCGCATTTTGTCTGCTGTTGGCCTTTGCACTGAATCATTTTGTTTGTTCGTCCTATCTGGTCTATTCCACCGTTGCGCTGACTGCGGCCTGTCGTTTCTGGATTGCATTACCTGATATTGCAGTGGATTCCATTAACCGGATGCCGTTGACTGATCATCAACGGGTCAACCTGATCGGGAGAGTAAACGGTTTTCCTCGATTTTATGCACACGTTTCGAGAGATACTGGTTTGCTGATTTGTCCCCTGAATCTGAAATCCATCGGGACTTCCAATGATTGGAAACGCGTACGTGGTGCAGTGGATCTGAAGATTCATGCAGCATCGCCGGATCTGGTACTGAAACCAGGCGATACACTGCAGCTGACCGGAACGCTTGAGCGGAATCGGTTTCCCGGAAGAAATATGTTTTCTGTGAATCTGAGGGAGAGGGACCTTCAAATAACACCGCCGAAAATTACATGGTCACCCATCGTATGGGGCAGAGCCTGGCGCGATTCTGTTGCTCCGCGACTGGGAAAAGGGTTGGATGGCCTTCCGGTGCAGGAGACTGTGCTGAAAGCTTTGGTGCTTGGATATCGCAAAGAAATGCCGCCGGAAATTACGGACGTATTCAGGAGAACGGGTTCGCTGCATATTTTTGCCATCTCCGGACTGCACGTCGGTATTGTCGGGATTCTGCTGATCGTTGTGCTTAAAACGCTGGGCATTCCCCGGGATAAGTTCGGGGTTTTCCTGATTCCGCTTTTAGGGTTTTATGTCGTTTCAACGGGAATGAAATCATCTGCCGTGAGGGCTCTGCTGATGGCGGCCGTTTTTATTCTGGCACCATTACTGCGTCGAAAACCGGATATACCAACTTCGGTATCGTTCGCAGCGATCCTGATTCTCTTTTTCCAGCCCCTGGAAATTCTGTCCGCGGGTTTCATTTTTTCATTCACCGTTGTGGCCTTTCTGGTGATGGCCTTTTCAGTGGTTCCCGAGCAATGGGTAAAAGGGCCGTGGATCCGGTCTTATTCGGTCTCACTTGTCATTACATCGGTCGCCGCCGGATTGGCATCCATTCCGTTGGCCGCCCTGTTTTTCGGAATCTTTTCGCCGATCGCCTTTGTTGGAAACCTGATTGTTGTTCCTTTAACCTTCTGCATTGTGCTGTGTGGATGGCTTTCCATTCTGTTGCCGATTGCATCGGAAATATTCAACCATGCGGCGGTGGTATTTATTGATCTTCTGCTGGGAAGCGTTCAGGGCCTGGACCGTATTCCCGGTTCCTGCTGGGCCGTCGAACCTCCACCGCTATTGGCGGTTTTACTGTGGTACGTTTGTCTTACGGCCCTCCTGGTCGGCTGCACACAGGCCAGACAGCGGTGGATGGCCGCCGGAGGATTGGGGTGCGCAATGCTACTGGCGCTTCTTGGATAGTGCCGCCGCCTCACGTTGCTTCTTTTTTTCCTGGCGTCGTTTTTTGACCGTTTTCAGCACGGAACCGCCGATATGCTCTTCCCCGCGGGCGCGGGCGAGTTCCACCTGACGTTCACGCTCTGCGAAACGGGCTTTTCGTTCTTCGGAGTATTTCTCGTAGCAATGGGGGCAGCTAACGCCTTTTTCATACCGTTCGCTCTGCTTATCCTCTTCCGTAATCGGCATACGGCAGGCATGGCATTGATCGTATTCACTTTTTTCAAGGTTATGTTTTACGGCGACCCGGTTATCGAAAACAAAACATTCGCCTTCCCACATCGATTCTTCCGCAGGAATTTCTTCCAGATATTTCAGAATGCCGCCTTTAAGGTGATAAACGTCATCAAAACCGAGTTCTTTCAGATAGGCTGTGGATTTTTCGCAACGGATTCCGCCCGTACAAAACATGGCTACTTTCCGATGTTTGGAAGGATCGAGATTTTTTTCCACATATTTCGGAAATTCGCGGAAGCTTTCCGTTCCGGGATTAACCGCATTTTTAAACGTGCCGATCTGAATTTCGTAATCATTACGCGTATCAATCAATACGGTTTCCGGATCACTGATCAGTTCGTTCCACTGTTTGGGGTCCACATAGGTTCCAACCGTTTGCAGCGGATCAATGCCCTCAACGCCCAGCGTTACAATTTCTTTTTTTAACCGGACTTTAGTGCGGTAAAAGGGGTTGGTGTCGTCGAACGATTCTTTGTGGTCGAGCGTTGCCAGACGCGGGTCCGATTTCAGATAGGCCAGCATTTCATCAATGGCGGTCCGACTGCCCGCCACGGTTCCGTTAATCCCTTCGCCGGCCAACAGGAGCGTGCCGCGAATATCCCGTTCGGTCAGAAAGTCATATAAAGGCTGACGGATCGTTTTATAGTCCGGCAACGCAGTGAATTTATAGAGTGCACAAACAACAATAGGTTTCATGGCGGTGGTGTATATCTTTGCAGGAAAGTAATTTCAAATAACAATAGGATAAATTTTCGCCTATCCGTGGAAGAAGACCTCGCGGTGAATCCGGCTGAGTGCAACACCGTTTTGCTGCAGCCATTCCGACACCTCGTTCACCATGCTTTCGAGTCCGCAGCAGTAATAGTGCATATTTTCGTGTTGCGGAAGTTCCGGAAGCAGTTCGGTCAGCCGACCGTGATGATGCTCCGTCTTTTCGCGGGAAACAGCGAGCCGGATGGGGCAAAAGTTTCGAAGTTCGGAAAAACCGATGGCATCTTCCTCCTGCCGAACGCCGTAAAGGCAGGCCGCCGGCGGGCGTTCAAAGGTATTCATATATGCGATAAACGGAGCAATACCGGTTCCGGTGGCCAGAAAAATGAACGGGGCTTCCCCGATGTCCTGCCCCGGACGAAACCAGCCAAAGGGCGGGGTGATGCGAAGAATATCGCCCGGTTTGCGGCTCATCAGCCAGGGCGAGACTTCGCCGCCGTCCATCATACGGATCACAAAACGAAGCTCATTTTCATTGGAGCCGGACGCAATGCTGTAAGGGCGCGATTTATCATGTTCGGTATAAATCGCCACGCAGTCGCCCGGAATAAATTCCATGCCGTTCCGTTCAACGGAGAGAATAAACAAGTCATTATTCACGCAGGAAACGGCGCGTACGGGATGTTCGGAATAATCCAGATTAATCATTAAAACCTCTCAGAAAGCGGAAGGTTATCCCTTATTTTGGTCGCTAATGCAACTCTGTCTAAACAACGGGATTCAGTGCGAGCAATTGTTCATAAAGTTTGCGGGTTTCCGGCATATCGATTCCGGCGGCTTCCGCAGCCCGTAGCGGGTTTCCGTAAATGGCCTCAATTTCCATCGGATTTCCCCGGTCGAAGTCGAGCTTCATACTGGGGGCATAGGGTTGCATCTTTTCAGTATCCGACATCATTTTATCAAGAAATTCGGGTTCAATAGGGCGGCAGCAGGCGTTGGCCGCAGCGGCTGTTTCCTGCATTAAGGTTGCGCATAAGGAACGGGTTTCCGGATTTTTAATCAGCTGATCGGTCAATTCATTGCGTACAACGGAAAGCCCGTTAAACGGAATATTCCAAACCAGTTTTTTCCAGCGCGCCCAAGCCAGATCTTCCACCGTCCGGATGGGAATACCCGCCGTTTCCATTTGTGCGGCAATTCGGTTGAGGCGCGGGGTAATTCCGCCGGCACTTCCATCGGCCCGGTATTCACCGAGCGTGATGAGACCGTAATCGAGATGGTGAATATGCCCGGGCCCGATTTTATTGGAGCAGAGAAAGCAGAGGCCGCCGAGCACGCGCTCCGGCCCAACAATATCTGCAATTTCTTTTTCAATACCCAGGCCATTCTGCAGCGTAAGAACCACGCCATCCTCTTTAACAAGATGGGGCAGCATTTCTTTTAATACAGCGTTGGAGGTGGTTTTTAGCGTCACCAGAACCACATCGCATCGGGGCATTTCCCGGGCATCTGAATAGGCCTGAACGGTGGGCAGCAAAAGAGTTTTACCGCCGGAATCAATGCGAAGCCCGTTCGTTCGTACGTGTTCAGCATCGCGATTAAGAAGAAAGTGAACATCAAAACCCGCTTGCTGGAGCAGGCCACCGTAGTAACCGCCCACCGCTCCGGTGCCGACAATAGAAAACTGATTTTTATTCTGCATGCCTTAAGAATGCACAACTCGCGCGGATGAAAAAACAAAAAAACCGGCTCCTCCCGGATGCCGGCTTCTCATTTCAACATGTAGTGAATATCTCAGGACTCCTGCAACTTCAGTTTCTGTCCTGTGCGAATCCATTCGCCCAGAATGATTTTGCAGTATGCTCCTGTTGATATTTGCATCGAAGCCGCTCGACGTTCGAGCTCCTTGGCCATCTCCATTTTCATGTTTATGCCAATTGTCTTCGTACCTTTTCCTGCCGGATTGGTAGCCATATGCCTACCTCCTTTCGCTGTTGATGAGTATTAATTTTGTTTTGAGTATTTGCAATAAGAGTTTTTGATTAATTAAAAAATATATTCATTAATTCGATCGATTAACTCTTTCGGGACCTATGACAGGTTTTCCGGCGACGCGTTGAATTCTTTTGCAAAAATTTAACGAGAAAGGAGGTTTTTAGGGGTTATTTCGTTTTGCGACGCTGACGAACGGCTTCATAAAGCAGAATCGCTGCAGCGGTGGAGACATTGAGCGAATCATTTTTTCCAAGCATGGGAATGCCGACTTTTCGATTTGCCGCCACTTTCCAGGCTTCGGAAAGTCCTTCATCTTCGGCCCCGACCACAATGGCGGTTCCGCCGCGCATATCCACATCGGTATATTCTTCCGTTGCACCGGGCACCGCCGCAAGCGACTGAATGCCGCGTTTTTCCAACCATTGGAACATTTCTTTCGTAGTGGCTTCGGCCACGGGCATAAAGAAAATGGTGCCGATACTGGCGCGGATTACGTTGGGATTATTCAGATCAGTTTTGTGGTCGCAGGCAATCACGGCATCCACTCCGGTGGCATCGGCTGTTCGCAAAATCGTTCCCAGATTACCCGGTTTTTCCAAATCCTCGGCAATCAGCAATAACGGATTTTCCGGTAATTGAAGTTCCTCAAGTTTTTTGCCGACCAGCGGCGAAAGAGCCATCAGCCCGTCCGGGGTGTCCCGATACGACATTTTACGGAATGCCGTTTCCGAACATTGGAAAACCGGAGTGCCGGACTGCTGCATGTTTTTCACGAGAGTTTGTGTATCCGGGTCAAGATAGAGTTCCGGGCAGAAATAGAGTTCAATAAAGGGCCAGCCACTGTCGAACGCCCGCCCGATTTCGCGGAACCCTTCCACCAGCGTCTGTTTCAATTCAGTTCGTACTTTGCTTTTGCGCAGTTTAACGGCGGTTTTCACGCGCGGGTTCTGAGCACTTTCAATTATCCGTGTATTTTCCATTCTTCAACCAATTGTCGGGAAAAAAGAGGGAGCTCGGGATCGCGTGCGCCCATTCCAAGAATGGCATCGCCCGATGCGGCAACGGCACGAAGCTCCGTTTTTAATGCGGTGTAATCTGGCACAAGGCGAGCGGGGACTCCAGCGGAATTCAGGCGCGCCACCAATTCATCTGACGACACGTTTCGTGTGGTTGTTCCGCCGGCATAATAGACCGGGAGAATAAAAATTGATCCGCCGGCGGTTTTCCAATGGTTGGAAAAAACGGATGTGAAATCTTCCAGCCCCTGGAAAAGCGGGGCGAACCCGTGCGGCCGCCAGAAGGCGTGGACTGTATTGAATTTGTCGGCAACGGCATTGAGCGATGCGGCGATTTTGGCTGGGTTGTGCGCGTAATCGTCGATGACGGTGATGTTGTTTGCGGTTCCGGTAATTTCCAGGCGGCGTTCAATGCCGTTAAACCGGGCAATGGCGGCTTTCACTTCTTCCGGATCAAACCCGAGTTCGCAACAGAGGGCCAGCGCGCAGCGCGCGTTTTCTTCGTTGTGTTTTCCAAGCATTGGAACCGGCAGTTTCCGGGGGGGCAGTTGATCCCCGCGGATGGTAAGGCCGCTGGTCTGTTTTTCGAACTGATCGAACATGGCGTGGAGTTCATCGAGCTCAAAATGGTCTTTGGAAATATTGGTGATGATCGAGTGGGTCGGGTTGAAGGTGAGAAAGGAGCGATCGGATTCGTCGGCTTCGATGATCCAAAGGTTGGAACGGCCTTTACGGATGTTTCCAAGCGCGTGTCCTTTTTTCCAGTTGAGCACCGCTGCGCCGTTGTACACCGAGGGATCGTTGCCCAGGCATTGGAAAATCCAGCCGAGCAAACCGGTTGTAGTTGTTTTTCCGGCGGTGCCGGCGACGGCAATGAGTTCGTCATTCCCGATCAATTGTTTCAGGAATTCGGAGCGGTGGAGCAGGGGGATGCCCAGGGCTTTGGATTGTTGAAGATCCGGATTGTCGGATTCAATGGCAGTACTGAAAGCAACCTGTTGTGTGGTTGTATCAAGTCCCGATCCGTCCTGATTGAAAATGGAAATGCCGAGGTTTTCCAAGCCCTGGAAAACTTCGGCATCGGGCGTATAAGCCCGGTCTGAGCCGGTGACGGTGTAGCCGGACAGAGCGGCCAGCTGAGCGAGGCCGTTCATTCCAACCCCGCCGATTCCAATAAAGTGAACGCTCCGCATGAATCGAACGCTAGTTGATGGACGTTGTGTCCAAATCATTCAGCATTTTCAGCATTTCATCCATTTCATGTGGAGTCTGATCGGTTTCTTGCAGATTTGCTGCCGGTCCTATGGCAGGCCCGCCGTCGAAATCGGCATCCTCTGCCGGATCAGGAATATCGCGCAGTTTACTTTCGGACCAGCTTCCATTCCAGCTTTCCTGTCGCAGGTTGGTACCGCGATACAGGCGCTCGGTTTCCGATTTTAACTGATGCAGATCGGTCATAACATAGGGGGTCATAAGAACAACCAGCTCGCGTTGCACCTCACTCTCACTAACGGAACTGAAGAGATAGCGTCCGATAAAGGGGATATCGCCGAGTAACGGAATTTTCGTGATGCTGTCCGATTTTTCGGTTTGCACCAGTCCGCCGAGAGCAACCGTTCCGCCGTCGGGAACTGCAATGGAGGCTTCGAATTCGCGGTTAAGAATGATCGGAACTTCATTGCCGTCAATGGTGACGTTTCCGCCAATCTGGTCGGCCTTCTGCACGACTTCCATTACCACAAAACGTTGCGGATTAATGCGGGGCGTAACGGTCAGCTGAATGCCGATATCCTTGTATTCATAGTTTGAACGCAAGGATCCGCCTGTACTTGAAAAGGAATCGGTGGAGGTGACAACCGGACGCTGTTCGCCGATGCTGAGAATGGCTTCGGTGTTATCGGTTGTCATAATGACCGGAGTGGAAAGCAGTTTGACGTCGTTATCGGTTGCGGCCAGATTAATGGCCACTTCGGTATTTATTCCGCTTACATTCTGATAATAGGTGAGTGCGCCGGCTGCGACGGTTCCAAGCCCGTTCGTTGATCCGATGAGACTCTGCCCATCCCATCCCCCAATCTTGGTGTTGTCAGTTGCTCTGTAGAGCCAATCCATCCCGTGGCGTAACGATTCGGTGAGGCCGATTTCAAAGATCGCGGCTTCAATCACAACCTGTTCGAGCATGACGTCGAGGGTTTTAATGACTTCTTTAATGGCGGCAATATCACCTTTACTGCCCATCAGCAGAATGGAGTTTGAGCGTTCGTCGGCGAGAATTTTGGTGTCTTCGGAGAGACGGTTCAGGTTTTCAATGGCGGGTGCACCTGAGGGGACCGCGTTAGGAGTCACACTGGCACCGCCACCGGGAGCATTCGAGGTTCTGCCCGATGAGGTGGAAGAGCGGGATGTGGATCCGCCTGCGCTCGAGGAGCCTGAACGGGAGCCGCTGCTGGCCACGCCGATTAAATCATTCAGTGTTCCGGATAGGTCCAGTGCGTCGGCATATTCAAGATTAATGACTTCGAAGGTGGTTGCCGGTTCCACAATGATGTCGAGTACTTTGATGATTTCATCAAAGAAGACGAAGTTTTCTTCCTGTGAGAAAATCAGAATAATATTGGTCCGTTCATCGGCAAGCACTTTCACTGTGCCGTGGATAATGGTGGTGGCGGCCCCTTCGGTTTGCGAGATCGCCGCCTGAGAAGGAGTTTGGGGGGAACTCGCACGAATGACGCCGGGCGGGGTGCGGGCATAGCGGTTTCCAACCACAGTCGGGGCGGTTTCGGTATCCTGGGCGGCATCAATGATTTCTTTCAGTTTGGTGGCAATTTCCTGCGCATCGGCATGCTGAATCTGGTAGATACGGGATTCGATACCGGCCGTCGCCTGGTCAATGAAATCAATGATTTCCAGCGCACGTTTCACATTGGCTTCGGTGTCTGTAATCATCAGGCTGTTGCTGCGCTGAAGTCCCATGATTTTTCCATACGAATGCATGACATGCTGTACCGCAGCCTGCACTTCGGGAATTTCGACATTGTTGAGCTGAACAATTTTGGTAACAAACTGGTCGCTGTTTGAGAGTTCGCCATCCACTCCGATTTCGATGGGGAGACCTTGTCCGGTGAGGTCGGCGGCGGTGGCCTGGATCACTTTAACGTATTTTTCACCCATCGGAACGAGTGCAATATTGTTCATGGCCAGAATGGCTTCGACCACATTGATGCTTTCCTGTGTGGTCAGTTTATCAGCTTTCAGCGTGATCGTTGCAGTGACGGCATCGGTCTTGAGATAAATTTTATCCGTCCAGCGGCAGTATTCCTCCATGACCACTTCAAGCGGTGCACCTTCAAACGAGAAGGTTTGCAACTGATTGAGCTGGGACGGAGCCGCTTTATTCACCGGAGGCGCGGCCGCACGTTCAACCGCAGGAGCGGCCGCTGTGGGGGCCGGTATTGAACGGGGGGCTGCTGAAGGAGCTGACGGTCCGCGGGAGGGGCGGGATGCGGGCGGTTGACCCTGTCCGAAAACGGGTGGTGAAGTCAGCGCAGCAGTTGATAGAGCCAGTAAAAAGAGATTTCTAAAGTTCATAGGTGCAATATAACCCTGTAGTTGTCGATTTATTGCAGTCTAGTTGCCTTAATGAATAAAGCAAGGCACGGACACAAAAAAACCGCACCTCAAGCGGGTGCGGTTTTCAGACCCTGGAAGGGGCAGTCAGCGCTGATAGAGCGGGCGCTGGTGATAGGTTGTATGCAGTAATTCATGTGCTTTATGGCTCAGCGGTTTTCCGAGGAATTCCTCGTAGACCCGGGTGATTTCCGGATTGTGGTGTGAGCAGCGCAAGACCGATTTTTCATCGTCGGTATATATGCCTTGCGTGCGCTTCGCCCGGATTTCGTCAGTTGCGCCGTGGGGTTGTCCGCCCCCGCCGATGCATCCGCCGCGACAGGCCATCACTTCGATAAAGTGGAATGGAAGTTCTTCTCCTTTTTCACGAGCTTCGCGAACCTGATCAATCACCGCCTGGCAATTGCCCAGCTGATGAGCAACCGCAATGCGCACTTTGGTTCCCTTAATATCGATCTCAGCAGATTTAACCCCTTGCATGCCGCGAACGGCCTGGAATTCCACCTGTTCGAGATCTTCTTTTGTAATCAGATAATACGCGGAGCGCAAGGCGGCTTCCATGACGCCGCCGGTTACTCCGAAGATGGTACCGGCGCCGGTATAGTTGCCGAGCAGGCTGTCGACGTCAGAATCGGGCAGGTTTACAAAGTCGATGCCGGCCTGCTTGATCATGCGCGCCAGTTCCCGGGTGGTGATGGAGAAGTCAATATCCTGATAGCCCGAAGCAAACATTTCTTCGGAGCGACTGATTTCGAATTTTTTCGAAGTGCAGGGCATAACCGAAACCATGGTCATGTTTTTCGGATCAATACCGGCTTTTTCGGCGTAGTAGGTCTTTGCCATCGACCCCAGCATGGATTGCGGCGATTTGGCCGATGAAAAATTATCCACAAAATCGGGCGCAAATTTTTCCATATAATCCGTCCAGGAGGGGCAGCAGCTGGTAATCAAAGGAAGGGGACCATCGCCGGTGAAGCGTTTCACAAACTCGGAGCCTTCTTCCATAATCGTCAGGTCGGCAGCCCAGTTGGTATCGAACACGGCATCAAACCCAAGACGGCGAAGTGCGGTATAGATTTTACCGGTTACGATGGAACCCGGTTCCATGCCGAAGGCTTCGCCGAGTGCCACACGAACGGCCGGAGCAATCTGAACGACCACGTGTTTTTTGTCGTTCTTGATTTCGTCCCAGACCGATTTGGTGTCATCTTTTTCGTAGATGGCGCCAACCGGGCAGTGCGCTGAGCACTGACCGCATTTAACACAGGGACTTTCTTCGAGGGTGACATCTGCGGCCGGAGCCAAACGGGTTCCATCGCCGCGCCCGATAAATTCAAGGGCATAAACACCCTGCATTTCCTGACAGACCAGTACACACCGGCCGCATTTTATGCATTTTTCCGGATTCAGCACGATGGAGGTGGTGGAGGTGTCGGGTTCGATTTTTTCGACCCGTTCTTCAAATGGAATTTCCCGAATGCCGAAGTCGGCGGCAAGTGTCTGCAGTTCGCAGTTTCCGGAGCGGCCGCATTTCAGGCAGTCGTTGGGGTGAGTGGAAAGAATCAATTCCAATACGGTGCGGCGGACTTCGACCACTTCGGGGTCGTGGGTGAGCACTTTCATGCCGGGAGCAACTGCCGTCGCACAGGCCCGCAGCATTTTCGGCGAGCCTTCCACTTTCACCACGCAGATAC
Organism: Pontiellaceae bacterium B12219; assembly: GCA_029432795.1. GTDB lineage: Bacteria > Verrucomicrobiota > Kiritimatiellia > Kiritimatiellales > Pontiellaceae > Pontiella. Next base: position 26,255 of record JARNMJ010000009.1, read on the forward strand.
CACAGGCCGCCCATGCTTCCAGATCGCTGTGGTAGCACAGCTTCGGAATTTGCACGCCCACTTCCATTGCAGCATCGAGGATACTGGTTCCTTCTGCGACGCTTACGGGGATTCCATTGATTTCGCATTCAATCATTGCCATTGTTTTACTCCTTATCCCTTGTGGATTGCGTCAAATTTACACTTGTCGAAGCACTGCCCGCACTTGATGCATTGATCCTGATTGATCACATGGGCGACTTTGACTTCGCCGCTGATGCAACTGACCGGGCAGACCCGGGCACAGGCCGTGCAACCGATACATTTTTCTTCAATCACGGTGTAGGACAGCAGATCTTTGCACTTACCGGCGGGGCAGCGTTTATCATTGATGTGGGCCAGATATTCATCTTCAAAGAAATTGATGGTGGACATGATCGGATTCGGCGAAGTCTGTCCCAACCCGCAGAGCGAGGCCTTACGCATGGCCTGTGCAATTGTTTTGAGTTTGTCCAGATCTTCAGGACATCCCTGACCTTTCGATATTTTATCGAGAATGTTGTAGTTCGTGCGTCCGCCGATACGGCAGGGAGCACATTTCCCGCAGGATTCATCGACGGTGAATTCAAGATAGAATTTGGTGACATCGATCATGCAATCGTCTTCGTCCATCACGATCATTCCGCCGGAGCCCATCATGGAACCGATGGACATGAGGCTTTCGTAATCAATCGGGGTATCGAGGAATTCTGCGGTAATCACACCGCCGGAGGGACCGCCGGTCTGCGCTGCTTTAAATTTTTTGCCGCCGCGGATTCCGCCGCCGATGTCATAAATAATTTCGCGCAGGGTGGTTCCCATCGGGACTTCGATCAGGCCGGAGTTATTAATTTTACCCGTGAGAGCAAAAACCTTGGTGCCCTTGGAGGTTTCGGTTCCGATGCTGCTGTACCAGGCCGCACCCTTGAGGATAATCATTGGAATATTGGCCCAGGTTTCCACGTTGTTAATGACGGTCGGTTTTCCCCAGAGCCCTTTAACGGCGGGGAAGGGCGGGCGGGGAATCGGCATGCCGCGTTTTCCTTCGATGGAAGCGAGCAGGGCGGTTTCTTCTCCGCAGACAAATGCTCCGGCGCCGAGGCGCAGCTCGATGTCGAAGCTGAAATCCGACCCCAGAATATTTTTTCCCAACAGGCCGTATTCCCGGGCTTGTCCGATGGCATTTTCCAGCCGCTCAATGGCGAGCGGGTATTCCGCACGAATGTAGATGAATCCCTGATCCGCTCCGACGGTATGGCCGGCAATGGTCATGGCTTCCAGCACAGAATGGGGGTCGCCTTCACAGGTCGAACGGTCCATGTAGGCCCCGGGATCGCCTTCGTCGGCATTGCACACCACATATTTCTGATCGCCTGCGGCATTTTTGGTGAAGCCCCATTTCAGGCCGGTCGGGAATCCGGCACCGCCGCGTCCGCGCAATCCGGCATCCTTAAGTTCCTGAATGACTTCATCCGGTGTCATCTCGAAGATCACTTTTTCCAGTGCGGCATAGCCGTCGCGGGCGATATATTCGTCGATCAGTTCCGGATTAATTACACCGCAGTTTCGCAAAACAATGCGCTGCTGTTTCTGATAGAAGGCAATGTTGTCGGCGCTGGCTCCTGAAGACTGATTTTTATCGTAGAGCAGTTCTTTGACTTGACGCCCTTTAATGATGTGCTCCGCGACAATCTGTTGCGCATGCTCCGGACCGACTTTGACGTAGAACGATTCGTCGGGCAGAATTTTAACGATCGGGCCCTGTTCGCAGAAGCCGAAGCAACCGGTTTTCACGAGCTGCGCTTCCGTATCAGCACCCTGAGCTTTGAGTTCTTTTTCAAGCGCCTCGTAAAGCGCAACCCCTTTGCTGGACTCACAAGCTGTTCCAGCACAAACAAGAATGTAGTTTTTAAATGCCATGATTCGCCTGCCTATTTAATGATGTCCTGTGCGGGTTTGTCGAAAATGTGGTCAGAAACCAGCGATTTTCCCAGAATGTGTTCGCGAACGATGCGCCGGGCCACCTGAGCATCCACATTTCCGTAGATGACGCGCGGCATATCCGGAACGGCCACTTCGACGGTTGGCTCCGAAAAGCAGAGCCCCATGCAACCGGTCTGCGTGATCCGGGTGTCTTTAACATCGTTATGGTTCAGCTCGTCCAGAAAGGCATCAAACGCATCCTTGGCTCCCGCAGCGATTCCGCAGGTTCCCATTCCAATAACGATCTGGGCACATTTGTCGCCATCTCGCTGCGTCATTTCTTTCTTTTTCGAGCCACGCAGGTTACGCAGTTCTTCGAGTGTCATTTTAGCCATAGTTCCCACCTTTCTTTATAAAATATCAGAATCGTTGTGGTTCAGTTCTTCTTCGTTGCTTTCAACAAACGCTTTGAGCAGGGTCAGGCTCTCCAGATCGTTCAGATCGCCCAGTGCATCGGCCAGTTCATTCCTGCTGAGGGTGTAGCGCATCCCGTTTCTGCTTCGTTCAATCGTTAGGTTTCCCTTAAATCCGTAGGTCATCAGTGTGATGGCGGCCGTGGTGAAGTTTCCAAACACCGGAAGGTCCACATGGGTCGGATCGAAGTGGAAGGTTACCGTGGTCCCCAGACCTTCCTGCGAGTCAATCTCGACGCGGCCGTTGGTCATTTCCGAGGTTTGGAAGAGGAAGGGGAGTCCGAGCCCGACGTTGCGGTGCCTGTGCTTCCGGCCGTCTGACCAGAACGGATCTTTGGCCTTTTCGAGTGTTTCCGCACTCATTCCTTTTCCGTTGTCCTGAATGACCACCTTTAGATTTTTTTCAGTCTCTTCAACGTTAAGTTTAATTTCCGTAGCATCCGCCTCAAACGCATTCTGGACCAGGTCCGTAATTAAATCGCAAAGAGTGGCGTGCATAGGCGTACTTCGTAATCCGTAATGCGTAATTGCTGCGAATTACGCATTCTTCGTTACGTCCCTGTTTTTATTCAAACTGGTCGATGATTTTGGCGATGCTTTTGGTTCCGACGGTACCGAACACTTCGCCGTTAACCGTCAGAACCGGAGCGAGGCCGCAGCAGCCGATGCAGCGGACCGCTTCCACCGAAAACTCTCCGTCTTCTGTGACCGTATTGAGTCCGACGCCCAGTTTGCGTTCGCACTCGTCGATCAGGTCCTGCCCTCCTTTAAGGTAGCAGGCCGTTCCCATACAGACTGCAATCTGGTTTCTGCCCGGTTTCGTCAATTTGAAGAAGTGATAAAATGTAATGACGCCGTAAATTTTGGCCACTGGAACGCCGAGTGCCGCGGCCACTTCGAAAGCGGCCTGACGCGGAATGTAGGAAAACTCCTCCTGAACGCGGTGCAACACCATGATCAGATTGCCGGGTTTGTCCTTCCATTTTTCAATAAAAGCATCAATTTCCGGTGAGAGCATGCGTTCTTCAGCAGTAGCGGTCATACTGTAATCCTCCAAATAAGATGTCTTTTATTCTGTAAAACAGCCTTCCCCTGGCTAGTTCCCTGGTCAGGAACCCGGTAACCCCCCGGTTTCCGGCGCGATATTTATCTGTTTCGGAACCCCTTCCGATATCGCATTTCGTTCTCTGAGAGTTATGAGCAATAAATACATACGACCTGTAGGTAAATAAAAAAAATGCCTTCTACGTTGTTTATACGTGATGTAGGTAATATTAATTACAATATTTAGTTATGTAATTTAAAAATACGTTACAATCGTAACAATAAATAAGGCGGATCTATGAATGCAAATCAGGAGGTAATTCGGCGCTTGTCAAAATACCGCAATATAATGCGAAAAATGAGGGCGTTAGGGTTGATTAAGGTCTTTTCCGATAATCTCGGTGATGCGTTGGGGGTGTCGCCCTCGCTCGTGCGCAAAGATTTTTCCATGTTCAATCTGACCGGTAATAAACGCGGGGGGTATCAGATTGATGATCTGGTGAGTAAGCTCAATGTTCTGCTTGGGAAAGATAAGAAACAAACGATTATAGTTATCGGATGCGGGAAACTCGGGCGGGCGCTGATGAACCATAACGGATTTCCAAGGGTTGGAATTCGGGTGGTGGCCGCCTTTGATTCGGATCCGGAGGTGCTCGCTCCGGATTCTGCCATTCCGATTCTGCATATTAAAGAGATGCAGCAATTCATCGAAGAAAATCAGATTCGGGTTGCCGCGCTCACCGTGCCGGAAGCCGCAGCGCAGGCGATGGTTGATATCCTCAAAAAAACCAGCGTCAAAGGCATCATCAACTTTGCTCCCGTTGTGCTCAAAAGTTCAGAAGATTTTCTGATCCACAATATAAATATCGAGCAGGAAATCGAAAATCTGTTTTACAACATTCATTTTTCCGAAACACAAACGCGGAAAATGAATGCGTGAGTATTTGTCAAATTAAAGCGGAACGGAACATATCGAGCACATTGTTTAATGAGGTTCTTTCAATGGCAGGAATGCCTTTTCGGAATGCGTTTAGAGGGGGGTGTGGGTAAAGATATTATTTGTCGACTATCTTACAGCTTGGTTTCAGCGCGTGATTTAGGCAGTATTCGCGGCTTAATTCTTTTCAAGGGGAGCATGTATGGCTGGGTTGAATGATACTGGTGGCGGTATTCCTACATTGAATATTCCAAAATCTGACGCGTCTGGTGGCGGAGGAGGAACATCAAATAAAGATCTGATGGCGGAGGCGCGGGAATCGCTGTCTGGAAACTGGGGCATGGGTGTGCTGGGGTATGTGCTCTTTACTGCATTTTCCATGAGTATTTCATTTTTCATTATCGCCGCGGCTGTGTTTGTGGGGGCGGTTTCAGGGATTGCGGAGGGTAATGCGGAATTAGCTGCAAGTGCGATGAATGGGGTGGCCCAGATTTTCCAGCTGTTAATCAGCGGTGCTCTTCTGGTTGGTTTTTACGGCTATTATCTGGGGATTGCGCAGGAAGATGAGGCTCGGCTGGAATTGCTTTTTGTCGGTTTCCGCCGTTTCTGGAAATCGTTCGGCGTCTATTTCTTCTATATGCTGTTTTATTTTCTCTGGTTCCTGTTGTTCATCATTCCGGGGATTATTGCTTTGTTCCGCTATGCGATGGCCTTTTTTATTATTGCCGATGATGAGGATTGCGGTCCGTTGGAGGCCATTACCCGCAGTAAAGAGATGATGAAGGGCAATAAATGGAAGTTTTTCTGCCTGAACTGCCGATTCATTGGGTGGAGTCTGTTGGCGACATTCTTCACGCTCGGAATCGGATTCCTTTGGGTGGTGCCCTACATGCAGACGGCGCAGGCTAAATTCTACGAAGATATTCGGTAAAACCGACAACCGAAAACCAGAAAACTGAAATTGGAAATGTGAAATTGGATATTGGAAAATTTGAACTGTTGGGAACGGATCCATCGTGTAACGCGCGGCGGGGTCGGTTTCATACGAAACACGGAAAAGTGGAAACACCGGTTTTTATGCCGGTGGGTACACAGGCAACCGTGAAGGGAATGTCTCCGCGGGAAATGCATGAGCTGGATGGCGAGATTCTGCTCGGGAATACCTATCATTTGAATGATCGGCCGGGACCGGATCTGATTGAACAGCTGGGCGGACTCCATGAATTCATGGGGTGGGACCGGGCGATTCTGACGGACAGCGGCGGCTATCAGGTATTCAGTCTGGGGTCGATGAACAAAATCACCGATGAAGGAGTTTCATTCCGGTCGCATTCCGATGGTCGGAAACATTTTATCGGCCCGAAGGAATCGATGGAGATTCAGCGGAAGCTGGGGTCGGATATTGCGATGGTTTTTGACGAATGTCCGCCGTATCCGAGCGAAAAGGATTACGCTTGCAAAGCCGTACGCAGAACCCTAGATTGGGCGGCTATTTGCAGGGAAGCGCCTCGGGCGGATGGCCAACTTTATTTTGGTATTGCTCAGGGCAGTGTGTATGCGGATTTGCGCGAAGAGTGCGCCAAGGGGCTCGTCGAGATGGATTTCGACGGATATGCCATTGGCGGCGTGAGCGTCGGGGAGCCGGATGAACTGATCATTCGGGGGGTGGAGGATACGGTTGATTTTCTGCCCCGGGAAAAGCCCCGCTATCTGATGGGCGTGGGAGAAATGGCCCAGATGGTGGAATCGGTTGCGCGCGGAGTGGATATGTTCGATTGTGTGATGCCGACGCGGCAGGCGCGCAACGGAACGGTTTCGACTCGGCGTGGACGCTACCCGGTGAAAGCGGCCCTCTATAAGGAGGATACCCGCCCGTTGGAGGAAGGATGTTCGTGTTATGCGTGTGCAAACTTTACACGCGCCTATGTACGCCATCTCATCAACGTCGGCGAGATTCTCGGGCTGAGACTGATAACGATGCATAACCTGCACTGCTATCTTGAATTTATGAGAGATATGAGAAAGTCGATTGAAGAAGGCCGGTTTAATGAATTCCGCAAGGAATTTCATGCCGGTTATTCCGTTGTTGCGGAAGAACATACTTTAAACGTAAAGGAGAATAACTAGTATGAACCTATTACCCCTGACCATCGCTGAGGCAGCTCCGGCGGCCGCGCCTGGTGGATCCCCGCTCCAGTTTCCCATCATGATGGTGATTCTGTTTGCGATTATGTATTTCATGATGATCCGACCGCAAAAGCGTAAAGAAAAAGAACGCAAGGAAATGATCAATGCGGTTAAGAGCGGAGAACGCGTTCTGCTGACCAGCGGGATTATCGGCGAAGTTGTTAATGTTAAAGAAAGCACGTTGGTGGTTCGTATTGCTGAAAACACCAAAGTGGAATGTGTTCGTGCGGCTATTTCCCAGATTTTGGAAAAAGGCGAAACTCCGGACGCGATTGAACCGTCTAAGTAAGAAAGGCTTGCTGTAATGGATAAAAATAAACTTTGGAAGTGGATGCTGCTGGCCCTGTTGGTCATTTGGTCCTTCGCACTGGTTACTCCGCTGGATCAAAAGGTGAAACTGGGTCTCGACCTTAAGGGTGGGTCCAGTTTTGTTGTTGAGGTCGATGCGCTCGATGTTGCCAGAAAAATGGTAGAATCCGGAGAAGCGGAATCGATTGAGTCGATCAGCGAAGCGAAACTGAAGGAGCAGGTGACTGCCGTTCAGGAAATTGCGGTGGAAGTCATTCGCAACCGTATTGACGTGCTGGGAACGTCCGAGCCGGAAATCTATCCGGAAGGTGAAGCCCGTATTGTGGTTCGCCTGCCGGGCGCTGATGCTGAAACCCGCGCCGAAGCCAAGGGACAGATTTCCCGCGATGCCGTATTGAGCTTTAAACTGGTTCATACGGAAAGTGATGCATGGGTCAGCGAGCTGCAGTCATCCGGTAAGGTTCCGCTGGGATATATTGTGGCCGGACAGGACCGCACCGGCCCGTTCTATATCCGCGACCATGCCGCTGTGCACGATGATCAGATCGACCGCGCATTCCGCGAACGCCTGAAACGTTTTGGAAATAAAAGCGCAGATTTCATGTTGATGAGCGATAAGCTGCAGGATGGTTCCACGGTTTATCGCCCCGTCTATGTTGAACGCCGCCGTCAACTGGGTGGAGACACCGTTAAGGACGCATTTGTGGCCTACGATCAGATGACAGGGGTGCCCGAGATTTCACTCGAGTTTAATGCTGAAGGTAAAAAAGAATTCGGCCGCGTTACGGAAGAAAATGTTAACCGTCAGCTGGCTGTTATTCTTGACGACACCCTTTATTCCGCGCCGAACATTAATGAAGCCATTTACGGCAATGCATCCATTTCGGGTAACTTTTCCGTACCGGAAGCCCGCCGTTTGGTGAATGTGCTGCGCGCCGGTGCACTGCCGGGCCGTGTTACCATTGTTGAGGAACGCACGGTTGCTCCGACACTGGGACAGGATTCGATTGATAGCGGCATGAAGGCCATTATTTACGGTGGAGTTTCGGTGCTGGTTTTTATGGCGCTGTATTATCTGGTGCCGGGTATGATTGCCAACCTCTCCCTGTTCTTTGTGCTGTTGCTCCTGCCGGTCGGTATGGTGCTTTCGGCCGGATTCCTCGGTGTTATTTCCGGAACCCTTGAAGGGTCCAACGTAGGTCTGCCGACACTGACACTGTACGGTATTGCCGGCATCGTGCTCACCGTCGGTATGGCGGTTGACGCCAACGTGCTTATTTTCGAGCGTATGCGGGAAGAGTGGAAAGTGGGTAAATCCATTTCCGGTTCGATCAATGCGGGATACAACAAAGCGTTCAGTACCATTCTGGATGCCAATGTAACGACGCTGCTGACGGCCATTATTCTCTTCTGGCAGGGTTCAGGTCCGATTCGCGGTTTTGCGGTCACGTTGAGCGCCGGTATTCTGGTCAGTATGTTTATCGTACTGGTTATGACGCGCCTGTTCTTTAACACGCTGGCCGACTCGAATATGCTCAAGTCGCTGAAAATGATGTCTATTCCGTTCCTGCAGAATGCAAATTTCAACATTCTCGGCGGACGCAAGGTTGCGGCGGTTGTTTCAGTCCTGGTCATCATTGGTACCTGGGGATTATTCCTGAAGAAGGGCGATGCCAACTTCGGTGTAGACTTTACCGGTGGATCGGTCATCACGTTCGAATTTGATCAGAAACAGGATGTTGAAGTCATTCGCAGCGCGTTGAGTGATGCTGGATTCGATACGGCCAATATTGCCCATCAGGCAACACTGGAAGGCGACGAGTTTCTGCAGGTGAAAGTCGGTGCATCCGGTGAAGAAGCTGATGTTGCATTGCTTGCGGTTAAAGGGCTTCCCGGTAATTATGTCGATATTCAAAACGACAGTGTCGGTTCGCAGATCGGTGCCGAGCTCAAGAGCAAGGGCATGTGGGCTATTATCTGGTCGCTGGTTGGAATCATTATCTACATTTCCATTCGGTTTGAGTTCGCTTATGCGATGGGAGCCATCACGGCTTTGGCGCATGACGTACTGATTACGGTCGGTATCTTCTGTGCGATGGGCTATGAACTCAGTATGCCGATTATCGCCGCGTTGTTAACGATCGTCGGTTACTCGGTGAACGATACCATTGTGGTGTTCGACCGAATTCGCGAAGATATCAAGCTGGAGAAAGGCATGTCCTATAAGGAGATTGCCAACCTTTCCATCAACCAGACCCTCAGTCGTACTGTGCTGACCTCGCTGACCACATTGCTGACGGTTGTCATGCTGCTGGTTTTCGGCGGCGGTGCGGTGAAGGACTTTGCTCTGGCATTGTTTATCGGTATTCTGGTGGGTACTTATTCATCCATCTTCGTGGCCACGCCGGTTGCGCTGCTGTGGCATAAGGAGGAGAAGGTTAAGTAGACTTCCAAACCTTGGAAAGTTTATGATGCCGGGCGTTCCAATCATTGGAACGCCCATTTTTTTATGAATAAGAAAAATCACAGTTTACCATTTCCTCTCATGAACTTCCTGCTGCAGCGGGTGGTGGTGCAGAATCTTCCGGCGGACAGCCATGATAACCGGACGCGCCTCGGGATGCTGGCCGGATGGACCAGCGCGATTATGAGTGCGTTCATGGCGGCGGCAAAATTCTGGCTGGGCCTGGCTTCCGGCTCTGTTTCGATGATTGCGGATGCCACAAATAATCTAACCGATATGGGCAGTTCGCTTGTGATTGCTCTGGGGTTTCAGTGGTCCCGTAAACCGCGGGATGAAGATCATCCTTTCGGCCATGGTCGGATTGAAGCGGTTGCGACGCTGGTATTGGCGATTGCGCTGATTCTTGTGGGGATGGAGGTGGCCCGCTCGGGCATTTCCCGTCTGGTCAGCCCGAAGCCGATTGATGCGCCGGCCTGGTTGCTGGTTGCGGTGGGGGTTACTGTTCTGGTGAAGGCCTGGATGGCTGTGTTTGCGCGGGAGCTGGCCAAACTCTCCAAATCCCAGGTGTTGGAGGCGGATGCCTGGAACCATACTTTCGATATTTTATCGACGCTGCTGGTGGTGGTGGCACTGATCAGTTCCAAGTTCGGTTGGGGGGCGGTGGATGGCTGGTCGGCGGTGGCGGTGGCGGCATTCATCCTGTATACGGGGATCGCCTATGCGCGGGAGGCCATTGATATTCTGCTGGGGCAGAAACCGGATTGTTCCGAGGTGCGGAAAATTTTTGAAACCGTTGTGGCGGTGGATGGAGTCATGGGGGCGCATGAGATTATGGTGCATCAATACGGCGACGTGAAGATGGTGTCGTTTCATATTGAGGTGGATGCCAAAATGAGTTTGGTGGAAGCGCACGAGATCTCTGAAATGGCGGAACATGTTGTGGAGAAAAAAATGCGTTGGCGTGCGTTGGCGCATGTGGATCCGGTTGATCGTTCCCACCCGTTTTTTGAAGAACTCAACCGGATTATTCACACGTATATTTCCGGCGAATCCAGGCTGGTGGATGTGCACGATCTGCGGGCCGAAGGCGAAGAAGCTCCCTATAAAGTATCGTTCGATCTGGTAACCGATATGGCCACGGCCCGAAGCGATTATGCTGCAATTTATCAGGATTGCCTTTCCAAGGTCGGGGATTCTTTTGCGGGGCGGGTGAATGTGGTGGAAATCGGTATTGAAGCCGCCATTGAAAGCGCACCGATGGCTCGTAAGCAGTTTGTGCTTCCAGCCTCTGGAAAATGATCGACTGCGGATTTGCCACCCCCTTCAATAGTGCTATGATTTAAAAACGTTAGATATGCTGATTTTTGTGGAGATACCCCTATGGCGAATATACTCGGAAATACGGAATGGGTTGCAGATTTGGTCCCCGAGCTGAATGCTCGAAAAATTCAATTTATGGTTGATACCGACGAAGTGGACGATGAGTTGATTGAGGTTTTTGTTGATGAGCTGAAACGGCTGGCAGGGGAGTTGCAGGAAGGTTTGAAGCATTCAGATGCTGATATGGTACGTATGGCAGCTCATTCCATTAAAGGAATGGGCGGAACCATTGGTTTGCCGGAAATTTCTGTGCTGGGTCTCGAAATTGAACTCCTTGCCAGAGATAATGAACTTCTCCCGATTATTCCATTTGTCGAGGCGCTGGCGGCCTGGATCAAAACAATAGGTTGATCAGCTGATGGTTTCAGAGGAACAATCCCAGAAAGCTGACCTGCCGACCTCCCGTCTGGTGCAGCCGCTGTCCGGCCGTGTGCTGGTGGTGGATGATGAACTTCCCAACCGGCTGTATCTTCGCAAACTGCTGGAGACCCGCGGATGTGAAGTGTTTGATGCCGCGGATGGATTTACGGCATTGGAAATTGCATTGCGAAAAGCGCCGGAATTGATTCTGGTGGATGTCATCATGCCGAAAATGGACGGATTTGAGCTGTGCGGCAAGTTGCGCAGCGATGCGCGTACGGCCGCGATTCCGGTTATTATGGTAACGGCTAAATCGAAGATTGAAGACATTGAAACGGGATTTGAACTCGGAGCGATGGACTACATTCGGAAGCCGTTCAATCCGCGGGAACTGGTGCTGCGAGTGGGTAATGCGCTGGCCCTTAAAAAGAGCAATGATGAACTCACGGTCTGGAATAACCGCGTGTCGCGGGATCTGGAATTGGCGGGATCGATTCAGCGCTCGCTCTTTTCAGACATCCCGCATTTCACCCGGCGGTTCGAAGTTCGCATTGCCTATCGTCCGTGTATGGATGTGGGCGGGGACGCCTTTGATATTATCGCGCTGCCGAATGGCAAATATGCCATGTATGTGGCGGACGTTTCCGGACATGGCGTGGCTCCGGCCATGATTTCTTCATTACTGAAAGCCACCGCCAGCGAAATGATTCATCGCTATGTGGATAAAGGTCCGGCTGAAATCTGCAATGCGCTGAACATTGTGTTTCGACGCCGTATTGATAATCCATCCTATTTTGCGACCCTGTTTCTTGCTGTGCATGATCCCGACACGCTGGAATGGCGCTGTATGAATTGCGGCCATCCGAATCCGGTGTTGGTGCGAAACGGAGAAATTGTGGAGCTGCATCAGTTCGACAGCAAGGGCGGCGTGCCGATCGGTTTCCCCTTCGGTTCGGAGCGGCCGTATGTGCCGGAAGATGAAGTGACGTTCAAGGATGAGGGCAATTCGAGCCTGTTGCTGTATACCGACGGTTTAATCGAGGCGCGCCATCGGAAGACCGGTGAAGAATGCGGAGACCGGATGGCGGAAGCTTATCGCAGGATTGTCGAAAATCCTCTTTCCCCCGATAAATCGGTCAAATTGCTGGATGTGTTGTCGGAACAGTATGATGTTGCGGTGGATGACTGCACGGCGATTTCCATTCAAATGCTGGAACCTTCCAGAATTGTACTCGAACAAACTGTTCTCAGAAATATTGAACTGGTTTCCGAGGTTGCCCGAGAGGCCGAGCTGGCGGTGATTTCTCAGAAAATTTCACCAGAAACAGCCGTGATGCTGCGGCTGCTGGTGATGGAACTCGGCGCGAACCTGGTGGATCATGGAGGTTTAAACGAAGGTGATTCGTTCTGGCTTCAAATTCGCGTTGACGGCAATGTCTGCCAAGTGGTGCTTCGCGATGAAGGTATGGAGTGGGATCTCGAGGAAGCTTTGAACCGTGAACTTGATGAAGCGTATATGGGAGAACGCGGTCGCGGACTGGCCATCACGAACTCGATTGCGGATCGGATTGAGCGATATCGGGTGCAGATGCAGAATCTGACTTATTGCACGATTATTGACGAGGAGGCTGACTGATAATGGAACGTCCGGTCTATAAAGCGCGGAGGGAGCTGTTCAACCGAATGGATATTCCGGTAACCCGTGCCGATGTGCATATTCTGAAATGGAAACAGCGTTCGCGGCTGTTGTTCTGGGAAGGCATGTTGCGAAGCCTGATGCTCGTAAAACGTTTCGTGGATATCGCCGTCAGTCTGGTTGCGATCTTTATTCTGCTCCCGGTGTTTGCATTGGTGGCGCTCTGCATTCTGGTGGAGGACGGTTTCCCCGTGATCTATATTCAAAAACGCGTTGGGCTAAACGGGCGTGAATTCCGCTTTTATAAATTCCGTACAATGGTGCGTAATGCCGATGAACTGCGTAAAGGGCTGGAAGCTCAGAACGAATCGAAGGACGGCGTTACGTTTAAAATGAAAAATGACCCGCGTCTGTTGCGGTGCGGCCGTTTTCTGCGCCGCTTTAGTCTGGATGAAATTCCGCAGTTTTTTAATGTGCTGGCGGGCGATTTATCGGTGGTTGGTCCGCGCCCGCCTCTTCCGGAAGAGGTTAAAGCCTATTCGCTGGGCGAGCGCAAACGGCTCCACGCAAAGCCCGGTTTGACCTGCCTTTGGCAGATTCATGGGCGGGCTGATATTCCGTTCAGTGAGCAGGTCGGACTGGATATGCAGTACATTCAGAGCCAGAGTATTTTTAAAGATGTAATGATTATGTTGAAAACCATTCCGGCTGTGCTGTTCGGCCGCGGGGCGTATTAGGGAGAATATCATGATGGTGAGTTGTACTAAAATAAATGACGTAGGAGTGGTGCAGGTGAATAAAGCGCTCACGGCGGCAACCGTGGATGCTTTTCGCGATCAGCTGGGCACGTGGCAGGAAGCTGAACCAACGGTGAAAGATTTCGTGATTGATCTGCGCAATGTGGATTTCATGGATTCTGCGGGGCTGGGAACGCTCATTGCCGTTTTGAAGCGTATTACAGAACGCAAAGGCGACATGAAAATTGCCAATCTCCAGAAAAAACCGCGCATGGTTTTCGAGATTACCCGGGCATATAAGGTTTTCGAAATCTATGAATCCGTTGAGGATGCCATCAAGGGATTTGATTAAACCCCTAACAATCAATGATTGCCGTAATCAATACTGCCTCTGCCTGTTCCTGGGTGGAGGGGCTGGGCGAGGTTCCGTGGGCATTGCTGCCCGTGGCGAATCGTCCGATTGTGGATTACTGGCTGGAAGCCTGTACCGAATTCGGAGTGCGTTCGGTTCACATCATTCTCGGCGACGAAGCCAAACAGATTGAAGATTACATTGCATCCGGAAGCCGATGGAATGTGGTGGTGGAATATATTTTCCCCCGCAAGAATGAAAGTGCGGTTGAGTACATAAAGTCGATTTCCGACTATTGGAAAAACGGCCTGCTCTATTTCGGTGGACCGTTTTTTATGCGTAGAAGGCAGGGGTTTCGTACCGAGCGGATCAAGGAGTTGAAGACCTGTTGTCATGAACTTGATTCTGAACCCTATTTTATCTATGGGAAAAACGGTGATGAACTCATGGGCCTGCTCGAAGGCTGCAACGAGCCGAACCGGGGGCTGGAAACGATTCATGTGCACCCGTACATTATGACCTCGCTCAACGACTATTTTGAGTTGAACATGAAAATGGTTAAGGCGGAATTCTCGCGCTATGTTACGGCCGGGTTTTCCAGTAAGGACGGCAGTTCAATGGGCTGCAATGTGCGAACGCCTCCATCCAGCCACCTGCAGGCTCCCATTCTGGTGGGCGACGATTGCCGCTTTGGCGCCATGACCACGATCGGCCCCCATGCAGTGATCGGCAACCACGTGATTGTTGATGCATTCAGCGAACTGATCGATTGTCTGATTCTCTGCGATACCTATATCGGCCGAAACCTGGAAATCCGGAACAAAATCGTTTCCGGAAACCGGGTCATCGATCCGCTGGATGGAACCACCATTCAAATTGACGATTCCTGGCTGATTGCCCGCAACCGGCCGGAGCTGCGTACGGAGGATGTTGTTCGGTATATCATTCTTTGGGGGGTGGCTTTATTGATTGCAATGGTTCAGCTGATTCCATTCCTTCTGTTCATGCCGCTGATCCGGTTGAGCGGCATTGCGCATTTCAGAAAGCGGCAATATCACGATCCGCATACCGGCTATATTGCACTTCCCGACTTTGAAAAGAGAAAGGACCGTAAATCCATTATTTACCGTGTTTTCCGCGCTCTTTCGCTGGACCGTTTTCCACGCATACTTCTCGTGCTTCGCGGGCGGATGTTTCTCTGCGGTCAACCGCCGATGCGGCACCCGGAAGATGACGGAATCATTAAAGAGCTGAAACAGTATTACCCTGGCGTTTTTTGCTATCAGGACTACAACCGGGATTCCGACCGGTTGGTCGATTCTCTTTGGTATGTTCATATCCGTTCTCTTTACGAAGATATTAAGATTCTGATCAAGGCGCTGGTGAGTCGATTCCTTACCGTCGGGCGAAAAACTTCCATGGATGGTAAATAGCAATGGCTTCCAAGCATTGGAATATTCGTACTGCCGATGAAAACCGTGTCCATGAATTAAGCCTGAAATGCGGGCTCCCGACACCGATCGCGCGCATTCTGGTTCAGCGCGGATTCCGGACTGCCGCCGAAGCGGAAGCATTTATGAACCCGCGTTTGGCTGATCTGTCCGATCCCTATCTGCTGCCGGATATGGAAAAGGCGGTTTCCAGACTTTGGAAAGCCATCGATGCGCAGGAAACCATTACGGTCTTTGGCGATTACGATGTGGATGGCGTCACCTCGGCATCGTTGCTCACCCGGATATTCAGAGCACTTGGGGCGCAGGTGAAACCGTTCATTCCTGATCGTCTTGATGAAGGGTATGGCCTCTCTGCCGATGCACTGCAGCGCTGCCTCGGTGAGCATGGATCCTCTGTTGTTGTATCGGTCGACTGCGGGGTTAATTCGGTTGAAAGCGTACAGGCTGCGCAGGCGCAGGGCGTTGACGTGATTGTTACCGACCATCACGAACCCGAAACTCAGACCGCTCCGGCATTTGCACTGATTAATCCAAAGCTTGGGACCGTTCCATCTCTTGAAATTCTGTCCGGCGTTGGAGTGGCCTTCAAACTGGCCCACGGCATGGTGAAGCTGGGGCGGGAGCTGAAGCAGCCGAGTGCGGCGGTTCTCGATCTTCGGGACTATCTGGATATTGTTGCGCTCGGAACCGTGGCAGACATTGTTCCGCTCATGGATGAAAACCGTATTCTTGTGCGTTACGGACTTCAGCAATTGGATGAAACCAAATGGGTGGGACTGGAAGAGCTGAAGCGTATTGCATCGGTGAAAGGTGAAGCGAATACCTATCATTTGGGCTTTCAACTTGGTCCGCGCATTAATGCCGCGGGGCGAATCGGAGAGCCGATGCAGGCGCTGGAATTGCTGACGACGGTAAGCCGGTCCGCTGCGCAGCGGATTGCCAATCTATTGAACGAAACGAATGCGGAGCGGCGGCGTATTGAGCGGGAGATGGCTGATGAAGCCTTTTCCGAAATTGATGCGTATTTTGATCCGAAGCAACACTTCGGGCTGGTGGTGGCCAAAGAGGGCTGGCATCCCGGGGTGGTTGGAATTGTGGCCTCACGCGTTTCCCGGCATTACAACCGACCCGCCATTATTATGGGCATTGAGGCCGACGGCAGTGCACGCGGTTCGTGCCGCAGCATCGAGGAATACAATATGCTCGATGGCCTGCAGGCCTGTGAAAAAAACTGAATAAATTCGGCGGGCATAAAATGGCGGCGGGGCTGGAAGTAAAGCCGGGTGAGCTCGATGCCTTTAAAACAGAATTTAACCAGGCTGTTGCTCAGGAACTTTCTAAAGTGGATCTTTCTCCGGTGCAGCACATCGATTCGGTGGTCGAAGCGGATGTAGTGACTTTTGATTTTCTGAAGCAGCTCAAACAGCTCCAGCCGTTTGGGCAGAATCATCCGGAACCGGTCTGGGTCATGAAAAACCTTTCCGTTTCCGGATCGCCCCGAGTGGTTGGATCGACTCATTTGAAACTCGAACTGGTTTCCAAAGGTCGGAAGTTTGAGGCGATTGCCTTTAACTATCCGCTCAGTCAACTGCCTGCCGGAAAGCTCGATGTGGCCTTTACGCTGAAGGAAAATAACTGGATGGGAAATAAGACGCTGCAGTTGGATGTTAAAGATATTCATGCGGCTGATCCGGGCTGACCGGACGTGTGAATCTTAATTGAATATTGAGATTATGTCCTGATTACTTGCCTTGTCTTGCGGTCTTTGCCAGAATTTCAGGCATTCGCAACTGTGCAGTTTATGAAGGGGCTATTTTGGAAGCATTGAAACAGATTTTCGATTCCATCCTGCATACGGGTCAACTCAGCCCGTTCCTGGTGGTCGGTATTTTAATTCTGGCCGGATTTGCCGGCGGGTGGGTGGCTAAACTCCTGCGTTTACCGCACGTGACCGGGAATATTCTTGGCGGCGTCGTGGTGGGTCCTGCCTGTCTCGGCCTGATCGGAACGCATGAGCAACTGCACGCTCTTCAGCCGCTTTCCACTTTTGCGATGAGTCTGGTTGCCGTCAGTATCGGCGGGCATCTTTCCTACCGCCGGATTCATAATTCCATCCGCCGCATTATTTCCATTTCAATTTTCGAAGTCGGTTGTTCTGTTGTTTCGGTGGTGATTGCCTCCCGGTTGTTCGGAATGAACTGGCCAACCACGCTGCTGCTGGGCGGAATTGCGGCGTCAACCGCCCCGGCCACCACCATTGCGCTCATTCGTGAAATGCGTGCAAAAGGGCCCTTTGTTAAAACGCTGATCTCGGCGGTCGCGCTGAATAATATTCTGGCGATTTTATTGTTCGTGATGATGCGTACCTTTGTGGCGGCCTATTTTGAGAGTGGCGAAACCACGGGTAAAATTGACGATGCTCTGATTCTTTCAACCTATCATTTTTTCGGTGCCCTTCTGCTGGGACTCGGTGCAGGTTGGATTTGCAGGATTCTGGTGAGCAAACCCAAGTTTCACGACTTTACCACCATTCTGCTGGCAATCATGCTGTTGGATGGTTTGGCAGCCTATCTGCAGCTCAGCCCGCTTCTCGTGAATCTGTTTTTCGGGGTTTATCTGGGCAACAGCTCGGAAGTTGCGGAGCGGCAGCTCACCACGCTCGTTCCGCTGGAACCGGTTCTCTATGTCATCTTTTTCACGCTGGCCGGTGTTTCGCTGCATCTTGATGCGATGCTGGCGGTCGGGCTGGTGGCCATGGTTTATTTCGGTGCCCGCGTACTGGGAAAAACCATTGGATCCATTCTGGGCGGTATCATCGGAAGAACCACAAAACGGATGTGGCAGAATATGGCTTATGCGCTTTATCCGCAGTCGGGCATTGCGATTGGTCTGGTGATTCTGCTTAGCAACGATGCATTTATTCCGGAAGATATCAAACAGGCGGTCAGTGCCATTATTCTGGCCGGAGTAACCATTGCTGAAATTCTAGGGCCGTTCTGTACCAAAGCCGCGCTGGTCCGTTCCGGCGAAGCGAATCGCGATCGCCAGCGGCTGGTCGAATTTCTGGCGGAAGAATTTATCATTGTTGATCTCAAGGCGATGGATAAGTGGGATGCTATTCGGCAGATGGTGGCCTTCTTGATGAAAACACATCGAGTGGAGCATATCAGCCAGGAAGAGCTTTATCAGTCGGTGGTGAGCCGGGAAAAGGATATGTCGACGGCCATGGGGCACGGAATTGCAATTCCTCACGGACACATTGAAAAAGGGGTTGCGATTCAGGGGGTCATGGCGATTATCCGGGAAGGTATTGATTTTGATGCACCGGATAACGAACCGGTAAAGCTGATCATGCTGATTGTTACGCCGAAGGATAAAAAAGATCTGCATCTGAAGGTGCTATCCAGTTTGTCGTCGATGATTTCCGATGCCGCGATTCGTGATCGGTTAATGGCCGCCATCAGTCCGGAAGATGCCATGGAAGTGATCGAATCCAAAGAGGCGCGTGACTACAATTATTTTCTCGAACAGTAGGCTGAGTATCAGTCTTCCCAGAGCCGCGTTCGAAATTTACAGGGTCCGGAAAAGGAGAACGGCGCAAGGAAAAGAGGAGGAAAACCTTGCGCCGTTTAGTAAGCATCCCGCGGGATCTTACTTACCCACCTGACGGCTGTCGTGACGAAGAATGGACATTATCCGTAATTTTTTTCCAGGATCTGGAATTATTTTTCCGGGAAGACGTGATTCCAGACGGAGGTTCCGTTCAACAGAAAGTCAATGCGATCGGAAGTTGTGCTCCACTGTAAATCGGGGTGGTGCAATTCCGGCGGAGAGTTGGTGTAGGCCGGGAGGTGGTAGAGAGGTAACCACGCGGGTTTTCCGGTTTCATGGCAATCAATTTTATAAGAAGGCTGATTATCCAAATAGTAAAACGTCCGAAGCCGT
This sequence comes from Pontiellaceae bacterium B12219, assembly GCA_029432795.1. GTDB lineage: Bacteria > Verrucomicrobiota > Kiritimatiellia > Kiritimatiellales > Pontiellaceae > Pontiella. The sequence goes on from JARNMJ010000009.1 coordinate 45,474, forward strand.
GCTGTTTTTGATCCGTCTGGAGCAGTTGTCCGCACTGTCTCGTCGCTGGGAGGCGTCAGGATTTTGAACGCAATATAGGCAATGAAAAGCGCGAAACAGAATTGTCCCAGTCGTTTAGCATCAAACAGGGACGTTTTTCTATAGGTCCTTTTCATATTTTCTGCGTTGGATTATTCCGCAGTACCCTGTTCGTCTGGAGCTGTTTGCGAAGCTTCTTCGGTTTGTTCAACAGGGGCTTTTTTGAAGAAGCGGCTGATGTTGAAGATGCGGTCGGTGTCGCGCCAGGAAAGGAAGACCATCGCCGTCAGCAGCAGGATGGCAAAAACATTCACCAGTGAGGCCACCACTTTCGGGTGTACTTTGCGTTTCGTAATCATTTCCCAGAGGGCGAAACAGATGTGTCCGCCGTCCAGTACCGGAAGCGGAAGCAGATTGAGCACAGCCAGATTGATATTGATAAAACGAATCAGACCGATGGCGGTAATCAGGCTCATCTGCAACGAAATAAAGATCATCTGGAAAATGGCAACGGGGCCGCCTAAACCACTTGCCGCCTGTTTGGATTCGCTGGGGGTAACGAGGGCCTTCAACAGACGAAAGATGGAGGATGCATCGGAATAAATCTGTTCAAAGGGATTTCCTTGCAGGGTCCAGGGCAGGGAGAGTGCGCCGCCAAACTGAATGCCGATCATGACCATATCATTTTCTTCGCTGTATTCAGGTGTAACCGGAAGAATCAGCTGTTCACCGCTACGTTCAATCAACAACGAAATTTCGGTGTCAGGATTTTCCTGGACCACCTCGATGAAGTGGTCGGAACTCTGAATCATTTCCTGATTAATACTGATCAGCACATCATCGGGTTCAAGCCCGGCCTTTTCAGCCGGACTGCCGGCCACCACCTGCAGCACCTGGCATGGGGATGCCTGATAAACTCCATCGATCAGCACTTCTGATTGATCCGGATGATTCACAGCAACCTGTACATTGCGTTCGCCATCGGCGGCATTGAACAGAGTCAGATTTACCTGTTGTTCGGAACCGCCGCCCAGCAGGCATTCAACACGGGTGTCGTACCAGCTGCTGACGGCATTCCCGTTCACAGCACGAATTTCGTCGCCGCTTTTAATGCCGGCATCCGCAGCGGCGCTGTCGGTTTCAACATCGGCAATAAACACGCCGGTCTCTTCCACATGCTCCGACTTCGAACCGGAAACAACGATCAGTGCGAGCAGCAGCGCGAAAATAATATTGCAGAGCGGACCGGCAACTGCGACCGCTATTTTTTTTGCAGGGGTGACGTCGGGCAGTGTATTGCGATCGGCTTCATTGTTGTCGCCCTGAATCTTTTCCATGCCGGCGGGATCGAGCTGGGGCAGGGATACATAGCCCCCGATGGGAAAAGCTCCGATTTTATAAACGATGCCGTCGACCTCTTTTTTCCAAAGGGCCGGACCCATGCCGATGGAGAAGGCTTCGATGACGAGGCCGCAGCGTTTTGCGACATAGAAGTGTCCCCACTCATGAACAAAAATGGTGATGCCGAACAGGAAAATCATCATGATGATGATGAAGAGAATTTCTAACATAAGGAGATCCTTGGGAAGTTATTTGAGGAAGAGTTCAATATAGATAAAAAGCATGGGGGCGGCGAACAGAATACTGTCCACCATGTCGAGAATTCCACCCAGGCCATAAATTTTGTTGGAATCTTTCACGTCGACGGCGCGTTTAAACATGGATTCCACCAAATCCCCGACGGTTCCAATGACTGGAAAAAGAAAACCGAGGATAATAGCGTGGGCGAGGGAAAAAGGAACGGCGCTGTTGATGTGGCCTTTTGAAATAATCCACCAGGCAATATTTACAACTACGCAGAAAACCACGCCCCCGGCCAGTCCTTCCCAGCTCTTTTTAGGAGAGATTGCGGGGGCGAGTTTATTTTTTCCAAACCGGGTACCGAAGAAGTAGCCGCCGGAATCAGCCATTTTCATGCAGAGAATCACATAAAAGGCCGCCCAGCCGGGCTTGGATAGATCGCCGAGTAGAAAGAGGCGTACAACAAAACTCCAGAGCAGCGGAACGTAGACGAGCCCGAGAATGGTGCCCATGCAGCTTTCCAATCCTTTACGTAAATCGGGATAGGCCAGAATACGGAAAAAGTTGGCAAGGATTACGATGAGCAGTACGCACCAAAGCGCGTTATTCGATACGCCGAAGCCATTGTATGCCGGATGATGCTGCTCCAGTGCATTAAACCACGTGGCTGCAACAAAGACCAAGCCGCTGCTGATGCCCCATTTCATCGAAGCGTTGATGCCGCCCGCCTTCAGCAATCCGTAAAACTCCCACGAGCCCACACCGGCAAAGATCAGCATGCCGATCAGGCCGATCGGCCATTTACAGGGGACAAGGCTGAATGCGGGAATGAGAACCGCCGCGATACAGAGTGCAATTATGATCCGTTTTTTATCCATAGTCTTCCGCTATTTATTATCGACACCACCATACCTACGATCGCGTCCGTTGAAAGCTTCCAATGCATGGAAAAATTCTTCTTCACGGAAGTCGGGCCAGTAGACGTCGGTAATATAAAACTCGGCATAGGATAGCTGCCAGAGCAGAAAGTTGCTCAGCCGCAATTCCCCACTGGTACGGATCATCAATTCCGGATCAGGTACATCGGGCAGGTAAAGGTGTTCGGTCAGCGTCTGCTCATTAATCTGCGAAGGCTTCATCGTGCCGGCTTTGACTTTTTCAGCCATTTTGCGTGTGGCATCAGCAATCTCTGTCCGGGAGCCGTAACTCAGGGCGATAATCAGCGTGTGGCCGGTATAGTGTGCGGTGGCGTCCATCGTTTTCTGCAGTCGCATACGAACGGGAAGAGGCAGGCGTTCGAACTGACCCATCACCCGCAGGCGGATGCCGTTATCGTGCAGTTCCTGCTCATATTCATTCAGGGAATGAATGAGCAGTTTCATCAGGCCGTCGATTTCGGCCGGCGGGCGTTTCCAGTTTTCGGTGCTGAACGCGTAGACGGTTATGAACTCAACGCCGGCCTGGGCGGCCGCCCGCAAAACCGCCCGTACCGACTGCGCACCTTCCTTATGCCCTTCGATGCGCGAAAGCCCCCGCTTCTGCGCCCAACGTCCGTTGCCATCCATGATAAGGGCAACGTGACGCGGGATTTTTTCCAGACCTTGGAAGTTTTTGCTCATTTGGTAGAGGGATGAAAGATGAAGGATGAAAGATGAAAATGGAAATCAATCGGCGTTGGCCTCTTTCTGGGAAGCATCGCAGACCAAATTTCATAATTCATAATTCATCTCTCATTATTTGTTTAGCGGTCGAGCATCAGGGTACTGGACCGTTTCGGGCCAACCGAGAGAATGCTTACTTTAACGCCGGTGATTTCTTCGATGTATTCGATGTATTTCTGCGCCTGTTCCGGAAGTTCTTCCCAACTGGTGCATTCGGTGGTCGGCGTGTTCCAGCCTTTGAAATCTTCATAGATCGGTTTGCAGCGTGCGAGTCTGCTGATGGAAGCCGGAACGTTGTCGATTCGCTCTCCGTCACATTCATAGCCGACACAGACTTTGATAGTTTCAACGTCGTCGAGCACGTCGAGTTTCATCAGCGCCCATTCGTTGATTCCACCGACCATCGCGGAATATTTTGCGATCACGGCATCGAACCAGCCGCAACGACGCGGACGTCCTGTGGTGGCACCGAATTCGTGGCCGACTTTGGCAATATGCGCACCCATATCGTCGAACAATTCGGTCGGGAAGGGGCCTTCGCCAACACGGGTGGTGTAGGCCTTAACGATTCCAACCACGCGATCGATGGCATTCGGAGGAATGCCGGAACCGGACGGAGCTCCGCCCGCGCCGGTGTTGGATGAGGTGACAAAGGGGTAGGTGCCGAAGTCGACGTCGAGCATAACGCCCTGAGCGCCTTCGAACAGAATCTCGTCGTCATTCTTGACGGCTTCATGCATCAGCGGGATGGTGTCGCAGATGAACGGTTTGAGATAGTCAGCTGCTTCTTTAATTTCAGAAACGACTGTTTCAACATCCAGGGCTTCGCCGCCGATGGATTCGATGATGGCATTTTTGGAAATGGTCAGAGCACGAACCCGATCGATAAAATCGGCTTCGAGAATATCGCCCATGCGCAGGCCGATACGGTCGGCTTTGTCGATATAGCAGGGGCCGATGCCGCGTTTGGTGGTTCCAATCTTTTTGCCTTCACCAAGGTTGCCTTCTTTGGCACCGTCGAGGGCTTTGTGATAATGCAGAACGATGTGGGCGCGGTCGGAAATGAAGAGACGGTCCTTGAGGGTGATGCCGCGCTCGACCAGCTCGGTGAGCTCGTTCATCAGGCCGATCAGGTCAACCACCAGACCGTTACCGATGACGCATTTGCACGATTCGCGCAGAATGCCGGACGGGGTGAGGTGGAGAACGTATTTCTGGTCGCCGATTTCGACGGTGTGGCCTGCATTATTGCCGCCCTGATACCGTACAACCCAGTCCGCATTGGCGGTGAGTACATCGATGATTTTACCTTTGCCTTCGTCGCCCCACTGCGACCCGATAAGTACTGTTTTCGACATGTTTTTAACACTCCTGGTAGTATTTATCGGTTATCGGAAGATCCGCACTTGTCCGCCTTTTTTCGGATAACCATTTAAAAAGCCCGCTTTCGCAAGGAGGCTTATTGAAGCGGGGAAATTAGGGAAAGGGGATTGCCGCGTCAAGCCATCACGAAATGTAATGGCCAACTCCGAAACCTTTTCCAACCCTTGGAAAGTTTTTTGCGGTTGGGGGTGGACAAGGTGTAAGGGCGGCTATATAAGACCGGCCTTTTTACGGAATGTCCGTGTTCAGGAATTTTAATTCCGCGGATTTTTCAAAGGTACAACATAGAAGGAGAATCACATGTTCCTCGAAGTATATGCAGTCAATCTGAATAACTACAGCGAAGATACAGAAGTCTCTAAGGTTCCGGAAAACCGCCGATTGGTGGAAATGACCGGTGCCCGCATCCGCTATTCGGATAAGTTTCCGGATCGCGCTGAAATCATTCTCGCGAATGATGAAATTCTGCTGGCCGCCGGAAGTTATGATGATCTCGTTGGCCGAATCGAAGCCACGGATAATTATAAAATTGCCCGCGTAGACGGCTAGTTTTTCCACCAGAGCAAATGAATGAGGTCAGCCCGGCAGGGCTGGCCTTTTTTTGTCTGAGATGATTTTATACGGTTTTTTTTCGACCGGTGTTTAAGTGTGGAACCTGAATCGCACTGCGTTATGCCGTCTTAGGTGACAGGGAGTGAGCGGGGGTAATATGGGGTGTTGATATTCAGTTTTTCCTTATTCCTGAGAGAAAGAGTACTGAGCAGATGGGCCGGAAGGTGCCGCCTGCTCAATCAGTCCGGCTCTGCAATCCTGAACCTATGCGTCTTTGCGAGGTGCCCTAATTGTTTTTAAACAGGGAGAATATCCGGGTAAAACGGTGTTGTGATCTGCGGGCCATATAATCGAGCTGGAGGGGATAACTGGACTGGAAGGGAACCGTGCGGCGGCCTTGTTCGGCTTCGCGGTATTTCAGATTTCTGGAGTTTTGGAGGGTATTGCGTTCGCCAAAATAGGCCTCCAGACAGTGGTGGAGGGCGTTGTAGGTGGTCTCGTGGTGTTTAACGGCTCTCATGGTTTTCTCCTTATAAAAATCAGGTGTTGTATTTCCGGATGACTGCGTTGACGACGCCGCCGATGGAAAAGGAGCGCTCGGGGCGCATTCGGCTGAAGTTTGCGTTGGCGGGATCGAGGTAGATGCCGTCAGCATCTCTTCCGAAATATTTCAGCGTCCATTCGCCGTCGATATGCGCCACAACGATATCGTTTTGCTTTGGGATGCGATCTTTTTCCACCAGCACGAGATCTCCGGGCTGGATGCCGGCCTCAATCATGGATTCTCCGTTGACCGTCAGCAGAAAGGTGGCTTCCGGTCGGCGAACCAGATATTTATCCATATTAATGGTATCGACCAATTCCTCCTCGGCCGGTGAAGGGAAACCGGCCTGGATGGATCCGAGCAGTTTGGTGGAGCCGGTGATTTTCTGGGTAAACTGAATGCTGTTATTGCTGCCGCGTTCGAGGTAGCCGAGGTCCATTAGTTTGTTGATCGGGCCGTAGACCGCATTTTTGGATTTATAGCCGAACAGCTCTGCCATTTCAGCGTAGCTCGGTGCGCGCCCTTCTGCTTCGTAGAAGGAGCGGAGTTGATCAATTTTTTCAGTTAGATTTATTTTTCGCGGCATGGGTCCGTAATTCGTAACGAGTGATGCGTAATTTATTTCCAATGTCTGGAAAAGGTATAACTGTACGATCGTACAGCAACAAGGCTAAAAAGCTACCAATGGCTGGAATGTGCGATTTTGTTAAGGTTTAACCCTGTTTTCTCTTGGGGTTGTTGCGGACGTTTTTCCGTGGACCGGTTGCTTTGGTATGGAGTTTTTTGGCTGCGCCGGGGGCGAGGCGCCAGGTGGTCTGCTCGCGGATTTTGCTGACGTGTTTCTTTTTGTCGGGGGTGTGTTTTGATTTTACGTTGCCGGAATAGGTGGCCACCTGTTCGCTGTGGAAGGGGTGGTCCTCGATGATGTCGAGGTCTTCGCCGAGGTGGGTGATGATGTCGCGCAGGTAGCCTTTTTCGGTGGGATCGCAGAAGCTGATGGCGATGCCGGAAGCACCGGCGCGGGCGGTGCGGCCGATGCGGTGCACGAAGGTTTCGGTTTCGTTCGGCAGATCGAAATTAATAATGTGGGAGATGTTTTCGATATCGATGCCTCGGGCGGCGAGATCGGTGGCAATCAGGATCGGGGTTTCGCCGGATTTGAAGGCTTCGAGGAGGTCCTGCCGGTGACTTTGCTCTTTTTCGCCGTGCAGGACATCAACAGGGAGATCCTGTTTTTTCATGCTTTCGGTCAGGCGGTCGGCCCCGCGGCGGGTGCGGCAGAAGATGAGTACCCGTTCATATTCCAGCCGTTGGAGAATCCAGCTGAGAAGGACGTTTTTATTGTTTTTTTCCACATAGTAGAGTTGTTTGGTGATGTTTTCTGCGGCCGCCGAGGCGGGATCGGATGAAATATGCATCGGTTTGCGAAGAATGCCGGTGGCGAGGGATAGGGCTTCGCGGGGCATGGTGGCGGAAAAGAAGAGGGCCTGCCGGGTTTGCGGCAGCATCGGGGCAATTTTGCGGATGTCGGGTGCAAAGCCCATATCCAGCATGCGATCGGCTTCATCGACCACAAATACTTCAACCTGGTCCAGGCTGAGCGCCTTTCGTTCGATCAGGTCGAGCATACGTCCGGGGGTGGCAATGAGAATGTCGACACCTTCGCGCAGGGTCATAATCTGATTTTCATATTCGGTGCCGCCGTGAACAAGCAGGGTGGTCAGTTCGGTGTGGGCCGCAAACATTTTAATGGTTGATGCCAGTTGGATGGCCAGCTCGCGGGTGGGAGACAGGATGAGGGAGCGCGCGCGAATTTCACGCGTAGCAGTCCATGAATCTTCCAGTCGCTGGATAAGGGGCAGGGCGAAGGCCGCGGTCTTGCCGGTTCCGGTGCGGGCGCAGCCGATGATGTCGCGTCCGGTTCCAATGGCTGGAATGGCTTCGGCCTGGATCGGGGTTGGTTTTTTAAAGCCGCAGTCAGAGATGGCGCGGAGAATTTTGTCGTTTTGAATGAGGTCTGAAAATTGCATGCGGGGAACGTAGCGTGGAAACGTGAAACTTGAAACTTGAAACTTGAATCCATTCCGACTCACTATTCTCGAACTAAGCGACAGGCAGGAGTGGTTATGAAGATATTGGTGGCACGAATTCCGGAAGAAGGTTCCAACTATGAGGGCGATGAGCCGGGATCGATCATTCAGGCGGAGCAGGAGCAGTTTCTTCAAAATCCGAGGGATGTGCACTATACGCTGTATGTTCAGCGGGTTTCGGATGAACTGGTGGTTAGGGGAGCATTGGATGTGGATGTGGATCTGCAGTGCGCAAGATGTTCTGAATTTTTCTCGACAACGGTAAGCGTATCCGATTTTCTACGCGCTTATCCCGCCCCAGATGGCACCGATTCGGTGGATATTACGGATGATTTGCGGGAGGAAATTCTGCTGCATGTGCCGGGTTTTCCGGTTTGCAGTGAAGAATGTGAAGGGGTTTGTCCCCAGTGTGGAGTCGATTTAAATAAGGGCTCCTGCGAATGTAAGAAAGAAGATGGACCAACGGCCTGGTCGGCGTTGGACGGATTGAATTTATAGCACGTAAGGAGGATTGCGATGGCAGTTCCAAAAAGAAAAACTTCGAAGAGTAAAACCGCAAGCCGCAAGGCTCAGAACACCAAGAAGCCAATTGCCCGCGCTTCTTCCTGCTCCCAGTGTGGAGCCCCGGCTCAGCCGCATCATGCGTGCAAGAGCTGTGGATACTACAACGGACGCCAGGTGCTCACGGTCGCTACTGAAGAGTAGAAACCATGCGTATCTCAATAGATGCGATGGGGGGCGATTTCGCCCCTCAGGAAATTGTTGCCGGAACGCTCCAGGCTGCTGAAAAACTTCAGGGTCTGGAAAAACTTTTTCTGGTAGGCGACGAAACCGCGATTAAAGCTGAACTTGCAAAACACAAGGGACCGGTTCCTTCGTGTATTGAAATTGTTCATTGCACGGAAGTGGTTGGAATGGGGGAGTCTCCGGCTGTGGCTATTCGCCGCAAAAAGGATTCTTCTATTACCCGTTCTGTCATGCTTGTGAAAGATGGGTTGGCTGATGCGGTCTTTTCTGCTGGAAACACCGGAGCAGCTGTTGCGGCTGCAACGTTGAAGCTTCGCACTTTGAAGGGGGTGGATCGCCCGGCTATCGCCGCGCTTCTGCCGACGCCTGATAAACCGTTTCTTTTGCTCGATGCCGGTGCAAACCCGGACAGCACGCCGGAAATGATTCAGCAGTACGCGGTGATGGGCAGCATTTATTCCCGCGAAATTCTCGGGGTGAAAAGTCCTAAAGTCGGCCTGCTCAGCATCGGTGAAGAGGCTGCCAAGGGAAATGAGACCACCAAGAAAACCTTTGGTTTGCTTGAAAAGACGCCGATTAACTTTATCGGGAACGTTGAAAGTCGGGATCTTTACGGCGGCAAGGTCAGCGTGGCGGTCTGCGATGGTTTCGTTGGAAATGTGGTGCTGAAGACCAGCGAAGCGGTGGCCAGCATGATTTCCGGATGGCTGAAGATGATGTTTAAAAAGAATATCGTTCGCATTCTGGGCTACTTTTTTTCCCGTGGTGTTTTTAAAGAAATGCGGTCGCATGCCGATCCGTCCAGTACCGGTGGGGCACCGCTGTTGGGTGCAAACGGGATTGTAATTATCGGCCATGGCTCTTCAAACGCTTTTGCTACCTTTAATGGAATCCGTGTGGCATCGGAGGCAATTGATCACGACCTAAACCATTTGATTGAAGCTGAACTTCAGCGTATAAATCTCGAAACGTAGTAATTTCACGGAACGCTTGCATGGAACCGATACGGAAAGTTTCAATCATTGGAACAGGATCTTACGTGCCCGAAAAGGTACTGACCAATAAAGATCTTGAAAGCATTGTCGATACAACCGACGAGTGGATTTATTCCCGAACCGGTATGCGAGAACGGCATATTGCTGCTGCCGATCAGGCAGCATCAGATCTGGGAGCGGAGGCGGCTAGAAAAGCGATTGATGATGCCGGAATTTCTGCGGAAGACGTGGATCTGATTATTGTCGCCACCCTTTCTCCCGATATGTTTTTCCCGAGCACGGCCTGTTTTGTGCAGGAAAAAATCGGTGCCAAAAATGCCTTTTGCTACGATTTAGGAGCTGCCTGCTCCGGATTTCTTTATGCCATGGACACCGCACGGGCACAGATCGCCTGCGGCGCGGTTGAAACGGTTCTGGTTATCGGAACCGAAAAGATGAGCACGTTCATCGATTGGGAAGATCGAAGCACCTGCATTCTTTTCGGGGATGGGGCCGGGGCAGTTGTCTTGCAGGCCGGCGGTGAAGGCCGCGGCGTGATGCAGTCGGTGATGGGTTCCGACGGTTCCCTGGCTCACCTGCTTTCCACACCGGGCGGCGGAAGCCGTAATCCCATTTCGCATGAAATGATTGATCAGAAGCAGCACTTCCTGAAAATGGAGGGTCGCGATGTGTTCAAACATGCTGTGAAACGCATGGGCGACACCGTTCTTCAGGCATTGGAAAAGAACGGTATCTCATCGGATGAGGTGGGCTGTTTTATTCCGCATCAGGCGAATATACGCATTATTGATGCAATTTCCAAGCGGCTTGGCGTGGCCGATCGCATGTATTCCAATGTTGAAAAATATGCAAATACATCTTCGGCAGCTCTGGCTATTGCGCTGGACGAGGCCGTTAAGGATGGAACAATTTCTAAAGGCGATCTGGTGGTGCTGACCGTGTTTGGCGGCGGTTTTACCTGGGGCGCTAATGTTTTGGAGTGGGGTAAATAATGAAAAGAGCAATCGTATTTCCCGGTCAGGGTTCGCAAGTGGTTGGAATGGGGAAGGATTTGGCGGATGCCATTCCGGAATGCAAAGCCCTCTTTGATCAGGCCAATGAGATTCTGGGTTATGATTTGACGTCGATCTGTTTTGAAGGTCCGCAGGAAGAACTGAATAAATCCAATCATGCTCAGCTCGGTATTTTTGTGGCCAGCGCGGCCGCATTTCAGGCATTGAAACTGAAACAGCCCGACTTTGAATTCGATGTGTTGGCTGGGCATAGTCTCGGCGAATGGACTGCGCTTTATGTGGCCGGTGTTGTGAGTTTCGAGGATACAATTAAAATTTTAAAAGCCCGCGGTGAGTTTATGCAGGCCGCCTGCGAAGAAAATCCGGGCGCCATGCTGGCGGTGATGAATCTTGATGGCGATAAGCTGGTTGAAATCGCTGCGGAAGCCGGATGTTATGTGGCGAACTTTAACTCGCTGTCCCAGACGGTTCTTTCCGGTACGGCCGAATCGATTGATAAGGCGGAAGTGCTTTGTAAAGAGGCCGGAGCGAAGCGCGCAATTCGTCTGCCGGTGGCGGGAGCGTTTCATTCTCCGCTAATGCAGCCTGCTGCAGATAAAATGAATGATTTTCTGGCTGATATCAGGTTGGGAGCATCGAATAAACCGGTGCTTTCCAATGTGACTGCTGAAGTCCATGCTGATGCCGCTGTCCAGAGCAATATGGTTAAACAGATTACCTCCTCAGTACAGTGGGTGGCTTCGGTTCAGAAGCTGGCCGCCGATGGAGTTGAGGAAATTGTTGAATGCGGTCCGGGTAAGGTCCTTGCAGGTCTTATAAAGCGTATTGACAAGGCCGTTGGAGTTCGTAACATCGGACTGCTTACGGATCTCGATTAATTAATTAGAGGAACGACATGTTTGAATTGAACGATAGAGTCGCCATGATTACCGGTGCCGCACGCGGTCTCGGGCAGGCAATTGCCGTGAAGCTTGCTGAAGCCGGTGCTGATATTGCACTGTGCGATCTCGATGCCGCATGGCTGGAAGAAACCGCCGGCAAGGTCAAGGCGCTCGGCCGCAGGGTTGAATGCTACGGCGTAAATGTGGCTGATGGCGAAAGTGTGACTGTAGGTGTAAAAGCCATCACAAAAGATTTCGGTAAGATTGATGTACTGGTGAATAATGCCGGCATTACCAAGGATGGATTGCTCATGAGAATGAGTGAGGACGACTGGGATGCGGTGCTGGATGTGAATCTCAAAGGTGTATTCCTGTGCACGAAAGCTGCTATGCGCGGCATGATGAAGCAGCGCTCCGGTACGATTGTAAATATTGCTTCGGTTATCGGGCTGATGGGTAATGCCGGTCAGGCCAACTACGCCGCCTCCAAGGGGGGGGTGATTTCTTTCAGCAAGACGGTGGCAAAGGAGCTGGCTTCCCGCAACGTTCGCTGCAATGCCGTTGCGCCGGGATTCATTCGGACTGCAATGACCGATAAACTGGACGAAGACGTTCAGAACAAGATGAAAGAGCTGATTCCGTTGAGCCGTTTTGGTGAACCGGAAGATGTCGCGAATGTTGTATTGTTTTTGGCAAGTGATGCTTCCGCATATGTTACAGGGCAAGTCCTCTCGACATGCGGCGGCATGGTAATGTAAGTTTATTAAGTGTAAACCTAGTATAAAGGAGATAGAACATGGCACTTGAAGATAAAGTAAAAGATATCATCGTTGAACAGCTTGGTGTTAATGCCGATCAGGTAACGACTGAAGCATCTTTCATTGAAGACCTCGGCGCAGACTCACTCGATACCGTCGAGCTGGTTATGGCTTTTGAAGAAGAATTCGGTGCTGAAATTCCGGACGAAGATGCTGAAAAGCTGACTTCCGTTGGCGGCGTTATCAGCTACCTGAAGGAAAAAGGTTTCGAGTAAACCGACTCGATAACTTTCTGAATGGCCGGAACTGCTTCAGCACGGGGCTTCCGGCCATTTGAATATCAAGCAGAGCGAGGTGGCGCAATGAGTGGACGCAAAGTAGTAGTAACCGGATTGGGTGTTGTATCTCCGGTCGCAAGTGAACTGAATGCTTTCTGGGAAGGCATCGTAAATGGAAAATCAGGCATTGGTCAGGTTCAGCAGATGGCTGATATCGCGGAATATCCAGTGACCATCGCCGGCGAAGTCCGCGACCTCGATATTGAACGATTTGTAGATAGAAAAGATGCCCGAAAGATGGATCCGTTTTCCATTTTCGGATTGGCCGCAGCAGTCATGGCGATTGAAGATTCCGGGTTGGATGTTTCAAAGGTTGATCTGGAACGTGTCGGTGTAATTGCCAGTTCCGGCATCGGTGGAATGCAGGTAATGCAGAACGAATGTCTGAAGGCTTATGAAAAAGGGCCGAGGCGCGTTTCTCCGCAGCTCATTCCCCAGATGATTGTGAATATTCTTTCAGGATATGTTTCCATCAGATACGGATTTAAGGGCCCTAACTTCTGTGTCACCAGTGCCTGTGCATCCGGTACGCACTCGATTGGGGAAGCCATGCGTATTATTCAGTATGGCGATGCGGACGTTATGATTGCCGGCGGTTCTGAAGCGTCGGTTGCTATGCTGGGTGTTGCCGGGTTTGCCGCGCTTCGTGCCACGAGCCGCCGCAATGATGATCCGGAAGGCGCATCCCGCCCGTTTGATAAAGAGCGTGATGGTTTTGTGATGTCGGAAGGTGCCGGAATACTGGTGCTGGAATCCGAAGAACATGCTCTGGCCCGCGGGGCAACTATTTATTGTGAAGCCGCCGGATATGGACGTACCGGCGATGCGTATCACGTGACAGCTCCGGCCGAAGAGGCTGATCAGGCTGCCCGCGGTATGAAACTCGCAATTAAAGATGCCGGTCTTACGCCGGATGATATTGACTATGTTAATGCGCACGGCACTTCGACCTATTACAACGATAAAGGCGAAACCATCGCGATCAAGAAAGCGCTGGGCGAAGAAAAGGCCTATAAAACAGCCGTGAGTTCCACGAAGTCGATGACCGGTCATATGCTTGGAGCAGCCGGTGGAGTTGAGGCCGCAATTTGTGCGCTGGCGATTCGCGACGGTGTTGCACCGCCGACGATCAACTACACCACACCCGATCCGGAGTGCGATCTGGACTATGTTCCGAATGTGGCTCGTAAAATGGAAATCAATGCAGCGCTGAGCAACTCGCTGGGTTTCGGTGGTCACAATGCCACCTTATGCTTCAAGAAAAACTAGCATTTTCAGCGATTGAAAGTGATGGGGCGGGAAGGGTCGACGATGTTGACTTTCTCGCCCTTTTTATTTGTGATCGAGTGATCTGGCGCGGCGTTCCGCCTTTATTATTTTCCGGCTTCCAATGATTGGAAGAAAACGCCATGTTTTCCGAACCTTGGAAACAGTGGTTTCCAATCATTGGAAGAGAGTTTATGAGAAAATTAGAAAATAAAATTCTGACGAAAGAGCAGATGCTGATTGAACGGGCGCGATTAAAAGAGCAGGGGCAGGTGGTTTCGTTCACCAATGGCTGTTTCGATATTCTGCACCCAGGCCATGTGACCTATTTGCAGTTTGCCCGCGAGCAGGGCGATGTGCTGGTGCTCGGAATGAATTCCGATTCATCTGTGAAGCGCAACAAGGGCGATGATCGCCCGATCGTTTGCGAGGAAGATCGTGCCAAGGTGATTGCGGCGCTGGAGTGCATTGATTATGTAGTTTTGTTCGATGAGGACGAGCCGCGCGAACTGATTGCGGAATTGCTTCCGGATGTGCTGGTGAAGGGCGAGGACTGGGCGCACTACGTTTCCGGCCGTGAAGAAGTGGAGGCTGCCGGCGGTAAAGTGGTGTTGGCAAAGATGGTTGAAGGCCGTTCCACCACCAACGTAATTGGTCGCATTTTAGAAGTTTACGGAAAAGAGCAGGCAAACCACTAGTTTCTGCTAATTCACACTGATGGTCGGAGTGCGGGGAATCAGAGAGTATTAGTGGTTAAAAAATGGACGAAATTTATGAGTATTAAATACATTGTTACGGGCGGGGCCGGGTTTATCGGCAGCAACATCGTGAAAGAGCTGAATGCGCGGGGTGAAGACGATATTCTAATTGTCGATTCACTGGGCATGGGCGAAAAGTGGAAAAACCTTGTCGGTTTGCGCTATGAAGATTACCTCGATAAGGGCGATCTGTTTACGGTGCTGGCCGACGGTATTCTTGCGAACGTGGAAGCCGTTTATCACTTAGGTGCCTGCAGTGCGACGACGGAGCGCGATGCCGATTATCTGATGGAAAATAATTACGGCTACACGCGTGCGTTATGTGAAGAGTGTTTGGCGCATGATGTGCGGTTTGTTTATGCTTCCAGCGCGGCAACTTATGGTGATGGTAATCTGGGCTATTCGGATGCCGATGATAAGACTCCGGGTTATAAACCGCTGAATATGTATGGCTATTCAAAGCATATGTTTGATCTGTGGGCGCTGAAGGCGGGGATTGCAGATAAAATTGCGGGCATGAAATATTTTAATGTCTATGGGCCGGGCGAGGGGCATAAAGATGATATGCGTTCCGTGATTCATAAATCCTATTTCCAGATTTTGGAAACCGGGGAGGTGAAGCTCTTTAAATCGCATCGTCCGGATTATAAGGACGGTGAGCAGGTTCGCGATTTTGTTTATGTAAAAGATGCCGTAAAAGAGACGCTTTGGTTTGGTGAAAATCGCGAGGTTGGCGGAGTGTTTAATTGCGGAACCGGAACGCCGCGTACCTGGGTGGATCTGGTTTCTGCTGTCTTTAAGGCGATGGGCCGCGAGCCGAATATCACCTTCATCGACATGCCGGAGCATCTGCAGGGGAAATATCAGTATCACACGCAGGCCGATCTCACGAAACTGCGGTCGGTGGGCTATGATGCGGAATTTACTGCGCTGGAAGACGGTGTGGCTGACTATGTTCAGAACTATTTAATGAATGAAGAATGATGATGATTTCAGAATATAGAATGGATGGTCTGCGACAGTTTAATGAAAAGCAATGCCGGTGCGGCCTGAGTTCCTGTATTCCCGATTCTGAAATCTTAATTCTTAATTGTCATGGCTGTTAGCATTGCCGAGATGATCCTGCTGGGTTTGCTGGCGGATTGGGTGTTCCGCAAAATGCGGATGCCCGGCCTGCTGGGCATGCTTTTGCTGGGGGTCGTTTTCGGTCCGTATGTGCTGAACCTGCTGGAGCTCGGATTTCTGGAGGCCTCTTCCGATCTCCGGATGATTGCACTGATTATTATCCTGCTGCGGGCTGGTTTTGAATTGAGCCGGGATGTACTCAATCGGGTGGGAGTTCAGGCTTTGTTGTTGTCATTTATTCCCGGCATTCTGGAAGGGGGAACCATTGCGCTTGTTGGGCCGTATTTTCTCCCGTTGACCCATTTGGAATCTGCGATGCTCGGGTTTATTATTGCGGCCGTTTCCCCGGCCGTTGTGGTGCCCATGATGATCAGTTTCATTGAGCGGAAAATGGGTGCAAAAAAAGGTATTCCGACGATGATTCTTGCGGCGGCATCGCTGGATGATGTGGTCGCCATCGTTCTTTTCAGCGTTTTTCTCGGGTTTTACACCGGATCTGCCGAACATATTCTGCTGAAGGTTGCCGGTATTCCTTTTTCGATTGTTGCCGGGATCGGAGTCGGATTGCTTTCGGGGCTGTTGCTGCTGAAGCTGTTTGAGCAATTTAATCCGCGGGCGACGAAACGGACCATGATTGTGATCGGCGTGTCGATTTTACTGGTACGATTTCAGCAGCTGCTGGAAGGGTACGGGATTCCTTTTGCGGCGTTGCTGGCTGTGATGGGGACCGGTTTTATTATTCTCGAAAAAAGAGAACAGATGGCGCATGAGATTTCTTCCAAGCTTGGGAAACTCTGGGTCTTTGCTTCGATCATGCTTTTTACTCTGGTTGGAGCGCAGGTGGATATTACGCTGGCCTGGCATACGGGGTTGGCCGGTTTAGGGGTCATTGCCTGCGGTTTGGCGGCTCGAAGTGTCGGTGTTTTGCTGGCCTTGATCAAAAGTCCGCTCACGATGAAGGAGCGTCTGTTTTCTGTGGTTGCTTATTGGCCGAAAGCCACCGTTCAAGCCGCAATGGGGGCGGTTCCTTTGGCGGCCATGCAGGCTGCAGGTATGGATTTGGGACCGGGTAATGTCATTCTTGCTGTTGCTGTACTGAGCATTATTTTCACTGCTCCACTCGGTGCTGTGGCAATTAAGATGGTGGGCGAACGCGTGCTCGTTAAGGCCGATTCGGGCTGTTCGTTGGCGGCGGCTGCAGCGATTTCCTCGAGTAAATAATACGTACACCATTACAAGTCCGGGTATTGCGCGGTCTCTTTTTCAGAAAATAAACGCTGAAACGCATCGGCGATAAAAGGGTGATTCACTTTTAAATTCTGATTTTTGTTCCGTCAGTATTTTCAATGCAGATTGTTCCGGTCCTGTATTCGATCCTGTTGATTTTAAAAGAGATACGGATTGAATGGGTCCTCTTATTAAAAGTCGGTTCAAAACGGCCTGATAATTGCTTTAGTTTATGAGTGCATTTTTATGGTTCCGCAAAGGGTAAATTACCGGTTCGAAATCGCTTTTTTACGGTTATTGGCTTGAAATGTTTCTCATGGGTAATAGTCTGTTACGAATCGCAATTATTATGCGTGTAACGTCATAAGACACGTGTATTACGTGAGTGAAGGTGGTCGTTATTGACCGCCCTGATTTTTGTTACTGTGTGACGAGGGGTAAGTATATGAAGTTTTGTTTCCGTTCTTTTGGACGCGCTGTAAAAGTTTCCGTTATGGTTGCTGCGTTCTCTTCCTGTGCAGCAATTGCTCAGGATTATTCATCCATGGGGATTACGGATCTGGTTGGTTCTGCTGACCGGATGCTGCAACGCGGTGATTATCGGGCTGCGCTTCCCGCCCTTCAGGAAGTGATTAATCGTACGGCTTCCTTAACCGATCCGCAGGGAAGAGATACGGCTCAGACCTGCCGTTTCCAACTGGCCCGCGCGTACTATCAGGTTGGTGATACGACTGCCGGTGTTAAAATTCTGGAAGAATATCTCGCCAATGAACCCTGTAAAGAAGAACGCGTGGCCTTGCGTATGATGGCTCAGGGATTCTTTGACACCCAGGACTGGGCACGGATTGAGGAAATTTCCCTCCGCCTGCTGGCAATGTCTAATCTGGAAAAGGAAGATATTTATAACGGGAACCTCCTCTTGGGGCAGGCTCGTTTCCGTCAGGAAAAATGGGCGGAGTCGGTTGAACCGCTAAGTGTTGCTGCAAAAATGGCCAAGGAACCCCGAATTGTCGGGCTGTGTCAGATCATGATTGTACGGGCGCTCGTTGAAGCGGAAAGCTGGCGCGAACTCTTCGGATGGATTCCGCAGATTTACCGGACCGATTCCAAATACGATATAACACTGAACCTTACCTTGATGAAGGCCGGCAAGGCTCGTTTCGAAGATGGGGACTATCTCAATGCCTTGCTGCTGTACCGCATGGTGCTTCCTCGCGAAGAGCTGTTGAATTTTGCCGATTCAAATCTTCAGGAACTGGCCGTTAAGCTGGAAGCCGACATGAAGCGCGGGATTACCGAGGCGGAAATTGAAGAACGGCGCAATGAAATCACTGATATTCAGGAATCTAAAAAAACCTTGGAAGAACTCCCTCCGTATGAAGATGAAGTAACTTTCCGGATCGGGCAGATCTATGCGGAGGTAAAACGCTATTGGGAAGGGTATGTTCTGTTTGACAGCCTTTATCAGAAGGACCGAAACAGTGAAATCGGTGAAGCCTCCATGCTTCAATCCGTTCTTATTCTTTACGATGTGGAGCAGATCAACCGCGCTGAAGAACGCATCCTGCTTTATCTGGACGAAAAGCCGGATGGACAGTATGCCCGGACCCTGCTTTCCATGATGCTTCGTGATAATTTGATTAAACAGAATTTTGATCGGGTTATTGCGATGCGGTCTAATCTTGATGTGTTGCCGGCGACGAGTGATCCCGATGAATTATCGCTCCAGGCCGACCTGCATTACATGATGGCATTCGGCTACTTCCAGAATAAGGATTATAAATCTGCGGGAGAACAGTTCTCGATTATTATTGATAACTACAAAGAGAGTTCTCATTTGTCAGATGCAATCTACTATCGCGGGATGACCTATATGATGCGGGGGGACTATGCCACTGCGATAGTTGATTTTAGACGATATCAGGCTGAAACCGAGTATGGTGAACACCTCTCTGCAGCTCTGTTCCGAGAAGGGGTCTGTCTGTTCGGCATGGAGCAGGTTGCCGATGCTGAAGCTGCCTTCACGCGGTTCATTGATACCTATCCGGAAGATGTTCTTATTGCAGAGGCTTACGGAATGCGCGGGGATATCGAAGCCGCGAAAGAGGCTACAAATGACGATCCGTATACATTGGACCGTGCTTTGGCCGACTATCGTAAAGGAATTGATAAAGCAACAACTTCGCTTCAGGCCTCCTATGCCGCATTTCAGGCCGCCAAAGTGTATAAACTTGAATACAAGTGGCAGGAAGTCATCGACTTGATGAACTACTACATGGATCGCTGGGAAGAGGACGCCAATGTGGCGGAAGCAGTGTTCTGGATTGGACAAGCCCAGATTGAACTCGGGCAGGTACAGGATGCAATCACAGCTTATCTCGATGCGATCGAGCGTTTTGGCAATGATCCGCAACAGCAGGGAATTGATAAAATCATTCTTGAACTCGTAAAGGTTGCTGATTTTCATTTGTCAGAGGAAGACCGTGATGCGTTGACGCTGAAGCTGAAACTTAATCTGACAAATATTGATGCCCGATTTGAAGTGTTGCGTCTGCGCTTGCAGGTTGCTCAGGCTCTGCTTGAGGGCGATGATATCGCTGCGGCGCTCGGTGCTGAATTGCTGGAAGATGATATCGACCTTGCGCTGACCACCCCGGCATCGCTTGCCCTGATGTGTGATACCGCTGTTGCTACGGGAGACACGGAGGAAATGCAGCGCTTATATGACTACTTTGTTACCAATTACGAAGAGTCGGAACTGTTGTGGCACGCTTATCGGGCCAAAACCTTCAAGAGTCTTGCAGAAAACAACTATAAAGAAGTGCTTTGGACCATTGATGAAGC
This sequence comes from Pontiellaceae bacterium B12219, assembly GCA_029432795.1. Taxonomy (GTDB): domain Bacteria; phylum Verrucomicrobiota; class Kiritimatiellia; order Kiritimatiellales; family Pontiellaceae; genus Pontiella. Next base: position 65,255 of record JARNMJ010000009.1, read on the forward strand.
GCAGAGCATGTTCGGTGCGGAACCATTCATGGGCTGGGCGCAAATCGTCAAGGCGGATACCGAATATAAGATGGAAGATTATTCTGAAGCAGAAGCTTCCTACAATATGGTTATGGGCGTACCGGAATGGCGCGGGCCCTTGTTCGCAGAAGCCATGTTCGGTATGGGGAATTGTCGTCAGGCTGTTGGGGATCTAGAGGCAGCACATTCCTTCTACCAACGTGTTTATCTCCTCTTTAAGAGTTATTCCGATGGCGACTGGGCAGCGAAGGGCTACCTGGCCTCTGCCGATGTGCTCATTAAAATGGGACGCGAGCAGGATGCGGTGAATACACTGAAAGCCATGCTCGAAGATCCTTACACCAATACCAACCCGCTGGCCGAACAGGTTCGTATTCAGCTCAAAAAGAATGAGGCTTATAATGATTAAATCAGTTTTCAGTTTAGCTCTTGCCGGTGCATTTATTTTAGGTGCTGCTTCAGAAGCAGCTTCGCTTGGGGCCGAGCTTATCATGCCCGGAGGCCGCTCCTGGAAGGGGCAATTGGTTGGCCGGGATGGCGATTGGATTGAGTTTTCAACCGGTGCAAACCCGATTCGTGTTGGTGCCAGCACGATTGAAGAATTAATTTTCACAATTAATATCGATCAGGAAGCTCTTAATGAAATGAACCGGAACAGGGAATACGAACGTGTCATTTCTGCCCTGAACCGCACATTGGCCCCTTATTCGGAATATGCTGATATCCCATCGAATCTGACGCAGTATAATGCGCTGTTGATGGAGCTTTATTATAAGATCAAGAACTATGATAAAACGCTTGAGCTTGCAAAGCAAATTGCTGCGGATAGCCGCGATGAAGAACTTCGGGACAAAAGCCGGATTTATCAGGTTCTTTCACTGATTGAATCAGGCCGTTCCGATGAGGCAGAAGCTTTGTTGACAGAATTCGGCTGGAGTAGTGATCTCGGAAACGATGCGGCTCCGGAAAAACTGTACGTTACCTCCAAACTGCTGCTGTTGCAGAAACAGTATGCTGAAGCGATGGAGCTGGCGGCTAAAATCGTTGCTTTTAACAGTCAGGATCCGGAATGGATGCAACCTGCTGAACTACTTTGTGCAGAAATCTATACGGAACTGGGCATGTATGATTCCGCTGATGAAGTGATCCGCGAGATCTCTTTGCTGTACAAAAATACAAATGAAGATGATCAGGCTCAACAGCTTAAAATTCGTGTTGACGAATTGCGAGCTGTGAAGGAACTGGACACCGCTTTGGAATCTGAAGAAATCTAACTGATACGAGAAGGAGTAAAAAAATGACTAAGAAAGTTATCAAACTGGCATTTTGTTTGAGTCTGATTGTGGGATCGGTCGCTTACGGGCAGGATGTTGTTGCAGTAGAAGAAGTGTCTGCAAGTGTGCAGAAAACTACGCTTTGGCAGATGATTAAGCAGGGTGGCTGGGCCATGTGGCCGCTCGGTCTGATGTCTATGGGCATGGTATATTTCATTGTGCAAAACGGTCTTGCGTTACGCGAAAAAGTGTTGCTTCGCCCTGATCTGGTTCCGGAATTCATTGGCTTGATGAAGGATAAAAAGATTTTGGAAGCCCATAGTCTCTGCAAAGAAAATGAAACGCTTTTCACATATGTTTTTCAGGCAGGACTGGAGCGTTGCTCCACCACGCGTGAAATTAATTTCAATAAGGTGAAAGAAGCCATCGATGAAGCTTCCACCGAAGAAATTACCTCCTACATGAAACCGATCGACTACCTTTCCATTATCGGTGCAACGGCTCCGATGCTTGGACTGCTCGGAACAGTATCCGGTATGATTAAAGCCTTCCAAACCATCGGTTCGCAGGGCATGGGTAAACCGGAAGCACTTGCCGGAAACATCGGTGAGGCTCTTGTCACAACGGCAACCGGTCTGTTGATCGCGATTCCGTCGATGCTTTCATACTATTTCTTCCGCAACAGCTTCATCAAATCCACAGCAACGCTGGGACGTAACATTGGTGGACTGCTGGATACCCTTGAAACCGGCGAACTTCCGCTCGGATTCGAGAACGAAGGTGAGTAAATCGGGATCTTTTGATACCTGTGTATTATCAATCCCTCCAACGCGAGGTGTTAAATGAAAATTAAATCACCAGCCCGGGACGACGTAGCCATCGACATGGGACCCATGATCGACCTGGTGTTCCTGTTGCTCATTTTCTTCATGGTGGCTTCCGTGGTAACCGAACTTGAAAAGGTGGAGATTGAGATTCCTGAATCTTCCCACGCCAAGGTTCCGGAAGACACGAAGAACCGGATGATGCTGTCGATCGACGCGAATAATCAGGTGTATGTCGGTACGTCTCCGGTAACGATTGAGGAACTCAAGGACATGATCAATGTTGAACTCGATCTGAACCCTGAGCTTCGCATCCTGATTCGTGCTGATAAGCGTGTAGAGTATAAAACGTGCAAAGATATAATGATTGCCTGCGGTGATGTCGGAGCGACTGATCTCATCTATGCAACCTTTGAGGAATAACGATGAAACTTATTGAAGAAATGATGAATAAGAAGGCGGAGCTGGAAATTGCACCGCTGATTGACGTCGTTTTCCTGCTGCTCATCTACTTCATGGTTACGGCGTCGCTGATCAAAAAGGAAGCAGACCTCTCCTTCATGCTTCCTGCTAAAGTAGATGTTCCGGAATCACTCGATTTACCGATTGAGGTATTGATCGAGGTTTCGGAACTCGGCGATATCATTATCAATGGAATGGTATTCGGTAGCGGTGAGTCGAATCTGGATGATCTGATCGGTCAGCTTCTTTCGCTGAAAGAAGCGGCTGATTCATCCGGAAGTGAGCTGATTGTAAATATCATGCCCGCCGATAAAGCGCTCCATGGCCGGATCATCCGGGTAATGGATGCCTGCTCAGCCGCGAAGGTTAAAAACATGTCGTTCAGTATGTCGATGTAATCAATTGAAAAGAGGCGGATTTATTCCGCCTCTTTTTTATATCCGGGTCCGGATCGTTGATTGCCGGAAAGGAATTTTTCCGGCCTGTGTTTCACTTGTAACCGTTAAGTTCCCGTTTCTGGGAAACCGGGGGTATGATCCATGGGTGATAAGCGGGAAAAAGGATATTTTGCAAAGCATGCAAAATCCAGTGCAGCAATGGTCAGCCTGGGGATTCACGCTGTATTAATTCTGATTGCCGTTTCCTTTGTAGCCGTTACCGTAATTCAGAAAGAAGATATTACATTTGAGGCCAAGCCCGTAAATCGGCCGAAAATGAAGCTGAAGAAGTTGCAGGTTCCGGTAAAAGTAAACAAAAACAAACCGAAGCCGAAACTGCGTAAGCGTGTTGTCGTAAAAGATATTCAGCGCAAAACCCCCGAATTCAAGATGCCGGAGATTACCGGTGTGAAAGGCGGGCTGGGCAATATGGGCGATGGCGTGAGTGGAATGGAAAGCATTGGTTTTTCCATGCCCGAGCTCAATTTTTTCGGTGCAAAAGCCAAGGGGGAGAAAGTGGTTTTTGTGGTGCATTTCGGGCCGGCAACCATTCAGGGGGGCGGAAAGGATAACGCAGGAACTCCCTTTTCCCGCATGACGGGGCTCACGATTCGTAACCGCTTGGAAGATCTGGTTGATACCCTGCCGGAATATACGCTGTTTAATGTGATCGCATACTGGGCCTCTGATGCCTGGGCAATGGAACCGACGATGCAGCTGGCAACGCAGGCCAACAAACAGAAAGTCAAAGACTGGATGGAGCCGGTCAATCCGCTCGAGGGAAATTACTCGCATTGTTTTTCCCGGCCGCCTCGCTCCATTTCTGCTGCCTATAAAAATTATCCTAAAAAGGTCGATAACCTTCCGTTCTATGCAACCAAATGGGCTTATCCGTACTATGTGCCCAGCGAGCTTGAAAAAAAGTATGCTCCGGATGCCCCGGGCGGCATTAAACATTGGGGACGCGGAGTGGCCTGGGCGATTCTGGAGCAGAAGCCGGACACGATCTTTGTGTTAACGACGAACTATATTGATGGCTGGGAATCGGGGAGTTCGGAAAAAGGAACCAGAACGCCGGCGCAACCTCGTAAAATGGCTCAGTCATTACAAAAAATGTGTTTGGATGTGTATGGCCCTGATAAGAAGAAATGGCCGACGATCAACGTGGTGGTACTTGCAAAAGCGGGTAAGGATTCGAGCGGTGCCAATAAGGTTTTGAGTAGTGAGTTCGGTCCGATTATAAATGCGTTTAGAGCCGATGGTTCGGTCATTGATGATATCAAAAAATACATGAATGATGCGGAGCAAAAACTGTATCTTAAGTATCAGTCTGAATACGCAAATAAATAGAGCTCAGCTCTCGTCTCTTTTTTGGTTCTACGTAGAATTTCATGGAAGGGGCAACGGATTAACAGAAAGCAACGGATGATATTTGTAAGGATCGCCCATTCGCAGGGTTGCTTTTTTGCTGTCCAAAAAATTGATTTCATGAGCTGTGTATGAATATAACAGGTTTTTTCAGTATAGACGTATACCGCTTCTATTAATCCGTTGGCACCTGAGAACATGCGCACCGCGATCCGTTGCTCCTGTTAATCCGTTGCAAATAAATTTTCGGAGTACGGGATAGAGGCTCTTGAAATCACAGGCTTCACCAAAAAAATCTACGTAGACCTTTTTTTTAAAAAAAACAGCGCCCGGTTTTTATCGGGCGCTGTTCTGTTTCGAGAGGTTGGAACGGGAGGTTACAGCACCCGGATTCGGTTGCTGATTCCTGCCTGTTCGGCTGCTTCCGGTGAGCAGATCACCGAAACAGCCGACTGTTCAAAGGCGTCGATCAGTGTTTGACCGAATGCATTAAAATGCGGCTGCGTGGTCGCCAGCACTTCATCGCGCAATTGCTGCCGCTCTGCATCGGTATAGTTCAGCAGATAACGCATGCAGCTGGAATACCCTTTGGCATCCGGCAGCTGATATGCATCCAGCGTGCCGATGGCGCCGATCAGGGAGCGGGTCAGTTCGTCTTCGCTCAGTTGCAGGTTTTTCAGGTATTCACCGGTCTGCTTATAAATTTCAAGCGAGGCCTTCAGATTCGGGTCGCGGTAGGAGGCGAAGGTGAAGGCGCCGGAACGCTGATCGAAGGCGCACATGCCGCCGTAGGCACCGCCCTGAACGCGGATCTTTTCCCAGAGCCAGGCAGTTTGCAGATAGCGGGTAATCACCATTGCGGAGCCGTGCATCGTATAGCCAGCGTCGTACAGATTTGCGGAGCAGCCCACATAGTTCACCATCGTCGGAGCGGTCAGTGCTTCGGAGTCTGCAAGGGGGGCGCGTTTCCAGTGTTTGGATGTGAAGGTTCCGGAGGTTGGAAGTTTTTCAATAAAACGGTCCACATTTTTCAGAACCATCGGCATGTGTTCCGGATCAACGGTAATGTTGACGACGATGCTGTTGCGGTCCACCAGCGTGGTACGGATTTTTTCCAACCGTTGGAAAACCTGATCCCAATCGCTTTCCACCAGTTCGATCAGATTGCGCATGAAGAAAAGGGCATCAATACCGCCCATTTGTTCATTCACCCAATGGGCTTCGTGGTAGTGGGATTTCAGTCGACTCATAACGGCGGAGTGGCCGCGGGGAACCACGCCGGTTTCAAGTTCTGATTTATGTTCGAGAATGATCTGCTTAAACCGATCCTTGTTGTTGAAGTTCACATCAACCAATACGTCGTACAGAATATCCAGCAGATCCGCGCTTTGTTCCGCCATACATTTCCCGCGCATGAAAAAGCGGGTGATGCCGGTTTCGGAATCTTTCTGGGCGGAGAGGAACGGAGAGCCGTATATGCCGCCGGTCTGTTTGGAAATGCGCTGGGAAAGGGCAACGTAATCTTCTGAATTTGTTCCCATTTCCAGGAGAATGCTGCCGAGCAACGAGGCATATGGAATCTCATCGGTTTCAAGTCCGTGCAGGTCGAGTCCGATATCCAGATAGAGAATTCCATTGGTAAACAGATCGTGTTTAATCACGGTGGCACCGTGCTGTGTTTCGGCGGAGCATTCCACGGTACGTACGTTTTTATCAAGATCCTCGCGTTTCAGCAGCGGAATGGTTGCGAGGGCTTCTTCCGAATCCGGTGTCGCCTGCATTTCAAGCAACCGATGCGTATTGGCCACAATTGCTTCGAGCTGTTTTTCAGTCATCCCCGCTTTAATGGCGGCAAGGCGCTGTTTTTCTTCGGCTTCGGTGCGGGCGGCCAGCTCACTGTCGGGAAATAAAACCACAGTGGAGCGGTGGTTGTTTTCGAGAAAACTTTTGCGGATCATGTTTTCAAAGAAGCCCGGTTGCGCGGCATTCTTTTTTAAATTCTGCAGCGGTTGCTCAAAGGCAATGAGTTCGAGCGGGTCGGAATCATAAATCCAGGCATTCAGCGATTTGAGCCAAAGCGAAAGGCCGCGGGGAAATCCGCCGGAATTATTTTCCCGCAGTTCAAATTCGTAGGTGTTCAGTGCGGCTTCGATGTCGTCGCTGGAAATGCCGTTGTCGGCCAGATCTTCCAGGGTTTGGAAAATGAGGGCTTCGCCTTTTCCAAGGTTTGGAACTTCGACGTCTTTAAGGCCGATCGAATACATCATCTGGAACATATGTGTTTCAATGCCGCCGCCGGTGATGTCGTCGCCCAGTCCGGATTCAATGAGGGCTTTACGCAACGGCGAGGCGGGCATGCCGAGCAGAATATGGTCGAGCAGGTTGTAGGCAAAAACCGTATCGGCATCGGTCGGGGAGGGCAGCGACCAGTTTACGGTGAACATCGGTTTCGGATCTTCATCCTCGGCGGAAACCGCAAAGTGTTTTTCAATCCGGATGGGTTCGGGCAGTGGAGCCTGGCGCGCAACCATCGATTGCGGATCGGTCTTTTTGTAGCGGCTCAGATACTGATCCAGCAGCTCGAAGCGTTCGTCGGCGGGGTCATCGCCATAGAAGAAAATCCGGGCGTTGGACGGATGGTAAAAGGAGTCGTGAAAGGCCGTGAACTGTTCGTAAGTCAGGTCCGGAATTTTTTCCGGACTTCCGCCGGAGTCGAGTCCGTAGGTCGTGTCGGGATAAAGCGATTGCTGCGAGACTTCCATCAACAGGGAGTCGGGGGAGGAATAAACCCCTTTCATTTCGTTATAAACGACGCCTTTAAATTCAAGGGCGTCGTCGATTGATTCCAGGTGGTAGTGCCAGCCTTCCTGCATGAAAAAGTCCTGTGTAATCCGCGGGTTGAAGACGGCATCCAGATATACATCCACCAGATTGTGAAAATCTTTCAGATTCTGGCTGGCGACGGGGTAGCAGGTTTTGTCGGGGTAGGTGAAGGCATTGAGAAAGGTTTGCAGGGAACCTTTCAGCAATTGGACAAAGGGATCTTTTACCGGGTATTTTTCGGATCCGCACAACACGGTGTGTTCCAGAATATGGGCCACGCCGGTGGAATCGGAGGGCGGGGTGCGGAACGCGATGCCGAAACATTTGTTCTCGTCGTCGTTCTCCATCGACATGATTTCCGCGCCGGTCGGGATATGGCGGTAAATTTTCGCCAGTGTATTGAGCTCCCTGACGTCTTCGGTGCGTATCAGTTCAAAATTGTTCATATATGGCTCCGTGAAATGAATCGGAAATTAATACTGGATTCGTCCGGTTTGGGCGAATCCAATACGGAATTATTCAGAAAGCTGAAGGTCGGTCCAGAGCTCGACATTCGGGTGGTCGGCCAGGGCAATGCCGGCGGGAATGGATTGGGGGTTGGTGAGCAGGGTGTGGATGATGTCGCGCTTGGATTCGCCGGTCACCAATAGAATAATTTTTTCGACGCGTTTGAAAAAGGCAGGAGTCACGCTTACGCCTTCCATACCGTCGGGGCGGTTGGTATGCAGCGTGAGAGCACCGTTTTTCATTTGGGCCTGCTCGGCCGTGAAGAATCCGGCGGTATGTCCGTCATCGCCCATGCCGAGAAATCCGAGATCCACGGTTTGCATACGCTCGAGCCCTTCTTCAAAGCGGGCGGCCGCGGCCCGCGGGGAGAGTTTGGTGTCGACCTGCAGAAAATGACCGTGGCAGTCCAGTCCGGTGAGCAGCGGCAGCAGGTTGTGTGCGTTGTTTTTCGGCGAGCTGAAGGGCATCATCCGTTCGTCGCTCAGAAACAGGTTCCGTTGCGGATGCACGGGGCAGGGATCGGCCGCGAGTCGGTTATAGATGACGTAGGGTGTTGAGCCGCCGCTAAGCATCAGATTTCCCGCAGTTGGAAGGGTGGCGCGCAAAAGGTCCAGTGTCTGGACGATGAGTTTTTCGGTGGTTTCAAAAGTTTGTATTTTCATAATGCCCGCACGTTAATATGCGACGGCGAAAGAAACGATCATTTTACGCAAACATCATTGCCCGTTCTCTCCGATTCATGCACTTTTAGCGCATGTATAAAATCCTTTTAACGATTCTGGTGAAGACGCTCTCCAGCCTGCCGCTGCCTATGGTTCGCGGGGTGGGGCGCTTAGTCGGGTTTATTTTCGGGAATGTGGTGCGGCATCATCGGGCGGATGCGTTTCAGGCTTTGGAACAATCGCTTCCGGGCCTTTCTCCACGGGAGTGCAAACGGATCATTAATACGATGTATCTGTGGCAGGGCGTCAACTTTATGGAGGGGATGTGGTACACTTTCCGGGGGTTGGACCGTGTCCGGGAAGTGGTCGAATTTGAAAACGAGGAATATGTTGAGCAGGCGTTGGCAAAAGGGAAGGGAATTCTGGCGCTGACAGCTCATTTTGGAAATTTTGAAATCATGCCGATGGCCACGGTGGCGCTGGGCCATAAAATGAGTGTCATCGTTAAACCGATCCGGAATAAAGCCGTGGAAGAGGTTTATAATAAATACAGAGCCTGTGAAGGTGTCACGTATCTGCCGCGGGATAATTCCTATCGCGACTGCCTCAAAGCGCTTCGCCGGCAGGAAGTGGTCGGTATGATTATTGACCAGAATATGACCCGGGACTCCGGTATTTTTGTCGATTATTTCGGGCGTCCGGCCTGCACCTCTCCGGGGCTGGCCTATATGGCCGCTCAATCGAAGGCTCCGGTTGTTCCGGTTTTCGTGTATCGGAAAAAGAACGGACATTTTGTGCTGAAACTTCAGCCGCCTCTTGATCCTCCGGAAGATCGAAAGCCGGAGACCATTCTGAAAGCTACGCAGCTTTATACGAAGATTATCGAGGATGCGGTGCGCAACGATCCGGAACAATGGATCTGGATGCATCGGCGGTGGAAAACAACACAGCTTGAAGGACAGTCCGGTGTTGTGCGTGCTAAATAATTTCCCAACTTTCGGAAGAGGAGTGTAAATGAGTGTTATCAGTGGACTGGTTTTTGTTTGCCTGTTTCTTATTGCTCTTTGTGCGATTACCCACTATTTCCGAAATTCGCGGTTGCCGGTGGTTTGCTGGATTGTGCTGTTCGGTGCGTTGTATGGCGTTGTTCAGCGTTTAGTGATTCCGGCGCTTCCTGAAATTCGTGTTTCGCCGGATGTGATTCTGTTTATTTTCCTGCCGGTTCTGATTTTTGATTCAACGCGCAAGTTAAAGGTGCGCGAAGCCCGTGCCATGGCGGTGCCCTCAACCGCGTTGGCCACGTTCGGGATTCTGGTGAGTATGGGGGTGATGGCGGTTCCGATTCGGCTGTATTTCGATATGCCCTGGATCGACATTCTCTTTTTCTGCGGGATCATGTCGGCCACAGATCCGGTGGCGGTGTCCGCCATTTTCAGCGTTATTCCCGTTCCTGAAAAACTGAAGATGCTGATTGAAAGCGAGTCGCTTTTAAATGATGGAACAACGGTGGTGCTGTTTACGGTGCTTTACGCCCGTGTGGTGGATGGTCAGACGCTTTTGCTGGGGCATGGGCTGATGACTTTTGTGATGGCAGTACTGGGTGCAATTGTGATGGGGATTGTGGTGGGGTGGGCCTGCATGAAGTTAATGCATCAATGGGTCGCCTTCAGGGATTCATTTATCGCACCGCTCCTGCCGCTGCTCTTCATTTATCTCATTTTCTGCATCGCTCAGGCGGGATTTGATATTTCCGGTGTTATTGCTGTGATGGCTGCCACGCTCACGATGAAAAAAATGGTGTTTAAATATGCTGCCGAGGAACGGCCCGCTCATAAACAACTCGATTTTTATCGAGGGTTCTGGAGTTTTCTCAATGATCTGGCCAATGCGCTGCTCTTCTTTATTCTGGGTTCTGAAATCGGCAGCCATTCCTATGATATTGCCTGGCTGCTCATGCTGGTTGCACTGGCTTCGCTGTTACTGTCCAGATGTGTGGTGGCCTACGGCTTTGGTGCGTTGTTCAATGTGGCGAGGTTTCGGATTCCGATGTCCTGGCTGCATGTGCTGAATCTGGGCGGACTCAAGGGCGCGCTGTCTGTTGCGCTGATTCTTATGATTCCGCGGGAGTACGTCTATCGGGATGTATTTCTGCTGGCGGCGTTGGTGATGTGTTTGTTCACGTTGATTGTGAATACGCTGGGGTTGCGGATGTATCTGAAAAAAGCCGATCTCGGCGAGATCGGCTGAAACAGACTTCCCGGGATCGGAAACGGACTAACGCTCGGTTAGATTCAGTTTTTTGCCGGAATCAATCCACTGTTGCAGAATGATTTTGCAGTATCGACTTACGGAAAGGTGCATCGAGTCCGCTCGCTTTGTAAGTTCTTCTGCCATTTCAGCTGACAGATTGATGCCAACGATTTTTGTTCCTTTCCCAACTGGATTGCTAGCCATTCAGTTCTCCTCGTTTTATTGAATGTTCAATAGGATATAGGTGAGTGTTAAATTGTTTGTAATAACTTTATTTTGAATGTTAAAAATATTCAGATTTTTCGACTGAATGAGCCGGGAACGACCGGACACGGTTATGGTTTCCCGCGATGAATGGGCTTTGAAATCCGAGCTTATTGACACGCGTTCTAAATTTACGTCCCCCCCCTGAACAGCGTTGCGGATGGCCGGACCATCGGTATTATCGGCCTCCATTATTTCAAATAACGACGAGGTTTTTTTTCATGTTAAGTGAATTTCTAGTCATCACCATCGGGGCCATTCTCGTAAATAACTTCGTGTTGTCGAAGTTTCTGGGGATCTGTCCGTTTCTGGGAGTCTCTAAAAAACTCGATACAGCTCTGGGGATGTCCGGTGCGGTGATCTTTGTGATGACGCTGGCCTCGCTCGTCAGCTCGCTGATCAATCAATTCCTGCTGGTTCCGATGAAACTGCAGTTTCTCCAGACTCTGGTGTTCATTGTGGTGATCGCCTCGCTGGTTCAGTTGGTGGAGATCATGCTGCAGAAACTCAGCGCCAAACTCTACGACAGTCTGGGGATTTTCCTTCCGCTCATTACCACCAACTGTGCGGTGCTCGGTTGTGTGGTGCTGAATGCCAAATCCGCGCCGGAATCCATCCAGTCCACCTGGTACGGTGCCACCATCTATGGTTTCTGCTCTGCACTTGGTTTTGCACTCGCCCTGATTTTATTTTCCAGCCTTCGGGAAAAGCTGGATCTCGCCAATGTGCCGGAAGCTTTTGAGGGAACGGCCATTTCACTCGTCACGGCGGGAATTCTCGCCATGGCCTTTCTCGGTTTCTCGGGCCTCGTTTAAGGAATAAGCTGATGAGTATAGCGGTTATTGCAATTATTGCAGTCGGGGTTCTGGGAGCGTTGCTTGGAATCATCATTGGGATTGTGGCGAAAGTTTTCGCCGTCGAAACCGACGAGCGAATTGAACGGGTTGGGGAGTTGCTGCCCGGGGCAAACTGCGGCGGTTGCGGCTATGCCGGATGTGCCGACTTTGCAAAAAGCGTGGTTAGCGAAACGGCTACGCCGGATCAATGCCCGGTCTGTTCAAAAGAAGATGTGCAGGCTATTGCCGATTATCTGGGTATTGTTGCGGAAGAGAAGGAGAAGAAAGTGGCTCTGGTTCGCTGCTCCGGCGACATCCCGAATACGGTCCGCTCCCTGTATAACGGTGTTCGCGATTGCCGTTCCGCCGTCCTTGTGGCCGGGGGGGCAAAGGGATGCGACTACGGTTGCCTTGGTTTCGGCAGCTGCGCCGAAGCCTGCCCGTTCGGTGCCATTGAAATACGCAAGGGACTCGCGGTGGTGCATAAAGAACTCTGCGTTGGCTGCGAAAATTGTGTGGCCGCCTGCCCGAAAGAATTGATTGTCATGGTGCCGGAAGCCGCCACAACCCATGTTTATTGCAATTCGCCGGAAAAAGGCGCTGCCAAACGGAAGGTTTGTAAAACCGCCTGCATTGCCTGCCGAAAATGTGTGAAAGCATCCGGCGAGGAAGATCATATGGAAATCGACGGTTTCCTGATCCGCACCAACTATGAAAATGCCCCCGGTCCGGAGCTGGTGGAAGCCGCTGGCTGCCCGACCACCGCACTGCGGGTGGATACCTTGCATGCTGAAGGCGCTTATGAAGGAGTTACAAAATGAGCGATAAACCGCGTAAATTTAAAGGGGGCGTGCATCCCAACGACTCCAAAGCGCTTTCATCCCGAAAAGCCATCAAAGAAGCGCCGCTGTTCGACAGCTATAAAGTGATCATGCACCAGAACATCGGGGCACCGCCGGAACTGGTTGTTAAAAAGGGCGACACCGTTAAAAAAGGCGGTCTGTTGGCCAAAGCCGGCGGGTTTATGTCGGTTCCGCTGCATGCTCCAACCTCGGGAACCATCAAGGCCATCGATAAAGTTCCCGGGCCGACCGGCATCAGTGTTCCCTGCATCGAAATCACCTCCGACGGTGAAGACGAATGGGGCAGTCCGTTTGAGCCGATTTCGGACTGGCAGACTGCCGATCCGGCTGAGTTGAAACAGCGTATTTGGGATGCCGGTATTGTCGGAATGGGCGGAGCCGGTTTTCCTGTTCACGTAAAGCTTTCACCGCCGGAAGGCAAAACGATTGATACGCTCATCATTAATGGGGCTGAGTGCGAACCCTATCTCACGGCGGACCACCGGCTGATGCTGGAACAGGCGGAAGAGGTTGTGCTCGGTGTGGCCATTCTGGTTCGTATTCTCGGGTTGAAGACCGGTGTTATCGGCGTTGAAAACAATAAACCCGATGCCATTGAAGCGCTGAACAAAGTGGCCGGTAAATATAATATCACGGTTCAGTCGCTGCCGGTTAACTACCCGCAGGGTGCGGAACGGCAGCTCATTTACAGCATCACCGGCCGGGAAGTTCCGGTCGGTAAACTTCCGATGGATGTAAATTGTGTGGTGCAGAATGTGGCCACGGCCGCCGCTGTGACCGAAGCGGTGCTGAAGGGGCAGCCCTCGATTGAGCGTGTCACAACGGTTACCGGGAAACCGCTGGTTGATCCGGGCAACTGGAAATTGCGGATCGGCACGCCCATCTCCAAAACCATCGAGCTGGCCGGCGGCATCACGGAGCAACCTGCCAAGCTGTTGCTGGGCGGCCCGATGATGGGCATTGCACAGAGCTCGCTGGACGTTACCGTAATGAAAAATACATCGGGTGTACTGCTGATTGCTCAGGACGAAGTTTCGCAATACACCTCCGAACCCTGCATCCGTTGCGGGCGCTGTGTGGATTGCTGCCCGATGCAGATTCTGCCGGCAACCATCAGCCAGGCCGTGGAAAACAAGCGGTTCGACTGGGCTGAAAAACTGAATGTAATGGCGTGCATCGAATGCGGATCCTGCAGCTATTCCTGCCCGTCGCACCGTCCGCTGAATCAGCAATTTAAACGTGCCAAGGTTGAAATTCGCGCAGGCCTGAGGAAAAAAGGATAGATTTATGTCTGAAGAAACACCCTCCATCCAATTGCCGGATCCGGCAAAGCTGGTCGTCAGCAATTCGCCGCATATGCGGGATAAGCCGACGATCAATAAAATCATGTTCACCGTGGTGGCTGCCATGGCGCCGGCGCTTATTGCTGCCGTGCTGTTTTTCGGTCTTGCCGCACTGGAAGTGCTCGCGCTTTGCACCGTCTCCTGTGTGCTGGCCGAAGAGGGCTGGAACAAATTGATGAAACGGCCCTCCACCTGGAAAGACGGCAGTGCCATCCTGAGCGGACTCCTGCTCGGAATGAACCTGAATGCCGGTGCGCCGTGGTGGATCTGTGTGCTTGGCGGATTTCTGGCGATGATTCTCGGCAAACAGCTGTATGGCGGATTGGGATACAATCCGTTTAATCCGGTGCTCGTGGCCCGTGTAGGGCTGCTGATTGGGTTTCCGGGCATTATGACCACCTGGGATAAGCCGGAGCTCGGTGCGATGGCGATTGATGGTGTCACGGCAGCAACGCCGCTGGGATTGGCTCCGGGTGAAACCTTTGTGCAGGACATGCTGCTGGGTAATGTCGGAGGGTGTCTCGGCGAAACCTCGGCGCTTGCGCTGTTGGTGGGCGGGGCCGTTCTGATTGCGTGCAAATTGATTAAATGGGAAGTGCCGCTTGCTTTTATCGGAACTGTTTTTGTGATTACCGGCATTGCGCATGTGATGCATCCGGAAGTGTATCATTCGCCCTTCGTGCATGTGCTCAGCGGCGGTCTGCTGCTCGGGGCGTTTTTTATGGCCACCGATATGGTGACGTCGCCGATGACACATAAAGGAGCGTGGATCTTTGGTTTCGGCTGCGGTCTGATTACCAGCCTGATTCGACTGTGGGGCAGCTATCCGGAAGGAGTCAGCTTTGCCATCCTGTTTATGAATGCGCTCGTTCCGTTGATTGATCGGAGCACCATCCGAAAACCGTTCGGCTATACAGCCCCGGCGAAAGGGGAGGCATAATCATGAGTGCTCAGAAAATTAATATTCCAATGCTTGGCATTTTTCTTGGAGGCGTTGCGGCAGTGGCGGCGGGCCTGCTGGCGGGCGTACAGACGCTTACTGCACCTCAGATTGAGGCTAATCAGCTGGCCGCTGCCAATGAGGCGATGATGCAGGTGCTGCCGGAATATGATAACGACCCGACTTTGGAAGCGCAGGTTTTTCAGTCGGTTGAAGGCTGGGATGTTACCTATTTCACGGCTCGTAAAGACGGCGAAATTGTCGGGTATGCCGGCAAGGTCGTCACCCCGGAAGGTTTCCCGGATGGCGATGGAAATATCAGTCTGATGGTCGGGCTCGAACCGGATGGTGCTGTCGGGACTGTTCTTGTTACCGCATCCTCGGAAACACCGGGGCTTGGCACGGCCATTACGAATCGAAAACTTCAGAAAACCATCGTCGATCTTTTCAGCGGCGGCGAAGTGCTGGAGGGGCTCGTGCCGAATAAATACCTGGACTGGTATGCCGGAAAGACGGCCGGTGAAGAGCGGTGGGCGATTGTTAAAGAGGGTGAGACGGTGAACGGTAAAACCGGTGCGACCATCACCAGTAAGGCGATCTGCGGCGGTGTGTATGCCGTCAGCAGGACCGCCATTGAGCATCTTGAAGAACTGAATAACAATAGTGCTCAATAAATAAGGTGAGATTAAACCCGAATAATTTAGACCGAATAATTATCGGTGACTGGAGAAAAACATTCTGTCCTAATTATTCTGCAACGAAACTGATGTGGAGCAAATATAATGTCTGCGATGAAAGAATTTTCTAAAGGATTGTGGAAAGAAAATCCGGTGCTGGTCCTGTTGCTGGGCATGTGCCCGACGCTGGGCGTGACCTCCAGTGCCACCAACGGACTGGGGATGGGGCTGGCCACCATGTGCGTACTGGTTGGAAGCAATGTGGTTGTTTCCAGTATTCGGAATGTTGTGCCGAAAAAAATCCGTATTCCGGTTTATATCGCCATCATTGCCACTTTTGTAACGATCATCGATCTGGCGATGCAGGCCTACGCGCCGATATCGCTGTATAATGCATTGGGTATTTTCATCCCGCTCATCGTTGTTAACTGTGTGGTGCTGGGCCGTGCTGAAGCCTTTGCCTCGAAAAACGGGGTGGGGAAATCTGTAATGGATGCTCTTGGAATGGGCCTTGGGTTTACACTGGCGCTGGTGGCGCTGGGCGCAACGCGCGAATTTCTGGGCAGTGGATCTCTTTTCCAGATTAAGATGATTCCGGCCTGGAAAAACGATTTTATGCTGCCGACCTCTGCGCCGGGAGCCTTTATTATTCTCGGTCTATTCCTTGCAGGGATGAATGCGCTGAATATCCGGAAAGCGCGAAAAGAGGGGAAGAATTATAAGGCCGCCTCCATGGATTGCTCCACCTGCAACATCTGTGATATGGGGGAGGAAAAATAAGTTCCAACCTCTGGAATTTTCCAGCGTTTGGGCCGAATGAAATTTTTTCAATTTCAGGCGTTGACTCGCCCGAGGGAGATATATACATTCCTCAACTTCATCGCACCCGTGGTGAAATTGGTAGACACGCAAGATTCAGGTTCTTGTGCCGGCAACGGCGTGATGGTTCGACTCCATTCGGGTGCACCATTCTTTGAACAGCAGGAATTCTCCAAAACTGGGGGATTCCTTTTGTTTTTCTAAGGAAATGCTTCTTTTTATCACCTTCTCAAATTCACCTGAATAGTCAGCTTGTGCCATTGAAAGCCGTGAAAAGTCAGATTTTGGGGGTTCAGGTGGGGGTGCGGTAGGTGAAATCAGGCTTGGAAGAGAGTCAATAGCGTTTCCAAGAGCAAATAAGCTACGGTCCGCATAAACATCATTTGTCAGGCTTGCGTCACTGTGGCGCATGAGTTCCTGTGTTTCTCTTTGGGGAATTCCGGCCATGTGAAGCATAGTGCAAAAGGTTTTCCTGAAAGAATGGAAGCTAGCCTTTTCGTTCCGATCGTTGTTTGTTTCGATTCCTGCAGAAATGAAATCTCTGCGCACGGTCTTGTTATCCGGCATGAATGGGAAAACATATTCCGCTGATTTTGCCGTCTCAGGACGAATTGATTCCAAAACGGTTACGAGGTCGGTATGTAGTTTGATTGTGGCCTCATGGCCGTTTTTGGTGGTCTCAGCCCGTACATGAACAAAAGGAGGGTTTGAATCTAAATGGAGATCTCCCCATTGAACTTTTCCCACTTCTGCATGCCGTAGCCCAGTCATGGCCGCAAAGTGATAAATTTCAGAACGCCGTGGAAGTTGCAGTAATGCTTTAAGCTCATCTGATGACAACGCCCGATATTTAAACGCTCGGTTGCCACGTATCGGCACAGGCTTTATTTTTTCAAGGGGGTGACTCATGGCGAGGCCGTTAATGAGTAAGCTGTAGACTGATAACTGTCAGGTTGAGTTTTTAGTAACGACCACATCAATCACCATACATTTTTACAAAGGAGTCGATAATGTTACAGGATACCGTTGAGCAATACTTCACAGAATCTGGGATTCCCGATATTTTTTTCAATGCATTAAACAAGCATCTGAAAACAGTAGAATGTGGAGATGATTATGAGTTTGAACAGAATATAAGAGGAATTAGGACTACGTTTATTTGATGACATGGAGCTTCATGGAGCCTTTAAAATTGAAGGTCATACCATGGGAGGGACTCTCCACGCATCAGCGGAAAAAATTTTCTCTGTTAAAGCTGTTGGGTTTAGTGATTGTGATGCTCTAAACGATGTTGGTTTTGGAAACCATCGCCGCATTCCTCTTATTCATTTTGTTGCGGATGATTTGCGGAAAAGCACATGCGTTGAACCAACATTACAGCCCATCTGGGGAACGTCTGGATCTGCGGTTAATGGATTAACCTACTCCATTGTTGAAGGAGGACATTTCAATGAAGAAAAAGTATTCGATGGTGCAGTTGCGGATTTTAATTTGTGGCCTGAGTTTTGCCATGCGCAAGGATTTAGTAAATCTGCCGAGATGAAGGATGATGTCAGCATTTCTGTGCGAGACGGTTTAAATATAACCTGTTGTGAAAATATGATGCAAGCTCTCTGCGGTGACGCATCATTTTCAAACCGCATAAGTTTTGGTGAAGAGCTAGACGAAGAACTTCAGGGTGAGATTCGCGCGATATTTGAAAAAGCCAAACAGGCACACAATAAGGAAAACATTCTTGTCATGCACAAGACTGAACATCAGTGGTTTTTGCGTTTTGAACGCGAAACCAAACTTTGCGGACTGGAGGATATGGAGAACCTTATCCGCTCATTTGCAGATCTACTTTTTGTTCTAACCTATAAACCAAGCACTCCAATAGCCTGTGATCTATACACTCAGAATAATGACACTCGCTATAAAACCTACTATCCTTGGAGGTTCCCGATTTCAGGGAATAAATCATCCTTTTCGTCTGGAGAGAAATTCATACATCAAATGGCTCCAATCACTCTGCCAAAGCTAGGTGGGAAATGGCCTTCCGTGGTTCAGTCATGGTACGAAAAACGATCAAAGCTGAGTCCGTACATTAACATTCTTCGGGCAAATCAAATGGAGCAAGTCAGCGACTTTAAATACACGCGATGCATTGATGCATTAGCCATGATTGGCGTGGAGATTGGCGGAACGAGAAAGAATAAGTATCAATATGCGGTATCCCAACTGGATAAAACGAATCTGAAAGATTATCTAATGACGGTAGCTTAATCCCTGTGTTTCTTCTGTGTTTTCCATGTCACTTCCTTTTTTAGACATTACTTGTCTTTTAAGTATTTAGTCTATTTGCGGAAAAAACGGAAAAAGAGGAATTCCACCAACTTTTACAGCCATAATTCCTTTATATATATTGACATACGGGGATTTCATGATAGTCGCCAAATTGAAGCATGGATCTGCTACAACCTTGATTATCACGACTGGATCTGCTACAAATCTTCCCAGATTACATTTAAAACCAAGATTCGTAACAAATATGTGAGGGTACTGTATTTTCTGACTGCTTTATCAGTTCTAACCAATAATGAGGGGACTCATCGTGGAATTGGTGGAAACAGAAAATAAAAACCAATGGGCTAAAGGCTTTCGTCCATTCGGGTGCACCACTTCTAAAGTCCGTTCTCACGAACGGGCTTTTTTTTGTGTCGCAACCTTGGGAAATACGTCGAAAACATTTTCCAGAGCCCGGAAAAACATATATGTTTCATCGCTAATTTTTCAGGAGGCATCGTTATGGATTTGGAAGCAATTAATGAAGAGTGGATTGTCGGGTTGGCTGGCGGCGAAATTAATAAAGAAGAGCTGTTTCAAGCACTGAATGGACTGGTGGAGGCGGAACGCTCGGTGGAAGCGGATAACGGAGCTGCCGCGCTTTATCAGGCACTGGCAGAGGCGGAAAGAGTTGATGATGCGCTGGTGGTGCTCTCCTGGATCGGCGGGCGCGGCAAAACAGGCGATGTGTCCGGCATACTGAAAAAACTGCTTTCCAAGGATCGGAATGCATTGCGGATGATTGAACCGGCGGGATTTGATGGAAATCTGCCGTTGTCGACCTGCTTCGAACGACTGGCCTTCCTGCGTTCGCTGAAAACAGGAATGCTTTGTTATAACGAAACCTGGGGCTTCGGTGTTATTGAGGACATCGATCATTTTTATGCCATGATCGAAATTGATTTCGATCGGAAGGGCGAGCACGAGATGGCGTTCAGCTATGCGGCAGAAGCGCTCGAAGTGCTGGATGACGACCACATTCTGGCGATTAAGCATAATAATCCCGAAGAGCTGGCGCGTATGATTAAGGAAGAGCCGGCTGAAGTGGTGAAGGCTGCGCTACGCAGCTATGGCAATCTTTCGATTACGCGTTTGATGGAGAAAATGATTCCGTCGCTGATGCCGGAAGCAAAGTGGAAGAAGTTCTGGGAAGTGGCGCGGAAAAGCCTGAAAGATGACGCGACCGTTGAAATTCCGAAGAAGCGTTCGGATAATATTATTTTCCACAAAAAGGGCCGCGCGTACGACGATAACTGGTTTGCGATGATTGCAAAGGAAAGCGATATCGAAGGACTCTTCGAACGTTTTAAGGAGATTATCGAAAAGAAAATCGATACCTCTTCCGAAGTTGCCCGGGAAGCGCTGGCGAATCGCCTTTCCTTCATTATCAAGGGGGCTCCGTCCGCCCGTCCCGAGTGGAAAGCGGAAGGATTCATTTATGCACGTATTTTTGAAATTGAGCCGTCGGGACTGGATACGGAAAAACTGATTCATGATCTGATTGCTGATGATCTGGTGACCACACTCGACCGCCTGCCTTCGCGTCAGCTGCAGACGCTGCTCACCATAATGATTGAGAATAACAAGGAAGCTGTGAGCGCGACCCTCAGTGAAGTTATTCCGGTGGTCAGCCATCCGGTGCTCAATGAAATTATGTCGGCTCTGATTGCCAATGGCGTTGAAGAGGATGTGAAGGCCATCATGAGTGCTGCGGTTGCACGGCGTACGGCCAGTGCTCCGATGTTGCTGTGGTGTCAGCGTTCGCCCGATTATGTTGAAAAGTGGAATCTGATTTCCCGTGGTGATCTGGCATTCCGTATTCAGGAAGTGCTGGAGGTGAACAGTGCCGGGGCCATGCTTCGTGCGCAGAACCAGTTGCGCGAGCGCTTCCAGACGGAAGAATGGCTGCATGATGTGATGGGGCTGATGGAAGAGCAGCAGCGACGCGACTTTATGCGCCGCATTCATGAAGGGCAGGGCTGGGATGCGCTGGACCGGAAATCGGTTGAAGCGAAAGTGCTTCGTAAATTCCCGGAACTGCAGGACATTATTCTGCCGACGGCCGGTCAGACGGCCTCACAGCGCCGTGAAGTTCCCACGACTTCCAAGCGCAGTTATTCCGAGCGCCAGAAGCATCTCGAACGAATCATGACCATTGAAATTCCGGAAAACTCGAAAGAGATTGAAGTGGCCCGCAGCTACGGCGACCTTCGCGAGAATGCTGAATTTAAATATGCCAAGGAACGGCAGGGGCTGCTGATGGCGCAGGGCGCTCAATTGGCTGAAGATCTCGAAACGGTTAAACCGACTGACTTCTCCGATGTTTCGACTGATATTATCGGTGCCGGTGTTGGGGTTGAACTGTGCTACGAAGAAAGCGGAGCCAGCGAAACCTATTATATTCTCGGTGTCTGGGATCAGGATGAAGACCTTTCAATTATTTCCAGCCAGACCCGCCTTGCGAAAGCACTGACCGGTCATCGGGTTGGTGACAAGGTTGAGATTCCGGCCGGTGAGTGTGTGATTAAATCGGTAATGGAACTTCCGCCGGAAATCCGTACCTGGATTGCCGGTTAAATTCTGCGGGTTGAATCGGTGGATTTGACACCTAAAAAATGGCGAAAGAAAGAGAACACGCGCGCTGGAAAGCGCCGTGTTACTTTCGGTATTGCCAAACACTGGCGGAATCCCTTTCAGATTGCGATTATCGCGGTCGCGTTGGTTTCTTTTATTAGTTCCCAGATTGTTGACCGCCTGAAACAGCAACAGGTTTTTGAAGAAACCATGGCGCAGGCCAAATTACTGCGCACTGAAATGGATGCTTTAGATGCGCAGGCGATGACGATTTATTCAAATCTTCAGGCGGCGTTTGGCGATTCCGTTGAAAAAGAGGTATCCGAAGAAGAGCAGGAGCTGATCGACGAATTGGCGGGCGTTTCCTCTGAACTGGATACCTGTTTTGCGCAAATCAACGCCTGTTATACGACGATGGCCTACCGATACCGTTCAGTTGACTGGGTTCAGAACTGGTTTGTGGATACGGCGCGGTGGAGTTTTGAGTCGGCTTTATCGCGCAATGATTTTGAACAGGCCCGGCGGTGGTTCAACAGTTCGCACGTGAATGCGCTGCTGCTGGACATGAAATCCCGGATTAAGGGCGGCGGAAGTTTAGAGATTTCCGCCGGGGACGATGTCTACGAAATCATTGTCTGGGCCTTAAAGCTGGATGGATCCCGTCTGGTGCTGGCGAATCATGCCGGGCGTTCCAGTACCTTCCCTTATACCATTCCCGAAATTGAAACGGGTCCGTATCTGATCATGATTACCAGCACAGCGGGCGGATATTTCCCTTATCCGGTTTATATTGAACCGGGCGAGGAAAAGCAGGTGACGCTGGAAATTCCGAAGTTCGTTTCGGATGACCTTGTTTTTGTTCCGGGCGGCCCCTTTATCTGTGGCGGAGGACAGTCGCCGTTTTATCGGGAACATGTTCGAACCCTGCCGTCTTTCTATATTAAAACCTATGAAGTGACGGTGGCAGAATATCTTGAATTTTGGAAAAGCCTTTCCGATCCTCAGCAGCGCTCGGCGATGATGAGCTGCATTAATTTTTCGGACTTTGATGAAGAGATCGAGGCGTGGGATGCCGACGGCCGGGTTCTGGATGAACGCGTTAAACCCGACTTTCCAGTGGTTGGAATTTCCTGTGAAGCCGCTGCGGCGTATTGCGAATGGAAGGGGCGGCAACTGGGTGTATCTCTGCGGCTGCCGACGGCGTTCGAATGGGAAAAGGCCGCCCGGGGTGTGGATGGTCGCATTTATCCCTGGGGATACGATTTCGATGCGTCTGAAAATCTGGCCCTCACGCTGGATAATGTGAAGGGAAAAGAGGCCTATCCTTTCTGGGCACCCCGCGGAAAATTCAACCGGGATATTTCAGTTTACAATGTCCGCAATATGGGTGGAAATGTCCGTGAATATGTCACGACCTCGAATGGCGATTGCCAGATACGCGGCGGAAGTTCCGCAACACCGGCCTCTTTTATGGACAGCACGTTTGTCTCGTCCGATACGGATGCATTGCCGAGTGATGTCGGTTTCCGGTATGTCATGGAAGTTTCCGCGCATAAACCGGTTCAATAACGGTATAGTCCGGAATGATCCGATGATAAATCGGTGACCGCTGAATGTGTTTTACATCATAAGATCCTGTAGTGGAGATTAAATGGAACCGGTTGACCCAGAGCAGACAAAAACTCCCGTTGAGGCATCGAGCGAAACGCAGGGTTCAGGCTCAACGTTTGAGTTAGGGCACGTGAAGCAGGTACTGTCGATCAAAATGGATTCATTGGAATCGCATTATTCCTCCATTACATTATTGGGCAAAGGTTCTTTCGGTGAAGTGCATCAGGCCGTTGATACGCTGCTGGGGCGTGAAGTTGCCATCAAATCGCTGAAAAAACAGTTTCGGGATGAAGAGGAAGTGGTGGACCGTTTTCTCAAAGAAGCCCGCGGGACTTCACAGCTGGAACACCCGAATATTATGCCGGTGCACGAAATGGGAGTGACCGACGAGCTTGGCATATATTTCACGATGAAAAAAATCGTAGGGGAGGATCTGAAGGCGATTTTAGAGCGGCTTGATTCCGACACGCCTTCTTATCGGAAAAGATACCCGCTGAATGTTTTGCTCGAAATATTTCTCTCCATCTGCAACGGGGTTGCTTTTGCGCATAGCAAGGGCGTGATCCACCGCGATCTGAAACCGGCCAATGTGATGATTGGTGAATTCGGCGAGGTGCTGGTGCTCGATTGGGGATTGGTGAAATCCGTGGATACGGCGGATGATACCCGGCAGAATGTCAAACTCCGGATGGAGGAGTTTGATCTCGGCAGTCATACGATTGATGGAGCAATTTCGGGGACCCCGAATTATATGTCGCCGGAACAGGCCGAAGGTAAAATCGATGAAATCGATTTTCAGAGCGATATCTACAGCCTTGGAGCCATTCTTTACCATATTCTGACCTATCTGCCGCCTTTCGAAAAAACACAGCTGCGCAAGCTGTTGGATAACGTGAAACAGGGGCGCTTCATGCGGCCGCGCCAGCGCCGGCCGGAGCTTAAGATTCCGAGGGAGCTGGATGCCATCTGCATGAAAGCGATGGATCGTTTGCAGGTGAACCGCTATCGGTCGGTGGAAGACTTGGCGAAAGATATCCGGCATTTTATCGCCCATCGCCCGGTGAGTGCATATAAATCGCCGCGTCACATTCGGGCCTGGAAGATCTGTCGCCGAAATCCGATCAAAGCCAGTGTGGCCGGGGCCATGTTGCTTGCTCTCCTGCTGGTGCGCACGGTGCAGTTTTCCGCCTTGTACGGTGAGTATAAAGGAAATCTGGAAGATGGTAATGCCAAGCTGAATATCGCGGAAGCGCTGATGGAGGAATCGCGCGAGACGTATAATGCTCTTCAAACACTTCGGGCGGAAAGTGTTGAAATTCAGCCCCTGCTGGAAGAGCTGGAGCTTGTTAAACAGCTGGATGATCTCGTTACCGAAATGAACATCAACTACCAGCTGGCGATCAGTTTCTATGAAGCCGTACCATTGGAATACAGTAAAAAACGGACGGTGGTGTCCGGATACCATTCCGCCATGAAAGACCTCATTGGGTTTGCGCTTTATCGGGAGGATTATCAAACCGCATGGCAATGGCATCAGACGATCAGTGCGAAAATTAAAACCTGGGGCCGCCATTTAAGTCCTGAAGACCAGGCATATATGAACGAGGTGAAGGATCGTATTGAGGGCTACGGAAGCCTGACGATTAACGGCTCTGAAAATGTGGAAGAAGTGGTCGTGTGGCCCTTTGTCGACAACGGGGTGAGTCTGGTGCAGGGCGATCCGATTAAGCAGGGGAGCATCTTCCCGGTTACGGTGGATCGGATTGGGCAAGGATCGTATCTGCTTTGGCTTACACTGAAGAGCGGTCGGTTTCTTCCGTATCCCATCAACATCGACCATGGAGAGCAGGTTGAAATCAACCTGAATATTCCGGATGAGATTCCTGAAGGAATGGTGTTTGTTCCCGAGGGCCTGTTTCTCTACGGAGGTCCGTATTCGCGATTCTATCGTCAGCATGAACTTTATCTGCCAGCCTTCTTCATCAAGAAAACGGAAGTCACTTTACGGGAGTATCTGGACTTCTGGAAAACGCTGACCGATGAGAAAAAGAAGAGAGAGTATATGAGCCGAATCCGGTTCAGTCGCAGTGAGCGCGCCTACGAAGATGCGTGGAATGCAAAAGGCGAAATTGAAGACCCGCGGGTGAAGGCGGACTATCCCGTGGTTGGAATCACTCCCGAGGCAGCCGCTGCATTTTGCATTTGGAAAAGTGAGCAGCTCGGAAAAACGGTTCGGCTTCCCACGGCGGAAGAGTGGGAAAAAGCCGCCCGAGGCGTGGATGGCCGCACCTACGTTTGGGGCAACGGGTTTGACGAAAATGAAAACCTCGCATTCACCAAATACAACCTGAAGGGCAAGGCGCGCTTCCCGCTCTGGGCACCACCCGGAAGTTTTAAGCGCGATGTGACGGTGTACAACGCCTACGACATGGCGGGCAATGTCCGGGAAATGACCGCTTCGTTGCTTCCCGACAGTACCGACCTTTATCAGATTAAGGGGGGGAGTTTCGCCGTTCCGAAAAATTTCCTTCCGTGCAGTAATTCCTCCGATACGACGGTGACGCCGAGCGATGTCGGATTCCGCTATATCATGGAAATTGAGAACAAACTATGACCAGAATCCCCGCAAAATCCCAACAGGCAACAGAGGCCCTCCATCTCGTTGAATCGCTGCAATCCCGCTTTGTCCAGGGATTGGAAAAAATTGGAACTGTACCTTTCCAGGGGGTGGAATGGCTGCGCGATGACGGCGTACATGGCGGCGGGAAACGTTTCGGTGTGGAGGACTCCGAAATGCTCGACCGCGCGTCTGTCAATGTCTCGCAGGTTCATTATGACGACGGTCCGGAACGTAAGCTCGGTTCGGCCTCTGCAATTTCAACCATTGTTCATCCCGCAGATCCACTTATGCCTTCGGTTCACATACATATCAGCTGGACTGAAATGAAGAGCGGCGCGGGGTACTGGCGCATGATGGCCGATCTGAATCCATCGGTTCCAAACCCTGGAAACTGCGCGTTATTCACTGCGGCTCTGAAGACTGCCGCTCCGGAGCAGTATGCCGAAGCCGCGGAGCAGGGCGATCGCTACTTTTATATTCCCGCACTCCAGCGCACTCGCGGAATCACTCACTTCTATCTGGAAAATTTTAATACCGGCGATTTCAATGCGGATCTGTTGCTGGCTCGAAAAGTAGGGGAGGCTTCAATTGATGCGTATCTCCAGCTGTTGGAACATGCTGTGTCGGAAAATATTCCGCCTTCGGAGGCGGACCGCGCCGCCCAGCTGGCCTACCGCACTCTCTATTTTTTCCAGGTGCTCACGCTCGATCGCGGGACGACAACCGGTTTGATGGTGCACGATCAGAACGATGTCGGAATTCTGGGTTCGCTGCCGGCCCGGATCGATAAAAACCTGCTGGCATCGTGGCAGTCGCGTATGCCGGAACCGCAGGACCGTTTACTGGATAAACTCATTGCCGCGCTTCCAAACGTGGGGGTTTGCACGATTGATGAAGGGGTGAAAAAGAAGCTCGCCGCTGCTGTGCGCGCACATTATCAGCAGTTTCCCGAGGCCCTGAATATGCAGGCTTCCGGAAATTCAACTCCCCCGACGGTGGAAAATCACCGGTAACCTGATCGGTAATTTTTTCAGCGTTTGGGACTTGGCATTCCCTGTAAAGAATTTATCTTCAGCGCACAATTTGAATGGAGATAAATTGATGTTGAATAACGAAGCGATTGCAGGAATTAGCTGGGGAGAAATCCTGGTGCTGTTGGGGTGGGTCATTGGGCCGATGCTGCTCGGTAAAGTGCTGCAGCTTATTCTGGCTAATCTGGGCAAAGCGAAACGTTTTGAAAATCGACCGCTTATTCTTGTAACACTTAAGGCGCTTGGCCGACCGATTCCTTTTCTTTTTTCCGCCATCGGTTTGTTATGTGGATTGAGTGGCTTGGAGCTCAGCAAGTCGGTTTATGACATTATCCATGATGGATTTGATGTCATTTTCACAGTGGCGATTGCATTTTTCATCTATTCGCTGGTCGATGTGGTTGATTTCATCATCATCCATATTACGAGCAAGACCGAAACCAAAATGGATGATCTGATGGCCCCGGTTGTCCGCAAGAGTCTGCGCGTGATTGTGGTGGTGCTCGGTCTGGTTCAGATTGCCCAGATTCTAAGCGATAAACCGATCACGACCATCCTCACGGGGCTGGGAGTTGGCGGATTGGCGGTTGCATTGGCCGCACAGGAAACCATCAAAAACTTTTTCGGTTCGCTGGTCATTTTTGCCGATAAACCGTTCGAGCTCGGCGAACGCATTAAAGTGGGCGGGCATGATGGAAGCATCGAGGAAGTCGGCTTCCGTTCAACCCGAATCCGGACGCTGGACGGTCATCTCGTAACCGTACCGAATGGTGAATTAGCGAATATGATGATTCAGAATGTGTCGAAACGGCCCTTCATTAAACGGGTGATGAATGTCACGGTGACTTACGATACTTCTCCGGAAAAAGTGCAGGAGGCCATCGATATTCTGAAAGAGCTGCTGGAGAATCATGAAGGCATGAAGGAGGATCTTCCGCCCCGTGTTTTCTTCAGCGATTTCAACGACTGCTCGCTGAATATCATTGCGATTTACTGGTACCACCCGCCGGAATACTGGAAGTATATGGAGCACGCCAACGGGCTCAATATGGAATTGCTCAAGCGCTATAACGAAGCCGGTATTGAATTCGCATTCCCGACTCAGACGCTTTATGTGAACGGGCTGGAAGGCACGTTGAACAGTCAGGTCTAAGTCTGCAGCTCTGCTGGAAAATAGCAGGCAACATGAGACTGCGTAGATTTTTGTGATGAAGCTGGTGATTTCCAGAGCCTCTGTCTCGTACTCCGGAAATTTATTCGCAACGGATCGCGGTTCGGTTGTTCGCTGGTACCAACGGATTAATGTAAATGCTATAAGTATATACTGAAAAATCTGTTACATTCATGCACAGGTCATGAAGCCAAATTTAGGGACAGCAAAAAAGAAACCCCGCGCATGCACCAAAATATTTCCATTAATCCGTTGCCCCTTCCATGAAATTCTACGAAGAGCTCAAAATGATTTCCAATTCGCTACTCACAGACTCATTTTGCCCTGAACCATTTTTTTAACGCTGTTCTTTTTGCTGAACGGGGATTAGTTCTCGCTCAGGTTCGGTGCCAGCAGGGGGGACTGTTCGGCAATCTTTTCCATGTCGATCATGTCGGAAAGAATGAACAATGTTTCGTCGAGGATGATGTCCTTGCTGGCCTGTTCATCGTCTTCTTCATCGTCCGTCAAAAATGCGCCGGATTGAATGTCGTCGAGTTCCTTTTCGGCTTCGGCTTCCGCCAGGCGATTGCTGAGCGATAGCGAAACGGTTTTGGTTTCGTAGCGTTCTTTCAATCGGTCGCGGCGGGTAAGGAAGAGCTGAAACTCTTCATTGTTCTCGAGGCGTTCATTCGAATGTTCGGTCAGCAGCGGAAGCTGTGCATCGAATCCGTCCAGAGAGCGGTACATTGCCGGACGGACGGTATCCCAGGGCAGGGCGTGTTCGAGGGAATCTTCGCCCACGTCCATCACATCCAGATACGAAGGAATAATAATGTCGGGTGTGACCCCCTTCAACTGGGTGGAACCGCCGTTGATGCGGTAGAAGCCGGCCGTGGTCAGTTTAAGAGAACCTTTACGATCGCCCAGCGGCATCAGGGTTTGCACGGAGCCTTTGCCATGGGTTTGTTTGTCGCCGACAATGATTGCGCGTTTATAGTCCTGCAGTGCTGCAGCGAGAATTTCCGAGGCAGAGGCACTTAGACGGTTAACGAGCACAATCATCGGGCCGTCATATTCGACGGTAGGATCGGCATCGGGCAGCACCTGTACACCACGCTTCTCTTTCACCTGAACAATCGGTCCGGAGGAGATGAAGAGCCCGGCACATTCGATGGCCTCAACCAGTGAGCCGCCGCCATTATTGCGAAGGTCGAGCACCAGGCCTTCAATGCCTTCTTTCATCAGTTCACGAATCAGGCGGCGCACGTCGGTTGATGCCCGGCGGGCATCCTTCTCATTATGACTGGTTGCATTGAAGTCGGCATAAAAGTCGGGAAGAGTAATCACACCCAGTTTGCGCATTTGGCCATTGCCGATGTCGACTTCCTTCACTTCGCTCTTGGCAGCCTGCTCTTCAAGTTTGACCTCATCGCGGACGAGACTGATTTTTTTGGTGCGGGTACCGGAACGATCGGAAGCCGGGATAACCGTCAGGACAACCGTTGTGTCGATTTCACCGCGAATCAAACGTACGGCTTTGTAGAGCGGCCAGTGCAGAATGCTGACGGGTTCTTCATTTCCCTGAGCAACAGCAATGATTTTGTCGCCCGCTTCCAGTTGCCCGTCGCGGTCGGCCGGGCCGCCGGGAATAATGCGTACGATCCGTGCCGTACCGTCGTCAGGGCGAAGCATGGCGCCAATGCCAACGAGAGAAAGTTTCATGTTAATATCAAAATCTTCAACGCTGCTGGGCGACATATAATCGGAGTGCGGGTCGTACACCAGCGAGAAGGAGGAGAGGTAGCGCTGCAGCAGCATCTCTTCGTCAAACGATTCCATCGTCAGCTGAAACTGTTTGTAGCGCTCCATGATAAACTCTTCCGGAGTCAGGTTGGCTTCCTCCAGTTCTTCAGAGTATTCCGCGACTGTGTTGGTTGAAACGGTTTCCGCTTCAACAACCTGATTTGTCGAAACGGTTTCGACGCTGTTCGTCTCTTCCGAGCTGTATACTTCTTTGGAAACGAGACGGGCAATGTATTCGTTCTTGAGGCGCTTCCGCCAGAGGTCGTCCCATTCGGCTTCATTCTGCGGCCAGGCCATATCCTTGCGATCCCAGACAAACTCTTCGTCCACATTGACGTCGAAGCCTTTTTCCAATTGCTTTTCCGAAAATTCAATCCGGTTCTGAATCCGTTCCATCAGAATATTGTAAGCATCAATGGCAAATTCAATATCGCCCTTACGCAACCGTTTGTGCAGGTTTTGGGCATCTTTACTGAGCATCTCGATGTCCGATTGCAGAAAATAGCTGCGCGCCGGATCAAGCGAATCGATATAAAGATCGAAGGCATTCGTGGAAATATAGGCATCCATCGGCAATTGATTCAGGTGAAAGACCGGCAGCGAATACGCGACCGTCCGACTGATCTTTTTTACATCCAGATCGCTTTTTTCAACATCAGCCGTTCCAAACATTGGAAGGGCGAGAGCCATGCAAACCGGTATTAATGTTCTAATCGTCATACAAATCCTTTAGTCGCAATTTAGATTCAACCACATTATCTGCCGATCCAAGGCAAAACAAGCCGCATTAAGGCATAGATTCCTGCGTTTTTCCTTTTAACGCATGTTTGATTGCCTATATTTTCAAAGACTCTTAACCAATTGAAACCGGAGACAGTTTTTATGACCGCCAAATTGACAGAACGTTCAGAATGGAAAGCCCTCGAAAGCCACTATGACGCAATTAAAGAGGTGCATCTTCGCGAACTTTTTAAGGATTCCAAGCGGGCAGCCGCATTCACACTCAAGGCTGAAGATCTGCTGCTGGATTATTCAAAAAACCGGATTACGGCTGAAACCATGAGCAAGCTGGTGGCTTTGGCTGAATCGGCGGATCTTAAAAAATGGATCGAAGCCATGTTTACCGGCGAAAAGATCAATGCCACCGAAGACCGTGCCGTGCTCCACGTGGCGCTCCGTGCTCCGAAAGATGCGGTGATTGAAGTCGACGGTGTGAACGTCATTCCGGAAGTGCACGCTGTACTCGACCAAATGGCCGCTTTTTCCAATAAGGTCCGTTCCGGCGAGTGGAAAGGCTATACCGGCAAACCGATCAAAAACATCGTGAACGTCGGGATCGGCGGTTCCGATCTCGGACCGGTGATGGCCTGTGAAGCACTGAAAGCCTACAGCCAGCGCAATCTCAACCTCGTATTTGTTTCCAATGTCGACGGCACGCATATCGCTGAAGCCCTCCATGGATTGGAAGCCGATGAAACGCTCTTCATCGTGGCCTCCAAAACCTTCACTACCCAGGAAACCATGACCAATGCGCACAGCGCGCGCGCCTGGTGTTTGGAATCGCTGAAGGACGATGCCGCCATTGCCAAACATTTTGTGGCGCTCTCCACCAATGCCGATGCCGTTTCCGAATTCGGAATCGATACTGCCAATATGTTTGCGTTCTGGGACTGGGTCGGCGGGCGCTATTCGCTCACCTCCGCCATCGGTCTGCCGCTGATGCTCGCCATCGGCCCGGAAAACTACACCGAGCTGCTTGCCGGCTACCATAAAATGGATACCCATTTCCGCACTGCGCCGCTGGCTGAAAACATGCCGGTCATCCTCGCGCTGCTGGGCATTTGGTATAACAACTTCTTCGGCGCCGAGTCGCAGGCGATCCTTCCGTACGATCAATATCTGTCCCGCTTCGCCGCCTACTTCCAGCAGGGCGATATGGAATCGAACGGCAAATACATCACCCGTTCCGGCGAAAAAGTTGAATGGCAGACCGGGCCCATCATCTGGGGCGAGCCCGGCACCAACGGACAACACGCCTTCTATCAGCTGATTCACCAGGGCACCAAGCTGATTCCATGCGACTTCCTGGCTTTCTGCAAATCGCAGAATCCGATTGGCGATCACCACGTGAAACTGATGGCCAATTTCTTCGCGCAGACCGAAGCACTCGCCTTCGGGAAAACCGCCGAGTCGTTAAAGGCCGAAGGCGTGCCGGCCGAATTGATTCCGCACAAAACCTTCGAAGGCAACCGTCCGACCAACAGCATTATGGCTGAAAAACTGACGCCGTCCGTGCTCGGCCAGCTCGTGGCGCTCTACGAACATAAGATTTTTGTGCAGGGCATTATCTGGGATATCTACTCCTTCGATCAATGGGGCGTGCAGCTCGGAAAAGTCCTCGCGGCGGAAATCCTGCCGGAGCTCGAAGGCGACAGCGAACTCAAACACGATTCCTCCACCAACGCGCTCATCGAATACTTCCGCGCAAATAAGTAGATTGGGGTAGGGCGGACTGTCCTCAGTCCGCCGTTCCTGAGCGGACGCGTGAGGACACGCTTCCCTACCGGAAAAAAGCGGGGCCTTCGGCTCCGCTTTTTTGGTGTTGGGGATCTATTTCATGGATCGGAGCGTTACAAAAACGACCAGCCCGAAGGTAACCAGCGCCATGAAGAGCTTAAACTGGAAACTCTTTTTTGCGGTTTTATGCCGAAAGAGGATCATGCCCAGCACGACACCGAAGATGCCGCCGAACAGGGTCGGAGCAATCAGCTGAGCCTCCGGAATGCGGCTCTTTTGTTTAACGGCCAGCCGCTTATCAATCGCCATCTGTATGAAGGCAATCAGGTTGGCGGCAATCAGTATGTAGATCAGACTGTTCATCGGGTGCTTGCGGTTCGGTAGATTGGGAGGTCGTTATTTATCCCTATTCCGTCGGTCTAACAGGAAGGGCTTCAGCAGCCTTTCCGAATGCATGATGTGCAAGAATACAGGCTCTATCATTTTCAAAGCGATAAAATATACGGCAGGGAGGAAAAATTTTGTTTTCATGAGATAAATGATATTCTTCGGGCAATCGCGTTTTTATGTTTCCCACCTTAATGGGCTGCGCTATTTTGAAAAACCTGCGGGAGGTCATGCGCTCAATGCGCTGGTTATGGGTATTTTCGGAGAGACCAATTTTGCCGTGCGGCTGATGTCTGCCCTGGCAACAGGTCTGGGAGCCATTAACCTGAATATTTCATAAACGAAGAAGCGTTTTTCCTGTTAACTGCTATAGTGCAGCCTCTTACCACAGAGATCGCAGAAAAAACGCTATGACAGAATATACACAAACTCATTTCAACTTTCCATCCTGTAAATCCCGTAAGATCACGGTTGATTTTTCCGGCGGTAATATCACTTCGAACGGCGGCGTACTGCTGCTCCGGCAGGCGGATCGTAAACTCGGACTGACTCGTGCGGCGGCTCGGCTTATTCCGGATGACCGGCGTAAGGCGAGTGTGAAACATTCGATCGAACAGATGTTTCGGCAACGCGTCTATGCGCTGGGCTGTGGAGAGGAGGATCTCAACGACCACGATGAACTTCGGCAGGACATCGCATTGCAAACGGCCGTTGGATGCGACAAAGCGCTGGCGAGTCCCTCGACGCGCTGGCGTTTTGAAAATTCGGCGCAGAGACAGGCCGCAGTCGATATGAATGCGCTGCTCGTTGAGCAGTTCATTCGCTCGCATACTGTTGCCCCTAAAGAGATCATCCTGGACTTCGATGCAACCGACGACGTCGTGCACGGCGATCAGGACGGCCGTTTCTTTCATGGGTACTACGACCACTACTGTTTCCTTCCGCTCTACGTCTTTTGCGGTTCGCAACTGCTCTGTGCCTATTTGCGTCCCTCGAAAATCGATGGAGCCAAACACGCCTGGGCGATCCTTGCCCTGCTGACCAAACGCGTGCGGGAGGTCTGGCCGGAGATGAACGTAATCTTCCGCGGCGACAGCGGCTTTTGCCGATGGAAAATGCTTCGCTGGTGCGAATCGCACGGGGTCGACTACATCGTTGGCATCGGAGGCAATGCCCGGCTCAAGCAATTCGGTGCACGGCTTATCGAACAATCCAAAGCCGCCTACGAACAGACCGAAGAGAAGCAACGACTCTTCAGCGAATTCAACTATGCCGCTGCAACCTGGGACCGGGAACGCCGCGTCATCATTAAGGCCGAACATACGATCCTGGGGGCAAACACCCGCTTCATCCTCACCTCGCTTGAAGGCGACGCTCAGGAACTCTACGACGAAATCTACTGCGCACGCGGCGACATGGAGAATCGAATCAAAGAACAGCAGCTCGACCTCTATGCAGACCGCACCAGCTGCCACAACTGGTGGCCCAACCAACTGCGGCTCATGCTCAGTTCATTTACCTACGTGCTCTTCGAGCATATCCGGCGCACCGCCCTGAAAATCACGCGGTTGGCCAACGCGACGAGCGCCTCCATCCGCAACAAACTCATCCGAATCGGGGCCGTCACCGTCCGCAATACTCGGCGAATCCGCTTCCACATGAGTACAGCTTATCCCCGACAGGAACTCTTCGCTCTGGTCACCGCACGCCTCCAATAGCCCCAGAAGAGTGCTGTCCCCGGCACCGGAAAAACAACGGCGGACGATGGCTGAGCTTGCCTGAATCCTGTAAATCCCGTTGATCCTGTCTAAAAAACACGCCGCCGAGGGATTTGCTCAGCGATCTTTGTGCCTTTGCGGTCAACCAACTACTCATGAAATATCCGGGTTAACTCTGTTTTGTGTGTTTTCCGTTCCACACCCAACGTTTGGGGTGGCCACCCCGTGCGTATAAACATCGACCGGATCAAACGGTGTTTTCACCGTAAGGTCCATGTGCTGTTGTGTGATTTTTTTAGTGAATTAGATCTATGTCTTTCTTTCGTACACTTCCACTTCGATATAGTGGTTTACATCTCGAAAATTTGGCAGTAAAGACGCGAACAAGGCATATACAGGCTGCTCCGATTAAATAGAAAGTTGATTGCCGCCCCTTCACTCATTGAGTTCGAGGGGTGCTGTATTTTATGCCGAATTCCGCCGGACTCTTCTTTGAAATGGCATAAACCTACTAATTCCTCTTTAACTTAGTGTCGTTCCGTTCTGAAGTGCCCCTTTCTCTTTTTATTTCGATTAGTCACTCAAATAATAATCAATTGCCTCTTTACGTTGTTGTAATAATTGATCATAACTCATTTATAAATATTTGAGTTACGGAGTAGTAAATGAGAGTAAAGTTACCACCAAAAATCAATATGGAAGCCCTTGAAAAGCGGGCCCCAGAACTTTTTGCAGCACTACAGAAGGCCTCTGTAACAGATAACAAAGGACGTTATTTTCATTGGAATGATATTTATCATAAGCGATCCCAATTCGATGATGCAGAACTATTTTGGATGGCAACAAAGCTTGTTAGAAAGCAAATATCTAAAAATGTGACGTTATCAAGCAACAAAAACAGTAGGTTCAGCTTTTGCGCTCCAGATGGACTTCAAGCTCAATTACACAAAATTGATAAATTAGCTGCAGGTCATATTGATACATCTGATAATGAGCTACTAAATAATGCGGGACAAAACCATTATTTAGTTAGCTCGCTGATCCAAGAAGAGACCATTAATTCTGCTCAGCTTGAAGGTGCGACTACAACCTATACGAAAGCAAAAGCTCTGCTGAACAGCGACACCAAGCCCAAAACTGAGTCAGAACGCATGATAATCAATAACTATCAGCTTCTTAGGGCTGCTAAAGACCGAAAGAATAGTGAGCTCTCTGAAGAGTTGATTTTAAAGCTACACCTTCTCGCAACAGAAGATGCCATAAACAATGATGCCGTACCTGGAGCATTCCGCGAGGATGACTCTATTGCCGTCAAGGACAAGCAATCTCATGAGATCATTCATACACCTCCTCTTGCCTCAGAAATTAGCGAACGGATGGCGGAACTGTATGATTTTGCAAACAAAGATCATGATGGGACAGAAAACGAATTTATTCATCCCGTTATCAAAGCAATTATTATTCACTTCATGATTGGGTTCATTCATCCATTTGGCGATGGAAACGGGCGTGTTGCGCGAGCTCTCTTTTACTGGTACATGCTAAAGTCCGGTTATTGGTTATTCGAATATATTTCTATCAGCAAGCTTCTGAAAGAAGCTCCGGTAAAGTACCAAAATGCCTACCTTTACTGCGAAACAGATGAAGGTGACCTAACCTATTTTATTGATTACCAACTTAATGTGTGCCTCCGCGCAATTGATAACTTCTTTGGTTATCTCAAGCGAAAACAACAGGAATACAAGGCCGTATTGCTTGCACTTAAGGACAGCTCTCTGGAAGGAGCCCTAAATAAAGTAGAACTGAATATTCTAAAGGATGCTCTGAGAAACCCGGGCTCGGTTTTTACAGCAAAAACGATTGTGAGAAAATATGATGTAGTGGCCAATAGTGCTAGAAAACATTTGCGCACTCTGGCCCAATATCATTTGCTTTTGGAAACTAAGATTGGAAGAGAAAGTGCATTCCTAAGTCCTGCAGACTTAGCTGACAAGCTCAATGAGCTCAAACAGGCAACACCACAATAATGGAAACAAACCTCTATGAGTAGTGCCATTCTGAACCGAATCCTTGGTGCCGGGCAGGCGCTGGGTCAGGTCTTTTTATATATTTCTCTTCACAGACCTTATGGCTGAAGTTGATTCAGCCGCGATCCTCTTCCCTTTAAATTAAGCGGCGTTCCCCGGACGAACCGGGGAGATCCAGCATCACCTG